>NZ_JBVKCA010000018.1:0-255463 GCF_055656965.1 Streptomyces sp. NPDC111656
TGAGCACTACACATGGCCCCAGCCCACCCACGCCGGCACCCAAGCCATCCGCATCAAGCGACCCCAACCTCCAGACCCGTAAAGCAACGGCATTGGACCTAGCCCCCCGGTTCACGGCATGAGCGCCCGGGCTGTCTCCCGCAGCCCGGGCGTCTCACGATCCGTGTGCCGCCGGAGCAGGGCGATGGCGCCGAGGGCGGTGCCGGGATCGCCGAGTCCGGCCGGAATCACTCGGGGCACTCCGTACGAGCCGCGCGCGATACGCGCATCGAGCACGCGCTCGATCGGCGCCATCAGGGCCCGACCCGCGTCGACCAACTCACCGCCGATGACGATCACGTCCGGTCCAACGGCGTGGCTCACATCGGCCAACACCCTCCCGACATGCGCGCCCACCTGCGACAACACCGCATGCGCGATCTCGTCGCCGGACTCCAGCGCGGTCACCAGCTCCGGCACGTCCGCCACCGCACATCCCGCGGTGCGGCAGGCGTCGAGCACCGCCCCGATCGATGCCACGCTCTCCAGGCATCCGACCGCGCCGCACTCGCAGGGCACGCCGTCGGGGTCCACGCTGATGTGGCCGAACATTCCGGAGCGGCCGCCGGCGCCGCGGTGCAGCGTGCCGGCCATCACCAGTCCGCCGCCGACGCCGTGCGACAACCGCAGGTACAGCACGTTCCGTTCGCCCGCGGCGGCTCCCCAGACCGTCTCGGCCAGGGTGGCCAGCCGGGAGTTGTCGTCGATCAGCGCCGGTACGCCGAAGCGTTCGCGCACCCGCGCCGCCACGACGTCGTGCCGAGGAGCCCACAGCGGCCCGTGCCCCGACGGTCCGACCACCCCGATGCCGATGCCGTCCAGAGCGCCCGGCCGCAGCGCTCCGCCCGTGAGCTGGTCCGCCAGCTGCCACGCGAGGTCGATGCGGGTCTGCCACGGGGTGTCGGGACCGTGCGGTTCGCCCGTCGTGCCGACTATCGCGTGCGTAGCGTCCATCGTGGCCACCCGCACCGCCCGGCGCGCGAACTCGATACCGAGCAGCCGGCCTGCCCCGGGGTTCAGGGTCAGCACCTCCGCCGGCCGGCCCCGCTTGCGCCGGGCCACCTCCGGCACCGAGGCGAGGACGGCGCCGTTGTCCATGAGCGCTCCGACGGCGTCGTAGAGCGTGGTGCGGGACAGGCCGCTCAGGGGCCCTAACTCTCCCCGGGTCAGCGGACCGTGCTCGCGCAGCAGGCGCAGCACCAGGGACTCGTGCGCGGTAGAGGCCCGTGTCGTCTCGGTCGGCATGGCGAAGGCGCCCCCTTTTTTCAGTGCAGCTGTCGCGTGGCAGGGCGGAGTTGATCCGTCGCCTGTGGCGCGAGAAGTTAGGGGGCGTCTTTGTGGGAATTCTGTGGGCCTGCGATGTGGCGGCCGGTCGGGTACGACGCGGGTGACGCGACCGCCCACCGCTCAGAGGGAACGCACTTGGGCGTAGGCGATGTTGCCCGCGCCGGAGGTGCTCCCGTCTCCGTGATCGGTCGTACTTCCTCGGTCAGGAGCTCCCGGAAACGGTCGCCGTCCTTGGAGATCGCGGTGCGGTACTGGGGAAGGATCCGGAGAACCGGATCGAGCTCGTCCAGCAAGGTCTCGGCGCCGGGGACGGCGAACTCGACCTCGACGCTCTCCGAGCGCACCTCGACCCATCCGGCATCGCTCAGCGCGCGCTCGAGTTCCGCCCGCTCCAGGTATTCGGTCAGCGGAGCCATGAACCTCCCCACCGCAGGATCGTCCATGCGGTCGATGGCCCGTGCCACGGGGACGCAGAACGGAGCGCCCATGGCAACGGCCCAGCTCACCCTGGTGACGACACCGCCGGGACGCACCACCCGCGTCATTTCGGCCAGAACCTTCGACGTGGCGGGACCGAAGAAGGCCACACCGAACACGGAGAACGCCGCATCGAACTCGTCGTCCCCGTACCGCAGATCCAGCGCGTCCATCACCTCGGCGGAACATCGCGGGTGCGGCTCCAGACGCTGGGCCGCGCGCCGGACCATCCCCGGGCAGATGTCGATGGCCCGCACGTCGTACCCACGCTCGGCCGCCGGCCCGGCCAGGGCGCCCATGCCCGCGCAGACGTCCGGAACGGCCGCGCCGACAGGGAGGCGGCTCCGTCCAGCGCCGCCTGTGCGAAGCGTCCCGAGCAGGGCTGGGCCCATCGCTCGTAGGCCGGAAGAGTCGTGTCGACATGGTTCTCAGCTGTCGCCTCGGTCATCGCCGCTGCACCTTTCCTCATGCCGGGACATGGTGAACTTCCCGATCGGAGCCATCGGTACCGATCACATCAACCTCCGCCGCGCCGGCCCACCCAGAGGCCCGGATACGTACGCATGCGTACGCGGGCCCGCGTCGCCCGGCGGTGGGATCCGCCAGGAGGATGTGCTCAGCGGGGTGATCGGCAGTGTCCGGATCGGATGTGCCGAGGCATGCTCGATCAAGGAGCGGGGATCGTGGGGGTGGCGCTATCCGCCTCTGACAGTCAGCGGATTCCACATCGTTGTGCAGGGCGGTGCCTGCCTGATCACAGCCGACCTGCCCGCCGGTCGAGCTGACACCGGGTGATGTCGTCCTCACGCCGTACGGCGCCGAACACGGACTCGCGCGCGCCCTCGTCGTTCGACGATCTCAAGCCGGTCGTGCTGGGAGACGGCCCGCATCCCCACCAAGTCCACGTAGCGTTTGTCTGTGGCGCCTACTGGCTCGATCGCGGCCAGGTGCCCGGCTATGTGCGGTCGCTTCCGCCGGTCATCGTGGTGTCGCCGGACTACGACCGCAATCCGCACCTGCGGCTCCTGACCGATCTGCTCGGCGCACACCTGAATGACACGAAACCGGGTGGCCGGGTGTCCCGATCGGCCCTGCTCGACCTCATCCTGACCCATGTACTGAGGCTGTGGCTGGAGGAGAATCCGACTGCCGCTCGGCCGCACCTCACCGATCCGGCGATCTCCGCCGCGCTCGATGAGATCCACGCCGCCCCGACCGGCCATGGACGGTACAACGGCTCAGCCAGGCGGTCGGCCTGTCGCGGACCGTGTTCACCGGGCGCTTCACGGCACTGGTGGGCCGGCCACCGATGAGTTACGTGACTGGCCGGCGCCTGACCTGCGTGGCCCGGCTGCTCCGGGAGACCGACGCACCTTCGGCCGGTATCGCGCGCCAGGTCGGATACGCGACGGAGTCCTCGTTCGGGGCGGCACCCTGACGATGGGGCCGCCGTGCAGGGCCGGCTGCCTGTCACGGCTGGTGCGTGACGCTCACCTGCACGGTCAGAGTACCTCTGTTGTCCTGGGAGCAGACACCGGCGGTGTCGTTGATGCTCAGTTGGAGTGTGGCGTTCCCGGTCGCCCGGAACGTCAGTCTCCGCCCGACGGCATGGACCGGGAAGTTCTGGTCACCCACAAGTCGCGCCAGCAGCGCGGCGAACGGTGCCGCGCCCTTGACCTTGCAGACCTTCACCCCATTCTGCAACCCGTCGGTCTCCGCGTCATAGCCGGCCGGCCCGGCCATGGGCAGCTTCCGGTAGGCGGAGGTCCATTCGCCGGAGACGAACTGCACGGTGATCCGGTCACCGCGCTGGACGGCCACTCCGGTGGCCGACTGCCAACCGGCCGTCGACTGGACGACCTGACGGGTCGTCGCCGTTTTCGGACCTTCCTTGTGCGGCAGGGTCCCGGTGAGGAAAAGACCGCCCGCAACGCCCGCCGTGAGAGTGGCCGTTCCGGCCAGCGCCCACCACAGTAGCTTCGGTCTCGCGGGGCGGCGCGACTGCGATTGCGGCCGAGGAGGTACGGACGACGTGGTGCGCCGCCCCGTCGGCACGATCTCCCCGGCAGGGACGAGCCATTTCCGGCTGCCGGTGATCGTGCCGGCGTCGGCCAGTGGGGCCGCAGGCCGGAACTCGCGTACGGTGGCCGACGGCATCACCCCGGCGTCCGGTCCGCCTGCCACCACGCCCCGCAACGCGGAACGCACGGCGGCCGCCGAGGGGCGCTCGCCCGGGGACTTGCGCAGCAGCGCTTCGACGACCGGGCGCAGCGGACCGAGCCGCTCCGACAGGGCGGGTTCCTCGTACACCACCGCGTGCATTGTCGCGGGCGCTCCCGGTCTCCGGAACGGGGACCGGCCTCCGCACACCGTGGCAAGGGTCGCGCCGAGTGACCACAGGTCCGAGGCCGGCCCGACCTCCGCTCCCGTCACGCGTTCCGGTGCCATGAACTCGACGGAGCCGATCAGTTCACCGGTGGTCGTCAGGAACTCGCCGTCGTCGAGGGCCGCGATACCGAAGTCGGTGAGGACGGCGCTGCCGTCACGGCGCAGCAGCACGTTGGCGGGCTTGACGTCCCTGTGCAGGGTCCCGACCGCGTGGACGGCATCCAGTGCGTCGATCAGTTGCAGGCCGACGCCAGCGGTCTGCCGTGGGGTGAGCGGCCCGGCCTCGGTGATCCGATGGGCCAGCGAGGACCCCTCGACGAGCTCCATGACGATCCACAGCCGGTCTTCGGACTCGACCAGGTCGTGGACTCCCACCACGTGGGGATGCGGCACCCGGGCGACCGCGCGGGCCTCGCGGACGGCACGCCGTACCCGTACGCGGTGGTCCTCGTCGCCGTCGGTGAGGACGTGCAGTTCCTTGGCCGCGACCGGTCGGTCCAGCAGTTGATCGTGGGCGCGCCAGACCGTGCCCATGCCGCCTCTGCCGAGGACGTCGTGCAGCAGATACCGTCCGGCGATCACCCGTTCCGAACGTGTGGCCACCTCGTGATCACCATCTCCGGATATCACGCGCTCTCACATTTCCTTCGGGAGGTGACATGGCGATTGCCACGGTGTCGGCAGAACGCTACGAGCGCTCTCTCCGGTTCGAATTCACTCGGCACTCGTTCGCACGCCGAGCGTCATGCGTCGTTGCCAGAGGTTAGAACCGTGGGTGACGCGACAGCAAGACACTCAGATCCGGATTAAATGCTCCACCGCGCGGAATAACTCACCAGGGCCCCCTCGCGAGCGGTGCGGGAAAAATTGCCGGGCAGCCGGGATCAATCCGGCCCGGCCGTGGGGTGATGTGTGACGGTGGACAGGCTCTGTCTTGCGGGGGTGTGAAAGGCACAGAGAAAACGCAGGGGGAGCACAACGGCATGTGCGGCGAAGGTCGACTGGACATCGGCCGCGAAGGGGCTTTGGGCCGAAGGGGCGGCACGGACCACTCCGCGAGAGGTTCGAGTCCCTCAACCGATCGACAGAGATCGTCTGCGCGGATGGACGGGGATGCCGTCGGATGCGTCAGGATCCAGTAACTCGATGAACGTGTGGGCGAGTTCGGAATGCTGGCCACGTCCCTTGAACGACGCGGTCTCGGCATCGGCCGCGAGCTGGTGCGGTTCGCTGAACTGGACGCTCAGCAAAAGGGGTTCGAAACAATGCAACTGGAATTGCTCGTGCCTCGCGGATGGTCGCATCCGTCCAAGGTCTTTCTCGGCGAGTGGTATATGCGCCTCCGAGCCCGAGCCCGCCCCCGCTTCCAACCACATCGCACGGGTCGCCGCGCGCAGCGGGGACGGCGGCGACGTGGAGATCACGGTCTCCGTCGACCACGGTGAGTCCGTTGGTGCCACCTGTGATGGCCTGCTGGCCGACCAGCCAGATGGAGAGGGCCGCGGCCAACGCCGCCGGTGACACCGATCTGAACTATGCGTCCGTCCCGAACACGGGCGAGCGCGACGCGCTGCTCCCGGTCGTCGGCCAGTTCACGCTCGCCGAGCAGCACCAGATCCTTGCGTTCATCGTCGACAGCAGCAAGAAACCGACTACCGCAGCGGACACGACCGCCGACCCGGATTACCGTCTGAAAGAAGCGTGTCCCGAACTGGGCCCGCTGGTGTTTCTGGACCTGGGCACCCGGGTCGCCATCGGCGTGACGGCCAGGGGCTGACCGTCTCCACGATTGCCTCTGTACTTGCGCGGCGGACTACTGATGCCACCCCCTGGGGGCGACGGTCGCGGAGTTTGTCCTTACTGGCGGTGTCCCGTTCGTCGTGGTGACCGCCGTCCGCTGGGTGTCGGCAGCACCACTCAGCCGGACCCTGCCACAACCGCATCTTCAGCTTGCGGTCGTGGCGGTGATGGTCGGCGCGGCGCTCGCGGGGGCACTGTCCTCTCCAAGGGGCCGTCATGATCGCCTTTGGCACCCTCACTGGCGGGTCCGCCAATCCCGCCCGCCAGTTCGGACCCGTTCTGTGGGCCCACCGGCCTGGTGACTGGTCACATCTGTGGCTCTATCTGGTGGCACCCCTTGCAGGCGCGGCCCTCACCGGTGGGGTCGCCCGGTACCAGGCATATCGCCCCGTCCATCCTCCGAAGAGCCACGGCGGACGGTCGCGCGAGAGGCGATCGGAGAGTGGCCGATGAGCTGATGGAAGAACTCGCTGAAGTTCGGTGGCGCTGGTGAAACCAAGCTGCGCAGCGATTTGGAAGGCCGGCGGGTCGCCGTGTGCCAGGAGACGTTCGGCTTCCAGAACGCCCCGCCGGTCGGTGATTTTTCGCCCCCGTCCCGGCTCCGGTCAACTCGGCCCTGGAGAGGGCGCGGTCTGGGCGGCACTGCCGCGACCACGAACGCCTGCCCCGGTAAGCGAACTGGGCGGAAGGCGGCCGTGCACAGGCTTGCGCCGGCCTCTGGGTCAGTGGGCCCAGGACGAAGGACGCTCGTCGCCGGTGTGATCAGCCGCGACTGCGATCATTGGTGGATGGCTGGTACGGGAAGCCCGGATGTTGTCGACGTCAGCTATGACAACCCGGATCAGCCCCGGCTGGGGCTGGAGGTTTTGTCCTTCGCGACGCTGCGTGAGCGGCTGCTGCCGTCTGTCGCGGCGGCTCCCAGTCGTCCGGACTTCCATCAGCTGACCCTGGTCACCCGCGGCGAGGGTACCGCGTTGATCGACTTTGTGGCCTACCCGTGCGCTCCAGGGACCCTGCTGCATTTGCGTCCTGGCCAGGTGCAGCGTTTCCCCGCGGGTCCTCAAGGGGGCATTGCGGATCTCGACGCGACCTTGGTGGTGTTCACGCCTGCCTTTCCGCCGCCGGTGCCTGCCAGCGCAGCCGTCATCGACGAGGGGCTCAGTCCTGCCGCTTTCTCACTGTCCGCGGCGGAGTACCGGGCCATGTCGGTGGCGGTGGCCGAGATAGCGGCGGAATACGCCTCGCTGGCCGAGCGGGACGCTTCGCAGGCGGAACTCACTGTGGAGCTGCTGCGGCAGCTTCTTGCCGCGCTGCTGGTACGCATGGCCCGGCTGCCGCATTCTGGTGAATGGAATCCTGCGGCGGGGGGCGAGGTGTTCCGGGTCTTCCGCGGCGAGCTGGAACGCGCGTTCGCCAGGAGGCGCCGTGCTGCCGAGTATGCCGCGCACCTCGGTTACTCGCCGCGGACGCTTACGCGAGCCTGTCTGGCCGCTACGGGCCGTACCGCGAAGGATCTCATCGACGACCGTGTCGCCCTGGAGGCCAAGCGACTGCTGGTACATACCGGCCTTCCTGTCGCGTCCGTCGGGCGCATGCTGGGCTTCACGGAACCCACCAACTTCGGGAAGTTCTTCGAGCGGACGGTGGGTGCCACTCCCGGGGCATTCCGCGCCACGCAGCGCTGACAACCCCGCCCGCTCGGACAGCCAGAGGCAGCTGGGCCGGTGGCGGAGGCCGCGCCGAGCCCGGGCTCTCCGAAGCGCACGCCTTGAGCGGATCGGCGAGTCCAATTTCGACCATGTCGCGTCTCTTGCACACCTCGCCTGCGCAGCACGCATCGCGCATTGTTTAAGCACGCAGTCAGCGCGTTATCCGCTTCCGGTCAAGCCTTTGACTGCCTGGTGAGGCCGAAATGAAAGGAGAAAACAACCATGCCGTACGCAGATGTCAACGGTGCCCGCCTCTACTTCGAGGACAGTGGTGGTGAGGGCCCGGTCGTGGTCTTCAGCCACGGCAACCTCATGGACCGTGACATGTGGGTGCATCAGATCCAGGTCCTGGCCGGGGACTTTCGGGTCGTCGTGTGGGACGAGCGGCTGCACGGCCGGACCGAGGACGACGGTAAGACCTACACCTACTGGGACTCGGCCGCCGACTTGATCGGGCTGCTGGATCACCTGGGCGTGCAACAGGCGGCGCTGGTGGGGCATTCGCAGGGCGGCTTTCTGTCCATGCGGGCCGCTTTGCTGGCACCTGAGCGGGTCGAGGCCCTGGTGCTGATCGACACGACGTCGGTCGCCTGGCCGCTCGAGGCGCTGGCGCAGATGCGTGGTGTGTCGGAGGGATTCCGCGGTGCCGGTCCGGAGGCAGTGGCCCCGGTATTGCTGGGGATGCTGCTGGGACAGCCCGCGATCCACGATCAGTGGCTGGCGAAGTGGCGGGCGCAGCCGCGTGAACGGCTCGCCGACGCGGTGCAGGTACTGATGGAGGTTGACGACATCACCGACCGGCTCGGTGAGATCACCGTACCGGCCTTGGTCGTCCACGGCGACGCGGACCAGCCGATCCCGTACCCGTTGGGCCAGGCACTGGCCGGGAAGATCCCCGGTGCCCAGGAACTGGTCACCGTGACCGGGGCCGGGCACACGCCGAACCTCACTCATCCCGACCAGGTCAACCCGGCGTTGGCCGGCTTCCTTCGCCGGTATGCCTGACGGTCCCACACCCCCATGCGTGGAACCTGCGGCGGCGGTCAGCACGACGCCGCTGCCTGCGGAGCGTCCTGGCGGACATTCACACGCGGGTCGGAGCACTCGCCATTTCAACGATCTGCACAACATCCCATTCTGAAAGGAACGACCATGTCGACTCCCTTTACCGACCCGGCGCAGCTCCCCCCGGCCTTCGAGAAGGCCATGAACTCCGGGAATCTTGACGAGGTCCTGAGCCTGCTCGCGCCCGGTGCTGTCATGCGTACCGTCACCGGTGAGACCGTCACCGGTCAGGCGCTGCGTGACTACACGGCCGGGTCGATCGCCGGCAACGCCCAGCTGTCCAACGGCCCGTCGCGCGTTGTGGCCGGCGACGACATCGCGTTGATCAGCGAGGAGTGGACCCTCGAGATCACCGGTCCTGACGGCAACCGGAGGAAGGCCATCGGCACCACTGCCAATGTCGCCCGTCGTGGTCAGGACGGCACCTGGCGCATGGCCATCCTCAACCCCCTCGGCACCGCCGCCTGAGCATCCGGGCCGGGCTCCCTGGTGCCCGGCCGCCCGCTCAGCAACCGGCGCCCGTCCCTGGTTTTCGTTCACCACTGGGGTGGCTCGCAGCACACCCGGCGACCGGTCATCGAACAGCGGGCCGACGGCGCGCTCGGCTGTGGCGAATTGGTCGTGGTGGGCTGCTTTGATGCTGTCCGTCCAAGAGGTCCTTCGCAGGGCGGGAGTTCGACGGGCACAGTGGGCTATGGGAGCGGCAGACCCCCGGTCGGGGGGGGCAGGCACTGACCAGGACCGAGCCGGCGGTCACCCGTCTGATCGGCTCCGGGCTCACCGACAGAGCCGCCGCCGACCTGGGCCTGCCGCCGAACAAGATCGGCACCCACGTCCGGTCGATCTTCGCCAAGCTGGGCATTCACTCGCGCGTACAACTGGCGAACGCACTCCACAGACGGGAAGCCGAGGTGTCGGTTCGGAGCCCGGCGCCCCCGGGAACTCCGGATTGAACCGACCGCACTGGATCAGACGGAGCGGTCGCAGGGTTCGTCGACGTACGTGCGCGCATCCACCTCGGGCAGTGTCCAGGGCAGGGGGACGACCCGGTAGACGATGGGGTCACCACCCGGTCGCGCGGGCAGTCCGATCCGTCGGCTGAAGGGTCGCTGAACGTCCTGAAGATCCTCTTCAGCGTCTGGCGCGACCGGTCGGGCAAGGTAGAGGGCATGCGTGTGCTGGTGATGGATGACGACGCCCGTCTCGTGGAGCTGCTCCAACAGGGCCTGCGAGCGGAGGGTTTCGCGGTGGACGCCGCGAGCGACGGCCTTGACGGTCTCGCCAAGGCGGCGGCGGACACCTACGACGTGATCATTCTCGACGTCATGATGCCGGGCCTGAACGGCTACAAGGTGTGTGCCCACCTGCGGTCGATCGGCGACAACACACCGATCCTGATGCTGACGGCGAAAGACGGTGAGTACGACGAAGCGGAAGGGCTGGAGACCGGGGCCGACGACTATCTGACGAAGCCCTTCTCCTTCGTCGTCCTCACCGCCCGGCTGCACGCCCTGATACGTCGCGCGCGGCCGGAGCGGCAGATCGTCCAGCACTTCGGGGACCTGGAGATCGACACAGGAGCCCGCCGCTGCCGCCGCGCAGGCACGGACATCGCCCTTACCCCTCGCGAGTTCGATGTCCTCGCGCTGCTCGCGGCAACGCCGGACATCGCCATCAGCAAGGCCGCCATCCTGGACCGGGTCTGGGACAGCGCGTACGAGGGCGGCCCGAACATCGTGGAGGTCAACGTCAGTGCTCTTCGCCGGAAAATCGACCGTCCCTTCGGCCGGGTCAGTATCGAAACCGTGCCCGGCGGGGCCTACCTGCTCCGCTCCGACGGAGCGTGACCGCGGACACCGCCGGCGCCTGTGGCTGCGGACCGTGCGCGTCCGTGCCACCGTAGCCGTCGCACTGGTCGCCAGCCTTGCCTTCGCCGCCTGCTCGGTGGTCCTGCTCTACGCCGTCCACACCAACCTGGTCACCTCCGCCCAGAACGCGGCTCGTGACCACGTCGACAAGGCAGCCCACCAACTCGGCTCAGGAACACCTCCGGCCGACGTACAGGCCGCCCTGCCGGACATCATCCTGGACACCGCACCCCGTGCCGATGCCTCGTCCACCGCGTCGGCAGACGAGGGTGCCAGTGCCAGTGTGGGCACGCCCACGGGGCCGATCGTGGTGCAGGCGTTTCCGAACCGTGCTCCCGCGCATACCGCCGTCATCACTCTGACCTGGGCCCTGGTCCCCTGTACCGCCGTGCTGGTCCTGCTGGTGGCCTACCTGGCGTGGTACGCCATGGGCCGGGCACTGCGACCGGTGGAGAACATCCGTGCCGAGTTCGCCGACATCACCGCCCACAGTCTCCAGCGGCGCGTCCCCGTCCCCGACTCCGACGACGAGGTCGCATCGCTGGCGGAGACGATGAACGGCACTCTCGATCAACTCCAGCGCGCCGTCGGCCGCCTGCGGACCTTCACCTCGGATGCCTCGCACGAACTGCGTGGCCCCCTCACCACCCTGAAGGCCCGTCTCGAGCTGGCCCTGGCCCGTCCCGACCGGGCCGAGTGGACCGCGGTCGGCAGCGAGGCGCTGCGCGACACCACACGTCTTGAGGACATCGTCGCCGATCTGCTGCTCCTTGCCCGCCTGGATGCGCGCCAGCCCCTGAAACTCCAACCCCTGCGCGTGACCGACCTCTTGCGACGGACCCTCGCCGAGCGCCACCCCGGTCAACCTGTCGTCCTCGTGGCGGACTCCGACCCCGATGAGACGGTTCTGGGCAGTCGTACGGCACTCGCCCGCCTCTTCACGAACCTCCTCGACAACGCTCTGCGCCACGCGCACAGCACGGTGACGGTGGAGGTGCGTCACACGGAGCACGAAGTGGTCGTCGAGGTGAGCGACGACGGTCGGGGCATCCCCGAACCCGACCGGGAGAGGGTCTTCGACCGCTTCACGCGTCTGGACAACGCCCGTACCCGCAGCGAGGGAGGAACTGGTCTTGGCCTCGCTATCGCCCGCGACATCGCGACTGCCCACGGGGGGACGCTCACTGCGGAATCGCCTCGGACCACCGACGGGGGTGCCCGTCTGCTCCTGATCATCGCCAGGCAGGACCAGCCGCGCAGCACGTCACGGCCGCGCGACTGAAGATCGGATGCGCGTCAGGGCGTGTGAGTGGGTGCCGTGGCTTCCTTGGAGTGCGCGACGGCCCCGCGGGCAGCAAGTCCCGCCCTTCGCACATGCGGGCCCGGCTTGTGGTGGGCGGAGGCGGCCGGCGCGAGGTTCCGGGCCGGAGGGCGTGCGAGACGCGGGGCGGCTCAGGGCCGTATCTGCGGCGGGTGTGTGCCTCCCACCACGGCCAGGTCCTCGAAGCGGATCTCCTCGCCGCAGGCTGCGCAGTCCGCTCGGGTATGCAGGACGGCACCGCATCGGTGCTGGAACTCCGTTGTGGGGATGCCCTCCCGGCAGTACGTGTCGCCCCACTCCTTGAGGGCGGCGAGCACGGGGAGCAGGGCCCGGCCCGCCTCCGTGAGGACGTATTCGTCGCGCGGCGGATGCTCGCTGCGGCGGGCTCGGGGAGTAGCCGAGCGGGAGTGGAACGAGTGGTTCATTGCCCGCTCGCCGAACCGCCGGTCGATCGTCCTGACGTCGAACAAGAACTTCAGCGAATTCGGTCAGGTCTTCGGCGACGAGGAACTCGCCACCGCCATCCTGGACCGGCTCCTGCACCACTGCGAGGTCGTCCCGATCAACGGCCCTGGGCCACCGCCTCACCGCCATCGGCGGCGAAGCCGGCATCGCCTGACGGACCCGGCAGGCACTACTGGCTTCGAGCATGGTCGAGCTCGGCCGCCAGCACGGCCATCCCGTGCAAGTGAGTGAAGTACTTGGTTGCGTACTCGTCATCACCAATAGACGGAAGGATCTCTCCAAGGACCGCGGTGCGTGCCTGAAGTATGTCACGGCGCCGGTCATCCAAGGGGCCGTTCATGGCTGAGGAGACACAGCCGGCAAGCATCGTGTCCATCATCACCATGCATTCACCCGCGGGCTCTCGCTGGTAGAAGCCCGGAGCGAAGCGCAAGGTCCTGAACTCGTCCCACAATCGCGCCAACTGATCCAGTCCTGCTTCCGCCATGCCCGTGATCATCCCCTACGACCAGACGCCGAGGGAACGCGTTCCCCGACCTGCGTGGTGCTGTGCCCGAGACTTCAGGTGCTGAAGGGGATCTTCAGGACGTTCAGCGGATCTTCAGCCGGCAGGGGCGAGAGTTGCCTCGTTCTCGATCCCGAGGGAAACGGGGCCGGACGCGTGCCGGTACCTCCGTCTCCCTCCACCTGCGAAGGAGTTGATCGCATGAAGGTGCGTAGGAACAGCATCTCGCGTCGTCAGGGTGCCGTGATGGCCGGCGCACTGGCCGTACTGCTCGCCTCGGGCGGGGTTGCCGTTGCGGCCTCGACCGGCGGCAGTACCACCAAGCACGACGGCGTCACGGTCTCCGAGGCGCCCGGCAACCCGCACCCGCACCACATCAAGCCGGGCACCGCCAAGAAGCTGCGCGACCTCACCGTCGTCGAGGGCGGCCCCGTCACGGCCGAGAAGCCGTCCCTTGTCGAGGTGCCCGGCGCGAAGCCGAAGGGCTGGGATCTCGGCGAGGCCACGCCGGTGAAGGACGCCCCGGTCGTCGTCGGCGGCGAAGGCAACACCATGCTGCGTTAGCCGCACAGCGACAGGGCGGACGTGGGGCTGCCGCGTCGCCACCACGTAACGCCTGGCCGGACATCTCCGGCCGGGCGTTTCGCATGGCATCTGCATGACATGCAGCGACTCCGCCCGCACATCTCGCCCTTCTCCCCCGAGGGGTCGCCGGGGAGTCGGATTTTGACCATGGTCAGTCGTCTGCGTATCCGGCAACGACGTGCTTCTGAGCATAGCTTTGACGGCGCCGGCCCGACCGATGCAGAGAGCCGGGTGACGGATTCCGGAAAGGATCAAGCGCGATGAGTTCTGTGGAGCGCATTCGGCTGACGTATGCCTTCGACGCCTACTGCGGCTGGTGCTACGGCTTCGAACCCGCCTTGCACGAGTTCGCCACCGCCAACGCGGACCGCCTGGAGCTGCGAGTGCTGTCCGGCGGTCTGTTCACCGGCTCCCGCGCACTTCCGGTGTCGTCCTACCCGCACATCTCCGGCGCCAACGAGCGCATCACCCAACTGACCGGTGTCACTTTCGGCGACGGTTACCGGGCCGTGCTGGCGGACGGAAACGTGGTGATGGACTCCGCAGATGCCGCCATCGGCCTGGTCGCGCTGCGCAGCCAGCCAGGCGTGAACGCCCTGGAAGCGGCGGCCGCGATGCAGCGTGCTTGGTACCGCGACGGCCGCAGCCTCTCCGATGCCGGGGTGTACCGGGAGCTCGCGGCCGAACTGAGTCTGGACGCCGAGGCGGTGGCGGCCGCGTTCGCTTCGCCCGCAGTCCGTGCCGAGGCGGAGGCCGACTTCCTCGAGGTGCGCCGTCTGGGCGTCGATGCCTACCCGGCGCTGCTGCTGCATACCGTCCACGGCGCCGACCGCCTGGGCGGTCCGGTCGCCTCGGCCGACGCGCTCACCCATGCCCTGGACCAGCACGTGGCCGCCACCACGGCCGCCTGAAGCCACCTTCACTCAACCCCTCGAAGGGCAGTGCACCCATGTCCAGCCTGACGTATTCCGTTCACACGGCCGGCGACACCGGCCTGAACAAGTCGTCCGTCCTCGTCACGGGCGAGCGCGAAGCACTCCTGGTCGACGGCCAGTTCACGCTCGCCGAGCAGTACCGGGTCCTGGCGGACGTTCTCGACAGCGGCAAGGAGCTGACCACCGTCGTGGTCACCACCGCCGACCCTGACTACTACTTCGGCCTGGAGGTGATCCGCCAGGCGTTCCCGGAGGTGCGGATCGTCGCCACCGCCACCACCGTGGAGCGGATCAAGAGCAGTTGGCAGGGCAAGCTCAAGACCTGGGCACACCTGGGCAGGAACTTGCCCACCGAGGTGATCGTCCCGGAGGTTCTGGAAGGAGACCGCGTCAGCATCGAGGGCCACGACTTCGAGCTGCGCGGCGGCCACCCCGACCTGGTCTGGCGCACCGAGTACCTGTGGCAGCCAGAGGACCGCGCGGTGGTGGGTGGGGTCCTGCTCTTCGCCGGTCTGCATGTGTGGACCGCCGACACCCCTACGCCGCGTGAGCGGCACGCCTGGGCCGAGACGCTCACCGAGATGGAGCGGCTCGCCCCGCGGTTCGTGATCGCCGGCCACCGTTCCGCCGACTCCGCCACCGATGCTTCTGTGATCGGCTTCACCCGCACCTACCTCGCCGAGTTCGAGGAGGAACTGGCCAAGCACGGCAACGACTCCGAGGCCCTGAAGTCCGCGATGCTGCAGCGTTACCCGGACCTGGGCCTGGCGGTGGCTCTGGACCTGGGCACCAAGATCGCCACTGGCGAGATGCGCTGGGGCTGACCCACACTCACGACGGGTCCGTGCGCCGGGAGGTGGGCCACCGTGACCACCACCCGGCGCACGACCGCCGCGGACGTCCTGACCCGCGGTGTCCTCTGCCGCGGCCAGCACCATCCGCCGGATGATGGTGGTCTCCCGCTCGGCAGGGACCCGCCGTAACCCGCATCTTCGGCCCGCGGCCGCGGCGGTGATCGCCGGCGCGGTGCTCACGTGGCCGTCGCCGTCTTCAGGAGGGCGTCACTCCGGTGGACACCTCGATCCGGCCGTCACCCTCGGCCTGTGGCTGACCGGCGCCCTTCCAGCCGTCGACGGTGTACATCGACCCTGTTCGCTGGTCTCGTAGTCGGCAATGGCCGGCTGGCCCGCCTCGTGTGGGGACCGGTGGCGGATCGCCTGCGCCGCGGTTGACTCCGTCCCTGCCTGGCCGGATGCTGCGCTGTTCATCGCCGAGGCCGTGTCCTCGGCTGCGGTCCTCGACGTCACCCTGCTGCCCATGTGCACCGGACTGTCGATGGGCGGGTTCTGTGGGTCTCTGTCTCTTGGCCACGCTCCCGGGAGCGACGCTCACCACCCAGGTGGCCTGGCGTCGGGCGTTTCGCTCCCGCCATCCTCCGAGGAGCGGCCGCGGACGGTCGCGCGAAAGGCGATCGGAGACTGGCCGGTGCGCTGGTGGAAGAACTTGCTGAAGTTGGTGGCGCTGGTGAATCCCAGTTGCGTCGCGACACGGGCGGCCGATTGATCGCCGTGCGCCAGGAGGCGCTTCGCTTCCAGGACGACCCGCCGGTCGATGAACTCCTTCGCTCCCACCCCGGCTCCGGTCAGCGCGGCCCTGGAGAGGGTGCGCGGTGAGTAGCCCAGGGCTCGGGCGTAGTCCTCCAGGCGGCGGGTGCGGGTGAAGTCGCGTTCGACCGCGTCACGGAAGTGGAGGAATGTCTCCCCTGGGTCCGGTGCCGGGCTGCCCACGGGTGCGGTGCGCTGCGAAAGGCGCAGCACGAGGACCGCCAGCAGGTGGCGCAACACCGCCACGTGAGCTTCCAGGGAGATGCCACGCAACGCCTGGAACTCCAGCGCCAGATGGTCCACTGCCATCTCCAGCGCGTGACGGTCCTCGGGACCGGGAACCTGGAGCGCGGGGGCGTACGGATCGTCCATCCGCGCCGCGGCCACGGTGGCCGGATCCAGGAAGTCGCCCTCGAAGAGGACCAGGGTGCCCTCGGCGTCGTCCAGATCACCCCACTGCTGCACCTGACCAGGTCGGGTCCAGAGCCAGGAGCCCGGCTCGAGGGCGTAGCCGGTGAAGTCCACCGTGTGCCACAACGAGCCGCTGGAGAGGGTGATCAGATGGTGGAACGTGGGTCGCTGCGGTGCCTGCAGCCGTCCTTCGCCCATGTGGACGGCGGCCCGCTCCCGCAGGTCGGCCAGAGAGATGATCTCGATGCCGGCAGGTGTTCCGACGGCGGGAGCGAAGCCGATGTCCGCGATCTCGCGCGATGGGCCCTGTCGTTTTCTCACCGTCATCAGTAGTCACCATCACGCAGGGAACCTGGCCGATGCCAGCCTAACCGGAGTAGCCGTCACGCTTCGCGACGCTGGCGTCGCAGCACGGCATGCACTGGATCGCGCTCGGCCTGCCGGGTGGCTGGAACTCGTCCACGGGGAGCGAGAGCGATCTCAACAGGCTGGGCTTCTTCCTGGGTGCCGCCGCTCAGTCCAACGCGGATCAGGGGACCGAGGGAGTGACGGCCAGCGACATCGCCACCGCCGAGGCGCTGGGGCGCCGCGTCGCGGATGCCGCCGCCACATGGGCGGCCGGCCGCGCCGCTCGCGCCGCCTGATCCCGGGCCGTTCGCCCCGGCGGCCGGATTTCCGTACGGCGCCGGGGCAGGCGGCAGACCTTGGAAGTGCGGTTACCCTCGGTGATGTTCGGCGTCCGCCGTTGATGCTGACGCCCCCAGGTTCAGCAAGACCGTTGGCCCGCGGCGGGGAGAACCGGCCGACGGGGAGCGCACCTCATTCTCCCCAGATTCTCCCCAGCGGCCTTGGGCGGGCGTTCTGGCGACTGCCTCGGCTCTCGCGAGGCCCTGGCGCAGGTCCTCGTCGACCAGTTGCTCAGAGCCAGTCCTTCCGCTTGAAGATGACGTACAAACTGGTGCATACGACCGCCATCAGGACGATCGCGAAGGGGTATCCGAGCACCCAGTGCAGCTCCGGCATGCGATCGAAGTTCATCCCGTAGATGGTCCCGACCAGCGTCGGAGCGAACAGAATGGCCGCCCAAGAAGAAATCTTCTTGATCTCCTCGTTCTGTTCGAAGCCCGCCTCCGCCAGTGCGCGCATCTCGGCGTTCTGTTGTTGGGTGACGAGGGTGGCGTTGACGGTGAGGATGTCGGTGAGGGCCTGGCGGAAGCCGTCGACGCGTTCGCTGGTGTGGGTGACGTGGTCGGCGACGTCGCGGAGGTAGCGCTGGAGTTCCTCCTCGGTGCCGTACTTGGCGAAACCCGCCATCAGGCCGTGCAGCATGCCGACCAGCGGGCGGGTGGCGCGCTGGAACTCGACCATTTCGCGGGAGAGTTCGTAGATGCGGCGGGACACCTCGGGGTCGCCGCGGAAGACCTCGGTCTCGATCTCGTCGATGTCGTTCTGGACGCCGGAGACGACGGGGACGTAGCCGTCGACCACGGAGTCGAGGATCGCGTAGAGGACGGCCTCGGGACCGAGTTTCAGCAGCTCCGGGGTGTCCTCCATGCGGCGGCGCACCGCCGACAGGTCCGGCGCCGCGCCGTGCCGGACGGTGATCACGAAGTCGGGGCCCACGAAGACGTGCAGTTCGCCGAAATAGACCTCCTCGGCCGCGTCCAGATAGCGGGCCGCGCTCAGGACGACGAAGAGCGTGTCGCCGTAGCGCTCCAGCTTCGGACGCTGGTGTGCCTCCATCGCGTCCTCGACGGCGAGGGGATGCAGGTCGAACTCGGCCGCCAGGGAGAGGAGTTCGGCCTCCGTGGGGCGGGCCAGGCCGATCCATGCCATGCCGGACGGCTGGTCGCGCAGCTCTCGGAAGGTGTCGGCGAGGGAGGCGGGGGTCGAGACCCGTACACCGTCGCGGTACAGGGCCGCCTGTACGACGCTGTCGGCGGCGGCGGGTTCCGGCTCCGGCGGGTCGGCGCGCGGCGCCGGAGGTGTCACGCCGTTCGTGGCCGGCGGGTTCAGGGCGCGTCGCCAGACGGGCTTTCTGCCGTTCTTGGCGGTCGGACGGGGGCGTCGCTCGGACATTGCGGCTGCCTCCCAGGTCGCTGGTACGTCGCTGTGATCACGGAGAAGGATATACGGGTCAAATGTCGCGGGCGGGCAGTGGGCGTACCGTCCGGGCGGCCGCGCCCGTGGAGAGCCTCACGGCTTGCGGACAGAAGGTGTCCGCAAGCCCCGTTAGCGTGCACAGCATGACGACGAAGACGAAGGTGAAGACGGAGACCAGCGGCGTGGACGGGAGGAGGAAGGGTAGCGGTGGCGGAGGTGGGAACAAGGGGCGCGGCGTCGGCGCCCACCCCGCGCCCGTACTCGACCCCCGCGCCCTCAACCGCGCGACCCTCGCCCGCCAGCTCCTGCTGCGCCGGTCCGCCGGGCGTGGCGTCACGGACGCCGTCCGGCACCTCGTGGGTCTTCAGGCGCAGAACGTGAAGCCGCCGTACTACGCACTCGCCGCCCGACTGGAAGGGTTCCGGCCCGAGGAGCTGTCGACGGCCATGGAGGACCGTGCCGTCGTCCGCATCGTGACCCTGCGCTCCACCATCCACACCCACACCGCCGACGACGCCCTCACCCTGCGACCGCTCGTGCAGGGGGCCCGCGACCGGGAGCTGAACAACTTCCGCAAGGGGCTCGCGGGTGTCGACCTGGACCGGCTCGCCGTGATCGCCCGGGAGCTGGTGGAGGCCGAGCCGCGCACGATGAAACAGCTGCGTGAGGAGCTGCTCGTCCACTGGCCGGGCGCCGACCCCTTCGCGCTCTCGGTCGCCGCCCGCTGCCGGCTGCCGCTCGTCCAGGTCACGCCGCGCGGACTGTGGGGCCGCAGTGGCCAGGTCGCGCTGACCACCGCCGAACACTGGCTGGGCCGTCCCACCGAGCCGTCCCCGGGCCCCGACGCGGCCGTCCTGCGCTACCTCGCCGCGTTCGGGCCCGCCTCCGTGAAGGACATGCAGACCTGGGCGGGGCTGACCCGGCTGCGCGAGGCCTTCGAACGGCTCCGCCCGCGACTGCTCACCTTCCGTGACGAGAACGGCGTCGAACTCTTCGACCTCCCCGACGCGCCCCGCCCCGACGCCGACACCCCGGCCCCGCCCCGTTTCCTGCCCGAGTTCGACAACCTGCTCCTCTCGCACGCCGACCGCTCCCGGGTGGTGCCCGCCGACCTCAAAGGGCGTACCTGGGTGGGCAATCAGGCGTACTGCACGCTGCTCGTCGACGGTTTCCTGGGGGGCCTGTGGCGACAGGAGGGGGACGTGCTCACCATCGAACCCCTCGGCCGGCTCACGAAGGTCCAGCGGGAGGAGGTGGTGGCGGAGGCCGAGGGGCTGCTCCGGACACTGTCCGGCGCGTCGGCGTCGTACGACATCCGCTTCGGGACCGTGGCCGCGTAAGCCATGTACGTAACCCGAGTCACGTACGTAACCCGAGGCGTGTACGCAACCCGAACCCCATACGTCACCCGAGCCGCGCACGTCACCGGAGTCGCGTAGCGCCCGTACGACCGTCCGAGGCACTCAGTCCGCGCGACCCGTCACCGCCACCGTCACCCCGAGCCCGATCAGGGTGCAGCCGCCCGCGCCCCCGATCAGCGACAGCCGACGGTCCGAGCCGGCGAACCAGGAGCGGGCCGCGGACGCCGTCAGCCCCCACAGGGTGTCGGTGACCAGCCCGATGGAGATCGGGATCAGGCCGAGCACCAGCATCTGCACGGGCACCCGCCCCGCCGAGTGGTCCACGAACTGCGGCAGCACGGCCGCGAAGAAGACCAGCCCCTTGGGGTTGGTGAGGCCGACGAGGGCGCCGTCCAGGACGGTCCGCAGGTCGCCGCGCGCCGCGGCCGCGGGCTCCTGCCGCAACGCCGAGGCCTTCATCTCCTTGCGGTGTCTGAACGCCCGCACCCCCAGCAGGACCAGATACGCGGCACCCGCCAGCTTCACCACCAGGAAGACGGTCAGCGAGCGCTCCACCAGCGAGCCGATCCCGAAGGCGACCGCGGCCACCAGCAGATACGAGCCGACGACATTGCCCAGCGCGGTCATCACCGCCGTGCGCCGGCCGTGCGCGAGCGCCCGCCCGATCACGAACAGCACGCTCGGCCCGGGAATCACGATCACCAGCAGCGACATCGCCGCGAACGCCAGGAACCGGTCCGTGGACACCATGTCCATCACCCCCAACGGCCGCCATTCAAACAGGGGCCCTACAGTCCCGGACATGGAACTGCGGCAACTCGTCCACTTCGTCACGGTCGCCGAGGAACTGCACTTCGGGCGGGCGGCGGAGCGTCTGCACATCGTGCAGTCGGCCGTCAGCCAGCAGATACGGCGGCTGGAGCGGGAGCTGGGCGCCGAGCTGTTCGACCGTTCACCGCGGCACGTACGACTGACGGGGGCGGGGGAGCGGCTGCTGCCCGAGGCGCGGGCGGTGCTCGCCGCCGTGGACCGGGCCCGCGCGGCGGTCACCGCGGCCGAGGTGCTGCGCCTGGGCACCAGTACCGGGCTCGGCGCTCACCTGGACCGGGTGCTCGCGGGCTTCGCCGGGCGGAAGCCCGCGGTCCAGGTCGAGCTGGTCTCGCTTCCCGCGCAGGAGCGGCTCGCGCGGGTCGTGGACGGTCGCCTCGACGCCGCGTTCGTACGGGGCGTCGAGCCCCTGCCCGGCGTACGCGTGCTGCCGCTGTGGCCCGATCCGCTGGTGGCCGCGCTGCCCGCCGGGCACTCCTTGGCCGCCCGCGACGGGATCGACCTCGCCGAACTGGCCCCACTCCCGCTGAGCATCACCGCGCGTCGGACCAACCCCGCCCTGGTCGACCTGGTCGTCGGGGCCTGTCACGACGCCGGCTTCGAACCTCTGCCAGGACCGGTGAGCGGCTCCCTGCAGGACACCCTCGCCAGCATCGGGACCCGGCCGCTGTGGACGGTCGTCTACGCCTCGCACGCCCGCGTCCTGCACAGCCCCCGGGTCGCCTTCGTACCCTTCCGGGCACCGGGACTCGCGCTCACCACGGGCCTCGCCGTGCACGGCGCGACGCCGACGCCGCACCTGGACGCCCTGCTCGCGGCCTGCGGCGATCACGAGAACTGATCGCTGCGGTCGCGATCCGCTTCTTGGTCGACGAGCCCCCGCGCGATGAACTGAACCCGTAGCCGGAGAGCGGCCGGAGCCGCCCCAGGAGAGGGAGTTCAGCCATGCCCATCGTCACCATCCAGCAGGGTCCGCGCGACGTCGAGCTCAAGCGGGACCTCGTCAAACGCGTCACCGACGCCTTCGTCGACGCGTACAGGATTCCCGCCGAGAGCGTGCACGTCTGGATCCACGAGGTGCCGGCGGACAGTTGGGGCAGCGCGGGGAAGCTGACCGCCGACAAGTAGAGGGGGGAACGGGGGGAAGGAAGGGGCGAAGTGGATAGGGGGCGTTGCGGGCCGCTCGTGGAGGCCCGCAACGCCCCCTGGCTTTCGCCTGAGGGATGCTCAGGAGTCTGGGGAGCCCGTCGCCACCGGTGACTGAGGTGACTGACGAACAGTCACCGGCGACTGGTGGCTACGAGTTGATCTGCGTCTTCACCAGGTTCGAGAAGGTCGTCAGGCGGGTGTAGACGCCCGGGTAGCCGGCCTCGGCGCAGCCGTTGCCCCAGGAGGTGATGCCCGCGAGGACGCCGCCGATGAGCAGCGGGCCGCCGCTGTCGCCCTGGCAGGTGTCGGTACCGCCGTTGGTGTAACCGGCGCAGACCATGTCGCTGGCCACGAAGTCGGAGCCGTAGGAGCCGGCGCAGCTGGAGTTGGACACGATCGGGACGGTCGCGGTGCGCAGCTGGTTGGAGGAGCTGCCGCTCTCCGAGGTGGTGCCCCAGCCGATGATGCGGGCGGTGGCGCCGGTGGCGTACACGCCGGTGTCCGTGGAGGCGACGTACGACGCCGGGGTGTAGGACATCGACGTCGACAGGGTCAGTACGGCCACGTCGTCGCCGTTGGTGGCGTCGGTGTAGCCGGGGTTGATCCAGATCTTGCTGACCTTGCTGACGGTGCCGTTCGTGCCGTTGAGGTAGGTTCTGCCGCCGATGACGCGGACGCTGCTCGTGGTCTCGCCGACCATGCAGTGGGCGGCGGTGACCACCTTGTTGGCCGCGACCAGGGTGCCACCGCAGAACTGGTTCTGCGAGGCGTCCGTGATCTGCATCATGAACGGGTACGCGGTCGTGGTGGTCGTCGTGCCGCCGACGATCGGCTGGGGGGCGGCGACGGCGCCGGGTGCGCACAGGAGAGCGGTCGCGGCGGCGGCAGCGGTCGCCGTACAGAGGGCGGCGGTCTTCTTGGCGCGGTTGAGCCCGAACATGGATCTCCTCAGAAGTTGCCGGTGGGGGGACGCGCGGGTGTGGGGGGTGTCGCACGGCGTCTGTGGGTGGACGCCGTGTGCCCGAGCGAGCGGCACGACGCTCACGCTAGAAGGCGGAAGGTTCCGCATCCAAGAGGGGAACCCCCTAGGCGAGTTGCGGGAGGGAAAACCCTTGCTCGAGAGACACGGGGTTTAGCCAACGATCCTTCGGCTGTGGGCCGTTGGGGGTCGCCGGCGCGGTTCCCCGCGCCCCCAGGACCGGGGCTGCGCCCCGGATCCCCCTGCCCGTCGTCTTTCGGCTGTCGGCCGGTGGGAGCTGGTCGCGCAGTTCCCCGCGCCCCTGCGGCGGGGCTTCGCCCCGATTCCCCGCCCGCCCCGGGTTCGCTCGGCCGCGGGCCGGCGGGGGCGGGGAAAATTCACCCGCTCCGGCGCCCCGCAGCCAGCCGAACGATGTCCACCCGCGACCGAATCCCCAGCTTCCGGTACACCCGCGTCAGCGTCGCCTCGACGGTCTTCACGCTGATGAACAGCCGTGCGGCTATCTCCCGGTTGGTGGCGCCCTCCATGACCAGCGCCGCGACCTGACGCTCCGTCGCGGCGAGGCTGTCGAGCGCGGCGGGAGCGAGCGGCGTCGTGGCCGAGGCCGCCGTCGGCCCGGCCGCACTCGCGGACTCCACCTGCCGCAGCCACGGCAGCGCCCGGCAGCGGCGGAACAGCCGCGTCGCCTCGTCGTAGGAGGTCGGCCCCGGCCGGTGGGTGCGCAGCCCGGCGAGGGCGTACGCCGCCCGGGCCTCCTCCAGGCCGTAGCCCAGCTTGCCCAGTCGATCCTGAGCGGCCGTCAGCTGACGTACCGCGGGCCCCTGTTCACCGCGCGCGGCCCGCACCAGCGCCTCCGCCCGGTCGAGCACGGCGAGCACGCTCTCCCGCCCGAGCCGCAGCGCCTGCGCCCGCGTGGCGTCGATGACGTCCTGCGCCTCGACCGGCTCACCGATCCGCACCAGCGCCTCGGCGAGGTCGCCGTGCCAGCGTCCCCGGGCCGGGTCCGTGACCCCGAGCCGTTCCTCCAGCTCCCGTACCCGCCGCAGGGACTGCACGACCGCGAGCGAGTCCCCGGCCACCAGCTGGGCGTGCCCGAGGGCGCCCAGGGCACGCGAGAGGTAGACCAGGTCGCCGTCCTCCTCGGCGCGGTCCACGGCCTCCCGGGCCAGCGCCAGCGCCCGGTCGACGTCGCCGCCCGCGGCCTCGGCGAGCGAGGTGAACATGGCGGTGGCCGCCTCGCCGATTCCCGTGTCGCGGGCCAGCCTGAGGCTCTCCCGGGCCAGGTCGAGCGCCCGCCCGCAGTGCCCGGAGCGCAACTCGGTCTCGGCGAGCCCGCGCAGGAAGTGCACCTCGCTCTCGACCATCCCGCGCCGGCGCACCTCGCGCAGCAGTGCGGTGATCGTGGTGCGGGCCTCGGCGAGCTGGTCGCTCATGATCAGCCAGCGGAAGCGGGCGGCGCCGGCGCCGTTGTGGTCGCACGCCACCCGGGGGTCCTGCGGTTCGCGCATCGCCCGCTGAATGGTGGCGGGTGCGCCCGGGTGGCCCATCAGGGTCTCCATCTGGGCCTGGAAGCCCAGCGCGAGGAGTTCGGTGGGCCGGTCCCCGGCGCGGGCGGCGAGCTGGGCGGCGATCGCGGCCTCCTCGCGGCCCTTGGCCATCTCGCCCTCCACCAGCAGGGCCCGCCAGGCGAGTTGGTAGCGCACGAGCGCGAGCAGCCGGGGGTCCTCGCCCGCGTCGGCGAGGGCCTGCGGGAAGACCGCGTCGACCTCGGCCATGGCCTGCCCCGCCGCGTCGATGACGACCATCCAGGCGCGGACGCGATCCGCCGGCGCCGTGACCCGGCGGAGCGCGTCGCGGGCGATGTCCCGCGCGAGGTCCGACTCCCCGGCGGTCAGCGCGTCCTCGGCGGCCTGCAACCGCCGTTCGTCCGGGCCGGGAACGGTCTCCGGGGGAGTGTGCCGGGCCGCGAGCAGCCCGAGCCCGGCCGCGACCGAGGGCGCGCCCCGGTCCCTGGCCACGGCCGCCGCCTCCCCGAGCCGGGCGGCGACCTGCGGATCGGTACCGGTGGTGGCCAGGGCGAGATGCCGGGCCCGTTCGATGGGGTCGGAGGCGGCCGTGGAGAGCGCGGCATGGGCGGCGCGGCGTTCCTGGGCGCTCGCCTCCGCGTACAGGGCGGCCGAGATCATCGGGTGCGCGAACCGGATGCCCGGTGTCTCGCGCTCGGTCGCCAGCAGTCCGAGCGAGGCGGCGTGCGTGGTCTCGGCCTCGGCGTTCTCGCGCCCGGCGGCGTGCAGCAGCGCCAGCGTGGGGCGGGCGCCCGCGCTCGCGACGAGCAGGGTGTGGCGGGCCTCGGCCGAGAGCATCTCCAGACGGCTGAGGACGAGCGCGCGCAACGAGGTCGGCACGGGCAGGGGTTCGCCGGGGCTCGGCCGGGCGGGATTCTCGGCGAGCGCACGGCCGAGTTCCAGCGCGAAGAGCGGGTTGCCGCCGCTGGTGCGGTGGATGTCGCGGACGGTCGTGCGGGGCAGCCCGGTGTAGCCGCGGTGGCCGAGGAGTTCGGCGACCTGCGCGCGGGAGAGCGGGTTGAGCCGCACGGCCAGGGTGTCCGGCGGGGACGCGCGTAGATGCCGGTCGTGCTGTTGGTCCCGTGGCTCGGTGTCGGTGCGCACCGCGGACAGCATCCGTACGGGCATCTCGCCGAGTCTGCGGGCGGCGAAGCCGAGCAGTTCGGCGCTGGCCGGATCCAGCCACTGGAGGTCGTCTGCGACGATCAGGACCGGGCCCTGGGCCGCCAGCGCGCGCAGCACGGAGAGGACCGCGAGGCGCAGGGCGAGGCCGTCTCGTTGCAGGGTCGATTCGCCGCGGCCGGTGAGGGCCGATTCGAGGGCGGTGCGCTGCGGGGCGGGCAGCCGGTCGGAGACCTGGTCCACCACCAGGCCGAGGAGGTCGGCCAGGGCGAGGAAGGGCAGATGGGATTCGGACTCGGTCGCCGAGCAGCGCAACACGGTGTGTGCCGATTCGGCGCATTCCGCGGCCAGCGCACGCAGAACGGTGGACTTTCCTATTCCCGCGGGGCCGTGCACCAGCACGCTGCCTCCGTCGGAGAGCTGCTCGCGCGCGCCCGCGAAGAGCTCCTCCCGGCCGATGACCAGGTCGGGGCGGGGTCTCGCAGGCTCCTTGAAGTCCCCTCGCACGGTCACCGCTCCCCTCGCATGTCGTGTCCGAGCCAATATTAGGCAACGACTCTTTGAATTTCGGAGTCTCGGGGTGGTGAGGGAAATAACAAGAGTGTTGGCATAACGTATTTCAGGGCGCCGCCGTCTGAATGAAGAACGCCAGGAGGAGGCCGTGGAACGGCTGATGACGGGGTCGCGGAGCGGGCATAAGGGGCGGGTGGGTGGGAAACCCACGCGCGGCGACGGAGAAGAGGCCGCGGAGCGGCCGAAGCCGGGGTAGCCGGAAAGCTACGGCAACAACCCGACCCGCCGCGCAGCGACCACCGCCTCCCAGCGCGTGTGCGCACCGAGCTTGCGCATGGCCGAGCGCAGATACCCCTTGACCGTCTCCGGCCGCAGCCCCAACCGCTCGGCGGCCACCCCGTTGGTGGCTCCCGCCGCGACGCAGGCGAGAACGTCCACCTCGCGCGGGGCGAGGTCGACGCGAGGCGTCCGGGCGTCGGAGGCCGCCGCACCCGCCAGCCGCCCGCACACGTCGAGCAGTTCGGCCCGCAGCGCCGGATCGACGATGCGCGGCGCCAGCGCCCGCAGCGCCCCGTGCGCCTCGCGGACCTCTTCCCAGGCGGGGCTTCCGACCGCCGGTTCGGGCTCCCGGACGACGGTCAGCAGCCCCTGTGCCTCGTCCCGTACGACCAGCGCCTGCTCCACGTCCCGGGCCGCCGCCACCGCCGCACCGAGCGTGCGGTCACCCAGGGGCTGGGCCGTGCGCAGGGCGCCGTACAACACCCCGCGCACCCGGCGGCGTACGACGACGGGTACGGCGATCACGGAGCACAGGCCCTCCGTGGCGACCGCCACGTCGTACTCGTGGCTGATCTGCCGGGAGGCGGAGTAGTCCGTCACCGCGCAGGGCCGGGCCAGCGCGACCGCCTTGCCGCCCAGGCCGTTGCCCGAGGACACGGCGAGGGCGCTGAGCGCGGGCGTCGCCGTACCGCTGAGTTCGCTGATACGTACCTGGGCGCGACCGGGTTCGACGAGGCCGCCGAACGCGACCGGCAGTCCCGTGGCGCGCCGCAGCCGTACCAGCGCACCACGCACCTCCACCGCCTCGGCCGTGTCTGCTGCCACGTGTTCGCCCCTTCGTCGCGGCGTACCCCCGTTCGGGGGTGGTGAGACCTCCATCACGGAATACACGATGGTAGGCGGCTGTGCGGCAACGAGGAGGACACATGACGGTGACGAACGGTGCGACGGACGAGTTCCGCGCCGCGCGGGACTTCCTGCTGGAGCACCGTGCGGACTACGCCACGGCGTACGAGGGTTTCGACTGGCCTCGCCCGGAGTCCTTCAACTGGGCGCTCGACTGGTTCGACGTCATCGCACGGGGCAACGACCGCACCGCCCTGCACATCGTCGAGGAGGACGGCGAGCGCGCCGAGTTCTCCTTCGCCGCCCTCTCCGAGCGCTCGAACCAGGTGGCCAACTGGCTGCGCGCGCGGGGCGTACGCGCCGAGGACCGCGTGCTGGTCATGCTCGGCAACCAGGTCGAACTGTGGGAGACGGCACTCGCCGCGATGAAGCTGCGCGCCGTCGTCATCCCCGCGACCACCCTGCTGGGCCCCGCCGACCTGCGCGACCGGGTCGAGCGCGGCCGCGTCCGGCATGTGATCGTGCGCGCCGAGGACGCCGAGAAGTTCGACGAGGTGCCCGGTCGCCACACCCGGATCACGGTGGGGGGAGCGCGGCCCGGCTGGCAGTCGTATGAGGAGGCGTACGCCGCCGACGCGAGCTTCGAGCCCGAGGGTGTCACCCACTCGGACGACCCCCTGATGCTCTACTTCACCTCCGGCACCACCGCCCGCCCCAAGCTCGTCGAACACACCCACGCCTCCTACCCGATCGGTCATCTGTCGACGATGTACTGGATCGGGCTCAAGCCCGGCGACGTGCATCTGAACATCTCCTCGCCCGGCTGGGCCAAGCACGCCTGGTCCAACCTCTTCGCGCCCTGGAACGCGGAGGCGACCGTCTTCATCCACAACTACACGCGCTTCGACCCGGGCCGGCTGATGGCGGAGATGGACCGGGCGGGCGTCACCACCTTCTGCGCCCCGCCCACGGTCTGGCGGATGCTCATCCAGGCCGACCTGACGCAGCTGCGCACCCCGCCACGCGAGGCCGTCGCCGCCGGTGAGCCGCTGAACCCGGAGGTCATCGAGCAGGTGCGGCGCGCCTGGGGCGTCACCATCCGGGACGGCTTCGGGCAGACCGAGACGGCCGTCCAGGTCTCCAACAGCCCCGGGCAGCAGCTCAAGACGGGCTCCATGGGACGGCCGAGTCCCGGCTTCCGCGTCGAACTCCTCGACCCGGTCACGGGTGCGCCCGGGGCGGTGGAGGGGGAGATCGCGCTCGATCTGTCGGCGCGACCGGTGGGCGTGATGACCGGCTACCACGGAGACGCCGACCGTACGGCGGAGGCGATGGCGGGCGGCTACTACCGCACCGGTGACATCGGCGCCCGGGACGAGGACGGATACATCACCTACGTCGGCCGCGCCGACGACGTGTTCAAGGCCTCCGACTACAAGATCTCGCCCTTCGAGCTGGAGAGCGCCCTGCTGGAGCACGAGGCGGTGGCGGAGGCGGCCGTCGTCCCGGCCCCCGACGAACTGCGGCTCGCCGTCCCGAAGGCGTACATCGTCCTCGCCACGGGCCACGCACCGGGCCCCGACCTGGCGAAGGTGCTCTTCGAACACTCGCGGACGGTCCTCGCGCCGTACAAGCGCATCCGCCGTCTGGAGTTCGGCACGCTCCCCAAGACCATCTCCGGCAAGATCCGCCGGATCGAGCTGCGCGAGGCCACGGCCGCCGGCTCGGACGCCGAATACCGCGAGGAGGACTTCCGGTGAGCGCACTCTCCTACGCGCACGGGACCAGCGCGACGACCCTGCTCGGTGACACCATCGGGGCCAACCTGGACCGGGCGGTCGCGGCCTGGCCGGACCGGGAGGCGCTCGTCGACGTGCCGTCCGGGCGGCGCTGGACGTACGCCCGGTTCTCCGCGGACGTCGACGAGTTGGCGTACGCGCTGCTGGCCTCCGGCATCGCCAGGGGCGACCGGGTGGGCATCTGGGCGGTCAACTGCCCGGAGTGGGTGCTCGTCCAGTACGCCACAGCCCGCGTCGGTGCGGTCATGGTGAACATCAACCCGGCCTACCGCACTCATGAGGTCGAGTACGTCCTCCAGCAGGCAGGCATCTCGCTGCTCTTCGCCTCCCTCAGCCACAAGACCAGCGACTACCGGGCGATGGTCGAGCAAGTGCGCGACAGCTGCCCGCAGTTGCGGGAGACCGTCTACATCGACGACCCGAGCTGGGACGCCCTGATCGGGCGCGGGACCCCCGATCTGTACGAGGACTTCTGGGTCCGCAAGAGCGAGTTGTCCTGCGACGACCCCATCAACATCCAATACACCTCCGGCACCACGGGCTTCCCCAAGGGGGCGACCCTCTCCCACCACAACATCCTCAACAACGGCTATTTCGTGGGCGAGTCGATCGCCTACAGCGAGCAGGACCGGATCTGCATCCCCGTGCCCTTCTACCACTGCTTCGGCATGGTGATGGGCAACCTCGCGGCGACCTCGCACGGCGCGTGCATGGTCATCCCGGCGCCCTCCTTCGATCCGGCCGCGACGCTCCGCGCGGTCCAGGACGAGCGCTGCACCTCGCTGTACGGCGTACCGACCATGTTCATCGCGGAGTTGAACCTCCCCGGCTTCGCGACGTACGACCTGTCCTCGCTGCGCACCGGCATCA
The DNA here is from genome assembly GCF_055656965.1 of Streptomyces sp. NPDC111656. Taxonomy (NCBI): domain Bacteria; kingdom Bacillati; phylum Actinomycetota; class Actinomycetes; order Kitasatosporales; family Streptomycetaceae; genus Streptomyces; species Streptomyces sp. NPDC111656. Next base: position 29,874 of record NZ_JBVKCA010000018.1, read on the forward strand.
TGGCGGGCTCGCCGTGCCCGGTCGAGGTGATGAAGCGGGTGGTCGCCGAGATGCACATGGCGGAGGTCGCCATCTGCTACGGCATGACCGAGACCTCGCCCGTGTCCCTGCAGACCCGTAGGGACGACGACCTGGAGCACCGCACCGGCACCGTCGGCCGGGTGCTTCCGCACCTGGAGGTGAAGGTCGTCGATCCGGTGGACGGGGTGACGCAGCCCCGTGGCACCGCCGGAGAGCTGTGCACCCGCGGCTACAGCGTGATGCTCGGCTACTGGAACGAGCCCGAGAAGACCGCCGAGGCCGTCGACTCGGGGCGCTGGATGCACACGGGCGACCTCGCCGTGATGCGTGAGGACGGGTACGTCGAGATCGTCGGCCGCATCAAGGACATGATCATCCGCGGCGGCGAGAACATCTACCCGCGCGAGATCGAGGAGTTCCTCTACGCCCATCCGAAGATCGCCGACGTCCAGGTGGTCGGGGTGCCCCACGAGCGCTACGGCGAGGAGGTGCTCGCCTGCGTCATCCCGCTGGACCCGGCCGACCCCTTGACGCTGGAGGAACTGCGCTCCTTCTGCGAGGGCCGGTTGGCCCACTACAAGATCCCCAGCCGCCTGCAGGTCCTGGAGTCCTTCCCGATGACGGTGTCGGGGAAGGTCCGCAAGATCGAACTGCGGCAGACCTACGCCGAATAGAGCGCTCCCCCCTGCCGGGGTTCAGGCCCCCGCCGGGGTTCAGGCCCGCGTGCCGGTGCTCAGGCCCCGGTGGCGAGGAGTTCGTCGGCGTGGGTGTTCACCGGCTGGGGGGTGCCCGTGAGGTCGAGCACGAAGAGGGGGATCCCGAGGGTGTCGGCGCGGCGGCGGGCGTCGTCCGCGTACCCGGCCAGGGAGAAGTAGACGCATCCCGTGGACTCCGACATGGCCGTCAGCCACAGGCACTCCACGTCGCGCAGTGTGGCCGGGCGGACGGTGGGGTCCACCTGCGCCAGCATGCCGCGGGCGGCGAGTCCGATGCCCGAGGGCGGGCGCTGGTCCGCCCTGCGGATGTCGCGGTAGCCGAGCCACCGCAGATACAGCGCGGCCGCCGTGACGGCGTCCCGGGCGGTGCGGATGGTCACCGGCTGGAACATCGGGCGGGGTGTCGGGGTGGTGCGCGGCAGTGGCAGGTGGTCGGGGATGAGGGGGCTTCCCGGCGTGGCGGCTGCCGTATCGGGGAGCGGTGACTCGGCGGTACCGGGGAGCGGTGGATCGGGGGTGTGGGGTGCCGCCTCCGGTTCCGTCTCCGGGTCCGCGGGGGCGCCGGTGCTCGGCACGACCTCCGCGCGCAGCGGGCGCCGTACCCCTCGTACCGGAATCCGCAGCATGGCTCCGCAGGGGCAGCCCAGTTCCGGATGGGGCCACTGGTCCGCGCGCCCGCAGGTGTCGCAGGGGACCGTGACCCAGTCCTCGTTCCAGGTGCGGTGGGTGACCTGCGCGGGATCGGCGAGGCGGTCGAGCGGGGGCGTGACGGGGGCGCCGCACACGCACGGGTACGACGGCGCGGCAAAGAGATGCTCGCGGCGGCAGGCCGGACACCGCACCGGCACGCTCTCGGCCATGGCCCACTCCAGGACGTCACGTCGGGACAGCGTGTCCATCGTCCTCCAAGCCGGGGGCCCGCGGCAGCGAAACGCTCCGACAACCCCCGCCCTTCCCTCCCGCGGATCCAGCCGGGTGGGCACCCTTGACGCTCTTCGGCACGCCACCTACATTACTTCCAGATAGTAGAAGTTAATTTCCACAATGTGGAATCACCGCACTGTGGGGTCACCAGGAATCACCAGCTCTCCGAGGGGCGCGACGGGAGCGCGAATCCGACAGCCGAAGCAGGAGTACTCCATGGCTCGTATGACCGCTGCCCGCGCGGCAGTCGAGATCCTCAAGCGCGAGGGCGTCAGCGACGCGTTCGGCGTCCCGGGCGCGGCGATCAACCCCTTCTACGCGGCCCTCAAGGCCGCCGGGGGGATCAGCCACACCCTCGCCCGCCATGTCGAGGGCGCCTCGCACATGGCGGAGGGCTACACCCGCACCCACCCGGGCAACATCGGCGTCTGCATCGGTACGTCGGGACCCGCGGGCACCGACATGATCACCGGCCTCTACTCCGCGATCGGCGACTCGATCCCGATTCTGTGCATCACGGGCCAGGCGCCGACCGCCGTGATCCACAAAGAGGACTTCCAGGCCGTCGACATCGCCTCGATCGCGAAGCCGGTGACCAAGATGGCGGTCACCGTGCTGGAGGCGGCCCAGGTCCCCGGCGTCTTCCAGCAGGCCTTCCACCTCATGCGCTCCGGCCGTCCGGGCCCGGTACTCATCGACCTGCCGGTCGACGTCCAGCTCACCGAGATCGAGTTCGACCCGGAGACGTACGAGCCGCTCCAGGCGTACAAGCCCGCCGCCACCCGCGCGCAGATCGAGAAGGCGATCGGGCTGCTGAACGAGTCCGAGCGGCCCCTGATCGTCGCCGGCGGCGGTGTCATCAACGCCGACGCCGGCGAACTCCTGGTGGAATTCGCCGAGTTGACGGGCATCCCGGTCGTCCCCACCCTGATGGGCTGGGGCGTCCTGCCCGACGACCATGAGCTGAACGCCGGCATGGTGGGCCTGCAGACCTCGCACCGCTACGGCAACGCGACCTTCCTGGAGTCCGACTTCGTCCTCGGCATCGGCAACCGCTGGGCCAACCGCCACACCGGCAAGCTGGACGTCTACACCGCGGGCCGCACCTTCGTCCACGTCGACATCGAGCCCACCCAGATCGGCAAGATCTTCGCTCCGGACTACGGCATCGCCTCCGACGCGAAGGCAGCGCTCGAACTGTTCGTCCAGGTGGCGAAGGAACTCAGGGCGGAGGGCCGGCTGCCGGACCGCTCCGCGTGGGCCGCCTCCGCCCAGGAGCGCAGGGCGACCCTCCAGCGCCGTACGCACTTCGACGACATCCCGATCAAGCCGCAGCGTGTCTACGAGGAGATGAACAAGGCATTCGGCCCGGAGACCCGGTACGTCTCCACCATCGGCCTCTCGCAGATCGCCGGCGCCCAGATGCTGCACGTCTACCGGCCCCGGCACTGGATCAACTGCGGTCAGGCGGGACCGCTCGGCTGGACGATCCCGGCCGCGCTGGGCGTCGCCAAGGCCGACCCGGAGGCCTCCGTCGTCGCCCTCTCCGGCGACTACGACTTCCAGTTCATGATCGAGGAACTGGCCGTCGGCGCCCAGCACCGGATCCCGTACGTCCACGTCCTGGTCAACAACGCCTACCTGGGCCTGATCCGCCAGGCGCAGCGGGCCTTCGACATCGACTTCCAGGTCAAGCTGGAGTTCGAGAACATCAACTCGCCCGAGCTCGGCGTCTACGGCGTCGACCACGTCAAGGTCGTCGAGGGCCTCGGCTGCAAGGCGATCCGCGTCACCGACCCGGCCGAGCTGGGCGCCGCCTTCGAGCAGGCCAAGAAGCTCGCCGCCGAGTACCGGGTGCCGGTCGTCGTCGAGGCGATCCTGGAGCGCGTCACCAACATCTCGATGTCCACGACGAACGACATCGGCAACGTCATGGAGTTCGAGGAGATCGCGACCGAGCCGGGCCACGCGCCCACGTCCATCAGGACGCTGAAGGTCTGACGTACGCGGTCCTCGCGTACCGGTCGCGCACGTACCAGGGGCGGTTCACCGTGTGGGTGAGCCGCCCCTCGTGTTGTTCCCCCGTGATCCCCCGTACCCCCGTCACGAGGCCCGCCGCCCCCGTGCCGGCGGGCCTCGTGTGCCGAGAATGTGCCCATCACCGGGGTGAGTTGAAGCCCCCGGGGTCGTGTTCAGAGCTTGATTTGAGGGTTGCGTAGCCGGCGTACGTCCACTGGAGTACGTGTCCGAGGCGTGTTCTCAGTCCTCAGGGAGCTCGAGCTCCTCGAATCCCGGCCAGTGGTCGGGGCCGCCGCCCTGCCAGTCGATGATGTCGCTCTTGTCGACCTCGATCTCGTCCAGGTCGACCTCGGCCCTTCGCAGGATCTCGATGACGTCGTCGAGGTGATAGGCGACACCGAGCGTCTCGTCCCCCGTGGTGACCCGTCGCGAGCCGTCCAGTGCCGGGGCGTGCACGACGATGCTGGGATAGTCCATGCTTTCAGGCTGCTGTGCTCCGGCCGACTCCGCACCCCGGGAGCACGTCGGAAACACGCCGGGAGCACCCCAGGAGCACGTCGAGGCGCCGGGTACGGAGTCCGTACCCGGCGCCTCGCTCGGTGTGTGACGGGGACCGCGGCGGCCGCGACGGAACCGGGGCCGGCCTTCCCTCAGGTCGAGAAGGGGGTCCCGGGACCTTCACCACCGCACTGGCTCACATCCGCCGCGGTCCTCGTCGTGCCCGCGTGCCACCGGCGACCACCCCTCATCCGGGTCGCTCGGGTCCTCGCGGGCCACGCGTCACCGGGCCGACCTCCCGTCTGACCCGGTGACGCGGTCAGGGGGTCAGTCCTCGCGCAGGGCGTGGACCGCTTCCGCCACGCGCCGGCCGTACTCCGGGTCGGCGGCGTGGAAGTGGGCGAGGTTCTTCTCGACGACGTCGTCGCGGGAGACCTGTGCGAGGCCACCGGCGATGTTGGCGATCAGCCGGGACCGCTCCTCGGCCGACATCAGGCGGTAGAGCTCGCCGGCCTGGAAGAAGTCGTCGTCCTTGGTGTGGAGGGGAGCTTCGTGGGTGCCGGTCCAGCCGGTGACGGCCAGCGGGGCCGACAGCGGACGGCCGGTCTCGGCCGGGCCGCCGTAGGAGTTCGGCTCGTAGTTCTTGGCGGCGCGGCCCTGCGCGTTGGATGCCATGAAGCCGTCGCGGCCGTAGTTGTCCGCGGTCGTGGCCTTCGGCGCGTTCACCGCGAGCTGGGTGTGGTTGACGCCGAGGCGGTAGCGGTGCGCGTCCGCGTAGGCGAACAGCCGGCCCTGAAGCATCTTGTCGGGGGAGGGGCCTATGCCCGGAACGAAGTTGTTCGGGGAGAACGCGGCCTGCTCGACCTCGGCGAAGACGTTGTCGGGGTTGCGGTCCAGGACCAGTCGGCCCACGCGCTGGAGCGGGAAGTCCCTCTGCGGCCACACCTTGGTGAGGTCGAAGGGGTTGAAGCGGTAGTCCGCCGCCTCGGCCGCGGGCATGATCTGGACGTGGAGGGTCCAGGACGGGCGCACGCCCCGCTCGATGGCCTGGAGCAGGTCCGTCTGGTGGGAGTTCGGGTCCTTGCCCGCGATCTCCTGCGCCTGCTCGGTGGAGAGGCTGCGGACGCCCTGGTTCGTCTTGAAGTGGTACTTGACGAAGAAGGCCTCGCCTTCGGCGTTCGTCCACTGGTAGGTGTGCGAGCCGTAGCCGTTCATGTGCCGGTACGAGGCGGGGATGCCGCGGTCGCCCATCAGCCAGGTCACCTGGTGCGTGGCCTCGGGGGCGTGCGCCCAGAAGTCCCAGACGTTGTCCGGCTCCTGCTTGCCCGTGAACGGGTCGCGCTTCTGGGAGTGGATGAAGTCGGGGAACTTGAGCGGGTCCTTGATGAAGAAGACCGGGGTGTTGTTCCCGACGAGGTCGTAATTCCCCTCCTCCGTGTAGAACTTGACCGCGAAGCCGCGCGGGTCGCGGACCGCGTCCGCGCCGCCCAGGTTGTCGGCCACGGTGGAGAAGCGCAGGAAGACCTCGGTGCGCTTGCCGACCGTGTTCAGGAAGTCGGCGTGGGTGAAGCCGGTGATGTCGTCCGTGACCTCGAAGTGGCCGTACGCGCCGGAGCCGCGGGCGTGCACCACGCGCTCCGGGATGCGCTCGCGGTTGAACCGGGCGAGCTTCTCCAGGAGGTGCTGGTCCTGGAGGAGGAGCGGGCCGCCCGCGCCGGCGGTGGCTGAGTTCTGGTTGTCGGCGACCGGAGCACCGGACTCGGTCGTAAGCACGCGCTTCGACATCGTGGACCTTCCATGCGAGGGGCAGCGGAAACCGACTTCCGCTTTGTGGAGCCTAGGTTTGGGGCGTTCCGAACGTCAACAGTTTGTTGAAATGGGTTGGGTTCCGGGTGGCGCCATCGCTTGGGCGCGACAGGACAGGTGTCAGCGACGACACCACCCGGAAGTCTCAAAACCACCCCGAAGCCCTCGAGCCTGCCCTCGGCGCATCGGGGCCGCCCTCGACACATTGGGGCTGCGCCCGACACGCCGGGCCACGCCCGCCCCATCCGACCGCGCCCGAGGTGCCGGGGCTGCGCCCGACACCGTCAGGCCGCGCCCGACGTACGGGCTGCGCCCGCTGGGTCGGGGCTGTGCCCGTCGTGTCGGGCTGCGCCCGAGGTGCCGGGGTTGTGCCCGACGCCGTCAGGCCGCGCCCGTCGTGTCGTGGCCGTGCCCGGTGTGCTGGGGCTGCGCCCGACGTCGTCAGGTCGCGCCCGACGTACGGGCCTTGCCTGCTGCGTCGGGGCTGGGCCCCTCGTGCCAGGACGGCGCTTGACGCATCGGGTCGCGCCCGAGGCGTCAGCGCTTCGCTCCGCGTGTCTCAGGTCTGCGACCGACGCATCCGGCCGCGCCCGAGGCGCCACGGCCGAGGCCGAGGGAGCAGGGCCGCGCCCGAGGGATCAGGGGCGCGCCTGGCGGGGTGGGGGCGTGTCAGAGTTGTGCGCCTGAGAGGCGTTCCACGGAGCGGAGGAGGGCCGAGTGGTCGAGGCCGCCGTCGCCCTGGGCGCGCAGGGAGGCGACGAGCTGGGCGACCACGGCGCCCACCGGCAGCGCGGCGCCGACCGTGCGGGCGGCGTCCGTGACGATGCCCATGTCCTTGTGATGCAGGTCGATGCGGAAGCCCGGCTTGAAGTCGCGGTTCAGGAAGTTGTCCTTCTTCCGCGTCAGTACGGTGGAGCCGGCAAGACCGCCGCCCAGGACGTCGAGCGCGGCCTTCAGGTTCACGCCGGACTTCTCCAGGAAGACCACGGCCTCGGCGCACGCCTGGATGTTCACGGCGACGATCAGCTGGTTCGCCGCCTTCACGGTCTGGCCGGAGCCGTGCGGACCGCAGAGCACGATCGTCTTGCCGAGCGCCTCGAAGAGCGGCTCGGCCTCGTCGAAGTCGGCCTGCTCGCCGCCGACCATGATCGACAGCACGGCCTCGATCGCCCCGGCCTCGCCGCCGGACACGGGAGCGTCCAGAACCCGGATCCCCTTCGCGGCGGCCGCCTTCGCGAGGTCCACGGAGGTCTGCGGGGTGATCGACGACATGTCGATCAGCAGCGCGCCGGACCTCGCGTTCTCCAGGATGCCGTCGGGCCCGTACGCGATGGCCTCGACCTGCGGGGAGGCGGGCACCATCGTGATCACCACGTCGGCGTCCCGCACGGCCTCGGCGATCGAACCGGCGGCCCTACCGCCCGCGGCGGCGAGGCGCTCCAGCTTGTCCTGCTCCAGCGTGAACCCGGTGACGTCGTACCCGGCCTTGACCAGGTTCTCCGACATGGGGGAGCCCATGATGCCGAGACCGATCCAGGCGACCGCCGGGCGGGCCGGACGGTTCGGGTGGGAAGTATCTGCAAGAGTGCTGCTCATGAGGGTGCCTCTCTGACTGCTGTGGTACGTCGATGAGTTGCCGCTCAGCGGGCGGCTCGGGCCGCGGCCGGCAGCCAGTCGAAGGCCGCCGCGCTCGGACGGTCGCCCGGCTTGTACTCCAGGCCGACCCAGCCCTCGTAACCGGCCTTCCTCAGCCGGCCGAGCAGGTCCTCCAGGGGCAGGGTCCCGGTGCCCGGGGCGCCGCGCCCCGGGTTGTCGGCGATCTGCACGTGGCCGGTCTTCGCGGCGTACCGCTCGATCACCGACGGCAGGTCCTCGCCGTTCATGGACAGGTGGTACAGGTCCATGAGGAACCGGGCGTTGCCGAGGCCGGTCGCCTCGTTGACCCTGTCGACGACGGCGACTCCCGCCGGGGCGCTCACCAGGGGATAGAGCGGCGACTCGGGCTGGTTGAGGGTCTCGATCAGGAGGATCGCGCCGATCCGGTCGGCGGCCCGTGCCGCGAGGGCCAGGTTCTCCAGCGCGAGCGCGTCCTGCTCGGACGCCTCCACGCCCTCGACGCGGTTGCCGTACAGCGCGTTGAGGGCCTTGCAGCCCAGCGACCGCGCGAAGTCGGCCGCCACGTCGATGTTGGCGCGGAACCGCTCCGACTCCACGCCGGGGATCGACAGCGCGCCCCGGTCGGGGCCGGGCAGCTGTCCGGCGTAGAAGTTCAGCCCCGTCAGCTGGACGCCCGCGTCCTCGATCGCCTTCTTCAAGGCGTCGAGTTCGGACCGCTCGGGGGTGGGGGAGTCGACCCAGGGCCACCACAGTTCGACCGCGGTGAAGCCCGCCGCGGCGGCGGCCGCGGGGCGCTCCAGGAGCGGGAGTTCCGTGAAGAGGATCGACAGGTTGACGTTGAAGCGTTGCTCGGTGGCTGTGCCCCATTCGGAACCCGGCATGTGGCTCGGCGCTCCCTTCCGTGTCGAGACGTTCGTCGGCGAGAGTCGAGACGTCAATGAATTCCGTATTGTGGAAGTTAGTTTCTGCTTAATGGAAGACTGCCGTCGGGCGTCGAGGCTTGTCAAGAGGGGGCTGCCGGAAAATCGACACCGCGCAGTAGGTTGAGCGCGTGCGATTGAGAGTGGAGTTCACGACCGAGCCCTTCGATCTCGACGAGGCGCCCCCGCACGCGCTGGTCGCCCGCGAGGTCATCGAGGCGGCCGAACTGGACGCCGTGGACGTCGGCCCGTTCGGCAACACCGCCGAGGGGGACGCGGACGCGGTGCTCACCGCGGTCGACGCGCTGCTGCGCCGGGCTCTGGCGGCCGGTGCCACCAGGGTCTCGCTGCAGGTGAACGCGGTCGGGGAGGGCGATAAGTGACCGGTATCGGAGACGACCCCTTCGTCGCGGCGGTCAAGCCGCTGGTCGACGCCATGGGGGGCGAGATGGTGGCGCCCGACCTGGCCGGACCCGACGACGTCGTGCTCTCCTGGGAGGGCGCGGACGTGGTCGCCGTACGGCTGCCGCAGCTGGCCGACTCGCTCGATCACATCCTGGCCGCCCTGGAGCGCAAGCAGGGCAAGCCGCTGGCCGACCTCGACCGCAAGTCCAAGCAGGAGGTCGTGCGGGTGCTCGAGGCCCGCGGAGCCTTCTCGGTGCGGCACGGCGTGGAGACGGTGGCGAGCGCGCTGGGCGTCAGCCGCTTCACCGTCTACAACTACCTGAACCGCGAGAAGGAGGCCTGAGCGCCGGGCGTCGGTGGTCGCCACGCGCGGGGCGTCGGTTGTTACCTCGATTTTTCAACAAAGTGTTGACGTGGTGTTTCCGAGGGCGTTAGCTAGCCGCAGCCCGTCCAGCACAAGGCCACGGAGGCTTCCCGTGACTTCGAGTACGACACCCGGCGGCCTCGCCCGGTTCAACGCCCTGGAGGAGCACGCGGCCCACGCCGCCCTCCACGAGGCGTGCGCGTCGACGGCCTGGGTGCGCGCCCTGCTCGCCGACCGCCCGTACACCACCCCCGACGACCTCTTCGCCGCGAGCGACGCCGCCATGGCCGAGCTGACCGCCGAGGACCTGGCGGAGGCGATGGCGGGGCACCCGCCGATCGGGCGGCCGAAGCACGGGGACCCCACCTCCTCCCGGGAGCAGCGCGGCATGGCCGGCGCCTCCGCGGAGCTCAAGGAGGAGATGCTCGAACTGAACCTGGCGTACCAGGAGAGGTTCGGCCATGTCTTCCTGATCTGCGCCACCGGCCGGACCGGCGAGCAGATGCGCGACGCGGTCAAGGAACGGATCGGCAACTCGCCCGAGCAGGAGCGCGAGATCGTCCGCTCCGAACTGGGCAAGATCAACCGCATCCGGCTGGCCCGTCTCGTGGAGGAGGAGAACGTATGAGCACCGACACCACCGCATCCGTGTCCACGCACATCCTGGACACCAGCGTCGGACGCCCCGCCGAGGGCGTCGCCGTCCGGCTCGCGGCCCGTGGCGGCCGCACGGCGGACTGGCGGGAGCTCGGCGGCTCCGCCACCGACGCGGACGGGCGGTGCAAGGACCTCCCGGCGCTGCCGGAAGGGACGACCCATGTACGGCTCGACTTCGAGGTCGAGGCGTACTTCGAGAAGAAGCAAGCCGATGCGCAGCAGGACGCCCCCGCGAATCGGGACAGCGGTGCGAGCGGAGTGTTCTTCCCCGAGGTGACGATCACCTTCGCCGTCAGGCCGGGCGAGCACTACCACGTACCGCTGCTGCTCAACCCGTTCGGCTACTCCGTTTACCGAGGGAGCTAGCAGAAATGACTGACAATTCCCACCGCGGACGCCCTGTGATGCTGGGACAGAACCAGTACGGCAAGGCCGAGAACCGCGTCGTGAAGATCACCCGCGACGGCGCGACGCACCACATCAAGGACCTGAACGTGTCCGTGGCGCTGAGCGGCGACATGGAAGAGGTCCACTACTCGGGCTCCAACGCGAACGTCCTGCCGACGGACACCACCAAGAACACGGTGTACGCCTTCGCCAAGGAGTACGGCATCGAGTCCGCCGAACAGTTCGGCATCCACCTCGCCCGGCACTTCGTGACCTCGCAGGAGCCGATCAGGACCGCGCGCATCCGCATCGAGGAGTACGCCTGGGAGCGCATCGAGACCTCCGACGCCAACTCCAGGTTCATCGGCGCCGACGACGTCAAGCACTCCTTCGTCCGCAAGGGCCAGGAGACCCGGGTCACCCAGATCACCTATGACGGCTCGTCGTGGGAGGTCATCTCGGGACTGAAGGACCTCGTCGTGATGAACTCGACGAACTCCGAGTTCTGGGGCTACGTCAAGGACAAGTACACGACGCTCCCCGAGGCGTACGACCGCATCCTGGCCACCCAGGTATCCGGCCGCTGGCGCTTCAACTGGACCGGCGACGAGCAGAAGATGCCCAACTGGGAGAAATCCTACGACCAGGTCAGGAAGCACATGCTCCAGGCCTTCGCGGAGACCTACTCCCTGTCGCTGCAGCAGACCCTGTACCAGATGGGCTCGCGGATCATCGAGAACCGCAGCGAGATCGACGAGGTCCGCTTCTCCCTCCCCAACAAGCACCATTTCCTCGTCGACCTGGGGCCGTTCGGGCTCGAGAACGACAACGAGGTGTACTACGCGGCCGACCGGCCCTACGGACTGATCGAGGCCACCATCCTGCGCGACGGCTGCGAGCCGCACATCCCGGTGGACCTCACCAACCTCTGAGCCGGCCTCCGAGCAGGCCTCCGAGGCCTTGGCGAAGGCCCCTCCTTCGGCACCCGTGGCGTCGACAGCCGCGGCACTCAAACCTCCTAGGGTCCTGCCGTGCCCACCCCTCGAAACGAAGAAGGACGCACCATGGCAGCATCGGCAGAAGTCCAGCGCATCGTCATCGAGAACTGTGCGATCGCGACGGTGGACGCGGGCGACACCGAGCATGCATCGGGCCATGTCGTCGTCGCGGGCAACCGCATCGAGTCGCTCGGCGCGGGCAGGGCCCCGGAGGGCCTGGAGAACGTCGTACGCCGTATCGACGCCACGGGCCACCTCGTGACCCCCGGCCTGGTCAACACCCACCACCACTTCTACCAGTGGATCACCCGCGGCCTGGCCACCGACCACAACCTCTTCAACTGGCTCGTCGCGCTCTACCCGACCTGGGCGCGCATCGACGAGCGGATGGTCTCCGCCGCCGCGCAGGGCTCCCTCGCCATGATGGCCCGGGGCGGTGTCACCACCGCCATGGACCACCACTACGTCTTCCCGCAGGGCTCCGGCGACCTGTCCGGCGCCATCATCCGGGCCGCCCGCGAGATGGGCGTCCGCTTCACCCTCGCCCGCGGCTCCATGGACCGCAGCGAGAAGGACGGCGGGCTGCCGCCGGACTTCGCCGTCGAGACCCTCGAAGGCGCCCTCGCCGCCACCGAGGCAACCGTCGACGAGCACCACGACCCCTCCTTCAGCGCCATGACCCAGGTGGCCGTCGCACCCTGCTCGCCCTTCTCCGTCTCCACCGAACTCATGCGTCAGGGCGCCGAGTTGGCCCGCCGCAAGGGCGTACGACTGCACACGCACGGCTCGGAGACCGTGGAGGAGGAGCAGTTCTGCAAGGAGCTGTTCGGCATGGGCCCGACCGAGTACTTCGAGTCCACCGGCTGGCTCGGCGAGGACGTGTGGATGGCGCACTGCGTCCACATGAACGACTCCGACATCGCCGCCTTCGCCCGTACGAAGACCGGTGTCGCCCACTGCCCCTCGTCCAACGCCCGTCTCGCGGCCGGTATCGCCCGCGTCCCGGACATGCTCGCGGCCGGCGTCCCGGTCGGCCTCGGCGTCGACGGCACCGCCTCGAACGAGTCCGGCGAACTCCACACCGAACTGCGCAACGCCCTCCTCATCAACCGCCTCGGCGCCCACCGGGAAGCCGCCCTGAACGCCCGTCAAGCGCTGCGCCTGGGCACCTACGGCGGCGCCCAGGTCCTGGGCAGGGCGGCGGAGATCGGTTCCCTGGAGCCGGGCAAGCTCGCCGACCTCGTGCTGTGGAAGCTGGACACCCTCGCGCACGCCTCGATCGCCGACCCGGTGACCGCGTTGGTCTTCGGCGCGGCCGCCCCGGTCACGCTCTCGCTCGTGGGCGGCGAGCCGGTGGTGGAGAACGGCCGGCTGCTGCACGTCGACGAGGACGACATCGCCCGCGCCACGCGGGCGGAGGCACAGCGCCTCGCGCGGATTGCCGCGGGGGCCTGACCCACTGAAAGAACTCCGGCCGAGGGGGACGGCCCTCGGCCGGTAGCCGTGGACCCGAGCGGGGTCCATGGCGGCCGTCTCCGGGGCGTGCATGCACGTGCACGCCCCGGAACGGTCTCCCTTGCCCTTTTTGGGGCGTTCCGTCCCCCGGTCCCGCATGACCGCGCACCACCTCCTGAAACCCACGTCAGAGCCGACGTGTTACCCGCCCGGAGGAGCCGCCGTGACCGCCCACCCCGTCGACGAGAAACTGCCCGCACTCAAGATGGCTACCACAGGTCTGCAACACGTGGCCGCCATGTACGCGGGAGTCGTCGCCCCACCCCTGATCGTCGGCGCCGCCGTCGGTCTGTCCCCCGCCGAGCTGACCTTCCTCACCGGCGCCTGCCTGTTCACCGCGGGCCTCGCCACCTTCCTGCAGACCCTCGGCTTCTGGAAGATCGGAGCGCGGCTGCCGTTCGTCAACGGCGTCACCTTCGCGGGCGTCGCCCCCATGACCGCCGTCGTCGCCTCCACCAAGGACAGGTCCGACGCCCTGCCGATCATCTTCGGCGCGGTGATGGTCGCGGGCGTCCTGGGCTTCGTGGCGGCCCCCTTCTTCAGCAAGGCCGTCCGCTTCTTCCCGCCCGTCGTCACCGGCACCGTCATCACCCTCATAGGTGTCTCGCTGCTGCCGGTCGCCTTCGGCTGGGCGCAGGGACCCGATCCCGCGGCGCACGACTACGGTTCGCCGACCTACCTGGGCCTCGCGGCGGCCACGCTCGTGCTCGTGCTGCTGCTGCGCCGCTTCACCCGCGGTTTCGTCAAGCAGATCGCCGTGCTGCTCGGCCTGGTCGTCGGCACGCTGGTGGCGATCCCGTTCGGTGCCACGGACTTCGGTCCGGTGACCGACGCGGACGTGGTCGGCTTCCCGACGCCGTTCCACTTCGGCGCCCCGCAGTTCCAGCTCGCCGCGATCCTCTCGCTGTGCGTGGTCATGGTGGTCTCGATGACCGAATCGACCGCGGACATGCTGGCGTTGGGCGAGATCGTCGAGCGTCCGGCCGACGAGCGGACCATCGCGGCGGGCCTGCGCGCGGACACCCTCGGCTCGGCCCTCAGCCCGCTCTTCAACGGCTTCATGTGCAGTGCCTTCGCGCAGAACATCGGGCTGGTCGCGATGACGCGGATCCGCAGCCGGTACGTCGTCGCCACCGGCGGCGGTTTCCTGGTGCTGATGGGCCTGTGCCCGATGGCCGCGTCGCTGATCGCCGTCGTACCGCGCCCGGTCCTCGGCGGGGCGGGCGTCGTCCTGTTCGGCTCGGTCGCGGCGAGCGGCATCCAGACCCTGGTCAGGGCCGGCCTGGAGAAGGACAACAACGTCCTGATCGTCGCCGTGTCACTGGCCGTCGGAATCATCCCGATCACCGCGCCGGACTTCTACCACGCGTTCCCCCAGACCGCGCGGATCGTCCTGGACTCGGGGATCTCCACGGGGTGCGTGGCGGCCGTCCTGCTCAACCTCGTCTTCAACCACCTGGGCCGAAACCGGGACGACGACGAGGTCACGGCCCCGATGGAGCCGGGCGAGGAGATCGCGGACCGGCGCACCGGTCCCGGCCCCGCGGTGGTGGGCGCGTAGCGGTCCGGGCCAGGATCCGCACCCCGGGGCCGGATGATCCGCACCCCGGGGCCGGGTCTCGGTCTCAGCCGATGTGGTAGCTGTCCCCGTACACCTTCCAGTCCAGTGGCGGATCGAGGTTCAGGTTCCGCTTTTGCAGGAACACCCGCTGTTCGGTGTCGACGCGGGTGGTGTCGGAGTGGGCCTCTTCCTGCTTCATGGCCCAGACGCGCGCGTCGAGGAAGGCGTTCAGATACGTCACCTCGTTGCCGCCCTGGGCCGGCGGCTTGGCCTTGGCCAGGGCGCGCCTGCGGATGTTGCTGAAGCTGGTGCTGTCGCCGCCGTCGCCGTGCATCACGATGGCGTCGTAGTAGGTGAACTGGCCGAGGACGCCGATGCCGTCGGTCTTGCCCTGGGCGACGGCGGGGTCGAAGTAGACCCGGTCGCGCTCGTCGTTCTGGGCCTGCTGGAACGCCGAGTCCTGCGCGGCCTTGCGCCAGTCGGCGGGGAAGCCGGGGTCCAGGCCCTGGTGCGAGTCGCCGCCGTTCACCTCGCGCAGGGCGGGCAGGTACTTGGCGAGCACGTTGCCCGGCTTGCGCCGGGTGTACAGCTCGACCAGGTCCAGCATGTCCCCGGTGCCCGAACAGAAGCCGATGATGCCGGCCGTGTAGCCGCGCCCGTCACCGATGTCCTCGATGTACTTGTACTGCGCCTTCCAGTCCAGCGAGGAGTTCTCCGCGCTGGAGACCAGCTTCATCGCGATCTCCTTCTTCGCCGGGTCGTCCAGGCCGCCGGAGGCGGCGGCCTGGGACTGGGTCGCGAGGAGGGGGCCTGCCACGAGCGAGGCTCCGATCAGGGTGAGCAGGGTGCGCCGTGAGGTGTGGAGCTGGGGACCTATGTGGGGGGTGTGCACGGTACCTCCGATGAGGGGAGTGATGCGTCCACGTACTGTTAGGAAAGTTTCCTACCAGAGATTCCGGACGGCGTACACCCGCCCAACGAGACGGAGTTGACGCTCCCTCCGCGGCTGCCGGGTGCCCCTGAGGCAGCGGCTGGGCGGGCAGTCCTGGTCAGGACCGGTCGCGAGGGGAAAGGCGCGACATCACTCGCTCGGGCCGGGCCGACGAGGTGTGCGGGACGTGTCCCCGCCCCGGCCGCAGGATCGCCGCCGCCAGGACCAGGGCCGCCAGCGCGATCCCCGTGGCCACCGTGAACGCCAGCCGGTAGCCGTCCGCCAGGGCCGCCACGGTCCCCTCGCCCCCACCGGTCAGACGCTCCGTACGGCTCGCCGCCAGCGTCGTCAGCACGGCCAGTCCCAGCGAACCGCCCACCACCTGCGTGGTGTTGAAGAGTCCGGAGGCCAGTCCCGCGTCCTCCTCCCGGGCGCCCGTCATGGCGAGCCCCGTCACCGCGGGCATCGCGGCCGCGAAACCGGCGGCGAGCAGCAGCATCGCCGGCAGTACGTCCGCGACGTACGAGCCGTCGGCCGGGGCCCGGCTCAGCAGGGCCATGCCTCCGGTGATGAGAACGAGCCCGGCGAGCAGCACCCGGTACGGACCGAACCGGGCGATCGTCCGCGCGGACAGGGTCAGCATCAGCACCCCGATCGCGATCGGCGCGGGGAGGAACGCGGTGCCGGTGGCCAACTCGCTGTACCCGAGGACGCGTTGGAGGTAGAGCGCACCGATGTACTGGAAGCCGAACATCCCCGCGACCATCAGGATCTGCACCCCGTTGGCGCCGCTCAGGGCGCGCGAGCGGAAGAGCCGCAGCCGCAGCAGCGGACGGGCGGCCCGCGCCTGACGCAGGACGAAACCGACGTGGAGACCGAGCGCGAGCGCGGCCGACGCGAGCGTGACGCCCAGACTCCGGTCGCCCGCGCCGACGATCGTGTACACCGTCAGCATCAGCGCGCCCGTGATCAGCGCCGCGCCCGGATAGTCGGCGCCCTTGCCGAGTCCGACTCCCCGGTCCGGGGCGAGGATCCGGATCGCGGCTAGCCACGCGACCACTCCGATCGGCAGGTTGATCAGAAAGATCCAGTGCCAGCCGACCGTCTGGGTCAGCGCCCCGCCGAGGAAGGTGCCGAGCGCCCCGCCCGCCGCGCCGACCGCGCTGAACACCGCGATGGCGCGGGCCTGTTCACGCGGTTCGGGGAAGAGCGCGACCAGCATGCCGAGGACGACGGCCGAGGTCATCGCCCCGCCGACACCCTGCAGGGCGCGGGCCGCGACCAGCAGGCCCCGGCCGGTGGCGACCCCGCACCACACGGACGCCGCCGTGAACACCACGAGCCCGGCGGCGAACATCCGCCTGCGCCCCACGAGGTCCCCGAGCCGGCCCACGAGCAGCAACAGCCCCCCGAACGGGATCAGATACGCGTTCACCACCCAGGCGAGCCCCGGCCCCGAGAACCCCAGATCACTCTGGATCGCGGGCATCGCGACGGTGACGATGTTCCCGTCCAGGATCGTCATCAGGGTGCCCGCGCACAGGACGACGAGCGAGGCCCAACGGGAGTACGGTCGGGGGACCGGCGGCTCGGACGGTGACTCGGTCCGGAACGGCATGAGGACGACCTCCATGTATGCGACCACGTGTGCGACGCGTTTCCATAGGTGCACGACTTGTAACGGGGTACATCGTGAGTGACCATGGAGATCGGCATAAGGAGGCACCTCAATGTCCCAAGGGAACACCGGTGTTACCCCGCAGGTCGTGCACGCGCAGGCGTGCCCCGTCCGCGAGGTTCTTGACAGGGTCGCCGGGAAATGGAGCGTGCAGATCATCGTGGCCGCCGCGCACGGCCCGATCCGCTTCACCGAACTGGAGCGCAGCATCGACGGCATCAGCCGCCGCATGCTCACCCTGACGCTGCGCAATCTGGAGCGCGACGGACTCCTCACCCGTACCGTGCACCCGATGGTCCCGCCCAAGGTCGAGTACGAACTCACGCCGGTGGCCGCCGAGTTGCACGCCACCCTGCTGTCCCTGACGGACTGGGCGGAGCGGCACCGCGTCACGATCGCCGAGGCGCGCGCGGCCTACGACGCCCAGCACAGCCCGGAGCTGCTGGACGCGTAGACCGCGCCACGCGGGATGGGCTCAGAGGCCGAAGACGCTCGGATCGGTGGCCAGCGCGCGGAAGTACACGCGGGGGTCCGCGACCAGCCTGCGCTCCTTGAGGTCCAGCAGCCCACCCACCGCGGTGAACTCGGCGGCCACCGTGCCGTCCGCCTTCCGTATCGTCTGCCCGATCCGGAAGGTCTTGCCCTCACCCCAGGTGAACGCGCAGGTCACTTCGGTCCGGTCCCCCGCACGCAACTCCCGCAGATAGCGGATCGTCGTCTCCAGGGTCACCGGTCCCACACCCTTGGAGACCAGGTCGGTCTGGCCTATCCCGGCCGCATCGAGTAAGCACCAGCGGGCGTGTTCGGCGTACTGCAGATACACGCTCTGGTTCAGATGCCCCTGGGTGTCGGTCTCGTACCCGCGAACGGTCACGGGCACGGAAAACGGCTCAGCCACGACATTCCCTTCTTCGATCGTGTGTACGACGGCCGGAACGGACGCCACTCTACTGAGGAGTGGAAGGGAATCGAGGGACCTCACGCCCGCCGGGGTGAGGCGAGCACATACCGCGCTCGTGTACGCGGCTCCGTGTGCTCGCCGACCTGCCAGCCCGCCCTCTCCAGCGTGGCCGCGCAGGCCCGCAACGCCTCTGCGTCCGGCTCGCGCAGGGCGACGGCCTCCGGCTGCGGAGTCGCCCGCACCCGATAGCCGGGGCCTTCCCCTGCCGCGGGACGGTGCCCGGCGGCCTCCAGAGCGAGCGCGGCGGCCTGCACCAGATGCGTACGTTCCCATCCGCACGGGCGGTCCACCGCCCCGTCCCGGTTGGTCATCCGCCGTAGCTCCAGCAGCCCTTGCCAGGCACTGTGCACCTCGCGTGTGCGGGAGGGGCCGCCGACGGCGTTCTCCTCGCCGCCGATCCGCGCGGTGAACACACCCGAGTCGGAGGGGGCTGCGGAAGGCTCAGGCGCCGCAGTCGGCTCGGACGTCTCCCGTATCCGGTGCCCGGCGGGCGTCAGAAAGTGGTCGTGCGGCGGTCGCGGATGCCGGAAGGCGAGCCCCCGCTTCACCAGCGCGGCGAGCTGCGCGTCCGTCCCCTTCAGCCGCCCGGTCACCGGGTCCGCCGCGTCGATGACACGCCGCTGCGCGACGGTCGGCGGTCGTGTCATGACGGCACCCCTTTCCGTACGTCGGCCGCAACGCCCCGTCAGGGCGCGGCGAAACGCGCGTCCCCCTGGGCCGACCCCGATCCCGGCCCACTCGAAGATTACGACGGGGGTCTGACATTCCAGCCGGCCACGACATGCCGCCGATGCTCGGTGCTCAGCCGGCTCACCGTCCCGGTGGCGAGCTGGAACAACGCGCCGTCCGAAGCCCGCAGCCCCAGCCGCCGCGCGGTCAGCACCCGCAGAAAGTGCCCGTGGGAGATGAGGACGACACTGCCCTCCGCCTCGGCGAGCGCCGCGTCGACCTTGGCGAGCATCCGCTCCGCCCGCGCCCCGACCTGCTCCGGGCTCTCCCCGGGATGCTCCGGCGGCCCCGGCGCGACCCCGTCGTCGAACAGGAACCAGTCCGGCCGGGTCCGGTGGATCTCCACGGTCGTGATCCCTTCGTACCCGCCGTAGTCCCACTCGCACAGGTCCGCGTCCACCCGCGCCCCCTCGACCCCGGCCAGCCGGGCCGTCTCCCGCGCCCGTTGCATCGGGCTCACGAACGCCGCCGCGATGTGGTGCGAGGCGACCAGCGGGGCCAGCCGCTTGGCCTGCTCGCGTCCGTTCTCCGTCAGTGGGATGTCGGTCGATCCGGTGTGCCGCCCGGACAAGGACCACTCGGTCTCGCCGTGCCGCACGAGGATCAGGTCACCCATGTACGACACCCTTCTCCGGTCCTGTCACTCCTTCCGTACGGTGTCATCGCCCCCGGCGGTCCGCAGGTCGGAGTGCGCCATACGGCGGCCCTACTGTCGATACCCGCCCAGGAACCGTCCGATCCGACTGATCGCCGCGTCCAGGTCGTCGGCGTGCGGGAGGGTGAGGATGCGGAAGTGGTCGGGGCGGGGCCAGTTGAAGCCGGTGCCCTGGACGACCTGGATCTTCTCGCGGAGGAGGAGGTCCAGGACGAACTTCTCGTCGTCGTGGATCTTGTGGACCTCGGGGTCGATGCGGGGGAAGGCGTACAGCGCGCCCTTGGGCTTGACGCAGGAGACGCCCGGGATCTCGTTGAGCTTCTCCCAGACACGGTTGCGCTGTTCGTGGAGGCGGCCGCCGGGCGAGGTCAGTTCGTGGATGGACTGGCGGCCGCCGAGCGCGGCCTGGATGGCGTACTGGGCGGGCGCGTTGGGGCACAGCCGCATGGAGGCCAGCATGGTCAGGCCTTCCAGGTAGTTGCGGGCGTGCTGCTTGGGGCCCGTCACCACCAGCCAGCCCGAGCGGAAGCCCGCCACCCGGTACGTCTTGGACAGACCGCAGAAGGTGAGGACCACCAGGTCGGGGGCGAGCGCCGCGGCCGAGTGGTGGACCGCGTCGTCGTACAGGATCTGGTCGTAGATCTCGTCCGCGAAGACCATCAGGCCGTGCCGGCGGGCGAGGCCGAGGATGCCCTCGATGATCTCCTGGGGGTAGACCGCGCCGGTCGGGTTGTTGGGGTTGATGACGACGACCGCGCGGGTGCGGTCGGTGATCTTCGACTCCATGTCGGCCAGGTCCGGGTACCAGTCCGACTGTTCGTCGCAGAGGTAGTGGACCGCCTTGCCGCCCGCGAGGGTCGTGACGGCCGTCCAGAGCGGGAAGTCCGGGGCGGGGATGAGGACTTCGTCGCCGTCCTCCACCAGCGCCTGGACCGCCATGGAGACCAGTTCGGAGACACCGTTGCCGAGGAAGACGTCGTCCACGCCGACCTCCAGGCCCCGTTCCTGGTAGCGCTGGGCGACCGCGCGGCGGGCGGAGAGGATGCCGCGCGAGTCGGTGTAGCCGTGCGCCTGCGGCAGCATCCGGATCATGTCCTGGAGGATCTCCTCCGGCGCCTCGAAACCGAAGAGCGCGGGGTTGCCGGTGTTGAGGCGCAGCACGCTGTGGCCCGCCGCCTCCAGTGCGTCGGCGTGCTCGATCACCGGGCCGCGGATCTCGTAACAGACCTCGCTGAGCTTGCTCGACTGCCGGAACTCCATGCGCTGTGTCCTCCGGTTCGTGGTGTTGCTTGGTTTTACCAAGTGAGTGCTTGGAAAGTCCAACAACATGTCTAGACTGCGTCGCATGTCACCTCGCCGAAGCTACGACCAGTACTGTTCCGCGGCCCGAGCGCTCGACGCCGTCGGTGACCGCTGGACCCTCCTGATCGTCCGCGAGCTGCTCGGCGGCCCGCGCCGCTACACCGATCTGCACGCGGATCTGCCGGGCGTGAGCACGGACGTCCTCGCCTCCCGGCTCAAGGACATGGAGCGCGACGGACTGACGACCCGGCGCCGACTGCCGCCGCCGGGCGCCGCGTACGTCTACGAACTCACCGGCAGGGGGCGGGAGTTGCTGCCCGTGCTGCAGGCGCTCGGCGAGTGGGGCGCGCCCTCGCTGGGCGAGCGCGGGGCCACGGACGCCGTACGGGCGCACTGGTTCGCGCTGCCGCTGCTGCGGGGCCTGGCGGGGGAGGGCGCTGAAGGGCTGGTCGAAGTCCGCCTGGACGAGGGGGAGTTCCATGTGTGGCTGGGCGCCGAGGAGGGGCCTGCGTACGGGGACGGGCCCGCCCCGGAGGAGCCGGACGTCCGGCTGAGTCTCGACACCGGAACCTGCACGGATGTGAGCCGCGGGATCTCGACCCTGTCGGACGCGGTGCGCGAGGGACGGATCGAGGTCACGGGGGAGAGCACCCTCGCCAAGGTGCTGCGCGGGGAGTGACGCCGGTACGGTCCCCGTAGCCGTCGCGTGCCGCTCGCGCCAGACACTTCCAGCGCGTTCGAAAACATTGCGGGTGGCGGGGCGGCGGCCACAGGGTGACTCGCATGCGTATCAAGAAGCCCCTGGCGGTGCTGTTCGGCCCGGCGGCGCTCGCCGTCGGCCTCGGGACCACCGCCGCGCCTTCCGTGTCCGCCGCGAGCGGCTGGTAAGCAACAACTCGCGACGCCCAGCACCTCACCGGACCGGAACCCGGGCGGGGGACGAGGCCCGCCGTGCCGAGGGGGCACGGCGGGCCTTCGCCGTCACGGAGCCGTCACGGACGCCTACGTGTTCCTACGCACCCGGCGGCACCCGGGAAGGCCGTCCCGACCCCCGGGTCAACGCGTACCCGCCGATGCCCGCGAGCGCCGCGAGGATGCCGCCGATCGCGGTCCACACCCAGCGGTCGGACCACCAGCCGGAGGCCCAGCCGTCGTCGGGCTCGATGGACGACAGCGCGGTCGTCGACGAACCGGAGTCGGACTTGCCGGCGCTCGTCGCGATGCCCGGCACCAGCGGCTTCGCCAGCGAACCGTCCACCGCAGCCGACCCGCCGATGTCCTTGGAATCGACCTTGACCTCGGCCCCGACCGGCAGACCCAGGTCGGAGGCCTGCAGCCCGGTGACGGTCAGCCGGACGTAGTACGTGCCCGGCAGCGGGTCGTTGGCCCAGGTCTCCGACCAGGAACGGACCGTGCGCAGGGTGCAGGCCAGTTCCACGGAGGCCGCGTCCTGCGCCGCCGTCCGTGTCTGTGACCCGTACTGGCACGCCTGGCGGCGCCGCAGCCCGTCGTAGACGTCGAGCTGCCAGGTCTGGCCGGCGTGCCGCGTGGAGGCCTCCGGCAGCTTCACCGTCGCCTTCACGGTGGGTCGCTGCCCGGCGTCCGCGGGGAACGACCAATACAGGTAGTCGCCCGTGGACCCGCTGGCGGTGGCCTGCTGGCCCTGCTCGATCTCGGTCGCCGTACGGAACGACGTGCCGGCCTGGGTCGGCGCGGCGCTGTCGCCCGAGGGGCTCGCGGAGGGCGAGGAGTCGGCCGCGGCGGGCGCCGCGGCGATCCCGAGCAGCAGCAGGGCGGTGCTCAACACTCTTCTGACATGCATCAGTTGGTCCTCCAGACCGCGATCCGCAGGCGCGAGACCCAGCCCCACAGCACACCCGCCAGGAAGCCGGTGAGCACGAGGGCGCCGAGCAGCCACCAGCCGCGGCCGAGGCCGAAGGAGGCCACGTCGCTCGCCTGGTCCGGCCCGTCCACGACGTCGACCGTCAGTTCCACCGGCATGCCCGGCGTGGTCTTCACGCCGCTCGCCGCCGAGAAGGAGTTGGACACCTGAAGACACACGGTCTCGGCGGGGGCGTTCTCGTCGTCGCTCTCGGCCTTGGGATAGCGCAGACCGGTCGAGACGACGTCGGTACGGCCGTTGCCCGCCGCCTCGCCGCGCACGATCTCACGCCCGTGCACGGTGACGGCGCGCAGCAACACCCCGTAGTCCGGGTTGACCTCGCGGTCGGCCGCGACGCTCACCGAGGCGCGCAGCTCCTGGCCCGGCTTGACGTCCACGCGGTAGTAGCGGTGCTGCCCGAACTCCTCGCGGTCCGTGTACAGCCCGGACTTCAGCGTCGGGGCACTCGTGCAGGCGGTGGCGCCCTCCACGGCGACCGGCGTCACCACCGGGTCGGCGGCGCGCTCCACCAACTGACCGACGCGGTCGCTGAGTTCTTCCTTGTGCTGGATCGAGGTGTACGTGCCGCCGGTCGCGTCCGCGATGCAGCTGAGCTGGTCGCGGGTCTTGGCGTCGGGCACGAGCCCGAGGGTGTCGATGGTGAGCCCGATGCCCTTGGCGGCTATCTCGCGGGCCACCTCGCACGGGTCGAGCGGCTGGCAGGTGTCCTCGCCGTCGCTGATCAGCACGATCCGCCGGGTGCCGTTGCCGCCGTCGAGGTCGTCGGCCGCCTTGAGCAGCGCGGGACCGATCGGCGTCCAGCCGGTGGGCGTGAGCGTCGCGACGGCGGTCTTCGCCTCCGTGCGGTTCAGCGTGCCCACCGGGTACAGCTGGGCGGTGTCCTTGCAGCCCGTCTTGCGGTCGTTGCCGCGGTAGTTGGCGCCGAGGGTCCGTATGCCGAGCTGGACCTCCTCGGGTGTCGCGTCGAGCACCTCGTTGAACGCCTGCTTCGCCGCGGACATGCGCGACCCGCCGTCGATGTCGCGCGCTCGCATCGAACCGCTGACGTCCAGCACGAGTTCGACCTTGGGAGCGGCCTGCTCCGCCGTTTCGTCGGCGACCGCTCCGGTCGGGAAGGCGATCCCGGCCGTCAGGGCGGCGAGCAGGGCGCAGACTCCTGCCGCCAGCCGTTGTCTTGTGATCATCGCCGGATCCTATGGAGCAAAGGTGCCAGGCTTCAAAACGATCTACGAACTATTGGGTGGCGAACGGGTTGGGAAGCCGCGCCCAGATGTCCCCCGGAGTCTCCGGAGACAGCCGCATCAGGCTCAACGCCTTGGTCGGCAGCGGCTCGTCGAGCAGGACCGCCAGGTCCGGGGTGCGCGGCAGATCCCGTACGACGGTCTCCAGGGCCTCCCGCAGTACGGAAGACGAACCGGCCGTCGCCCCCAGCGTGCCGCCGATCAGCGAGCCGAACATCTTGCGGCGCAGGGTGGTCACATCGTCCGTGACGATCCGTCCGGAGAGCGCCGGAGCCGGGATGCCGTGCCGGGCCAGCCGGGCCGGACTCACGCGGATGTCGGCCAGATCGCGGTAGACGAGCCGGACCGGGGCGCCGGTGGCGGACAGTACGACCAGGAGGTTCTGGCCGTGCGCCTCCAGGGCCACCCCCAGATCGAGCAGCCGCAGACAGACGGTGAGCGCGAGGCGGGTGAAGTCGGCCAGCCAGGCGGCCGATCGGGGCAGCTCGGTGGTGGCGAGGGCGGCCACGGGCAGGACGCGCTCGCCCGGGTGCGCGTACACGTCCGGGGACTCGCGCAGCACCGCCGCCAGGTCGGGGGAGCGGGCCGTGACGGCGCCCAGGGTGCGGGTGACGTGCAGCAGGCCGTCCGTACGGGCCGCCATGTCCTCCGCGAACGCCGACACCGTCGCCGACGTCTCGATCGAGTAGACCGAGATGTCCCGCACGGAGGAGGTCAGCCGGGCGCTCAGCGCGGTCTTGACGTGCGGTCCTTCGGGCAGAGCGAGGGTGCGCAGCGACATCAACGGGTGTGCGGGGACGGCCTCCTGGGGCGCGGTGCGCAGGACGTGCGCCAGCTGCCAGGGGTGGACGGGGATCAGGAAACGGTCCTCGTCCCGCAGCCACTTGGGCCACTCACCCCGGACCAGACAGTCGTCCACGCCCACCAGGCCGAGTTCCACGACCGGCCGGTGCTCCGGCCCGTGGGCGAGCTGCTCGGCCACCGAGAACCCGGGCCGGGAGCGGCAGTTGGGGTGGTACGGATGCCCGTCGACCACCCGCTGCTCCCACTCCCAGCTGGTCAGGGGCTCATGGGCGACAGCGGGCTGGTTCGCGCGCGACAGGGCCAACGAGGCGACACTGCCGTCGAGCTCGGCGGCGAAGGCGGTCGCGTGCGGTACGCCGAGGTCCGTCATGAGCCGCGCCGGACGCTCGTACACCGTGTTGTCCAGCCGGACCTCGGTGACGTACGAGGCGGTCGCGTACGGATCCGGGCGCGGGCCGTGCAGCCGGCGGCCGTCGGTGAGGTGGAGCGTGAGCCCGTCGGCCCCCGGTTCGCGGCGCGCGATCCACGGCATCGGCTCGTACGCCAGCGCACGCCACAGCCGGCTCAGCACAGCCGCCCGGGCGCCGGGGAGCCCGGCCGCGTACGGCGCCGAGAGGGCGGGGCGTACGGCGCTCAGCTCGTCGGCGAGCGCTGCCTCGGCGTCGGGCGTGGGGGGACGGTGCACGGTCGGGCTCCTTGGGTACGGGGACTGCGCGTCGCGGTCGCCCGCGCCGACAGACATACTGATCACCAGTGCACCGTATGGAATGAATGGATCGCGTGGACTCCATGCCCCCCAGGCACCTCAGGGACGACATAGAAGAGGCCGCCGACGAGTACGCCGCCGCGCCGCTGCTCAATTGTCTGCTGCGGGAGGTGGGGGAGCCCGCCGAGAACTCCGGTGTGTTCCGGCTCCGCCCCAGCGGGCGGCTGCTGCGGGTGCGGGGGACGCGCAGGCCCGTGGCGCCAGAGGTGTACGCCGACGGGGCCTGGCACGGGCTCACCCACGCCGAACTGGTCAAACTCACCGCCGAGGAACTGCGCGGATTCACCGGTCTGTCCAACCCCGAGCTGCCCGCCGAGATGATCGACAGCCGGGACGCGGTGGCCACACTGCTCGCCGCCCGCCTGCACGCGACGCCGCCCGCGGACCCGTACATCCGCTCCGAGCAGTCCCTGATCACCGGGCACCCGTACCACCCGGCGCCCAAGGCCCGGGGCGGCGGCCCCGTCGCCGGCTGGCTGCCGTACGCGCCCGAGGCGTACGCCCGCTTCCCGCTGGAGTTGCTCGGCGTGCGGGAGGACGCGGTCGTCGAGGAGGGCGACACCTCGGCGCTGGACGACTTCGGGCCGTCCCCGGAGGGCTACCGGCTGCTTCCGGCCCACCCCTGGCAGCTCGACCTGGTCGGCGCCCGCCCGGAGATCCGGGCCGCCTTCGCGGACGGTCGGCTGATCCGCCTGGGCCGCACCGCGCGCCCGCTGTGGCCGACGGCCGCCATCCGCACGCTCTACGCACCCGAGGACGACGTCTTCGTCAAGTTCAGCCTCGACGTGCGCATCACCAACGACATCCGTCGGCTGTGGCGCCACGACCTGCTGAAACTGCGTCGTACTGACGAGGCGACAGTCGCCGCGTTCGGGCCTACGACTACGGCCACGACCACGGTGGCAAGCACGGGAACGGGCGCTGCCTGGCTGAGCGACCGCGGCTACCGCACCGCCGACTTCGCCTTCGAAGAACTCGCGGTCCTCGTCCGCGACGGGCTGCGCGAGCACGTCGTCCCCGGCGCGACCCCGCTCCTCGCCGCCGCCCTTGTCGAGGGCTTCGAGGGCAGCCCCCTCGACGGTCTCGCCGACCCGTCCGCCTGGTGGACGGCGTATCTGCGCCAGGTCGTCCCCCCGGCCCTGGAGGCGTTCGCGCGGCACGGAGTCGTCCTGGAGGTGCATCTGCAGAACACGGTGGTGGCCGTGGACGCCGACGGCATCCCCGTGCAGGCGCTGTTCAGGGACGTGGAGGGCGTGAAGCTGCTCATGGACGTGGACCGGGCCGCCGGATGGGAGCGGCTGGTCTACTGCCTGATCGTCAACAACGTGTCAGAACTCGCCGCCCTGCTCGCGGAGGACCACCCGGGCTGGGACCCGTGGCCCGCCGTACGGACCGAGCTGGCCCACCACGGCCTGCCCGGGATCGCGCACGAGATCGCGGAGTTGCTCACCGCCCCCACGCTCCCCGGCAAGACGAACCTGCTGCTTCGCTGGACGGGCGCGGACGGCGCGGACGCCCGCTACCTCCCGCTGCCGAACCCGCTGGCCAGCGCCTAGTACCGCGTTCCTCTTCACGCTCCCGGTCTGGCGACCGACCGGCTCAACTCCCGTGCCGGCCCCTGGAGGCGGGCAGACCTCCACCATCGACCCGCCGACCTGGCGAGGTGAACAACAGGGGACGAAAGATGAACGTGATGATGGAGCGATTCGACCCGGGCGGTGTCGCACACACGTCTGCACCCGCGTCCGGTAAACGACGGTACGATCACCGTCGGATTAGTCCGTTGGGTCGCCGCGGGTTCCTCCGCTGTGGGGTCACCCCGTCCGTGCCCTGCTTTCCGGGCAGGCCAGGTGCATGGTCCACGTGCGATGTCCGCGCTCTGACGAGCAGCTTGGGTAGGGAAAGGGAGAATCGCTCCGATGGCCAATGAGGACGCCGTGTCCCAAGAGTCGGGCAGCGAGCGTGTGATCGCCGGCCGCTACAGTCTGCTGTCGCCCCTCGGTGCGGGCGGCATGGGCACCGTGTGGCGCGCCTACGACAAGGTGCTGCACCGCGAGGTTGCCATCAAGGAGGTCCGGGCGCCTGCCGGACTGGCGGCGCCCGACGTCGACCGGATGTACACGCGGCTGGAGCGTGAGGCGTGGGCTGCGGCCCGGGTGGCGCATCCGAACGTGGTGACCGTCTACGACGTGGCCGTGGAGGAGGGCCGCCCGTGGATCGTGATGGAGTTGGTCCGCGGTCAGTCGCTGGCCGACCTGCTCAAGACCGAGGGCCGGCTCTCCCCGCAACGTGCCGCGTCCATCGGCCTCGAGGTGCTTGCCGCGCTCCACGCCGCCCACGAGACCGGCGTGCTGCACCGCGACGTGAAACCGGCCAACGTGCTGATAGCCAAGGACGGCCGGGTGGTGCTCACCGATTTCGGCATCGCCATGATCGAGGGGGACTCCGCGCTCACCATGACCGGTGAAGTCGTCGGATCGCCCGAGTTCCTGGCTCCGGAGCGGGCGTTGGGCCGGCGGTCCGGGCCCGCGTCGGACCTGTGGTCGCTCGGCGTGCTGCTGTACGCGGCCGTCGAGGCGCGCTCCCCCTTCCGCCAGAACACCCCGCTCAGCACCCTGCGGGCCATCGTGGACGCGGAGTTGCCGCAAGTCCGCCGGGCCGGCGCTCTCACTCCGGTCATCGAGGGGCTGCTGCGCAAGGATCCGGACGAACGCCTCACCGCCGAGCAGGCGGAACAGGACCTGCGGCTCGTTGGCCAGGGCGGCGTCCCCGACACGGGAGTCGTGGAGCCGTCCTCCGACTCCCCGACCGTTTCGACGCAGCCCACGACGCGAACGTCTCCCGCGGATTCTGGGGAACAGCCCACGGTCACGCATTCCTTGGCACAGCCCACGGTCGTTGATCCCTTGGCACAGGCGACGGTCGCGGACCCTTCGGCGCAGCCCACGGTCGCGGACCCTTCGGCGCGGGCGGCGGACGTGGATCCCGTGACGCAGCCCACGGTCGCGGATCCTTCGGCGCAGCCCACGGTCACACATTCCCCGGCGCCGGCAGCGGACGCGGATCCGCGTGCCGCGGGAACACCAGCTTCCTCCGTCCCCCCGGTTGACGCGCGGCGCAGCCGACGCAGCATCGCGCTCGTCGCCGCGGGCGTGTCCCTGTGCGTGCTGGCGCTGGCCGGAGTGGGCTATGCGCTCATGAACGACGGAAACGGAAGCGGAGATCGGCAGAGCGCCGGCAACACCACCGCAGGGGCCGGTTCGGCCTCGAAGAACGCCGAGAACGCCACCGCCCCGAGCACACAGGGCGACGACCAAGGCGCCTCCGCCACCCTGGGGGTGCGGGTGACGGTGACGGGTTCGCACACGACGTACTCGGGACAGTGCCCGCCGCCGGGCGAGCAGGCGCC
Source organism: Streptomyces sp. NPDC111656 (assembly GCF_055656965.1). Classification (NCBI taxonomy): domain Bacteria; kingdom Bacillati; phylum Actinomycetota; class Actinomycetes; order Kitasatosporales; family Streptomycetaceae; genus Streptomyces; species Streptomyces sp. NPDC111656. The sequence continues at coordinate 58,661 of NZ_JBVKCA010000018.1, forward strand.
CACCTTCACGGCGACGTTCTCGGTGGACCGGCTCCCGGCCCAATTCTCCTACCGGTGGGTGTCCAAGGACGGTTCGGTGACCGATCCGCACTGGAGGACGCTGGTGTTCTCGGATGACGGAGGGCTCAGCAAGCAGGACACGGTGAGCCTGAGCACGTGGGCGGAAGCCGGAAAGCTCGAGAGCGAAATCGGCGTGGAGCTCAAGGCACCCTTGCAGGGCAAGTCCAACATGGTGCCTCTGTCGCTGACTTGCGAGGCCGGAACGGGCTGAGGCACACCGTCCGGGCACCGACCTACGGCTCGGACCGTGTTGCGGAGCGGGGCGGCTCTCGGTCCCGGCCGTCCCGTGCCCGGAGTTCTCCCGCAGTGCGGTGAGGTGTCCGGATCGCGGCCCCGTGACGAAGCGTGGAACGAATTTGTCGCAAGAATCGAACTAAACCAGGTCACGTTCACGTTTGAGTGAAGGCTCCGGTCTCGTGTCGGGTCAGCCGCGTCTCGCGGCCTCTCTTTCGCAGTTGGATGTCGTTCATAAGGAGTATCAGTGCCATCGGTCATCCTGGGGCAAACGGGCCCCTTCACTGGTCAAAGCGTGGTCCTGAGCGCTGCTCCACTGACGTTCGGTCGCAAGAGCGACAACGACGTCGTGATCGTCAGCGCCAACGCCTCCCGTCTGCACGCCGAAATCCTCGACGAGGACGCCGGCTTCGTGCTCTACGACCGCAACAGCCGGAACGGCACCTTCGTCAACGACCAGCGCATCACACGGCATGCACTGCGCTCCGGCGACCGCATCCGAATAGGTGAGGAGACGTTCCTCTTCGAGTCGGAGGACGCCATCGAGACAATGATGGATCTCTCCCACCTCGACGCACCCCGGGTGAGCGCCTCCGCGGACCCTGGCGTGCTCAGGGTCACCATCACCGGCGGCGGCCCGGTGGGCCTCGCCTTCGCGCTGACACTGGAGAACATGCTGCGCGAGCGGGTCTCGATCACGGTCTACGAAGGGCGGTGGACCAAGAACGGCTCCACCGTCGTCTGGAAGGACGAGACCCAGGGGAACGTCCGTCGCCAACAGGTCGTGACCGTCCAGAGCCGGCAGTACCTCGCTCTGCCCGAGGACATACAGTCGGCGCTGTTCGACGACGCGGGCGACTATTCGGAAATGTGGCCCGTCGGACCGGACTCCGTGGACGGCCTGCCTCCCCGCAACATCCGGATCGCCTACATCGAGGACCGCCTGCTGGAGTTGGCGAACAAGAACGCCGCGATCCGGCTGGTGCCGGAGCGGTTCGACCCGTCGGAGCACCAGAGCCGGCTCTCGCAGGAACACGTCCTCGCGATCTGTGAAGGCGGACGATCCCGTACGCGGGAGCACTACGCCGACCGCTTCGGCGCGGCCGACGCCTCGATCTACTCCCTTGACGGCGACCACCTGCAGGACGTGGTGCTGGGGCTTCGGGTGAAGTCCCCGCTCTCGGACCAGATGAGCGTCCTGCTGACCGTGTCGCAGAACAGGTTTCTTCTCAACTCGCTGCGTGGCGAGGGCTTCTTGAACATGCGGCTCACCCGTGAGGAGGCCCGCAACGTGATCGGCATCGACCCGGTCCGTCAGGTCTTCGAGGAGTGCATCGCCGCTCGCCCCTGCGTCATGAGCCGTGAAGAGGACCACGAGTTCCGCTGTCCCACGCACGGAACCCTCTTCCTGCCCGCCCTGCTGCGCAGTTCGCCCTTGTGGAAGCGGATCCGGGAGGGACTGAAGCTGTTCGGCGTCCCGGAGAACGACCTCACCGCGATCACGTCGTTCCGCCTGGACATGGTGCAGCGCCCGCGGTTCACGGCGCAGCTGAGCCGCCCGACCGCGACGGGCCCCGGCACGTACGGTCTCCTGCTGGGCGACGCGGCCAACGCCATCCACTTCTGGCCGGGTCGAGGTCTCAACAGCGGCCTCGCCTCCGCCACTTCGCTCGCCCGCTCCCTCAGCCGCACATGGCAGGGAAAGCCGCTGCGCGACGCCGACTTCATCCGGCACGAGGCGGCCATGTCCATGCTTCAGTACCGGCACAAGAGCCGGGCCTGGAACGCCATGGTCACCACCGACGAACAGGGCGTCACCCGCGCCATCAAGGACATCATCGCCCGCAGCATGGAACCGGAACCCGGCGACGGCTCCGAACCCGAGCACGCGTCCCTAGACTCCCTGCTGGAGCGCATGAGCGCGATACGCGAGCGCCTCGCCACCCGTCTCCCCGGTATGCCCACGGACGAGGAACTGCGCAACCACCTCTTGACGCTGGACCCGGCCACGCTCCGCACGCTCCAGGAGAGCGGTGCGTGGGACACGCTGATCGTCGGCGGCGAGGAGGCCGACATCGACCTCTTCTACCAGTCGGACTCCCCCGTCTACGTCCCTCGCCCCACCGACCCGCGCATCGGGCCGCCGGCCCTCATACCGCAGGATTCCGTGCCCTCCAACCCGGTCTGAGTCCGGGCGGGACATTCCGCGGCGAGGAGAACACGGCTCCTCTTCTTCAGGAACGAAGAAGAGGAGCCGTGTTCTTCGAAGTCGTACCGGGCATGATCATGATGGAGGCAAGGGGCGCACGTCGATTACCTTGGTTGCATATGTCTGAGGTTCGTCATGGATTGTAAGGTCAAGAAAATGTATGGCCTGAGAAAATGCTGAACGAGGTCACTGCGACCCGCTATATCGCACCCCTGCGGTCCGGTGGCTCCGTGCCCGGAGTCGTCGAGGCCGACGACCTGGGGACGTATGTCGTGAAGTTCACCGGCTCCGCGCAGGGCCGCAAGGCGCTGGTCGCCGAGGTGATCGTCGGTGAACTGGCGCGCGCCCTCGGGCTGCGCTTCCCCGAGCTGGTCCTCGTCCACTTCGACCCGGCCGTCGCCGAGCACGAGCCGCACCAGGAGGTCCAGGACCTGCTGCGCGTCAGTGCAGGGATCAACCTCGGCATGGACTATCTGCCGGGCGCGAAGGACTTCACCCCGGAGACGGCCAGGACGTTCCCCGTCGACCCGCTGGAGGCGGGCGAGGTGATCTGGCTGGACGCCCTCACGGTCAACGTGGACCGCACGGTGCACAGCTCGAACCTGATGGTCTGGCCGACGTTCGGCATCGCGCCCCCGCGGCTGTGGCTGATCGACCACGGCGCCGCCCTCGTCTTCCACCACCGCTGGGACGCCTCGGCACCGGAGAAGGCGTACGACTTCCGCAACCACGCCCTCGGCGGCTACGCCCCGGACACCCGCGCCGCCGACGCGGAACTGGCGCCCAAGGTGACGGAGGAGCTGCTGCGCGAGGTCACCGCCGCGGTGCCGGACGCCTGGCTCGCGGAAGAACCCGGTTTCGCGACCCCGGACGAGGCGCGCGAGGCCTACGTCCGCTATCTCCTCGCCCGCGTGAAGGCCTCCGCGGACTGGCTTCCCACGGACTTCCCGAGCCGCGAACAGCTCGCCGCCGAGGACGCGGACCGCGCGACGAAAACCCAGCAGGGCCGCCCGAACTGGCTCAAGCGGGTCCCCGACCTGCACGGCAAACCGGCGGCGGAACAGGATTGGTCGGTGCACCTCGGATGACAGACGTCCAGCGCGTCCAGATCGAATACTGCACCCAGTGCCGCTGGCTGCCCCGCGCGGCCTGGCTGGCCCAGGAGCTGCTCACCACCTTCGAGACGGAACTCACCGAGCTGTCCCTGAAGCCCGGCACCGGCGGCGTGTTCGTCGTCCGCGTGAACGACGAGGTGGTCTGGGACCGGCGCGAGCAGGGCTTCCCGGAACCGACGGCTGTGAAGAAGCTCGTACGCGACCGAGTGGCCCCGGGAAGGTCCCTGGGCCACTCGGACAAGTGAACCGCCTCGGAGGTCAGCCCCTGAGCTGCTCGTACGCCGGCAGCGTCAGGAAGTCGGCGTAGTTCTCGTCGAGCGCGACCTCCAGGAGCAGGTCGTGGGCCTGCTGCCAGTGGCCGGCCGCGAAGGCCTCCTCGCCGATCTCGGCGCGGATGTTCGCCAGCTCCTCGGCGGCGACCTCGCGGGCCAGCTCCGGGGTGGCCTTCACGGTGTGCCCCGCGTGCTCGAACTCGACGCCCGCGTTGATCCACTGCCAGATCTGCGAGCGGGAGATCTCGGCGGTGGCCGCGTCCTCCATGAGGTTGAAGATGGCGACGGCGCCGAGCCCGCGCAGCCAGGCCTCGATGTAACGGATGCCGACCTGGACCGCGTTGACCAGACCTTCGTACGTCGGCCTGGCGTCGAGGGAGTCGACGGCGATCAGGTCCCCGGCGGCGACCGACACGTCCTCGCGCAGCCGGTCCTTCTGGTTCGGCTTCTCGCCGAGGACGGCGTTGAAGGAGGCCATCGCGATCGGAACCAGGTCCGGGTGGGCCACCCACGAGCCGTCGAAACCGTCGCCCGCCTCGCGGTCCTTGTCGGCCTTGACCTTCTCGAAGGCGACCTTGTTGACCTCTTCGTCGCGCCGGGAGGGGATGAACGCCGCCATGCCGCCGATCGCGTGCGCGCCGCGCTTGTGACAGGTGCGGACGAGGAGTTCGGTGTAGGCGCGCATGAACGGGGCCGTCATCGTCACCGCGTTGCGGTCCGGCAGCACGAACTTCTGGCCGCCGTCACGGAAGTTCTTGACGATGGAGAAGAGGTAGTCCCAGCGACCCGCGTTCAACCCGGAGGCGTGGTCGCGGAGTTCGTAGAGGATCTCCTCCATCTCGTACGCCGCCGTGATCGTCTCGATCAGGACGGTCGCGCGGACGGTGCCCTGCGGGATGCCGACGTAGTCCTGCGCGAAGACGAAGACGTCGTTCCAGAGGCGGGCCTCCAGGTGCGACTCCGTCTTCGGGAGGTAGAAGTACGGGCCCTTGCCGAGGTCGAGCAGGAGCTGCGCGTTGTGGAAGAAGTACAGGCCGAAGTCGACGAGCGCGCCGGGGACGGGGGTGCCGTCCGCGTCGACGAGGTGACGCTCGTTCAGGTGCCAGCCGCGTGGCCGCATGACGACCGTCGCGAGCTCGTCGTTCGCCTTCAGGGCGTACGACTTCCCGGACTTCGGGTCCGTGAAGTCGATGCTGCGGGTGTACGCGTCGATCAGGTTGAGCTGACCGGTGACCACGTTCTCCCAGGTGGGCGCCGAGGCGTCCTCGAAGTCCGCGAGCCACACCTTCGCGCCCGAGTTGAGGGCGTTGATGGTCATCTTGCGGTCGGTGGGGCCGGTGATCTCGACGCGGCGGTCGTTCAGGGCGGCCGGAGCGGGGGCTACCTTCCAGGAGTCGTCCGCGCGGACGGCGGCGGTCTGGGGGAGGAAGTCGAGCGCGGAGGTGCGGGCGATCTCGGCGCGGCGCTCCGCGCGGCGGGCGAGGAGCTCGTCACGCCGGGGCGTGAACAACCGGTGCAGCTCGGCCACGAAGGCGAGGGCCGTGTCGGTGAGGACCTCTTCCTGCCGGGGCAGGGGCTCGGCGTCGACGATGGCCAGCGGGGACGGCGCTGGTGCGGACATGAGCTGTCACTTCCTTCAGCGAGCGTGGCACCGGGTGCCAGGCGACCCGGGTAGGGCGATCAGCGCCTGGAGAGCAGCCCGGCGCTTCTGAACAGTGGATAGTAGTTTCCTCATGGTGGAAGTTCAATGGTTTGTTGATGTCGAGATTCTCCAGGTCGAGGCACCGTGGCGCTCAGTGCCACGCCGTTCACTCAAGGTGTCCCAGATCGTCCTCCGTGTCGATGTCGAACGGCTCCGCCACGTCACCGCACTCGACGAGCGTGATCGCGGCCTCGTGCTCCTTCAGATAGGCGCGCGCCCCCCGGTCACCGGTGGCGCTCGCCGCGACACCGGCCCAGTGGGCGGCGCCGAAGAGCACGGGATGGCCCCGCACGCCGTCGTACGCCGCGGAAACCAGCGAGGTGTCGTCCTGGTGGGCGGCGAGCACCCGGGCGACCGCCCGCGGCCCGATGCCGGGCTGGTCGACCAGCGAGACCAGTGCCGCCCGCGCGCCCGTGCCGGCCAGCGAGCCGAGCCCGGCCCGTAGCGACGAACCCATGCCGTGCTCCCACTCCGGGTTGTCCACGAGCACACACCCGTCGAGCCGCGCCCGCTCCCGTACGGCGTCGGCCCGCGCCCCCAGCACCACGTGGACGCGCGTGCACCCGGCCGCGCGCAGCACCCCCACCGCGTACTCCACGAGGGGGCGCCCCCGGTGTTCGAGCAGCGCCTTGGGCCGCCCGCCGAGCCGTCGCCCCCCGCCCGCCGCGAGGAGCAGCCCGGCCACCTGGTCTTCTTTGTGCGTCATACGCCGTCTTCCCTGTGCGTCATACCTCCTGCATACCTGACCCGCCGCCGAGGGCACGGTCTCGAGGGGCTGAATTTCGGTCCGCGCGGTGGCGCCACCGCATCGGGTGGCGTTTACTGGCCCGCGTCCCCCGGCGCCCGACCATCGCCATGGGGTGTGGGACAGACCGGCGAAGGGCGTGCGCACAAGGACGTGCGAGGGGGCGAGCTGTGTTGCGGAGCTTGGGACAGAGGCCAGTGACCGGCAGCGACGAAGATCCGAGGGTGGCGGAACTGCGGACCGCCGTCTCCCGGCTGCGCCGTGAACTCGCCACGCATCCGGCCGAGTTCCCCGACCGGGGCATCGCCGAGGACGAGCTCGCCGCGCTCGCCGCGATGGCCCTCAGCGGTATGCCCGAGATACCCCGGCTGCGCCGCTCCCTGCTGCTGATCGCGGGCGCGATCGGCTCGGTCAGCGCGCTGTCGACCGGCCTCGCGGGCGTACGCAGCGCGGTGGAGCTGTTCGGGGAGCCGCCCCGGCGCCCTTGAGGGGGCCGGAGCCTTCTACTGGGTGTGTCTCCATGCTCCGGGGTGTGTCTTTGGAGTGCTCCTCACACCACCCACTGCGGGCGGGCCGCCTCCGCTCCGGCCGCGTTGAGCCCGCGGTCCAGGGCGGTCGTGAGCCGGAGTACGGCCTCCTCGAGCACCTCGGACGGCAGGGTGTAGGGGAAACGCAGCCGGTGTTCATGGGTGCCAGGGTCGGCGCCGAAGCGGGCACCGCCCTCGATGCGCAGGCCCTGGGCCAGGGCCGCTCGGGCCAGCGACGAGGCGATCGGGCGGCCCAGGTCGATCCACAGCGTCAGCCCGCCGGGCGGCAACTGCCAGCGCCAGTCGGGGAGATGACGGGCCAGTGAGTCGGCGAGCGCGCCCCGCTGGGCGCGCAGTCGCGGCAGCCGCTCGCGCAGCACCTCGTCCGTGCGCGCCAGCAGTCCGAGCCCGACCAACTGGTCCAGGACCGAACCACTCTTGTCCGCGGGCACCCGCGCGGTCGCCAGCTCCGTGATCAGGCGGGAACCCGCCCGCACCCAGCCGAGGCGCAGCCCGCCCCAGTGCGTCTTGCTCAACGACCCCACGGTCACGACCTGTTCGCTCATCCCGCGCGGCGCGAGCGAGGCGAACGGCGGGGCTGCGGGCACATCCAGCGCGATGTCCGTCATCGTCTCGTCGATCACCAGCCAAGTGCCGGTCGCGCGCACCGACTCCAGTACGGCCAGGCGCTGTTCAGGCGGCATCAGATGGCCCGTCGGATTGTGGAAGTCGGGGATCAGATACGCGAGCCGGGGCGCCGCCTGCCGCAGTGCGCAGTCGATCAGCCCCGGGTCCCAGCCCTCCGCCGTGACGGGAACGGGAGCGGTGCGCAGTCCGACGCGGCGCATCGCGTCGAGCGCGTTCGGATACGAGGGGTTCTCGACCAGGATCCGGTCACCGGGCCGTCCGAGCAGCCCGAGCGTCAGCGAGAGGGCCTGCTGCGCCCCGTTCGTGATGAGGATCTGGTCCGGCAGCGTCGGCAGCCCGCGCCGGGTGAAGCGCTCGGCGACGGCGGCCCTCAACTCCGGGATCCCGTAGGGGTGAAAGCCGGGTGTCGAGGCCCGCCGGGCCAGCAGGACGCCCGCCTCCGCGAAGGCCGCGGCGAGCTCCGCCTCGGGCGCGCCGGGCGCCGCGATGGCGAGGTCGATCACCCCGTCCTCGGTCGGGAAGGAGGCCACATTGGCCGGGCGGTGGCCGTCGGGCAGTTCGGTCCACGTCCCCGCGCCCCGCCGGCTCCGCGCGAACCCGTCCTCCCGCAGCAGGTCGTACGCCGCCGTCACCGTGGTGCGGCTGACCGTGAGCGCGGAGGCCAGCTCGCGCTCGGCGGGCAGCCGGACGTGCAGCGCGATCCGGCCGTCGAGCAGCAGTCTGCGTACACCTTCGGCCAGCGCGCGATACCCGGGGCGGCCGTCGGCGTGGGGCACGGCGGACAGCAGCGCGGCGAGCTGCCGGCTTCCCAGCGTCCTGTCCATTCCGTGGACCACCGGTCCGTTCACCATGCCAACTCCCTCGCATTGGCCCTGTGGGGCAGGCCAATCAGCGTACAGACTTCGGGGACCAGGGGAAATCGTCCCCCCGCATTGGCCTGGGAAGGGGAGTGGAGTGAGGTCGATCGACACCGGAAACGTCCGCGAGAAGCGGAGCGTGTGCGGCAACGGAGGCGACCACTGCCTCACCGATCGTGCGGAGCGGGAGATGCAGCGGCGCCAGGAGGCACGGATGCCGGGGGTGCCGGTGCTGGTGCCGGTGCGGGAGTGGGTGCGCAGGCTGGCCGCGGGGCGCTTCGCCGCCCGCGCCGGTGGGGGGCTCGGGCTGCCGCGGCCACGCCGGGGTGCGTCCTGATGGCCGCCGCCGGGCAGGTCGTCGTCGGCGTCAGCGGCTCGCTCGCCGGCCTCGCCGCGCTGCGGACCGCCGCCCGCGCCGCCCGCGACAGCGGCCGCGTGCTCGTGGCCGTACACGCGTGGGAGCCGCCCGAGGGCGAGGTCCTCTCCGTCCGCGACCCCGACGGCGCCTGGGCCGCCCGCTGCGCCCGCGAGGCCGCTGCCCGGCTCGACCGCGCCTTCGAGGAGGCCTTCGGAGGTACGCCGCTCGAGGTCACTGTCGTCCGCAGGGTGGTCCGTGCCCGTCCCGACCGGGCGCTGTGCCGACTGGCCGCGCACCCGGACGACCTCCTGGTCCTCGGCGCCCTCGCGGGGGCTCGTAGGGCCGCGGTCCGCCGCCGGGTGTCGGCGCACGCCCGCTGCCCGGTCCTGGCTGAGGCAGGCCATGAGCGCGATCGGGCCGGCCCCGGCGGGCCGGGCCAGGCTCAGGCGGACGAGCCGTTCGGTCGCAGAGTTCTGCCTGGTCGCTGTAGGCAGGCTCTCGGCCGACGCCGTCTGATGGCGTGCTCGCCTCGACTGCGGATCCTGCTGTGCGCCGAGGTTGCCCTGACGTGACTGTGCTGATGCCGACCGGGCTTGCCTGCGTGCAGGGGTGGGCTCCTCCTGGCAGGAGGAGCCCACTTCGGGGGATGTGCCAGGGGTTATTCCGTGCGCAGGCCTTCCGGGCGCATCATCCGCAGCAGCGGCGGCAGGCTGAGCACCGTGACCACGCCGACCACGGCCGCGCCCACGCCGGTCATGGTCAGGACGCTCGCCCAGTCCATGGCCACCGGTGTACGGGTCATCTTCAGCAGCGCCGAGCCGAGGGTGATACCCACCGTTGTGGCCAGTACGAGGCCGAGTCCGACCGGGAGGGCCGTCTGCCACAGTACCGACAGGGTGAGCGTGCGGCGCCGGGTGCCGAAGGCGACCAGCGCGGAGAGCAGCTTCCTGCGCTCGCGCAGCTGCTCCAGCTGGGAGACCAGCAGACTCGCGCCGATCAGTGCCAGCACGAAGGCGGAGCCGACGAACAGGCCGGTGCGGATGGAGGCGTATTTGGCGTCCTCCTGGGTCGCCGACCAGCTGTAGGTGCGTGCCAGGGGGTCGATCCGGGCGACGACGTTGCGTATGTACTCCCGTGAGTCCGGCACCGACGGGTCCAGACGCAGGTAGACACCGTCCGAGAACACCGCGGGCGCGGCCTTGGCGGGCAGGGCGGCGGGGGTGACCAGCAGACCGTTGGCGTCCTGCAGTGAGTCCTTGCGCGCGTCCACCACCCGCACGTTCGCCGGAACGGTCCAGGGCACCTCGAGGCCGCGTTCGGCGCCGTCGTACGACGGGTCGATGTAGAGCTGCCGACCGGGCTTCACCACGGCGATTTCGTCGGCGTTGCTGGGGGAGGTGTAGTGGCTCCTCGTTCGCGTGATGAACACGTCGCCGTCCTTGCAGGAGGGAAGCGTGGCGAGTTCGCGCAGGGCGGTGCAGTTACCCACGGTGAGGCCGTTGCTGTTCTTCGGGTTGCGACGTGCGTCCCCGTACTGCGAGATGGCCGGGGCCACTGCGGCCCGTACCCCCTTGGTGCCGGTGAATTCGCGCTCGACACCGGACAGCGGCTTGCGGTCGCTGAAGTCGACCTGCATCTGGACCCGGCCAGGGTCCTTGCCGGTGGCCTTGGTGTACTGGCTCTGCGTTCCCGTGAACAGCATCTGCAGCGCGATGGCCCCGGCCACCGCGACGGCGATGCCGTTGACCATGCGGGCGGCAGTGCCGCTGCTCAACTGCAGTCGTCGCACGGCCAGCTGCCAGGACAGCGGGCCCTTGCCGAGCCGGACGACGACCGCCTCCACGACCCAGGGCAGCAGCGCGGTGATGCCGATCAGCAGCAGCAGCACGCCGCTGATGACGAGGTACTGGTTGAAGTCGCCGTTCTTGCGGCCCTTGCCGATCATCGGGTAGAGCATCGCGAGGCCGGCCAGCGGCGGCAGCAGCCGCCACCACAGCCGGCGGGGGCGCTGCTTGGCCGCGCGCACGACACCGAGGGGTTCGACGACCACGCCGCGCATCGCGAGCAGCGTGACCAGCACCGCGGCGACCGGTACCGCCACCGCGACCAGCGCGGCAAGCGCGGGAGTGGGATCGAGGTAGCTGGGCCAGACGCTCACGCCCAGCAACTCGCCGGTGCCCAGCTTCTGGCGGCCGAGCAAGAAGAAGCCGGTGCCCACGGCCAGGCCGAGCAGGGCTCCGGCCAGCGCCTCGCCCGCCGCGATCCGCCGGGTCATGTGGCTGTCCGAGCCGACCAGGCGCAGCGCGGCCAGTCGGCGGTCGCGGCGCTCACCGCCGAAGCGGACGGCGGCGGCGATGAACACGGCGACCGGCGTCAGCAGCACCACGAACACGACCAAGACCATGAGCAACAGCACCGGGTCGCTCTTCTCGGGCGTCGCGTCCGGTTTGCCGAACTTGGCCAGCCGCGTCACCCGGGAGGAGTCCGTGAGCTTCAACCCCGAGGCGCCCGCGTAGTAAGCCAGTTCGTGCGAGCCGATCAGCCCGCTCTCGCCGATCGTGCCGGTGATTTTGTACGGCAGGCGCTCCCGCAGCAGTTTCGCGTCGTCCGAGTCCAGCAGGTCCTTGAGCGCGGGGGAGACCACCATCTCGCCCTTACCCGGGAAGCGGTCGACCCCCGGGGGCAGCGGCGCCCGCCTGCCCTCGGGTTCGACGAACCGGCCCTGGACGTTGTCGTCGTGCCAGGTGGTGTCGGCGTCGGCGATCAGGAGAGTGTTGTCGGCCTTGGGCGGGACCTTCTGGGAGTACATGTTGGCGTAGCGGGCGTCCTCCACCTTGCTGCGGGAGGTGAACACGTTGGGCATCGCGGTGCACAACAGGAGCAGGGCCACGCCGAGGCCGACGCCGACCGCTGTCAGCGTCATTCGGCCCCAGCCCTCGCGGCCGCCGGTGACGGCGAACCGGGCTCCCATGGCCAGGTCTCTGGACCACTGGCGCGGACTCATATGGCGCGCTCCATGTCCCGGGACTTGCCGTCGCGTACGACGATCTCGCGGTCGGAGTAGGCGGCCACCCGTGTCTCGTGGGTGACGAGGACGACGGCGGCGTTGGTGGAGCGGGCCGCGTCGGTGAGCAGGTCCATCACGCGCTCGCCGTTGTAGGAGTCGAGCGCGCCGGTCGGTTCGTCGGCGAACAGCAGGCGCGGTCCGGTGACCAGCGCGCGGGCCACGGCGACGCGCTGGCCCTGGCCGCCGGAGACCTCGCCGGGCCGCTTGCCCTTCAGGTCGTCGACCTCCAGGCGTTCCATCCAGCCGAGCGCCGCCCGCTCGGCTTCCTTGCGGGAGGTGCCGTTCAGCCTGAGCGGCAGGGCGACGTTCTCCACGCAGGTCAGTTCCGGCACGAGCTGCCCGAACTGGAACACGAAGCCGAACTCGGAGCGGCGTAAGGCGCTGCGCTGGGCGTTGCTCATCGTCGTCACCTCGCGCCCGTTGTAGGTGATCGACCCGGAGTCGGGCGGCAGGATGCCCGCGAGGCAGTGCAGCAGCGTCGACTTGCCGGAGCCGGAGGGGCCCATGACGGCGACGACTTCGCCGGGGTGGATGGAGAACTCGGCGCCGTCGAGGGCGTGGGTGTGCCCATAGGTCTTGCGCAGATCTTGCGCGGTGAGCAGGGAACCAGGGGGAGAAGTCGTCATCGGGCTACAGCCTCACGGAGTTTGTCGAGTCGGGCGGCGGTCAGCTCCAGCCAGCGCAGGTCCGCCTCCAGGTGAAAGAGGGCGTGGTCGCAGATCAGCTGGTCCGCCAGATCGCCCTTGCGCTTGCGGTCGGTCAGGATGCGCATGCTGCGCAAGTGCTCGGAGCGTTGGGTGTCCAGGATGTCGGCGGCGTCCCGGTGGGTGAGCAGCGCGAGGACGACTTTGGTGTAGAGGGTCGACTGAAGGTGTTCCTCCGGCTTCTCCGGGGTCGCCAGCCACCGCTGTACGTCGGTGATGCCGGCGTCGGTGATCGCGTAGCGCTTGCGCTCGGGGCCGCCGCCCGCCTCGATCCCGTCGACCTCGACGAGACCGTTCTTCAGCAGCCGGGACATCGTCGAGTAGACCTGGCCGTAGTGCAGCGGCCGGTCGTGACCGAACTTCTCGTCGAAGGCCCGCTTGAGGTCGTAGCCGTGTCGCGGGCCGGACTCCAGGAGCCCCAAAAGGGTGTGACCGATGGACATGACCCGCACTCTACACACCGTGTATACGCGATGTGTATACGTGGCATGTATACACCGAGTGTGCAGGTCGTGGCGGGGTGTACGGCAGTGCAGGTGAGGGAGCCGGGAATTCCAATCGGCATGGTTCGGAAACAGGCAGTAACCAGGCATGGCACGCCCCTGGCTGAGGCAACCAGTGCGGGACGACACCGTCGTGAGCGGTCTCGGCTGGATCGAGGCCATGGCCCGGCTGGCGGCGGCCAAACCGCGGACCGCGGTCCCTGGCCATGGCGACATCGACGGAACGCAGGTGCTCGAGGACGTGCTCGGCTACCTGCGGGAGCACGCGATGAGACCTGGGCGCACCGTGACTCGGCGATGGGTCAGGAGACGATCGTCGAGGAGGTCCGAGCGGTGCTGATCGAGCGGCACCCTGAGCGGGCAGCAGGGGAGTGGATCGCCACCGCCGTCGCGTGTCTGTACAGCGAGCGCGCGGCGTACGGGGATTCGGCGGGATCGGGGTACGCCGGTCGGGCAGGAGGTGATCACTCACCCGTCTATCGAGCAGGGGCGCGGCATCGCCACCCGTTACGACAAGACCGCCGAGTCCTACCTGGCCGCCGTCGCCCTCGCATCGCTCCTGATGTGGGCGTGACATTTGAAGACAACTCCTAGCGCGCCGCGAACGCCGTGCCCTGCGCCGGGCCATGGCGCGGGACTTCGCCGAGTTCGCCGCCGGGTGACCCCGGGTGCGCTCCGGTCAGGCCGTCGGGCCCGAGCTCGCCAGTGCCTCCGACAGCTCCGCCGCGACCTGCTGGAGCACGGGCACGATCTTCTCGGTGGCCACGTCCGTGACCCGGCCCGCGGGACCGGAGATCGAGATGGCGGCGGCCGTGGGGGAGTCGGGGACCGAGACGGCGAGGCAGCGCACGCCGATCTCCTGCTCGTTGTCGTCCACCGCGTAACCGAGTCGGCGCACCTCCTCCAGCGCGGCGAGGAAGCCGTCCGGGGTGGTGATCGTCTTGTCCGTCGCGGCGGGCATGCCGGTACGGGCGAGCAGTGCGCGCACCTCGTCCGCCGGGGTGTTCGCGAGCAGGGCCTTGCCCACGCCCGTGGAGTGCGGCAGCACCCGGCGCCCCACCTCGGTGAACATGCGCATCGAGTGCTTGGAGGGCACCTGTGCCACGTACACGATCTCGTCCCCGTCGAGCAGCGCCATGTTCGCGGTCTCGCCGGTCTCCTCGACCAGACGGGCGAGATAGGGGCGCGCCCAGGTGCCGAGCAGCCGGGAGGCGGACTCGCCCAGGCGGATCAGGCGGGGGCCGAGCGCGTAGCGGCGGTTCGACTGCTGACGTACGTAACCGCAGGCCACCAGCGTGCGCATGAGGCGGTGGATGGTGGGCAGCGGCAGCCCGCTGCTCACGGAGAGCTCGCTCAGGCCGACCTCTCCGCCGGCGTCGGCCATGCGCTCGAGCAGGTCGAAGGCGCGCTCGAGGGACTGGACGCCACCGCTCGGGGCGGATGACTTGGCGGCGTCGGTGGTGCTGGCGCTGGACGCAGGCACGGCGCGGTCCTTTCACGGCTGACAGGCAGTGATGCAGCCTACCCGGCTGTTGGTTGACTCCCTGGGGGTCCGTAGCTAAGTTCTGCTTTGCGGAATTCTAATTCCATTCTGTGGAAATATCCAGAGGGGTGCGTTCGGGGGCAGGGTGGAGGGGTGGGCCCTTGACGACGCGAGGGCTTGAGTGAAGACTCCTTCAACAGAACGTTGAATTCCGTTACGTGGAAGTTAACTGCGGCAGCGGGAGTCGACAGCGGCAGAGAGAGGGGTCCGGGTGTCCGACGTCGGATGGGTCGAACTGATGCTGCGCTCGACGCGCGTCATCACTCCCGAAGGGACGCGCGCCGCCACGGTCGCGGTCGCCGCGGGCAAGATCACGGCCGTGCTCGCGTACGACGCCGAGGTGCCGCCCGGCGCCCGCCTGGAGGACTTCGGGGACGACGTCCTCCTGCCGGGTCTGGTCGACACCCACGTGCATGTCAACGACCCTGGCCGCACGGAGTGGGAGGGCTTCTGGACCGCGACGCGCGCCGCCGCGGCCGGTGGCATCACCACCCTGGTCGACATGCCGCTCAACTCCCTCCCGCCGACGACCACGGTCGACCACCTCCGTACGAAGCAGGACGTCGCCCGCTCCAAGGCGCACATCGACGTCGGCTTCTGGGGCGGTGCCCTCCCCGACAACGTCAAGCACCTGCGCCCGCTGCACGACGCGGGAGTCTTCGGCTTCAAGGCCTTCCTGTCGCCGTCCGGCGTGGACGAGTTCCCCGAACTGGACCAGGAACAACTGGCCCGGTCCCTGGCCGAGATCGCCGCGTTCGACGGTCTGCTCATCGTGCACGCCGAGGACCCGCACCACCTCGCCGCCGCCCCTCAGAAGGGCGGACGGAAGTACGCCGACTTCCTGGCCTCGCGCCCGCGCGACGCCGAGGACACCGCCATCGGCAACCTCATCGCGCAGGCCGAACGTCTCCACGCGCGTGTGCACGTGCTGCACCTGTCGTCCTCCGACGCGCTGCCCCTGATCGCCGACGCCAAGCGTGCGGGCGTGCGGATCACGGTGGAGACCTGCCCCCACTACCTGACCCTGACGGCGGAGGAAGTCCCGGACGGGGCGAGCGAGTTCAAGTGCTGCCCGCCCATCCGCGAGGCCGCCAACCAGGACCTGCTGTGGCAGGCGCTGGCCGACGGCACGATCGACTGCGTCGTCACCGACCACTCGCCGTCCACGGCCGACCTGAAGACGGACGACTTCGCGACCGCCTGGGGCGGCATCTCCGGGCTCCAGCTGAGCCTGTCGGCGGTCTGGACGGAGGCCCGTAAGCGCGGTCACAGCCTGGAGGACGTGGTCCGCTGGATGTCCACGCGCACCGCCCGACTGGTGGGCCTGGACTCTCGCAAGGGAGCCATCGCGGTGGGCCGTGACGCCGACTTCGCCGTCCTCGCCCCCGACGAGACCTTCACCGTGGATCCCGCCGCGCTGCAGCACCGCAACCGGGTCACGGCCTACGCCGGCCGCACGCTCAGCGGGGTCGTGAAGTCCACCTGGCTGCGGGGCGAGCGCATCGTGGCCGACGGCGCGTTCGGCGCCCCCGGCGGCGAACTCCTGACGCGTACCCCGTAGTCCTCGAACGCACCCGTACCCGCCCCCGCAGCGGCCGACCTCGAAAGGCAGACCTGATCAACGTGACGGCGATTCCTCACTTCACCGGCGACGCGAACCCCTACGGAGGCGGCGACCCGTACGCGGACCACCGCACCGCCGACTTCCCCTTCACCCAGTACGCCAACCTCGCCGACCGGCAGCTCGGCGCCGGGGTCATCGCCGCCAACGACGAGTTCTTCGCCCAGCGGGAGAACCTCCTGCTGCCCGGGCGGGCCGAGTTCGACCCCGAGCACTTCGGGCACAAGGGCAAGGTCATGGACGGCTGGGAGACGCGGCGGCGCCGCGGCGCCTCGGCCGAGCACCCGTGGCCGACGGCCGAGGACCACGACTGGGCGCTCGTCCGGCTCGGCGCACCCGGTGTCGTACGTGGGGTGGTCGTCGACACGGCCCACTTCCGCGGCAACTACCCCCAGGCGGTGTCGGTCGAGGGCGCCTCGGTGCCCGGATCCCCGTCACCGGAGGAACTCCTCGCGGACGACGTGAAGTGGACGACGCTCGTACCGCGCACGGCGGTCGGCGGCCACGCCGCCAACGGCTTCGCCGTCTCCGTCGAGCAGCGCTTCACCCACCTCCGCGTCAACCAGCACCCCGACGGCGGCATCGCCCGGCTGCGCGCCTACGGCGAGGTCGTGGCCGACCCGGAGTGGCTCTCCGCGCTCGGCACCTTCGACGTTCTCGCCCTGGAGAACGGCGGCCGGGTCGAGGACGCCTCCAACCTCTTCTACTCGCCCGCCACGAACACCATCCAGCCCGGACGCTCCCGCAAGATGGACGACGGCTGGGAGACCCGTCGCCGCCGCGACCAGGGCAACGACTGGATCCGCTACCAGCTGGTCGCCCAGTCCGAGATCCGCGCCCTGGAGATCGACACGGCGTACCTGAAGGGCAACAGCGCCGGCTGGGCTTCGGTGTCGGTCAAGGACGGCGACGACGGCGACTGGACGGAGATCCTTCCCCGTACGCGCCTCCAGCCCGACACCAACCACCGCTTCGTCCTCGCCGCGCCCGTGATCGGGACCCACGCGCGCGTGGACATCTTCCCCGACGGAGGCATCTCCCGCCTGCGTCTGTTCGGCTCCCTCACGGAGGAGGGCGCCACGGCCCTGACGGCCAGGCACCAGGAGCTCGGCGGCTGAGGCCGCGCCACCACGCGGGGCTTCGGCGGGCTGCGATCAGGACTGGTCGTCGGCGGCGTCGCGGGTACGGCTGTCGCGCAGCTGCCGCCAGTGCGTGCGGTACAGCACGTAGTACAGGGCGACCACCACGGCACCCACCTGCAGACCCACGCCGAACTCCAGGAAGGAGTCCTCGCTCGTCAGCCGGTTGGTGAGGTAGGCGAAGTTCATGCCGAAGAAGCCGGTCAGGAACGACAGCGGCAAGAAGACCATCGAGACGATGGTGAGTCTGTTGATCACGACGTTCTGCTGATCGGCGACGAGCGACGCGTAGCTGGTCGCGGCCCGCCGGGCCGCGTCCCGCAGCGCCTCGATCTCCACGAGGACCAGCTGCACGGTGTGCTCGTGCAGCCGGTTCATCGCCTGCCGTTCCTCCGAGAGGTGGTGATCCGCCATCCTGCGGCGCACCAGGATCTCCTGGGCGACCGCGGCGTACGGCAGGAACGCGCGATGCAGACGGGCCGCGCGCCGTCGCAGCTGGGCCAGCCGTTGGACATGCTCCGGCTGCCGCCGCTCGAACATCGCCTCCTCCAGGTCCTCGACCTCCAGATGGGCCTGCGTGACGGCCCGGCGAAAGGTCTCCAGGACCCCTTGCAGAAACAGGAACAGCGTCGTCATCACGTCGGGGGGCGGGTCCTGCGGCAACCGGTCGAGGAAAGCCTCGATCAGTTCGACGGGCCCGTGATGCACCGTGATGAAGCGGCGCTCGTCGGCGAGGACATGGATATGGGTGACCTCGTCTCCGCAGACCACCGGAACGACGCCGATGGCAGTGCCGCCGCGGTACTCGGCCCGGACGTGCTGGTCCGCTCTGCCGAGCCACTCGCCGGCCGCGTCGTCCAGTCCGAGCCGACGGGTGAGCGGCTCCTCGTCGGACGGGGGTTCGACCCCCAGGTCGATGTCCACGATCACGAAGCCGGAGGTCGCCGTGAGGCGCTCCCGGGCCTGTGCCAGACCGGTGCGAGCGACGACGCCCTCCGGCATCGACACCACCGAAACGATCATCGCCCCTCACCGTGGATGGCGTCGTGTGCGCACTGCACCGTCCCTCGGCACACTACCGCCGAAGGCCCCACGAGCAGCTGACCGCGCACGGCGTCGTGTCGGGCTTCGTTAACTCCCGGAAAATTCATCGGACTTGGCGGGAGAAATCCTCCGCCTTGACATTGACATGCCAGGGTCTACGCGCGTCATCCTAGAGTCATGAGATTCCCCCCACGAATCACTCGTATCGGCGCCCTGGTCGCCTTCACGTCCGCGCTGCTCATCGGCGGCACCACCGTGGTCCCCGCCAACGCGGCGGCCACCGCCGTGGGCAGCATCTGCTACAGCAAGCTGCCGTCGCAGGCGTACGACACGCTGGACCTGATCGCGTCCGGCGGTCCCTTCCCGTACTCGCAGGACGGGGTCGTCTTCCAGAACCGGGAGGGTGTCCTGCCCTCGCAGTCCACCGGGTACTACCACGAGTACACCGTCATCACGCCGGGCTCCTCGACGCGTGGCGCCAAGCGCATCGTGACCGGCAAGAAGACGCAGGAGGACTACTACACCTCGGACCACTACGTCACGTTCAAGCTGATCAACTTCGGCTGCTGAGCCGAGGGCTGCGCGTACGGCTGGTTTGATCGCTTCATCTGCTTCATCTGCTTCATCTGGTTCATCTGGTTCAACCGGTTTGCGGATGATCCTCGCCCCGCGGTTCCCCCCCACGTTCATGGGCCGCGGGGCGAGGTACGTCCGGACGAAAGTATGCGGCGCCGCTACTTTGGTCGACGATCGCCGTCGCGGGGGAGGTGCCCGCGGGGCGGACCTCGTAGATTTGGCGACCGTGAGTGGTGACAATCCGGTGCCGACGGCACCCGTTCTGCCCGGGCGGCGCTGGCTGCTGCCGTCGGCCGTGGTCGCGGAGCTCGACCCCGAGCGGACGGGGCGGGGCGGACGGCCCCGGCGTACCGCGCGTGACTGGATGGTCGACTTCGGCTGCTTCGTGCCGGCCGTCGTCATCGGGGCGATGGCCGCGCACACGCTGACCCGCGACCCGGACACCCCGCACGCCCTCGCCGTCGTCGACCAGTGGATCGGCGGACTCGCCTGCCTCGCCGTCTGGTCGCGCCGCCGTTGGCCGCTGGGGCTGGCCGTGGCGATGGTCCCCGTCGGACTGCTCTCGACCACCTCGGGCGGCGCAGGTCTGGTCGCCCTCTTCACGCTCGCCGTGCACCGGCCCCTCAAGTACGTGGGCTGGGTCGCCGGTGTCCAGCTCGCCCTGCTTCCGGTCTACTTCTGGCTGCGCCCCGATCCCGATCTGTCCTACGCCGCCGCCATCGCCATCACCGCGCTGCTGACCCTGGCGGTCGTCGGCTGGGGCATGTTCGTACGGTCCAAGCGGCAGCTCATGCTGAGTCTGCGGGACCGGGCACGGCGGGCCGAGACGGAGGCCGCGCTGCGGGCCGAACAGGCGCAGCGGTTGGCGCGCGAGGCGATCGCGCGCGAGATGCACGATGTGCTCGCGCACCGGCTGACGTTGTTGAGCGTGCACGCGGGAGCGTTGGAGTTCCGTCCGGACGCGCCTCGCGAGGATGTCGCGCGGGCCGCCGGGGTGATCCGGGAGAGCGCGCACGAGGCCCTGCAGGATCTGAGGGAGATCATCGGGGTGCTGCGGGCGGGTGACTCCGACGACGCGGGGCGGCCGCAGCCGACGCTCGGCGCGTTGGACGCGCTGGTCTCCGAGTCGCGTGAGGCGGGGATGAAGGTGGCCCTCGATCTGCGGGTCGCCGATGCCGCGGCTGTGCCCGCCTCTGTCGGGCGGACCGTGTATCGCATCGCCCAGGAAGGGCTGACGAACGCTCGTAAGCACGCTCCGGGGGCGGAGGTCACGGTGGATGTCTCGGGGGCCCCGGGTGACGGCGTGAGTGTGTCCGTGCGCAACCCCGCTCCTCCGGGGGAGGTGCCGCATGTGCCGGGTTCGGGGCAGGGGCTGATCGGGCTGACCGAGCGGGCCACTTTGGCCGGGGGGCGTCTGGAGCACGGGTCCGACGGGGGTGGGGGCTTCTTGGTGCGGGCGTGGCTGCCGTGGGGTGGGTGAGCGTGGGGGTGCGCCCGCGGTTGCGCCCGCGGTCGTGGGGTGCGCTCGCGGTCGTGGGTGGGTCGGGGCCGTGGCGGTGCGTCGAGCCCGTCGCCGCTGGATCAGACGTGGGCCGGGCAAGGGAGCCGCTGCTCGATCCGAACGTGAGCGACGGGCTTGCGACGTACCGCCACGGCCCCTTGCGTTGCATCGCGGCTGCGGGTGTGTCAGGGCTTGCGGGGGATTACTCGGTGGCCTGCGGTGCCGTATACCCAGCTCGCTGTTTCGTCGATGAAGTCTGTCGGGAAGCCTGTGCGGAAGGCGGTGGCCTCCTCCAGGCCGGTCAGTACGTGGTCGGGGAGGGTGAGTTCGCTTGCGCCCAGGTTGTCGGCGAGCTGGGTGACGTGGCGGGCGCCGATGATGGGGTGGACGGTGGGGGAGTGGGCCATGGTCCAGGCGATGGCCACCTGCGCCGGGGAGGCGCCGAGTTCGTCGGCCGCCGACTGGACCGCTTCGGCCACCGTCCGTTCGAGTTCCCCGATCGCCTCGGGGGAGAGGCGGGTCGCCGTGCCGGGGGCCACGCCGCCCGGACGTGTGTACTTGCCCGACAGGACGCCGTTGTGCAGCGGGCTCCAGGCGGCCACCGACATGCCGAGGGTCTCCGCCATCGGGAGGAGCTCGCGCTCCGCGTCGCGGCTGAGCAGGCTGTAGGGCACCTGGAGTGCGGCGAAGGGTGACCAACCCCGCCACTCGGCAAGGGTGTTGGCCCGCGAGACCACCCAGGCGGGCGCGTCCGAGATACCCACGTACAGGACCTTGCCGGACCGTACGGCGTCGTCCAGGGCGCGCATGGTCTCCTCGACCGGTGTGTTCCGGTCCCAGATGTGCACCCAGTAGACGTCGATGTAGTCCGTGTCGAGGCGCCGCAGGCTCGTCTCCAGGGAGAGGGCGAGGTTCTTGCGGTGGTTCCCGGCGGCGTTCGGGTCGGTGCCGTCACGGGAGACGGTGTACTTGGTGGAGAGGACGAAACGGTCGCGTCGGCCTCTGAGTAACTCCCCCACGATCTCCTCGCTGGCGCCGCCGCGGTAGTTGACGGCCGTGTCCACCACGTTGCCGCCCGCCTCCGCGTACGTGTCGAGGATCCGCGCGCACTCCTCCTTCGGCGCTCCCACCCCTCCCTGCTCCCCGAACGTCATGGCACCGAGGAACAGCTCCGAGACGCGCAGGCCGGTCCTGCCCAAGAGCCGATAGCGCACTGAACTCCTCACTCCTGGGAGAGACCCCGTCGAGACTGTCCTGGCGGCCGACGGTAGTCGTTCGCCGCGGTCGAAGCGTGGGTAATGCCCCGGCGGGCACCTACGGTAGGCACCATGAATGCGATCCGGCTGCTTCTCGTCGACGACGATCCGCTGGTCAGGGCCGGCCTGTCCTTCATGATGGGCGGCGCCGACGACATCGAGATCGTCGGCGAGGCCGCGGACGGCGGCGAGGTCGAGGCGCTCGTCGACCGCACCCGCCCGGACGTCGTCCTGATGGACATCCGGATGCCGGTGATCGACGGCCTCACGGCCACCGAACGGCTGCGGGGGCGCGAGGACGCGCCGCAGGTCGTGGTCCTCACCACGTTTCACGCCGACGACCAGGTGCTGCGGGCGCTGCGCGCGGGTGCCGCCGGGTTCGTCCTCAAGGACACGCCGCCCATGCAGATCCTCGACGCGGTACGCCGGGTCGCGGCCGGTGATCCCGTGCTCTCGCCCGCCGTCACCCGCCAGTTGATGGAGCACGCGGCCGGTGGGGCGCCGGGCGGGCGGCGTACCGGCGCCCGGGACCGGATGGGCACGCTCAACGACCGTGAACGCGAGGTCGCCGTGGCTGTCGGCCGGGGCTCCTCCAACGCCGAGATCGCCGCCGAGCTGTACATGAGCGTCGCCACCGTCAAGACCCATGTCTCGCGGATCCTCGCCAAGCTCGGCCTCAACAACCGTGTGCAGATCGCCCTGTTGACGTACGACGCGGGACTTCTGGAGGGAGACGA
This sequence comes from Streptomyces sp. NPDC111656, assembly GCF_055656965.1. Classification (NCBI taxonomy): domain Bacteria; kingdom Bacillati; phylum Actinomycetota; class Actinomycetes; order Kitasatosporales; family Streptomycetaceae; genus Streptomyces; species Streptomyces sp. NPDC111656. The sequence goes on from NZ_JBVKCA010000018.1 coordinate 81,079, forward strand.
CGGGCACTGAGCATGAGGCCCGCACGTGGGAAGGACGACGGGACTGATCGCCGACCCGCCGGAGCACACCCGGCTGCGCTCCCTCGTCACGGGCGCGTTCACCATGCGGCGGGTGGAGGCGCTGCACCCGCGCGTCCAGCAGATCACCGACGAACTGGTGGACGAGATGATGCCGAAGGGGGGGCGCCGACCTCGTCGACTCGTTCGCCTGCCCGCTGCCGATCACCGTCATCTGCGAGTTGCTCGGCGTCCCGGACGCTGATCGAGGACAAGCGGTGCACGGCAGTTGCGCGGGATGGCGTTCATCCTGCTGGTCGCGGGCCACGAGACCACGGTCAACTTGATCACGAGCGGTGTGCACGCCCTGCTCACCCACCCCGACCAGCTCGCCGCGCGCGGGCCGACATGACGCTCCTCGACGGCGCGGTGGAGGAGGCGCTGCGCTTCGAGGGACCGGTCGAGACGGCGACGTACCGCCATGCGGCGGAGCCGTGCCTGGGTGCGCCGCCGGCCCGTCTCGAAGCCCGGGTCGCGCTGCGCTCCCTGCTGGACAGATGCCCGGATCTCGCGTCGGCCGGGCCCCCTGGTGACCGGCTCTCCGGCATGCTGATGCGCGGTCTGCCGGTGCGCTGGTGAGTGGTGGTGCGTGGGGATGAATGGGGTGAGTGAAGGGGGGACGGTGGTGCGGGCTCGGGTGGGGAGCGGCACCGACGTGATCGCTCAGTCCCGTCTGCCGGGGATCTCCGCCAGATACACCGGGCGTCTCTCCAGCCGCGACAGCTCGCAGGCCTCGGCGATGCGCAGTGCGTGCAGGGCCTCCTGCCCGTCGCAGGGGTTGGCGCGTTCGCCGCGCACGACGTCGACGAAGGCGGCGAGCTCGGCCTCGTAGGCAGGGCCGAAGCGCTCCAGGAAACCGGTCCACGGCTTGTCGGCGGCCGGTGGTCCGGCCGGTTCGGTGGAGGCGATCGGCGTACGGTCGTCCAGGCCGACGCCGATCTGGTCCAGCTCGCCGGCCAGCTCCATGCGTACGTCGTAGCCCGCGCCGTTCAGCCGGGTCGCGGTCGCCGTGGCGAGCGTGCCGTCGTCCAGGGTGAGGACGGCGGCGGCCGTGTCGATGTCATGCGCCTCACGGAACATCGAGGGCCCGGCGTCGGAACCCATCGCGTACACCTCGACGACCTCGCGGCCGGTGATCCAGCGCAGCATGTCGAAGTCATGGACGAGGCAGTCGCGGTACATGCCGCCGGAGATCGGGAGGTACGCGGCCGGGGGCGGCGACTGGTCGGAGGTCATCGCGCGGATCGTGTGCAGCCGTCCGAGCCGTCCCGAGCGCACCGCCTCGCGCGCGGTCGCGTAGCCCGTGTCGAAGCGGCGCTGGAAACCCAGCTGCAGGACCGTGCCGGCCGCGTCGACCTCGGCGAGCGCGGACAGCGTGCCGGGCAGATCGACGGCGATGGGCTTCTCGCAGAACACCGGGAGCCCCATGCGTGCCGCCCTACCGATCAGTTCGCCGTGCGCCGAGGTGGCCGCCGTGATCACCACGGCGTCCACACCCCAGGTGAAGATCTCGTCCACGCTGGGGGCCGCCGTGGCGCCCAACCGGTCCGCGACCATCTGTGCCCTCACCGAGTCCGCATCCGTGACGATGAGGGAGCCGACCTCACGGTGGCGGTTGAGAACGGTCGCGTGAAATGTGCCGATGCGACCCGTTCCGATCAATCCGATGCGCATGGGAACAAAGTGAGGGCCTACCAGGCACGCTGTCAATGCTTTGTCCGGACAATCGAACTACACAACTTCCCGTCAACATCTCCCGGAGCTACGCTCGGCCCGTGCCGAAAACAGAAGAGGATCCGACCGTGTCGCTCCAGCTCAGCGTCGACCGCAGCAGTCCGGTCCCGCTGTACTTCCAGTTGTCCCAACAGCTGGAGGCAGCGATCGAGCACGGGACCCTGACCCCGGGCAGCCTTCTCGGCAACGAGATCGAGCTCGCGGGGCGCCTCGGGCTGTCCCGTCCCACGGTCCGCCAGGCCATCCAGTCCCTCGTCGACAAGGGTCTGCTGGTGCGCCGCCGTGGTGTCGGCACCCAGGTCGTGCACAGCCAGGTCAAGCGGCCCCTGGAGCTCAGCAGTCTGTACGACGACCTGGAGGCGGCCGGGCAGCGCCCCGCGACCCGGGTGCTCGTCAACACCGTCGTACCGGCGTCAGCCGAGGTCGCGGCCGCTCTGGGCGTGGCCGAGGGCAGTGATGTGCACCGGGTGGAGCGGCTGCGGCTCGCCCACGGGGAGCCGATGGCGTACCTCTGCAACTATCTGCCCCCGGAGCTGCTGGAGCTGGACAGCGAGCAGATGGAGGCCACCGGTCTGTACCGGCTGATGCGGGCCGCGGGCATCACGCTGCACAGCGCCCGCCAGTCCGTCGGCGCCCGCGCGGCCACCGCGGAGGAGGGGGAGCGGCTCGGTGAGCCCGAGGGGGCACCGCTGCTCACCATGCAGCGCACCACCTTCGACGACACCGGACGCGCGGTGGAGTTCGGCAGCCACATGTACCGTGCCTCGCGCTACTCCTTCGAATTCCAGCTCCTCGTACGGCCGTGAAGCCGTCGTGAAGGGGTGGTGAATCGGCTTCGGCGAGGCCGAATTTGAATCGTAAGAATGTTCTAAAAAGTCCATTGACTGGTGTGCGGTCGCAAAGCTAGAACTCCCCTCAGCCGCAAAGGTGCGGCGGAAAAGAGGGTGTTCCGACCATGCGTACAGCCCGAACGGCAGCGGCGGTGATCGCCGTGATCGCGCTCGCGGCCGGCTGCAGCAACTCCGGTGGCAAGGACTCCGAGACCAAGGCGAGCGCCGGCGGGAGCGGCGGCAAGGCCGCGAGTACGCCCCGTCTGAAGATCGCGATGGTGACGCACTCCGGCGAGGGCGACACCTTCTGGGACATCGTGCAGAGCGGTGCCAAGCAGGCGGCGAGCAAGGACAACGTCGACTTCCTGTACTCGAACGACAAGGAAGCGGGCGGGCAGGCCCAGCTCGTTCAGGCCGCCATCGACAAGAAGGTCGACGGCATCGTCGTCACCCTGGCCAAGCCCGATGCCATGAAGGACGTCCTCGCCAAGGCCGAGCAGGCGGGCATCCCGGTCGTCACGATCAACTCCGGTGCCGAGTTCTCCCAGCAGTTCGGGGCGCTCGCGCACTTCGGCCAGGACGAGTCGGTCGCCGGTGAGGCCGTCGGCGAGGAGCTGAACAACCGGGGCCTGAAGAAGGCCGTCTGCGTCATCCACGAGCAGGGCAACGTCTCGCTGGAGCAGCGCTGCGCGGGTGTGAAGAAGACCTTCAAGGGCACGGTCGAGAACCTCAATGTCGACGGCACCAACGCCCCCGCCAGCCAGTCCTCCGTCGAGGCGAAGCTCCAGGCGACCAAGGGCATCGACGCCGTCGTCACCCTGGGCGCTCCGATCGCCGCCGTCGCGGTGAAGGCCAAGGCCGACGCGGGCAGCAAGGCGGAGATAGACACCTTCGACCTGAACGCCGAGGTGGTCAAGCGCCTTCAGGCCAAGGAGGTCGGCTTCGCGGTCGACCAGCAGCCCTACCTCCAGGGCTACGAGGCCATCGACATGCTGTGGCTCTACAAGACCAACGGCGACATCCTCGGCGGCGGCAAGACGGTCCTGACCGGCCCGGCCATCATCACCGAGAAGGACGCCTCGACCCTCGAGAAGTACACCGCGCGCGGGACCCGCTGATGGGGTGCACGATCCCAGTGTTCGATACTTGGGCGTTTGGGGCCGACGAGATGTCGGCCCCCGGGGCCTGCGGAACGGCCCGCCGGGCCGCTTCGCAGGCCCCGGCGCACCAAAGAACACAGCAAGAAGGGCACGGCCTCGTGGCACGGACTCGGACCTGGGTAAGCATCGCGCTCGCAGGGGCGCTGGGGGTGTCCCTCGCGGGATGCAGCAGCACCGGCGGGAAGCGGGCCGAGGATGCCCGTAAGGCGGCGGCGGCCCAGGGCAGGGCCGCGGTGAACACGCCCAAGTGGACCTTCGCGATGATCACCCATTCGGGCGATGGCGACACGTTCTGGGACATCGTGCAGAACGGCGCCAAGCAGGCCGCGGTCAAGGACAACATCAACTTCCTGTACTCGCACAACGCCGAGGCGCAGCAGCAGGCGCAGCTCGTCGACGCCGCCGTGGACAAGCAGGTCGACGGCATCATCGTCACGCTGGCCAAGCCGGACGCGATGAAGGCCGCCGTCGCGCGCGCCGAGAAGGCCGGCATTCCCGTGATCACGGTGAACTCCGGCTCCGAGCAGTCCAAGGCGTTCGGCGCACTCGCCCACATCGGGCAGGACGAGACGATCGCCGGTGAGGCGGTCGGCGAGGAGCTGAACAAGCGGGGCCGCAAGAAGGCCCTGTGCATCCTGCACGAGCAGGGCAACGTCGGCCACGAGCAGCGCTGCGCGGGTGTGAAGAACACCTTCCACGGCACCGTGCAGAACCTCTACGTCCAGGGCACCAGCATGCCGGACGTGCAGTCCTCCATCGGCGCCAAGCTGCAGGCCGACAAGTCCATCGACACGGTCGTCACGCTCGGCGCCCCGTACGCGGACACCGCCGTGAAGGCGAAGGCCGACGCGGGCAGCAAGGCCGAGATCGACACCTTCGACCTGAACGCGAAGGTGGCCTCGGAACTCAAGGACGGCACCCTCGGCTTCGCGGTCGACCAGCAGCCCTACCTCCAGGGGTACGAGGCCGTGGACCTGCTGTGGCTCTACAAGTACAACGCCGATGTCCTCGGCGGCGGCAAGCCGGTCCTCACCGGCCCGCAGATCATCACCAAGGATCAGGCCGCCGCGCTCGAGGAGTACACCAAGCGGGGGACCCGATGAGCGCCACTGCGCCTGCACCCGCGCCGTCGCCCGACACCAAGGTCGACGAGCGCCTCCTGAAGACCTCGCCCCTGCGCAGACTCATGGGCCGGCCCGAGCTCGGCTCCGTGGTCGGCGCGATCGCGGTCTTCCTCTTCTTCGCGATCTTCGCCGACAGCTTCGTACGGGCCGCGAGCCTCAGCACGGTGCTGTACGCCTCCTCGACGATCGGCATCATGGCCGTACCGGTCGCGCTGCTGATGATCGGCGGCGAGTTCGACCTCTCCGCGGGCGTCATGGTGACCAGCTCCGCGCTGATCTCCTCGATGTTCAGCTACCAGATGACCGCGAACGTCTGGGTCGGCGTCCTCGTCTCGCTGGTCGTCACGCTGGCGATCGGCGTCTTCAACGGCGTCATGCTGACCCGCACGGACCCGCCGAGCTTCATCATCACGCTCGGCACCTTCCTGATGCTGACCGGCATGAACCTCGGCTTCACCAAGCTGATCAGCGGCACGGTGTCCACGAAGTCGATCTCCGACATGCAGGGCTTCTCCTCGGCCAGGGACGTCTTCGCCTCGACGTTCACCATCGGCGGCGTCGACTTCAAGATCACCATCCTGTGGTGGCTTGCCCTGGTCGTCGTCGCCACCTGGATCCTGCTGCGCACCCGCTTCGGCAACTGGATCTACGCCGTAGGCGGAGGCGAGGACGCGGCCCGCGCGGTCGGCGTCCCGGTCAACAAGACGAAGATCGGCCTCTACATGGGCGTCGCCTTCGGCGCCTGGATCTCCGGACAGCACCTGCTGTTCTCGTTCGACGTCGTGCAGTCCGGCGAGGGCGTCGGCAACGAGCTGATCTACATCATCGCGGCCGTCATCGGCGGCTGTCTGATCACCGGCGGCTACGGCTCCGCGGTCGGCGCGGCGGTCGGCGCGCTGATCTTCGGCATGGTGAGCAAGGGCATCGTGTTCGCCGAGTGGAACCCGGACTGGTTCAAGTTCTTCCTGGGAGTGATGCTGCTCCTGGCGACCCTGCTCAACCACTGGGTCCGCAAGCGCGCGGAGGCGACGGCATGACGACGGACGGCGACGGCATGACGACGGACGCGGGAAAGACGACCGGCGCGGGAAAGACGACCGGCGCGGCCGCCACGGAACGCACGGCGCTCGTCGAACTCGACGACGTCAGCAAGTACTACGGCAACATCCGCGCCCTCGAAGGCGTCTCGCTGGTGGTGCACGCGGGGGAGATCTCGTGCGTGCTCGGCGACAACGGCGCGGGCAAGTCCACACTGATCAAGATCATCGCGGGCCTGCACCAGCACGACGCGGGCACCCTGAGCATCGAGGGCGAGGAGACCCGGCTCACCTCCCCGCGCGAGGCCCTGGACCGGGGCATCGCCACCGTCTACCAGGACCTCGCCGTGGTCCCGCTGATGCCGGTGTGGCGGAACTTCTTCCTCGGCTCCGAGCTGTCGAGGGGCACGGGCCCCTTCAAGCGCATGGACGTCGACCGCATGCGCAGGACCACTCACGCGGAGCTGCTGCGCATGGGCATCGACCTGCGTGACGTCGACCAGCCCATCGGCACCCTCTCCGGCGGTGAGCGCCAGTGCGTGGCGATCGCCCGCGCCGTCCACTTCGGCGCCAAGGTCCTCGTCCTCGACGAGCCCACCGCCGCGCTCGGTGTGAAGCAGTCCGGCGTGGTCCTCAAGTACGTGGCCGCCGCGCGGGACGCCGGCCTCGGCGTGGTTCTCATCACGCACAACCCGCACCACGCGTACCTGGTGGGCGACCGTTTCGTCCTCCTGAAGCGCGGCGCCATGTTCGGCAGTCACACCCGTGAGGAGATCACCCTCGACGAGCTGACCCGCCAGATGGCGGGCGGCAGCGAGCTGGACGACCTCCGCCACGAGCTGGAGCGGAGCGTCTCTTAGGGAGCGCCTTTCAAGGGGCGCCTTTCTAGGGGCGCGGGGAACTGTGCGACCTGCCACATACGGCCCGCGGTTCACGTACGGCCCAAGGCTCTCCGGGGCGCTCCGACGGGGCGCCCCGGAGAGCTCGGGGGGACTCCGCCATGCGCCCCCCTGTCGTGGTGAGGCAGAATCGGCCCGATGAGCACCTACCGCGACCTCGCACACCGCGGCTCCGCGCGGGCCACTGTCCTGCGGACCGTAGGGACGCGTGAACGCCGTTCCCACCTGACGGCTCCCCGCGTCCCCACCGTCGGTATCGACATCGGCGGCACGAAGGTGATGGCGGGCGTCGTCGACGCCGACGGCAACATCCTGGAGAAGCTCCGCGCCGAGACGCCGGACAAGTCCAAGAGCCCCAAGGTCGTCGAGGACACCATCGTGGAGCTGGTCCTGGACCTCTCGGACCGGCACGACGTGCACGCCGTGGGCATCGGTGCGGCAGGCTGGGTCGACGCCGAGCGCAACCGCATCCTCTTCGCTCCCCACCTGTCCTGGCGCAACGAGCCCCTGCGCGACCGGCTCGCCGGACGGCTCGCCGTTCCCGTCCTGGTGGACAACGACGCCAACACCGCCGCCTGGGCGGAGTGGCGGTTCGGCGCGGGCCGTGGCGAGGACAACCTCGTCATGATCACGCTCGGCACCGGCATCGGCGGCGCGCTGCTGGAGGACGGCCAGGTCAAGCGCGGCAAGTTCGGCGTCGCGGGCGAGTTCGGCCATATGCAGGTGGTCCCCGGCGGCCATCGCTGCGCGTGCGGCAACCGCGGCTGCTGGGAGCAGTACAGCTCGGGCAACGCGCTGGTCCGCGAGGCCCGCGAACTCGCCGCCGCGGACTCCCCGGTCGCGTACGGGATCATCGAGCACGTCAAGGGCAACATCGGCGACATCACCGGCCCGATGATCACCGAGCTCGCCCGCGAGGGCGACGCCATGTGCATCGAGCTGCTCCAGGACATCGGCCAGTGGCTCGGCGTCGGCATCGCCAACCTGGCGGCGGCCCTCGACCCCTCCTGCTTCGTCATCGGCGGCGGCGTCAGCGCGGCCGACGACCTCCTCATCGGCCCCGCGCGCGACGCCTTCCGCCGCCACCTGACCGGCCGCGGCTACCGCCCCGAGGCCCGGATCGCCCGCGCCCAGCTCGGCCCCGAGGCCGGCATGGTCGGCGCCGCCGACCTCGCCCGTCTCGTCGCCCGCCGCTTCCGCCGCGCCAAGCGCCGCCGTGTGGAGCGCTACGAGCGGTACGAGCGCTACTCCGAGTCCCGCCGTACGACCCAGGGGACGCTGTGACGGCCTCGCTGCCGCGCCAGGCCTCACCTCCGGACGAGCCCCGGCGCCCGCCGGAGGACCCGCGCCACAAGTTCCGTCGCCGTGCCCTGACGCTGCTGATCATCGTGCTGCTCATCGGCGTCCCGGCCGGCTACCTGGTGATCTCCGCCAACCAGAGCCGCGACAGCGGCAAGCAGAAGGAGGACAAGTACTCGGCGACCGGCCTCACCGTGGGCTGGCCCTCGCGCGTCCAGCGCCGCCTCTACCAGGTGCCCATCCCGTTGAACGGCGTCGCCGTCGCCTACTACGAGACGAACAACTGGAAGACCAGCCGTCTCTACGTGCAGTTCGCCACCAACGGCGCGGGGCTGGAGGAGTTCCTCGCGGAGATCGGCACCAGCAGGGACACACTGCGCAAGAACAACATCGCCATCGGCACCCGCGACCAGAAGGTCGTCGGCTGGGACTTCACGGGCCCCGGCTCGTGGTGGGGCCTCGTCCACGAACAGAAGGACCCGGCGCCCACCCAGGACATCGTCGTGAACTGGCCCAAGCCCGGGCGCGCCATGGTCTACGTCGTCTCCCGCACGATCCCCTGAGCCGCCCCGGCCCCGCGCCGGGGCCACCGTCGGGACCGATTGTCAGAGCCCGCCCGTAGAGTCGAAGACAACTGATTCGACCGAAGGGCGGGAGGTGACCGGACGTATGGGCGACGAGGGCGTGCAGACCGATAGGGCCGTGCCGGTGCGGCTTGCCGCCGTCTTCCTGCCCGCACCCGTGCCCCGCCAGGGGCGCGTCGCCTTCTGGGACCCGGACGGTGGGCCGCTGCCCGCCGCCGACGGCGCCGGGAGCGTGTCGCCCGCCGAGAACACGCCGTCCGCCGAGCCGGCCGAGCTGACGGTGGTACGACCGCACGGCTCGGGCGCCCGCCGCGGCACCGTCCCCGCGCTGACCCTGCCGATCGCCGAGGCCCTCCCGCTGCTCGCCGGGGCCCGCCACGACCGCGCCGCGCATCCGGCCACGACCTGCTGGGGCGCGGCCGCGCTGCACGCGCTGCGGCTCGTCGCGCGGGGCCGGCTGCTGCCCGGGCTCACCCCCGAGGGCCACGACGCCTGGCGCGCGGGCCCACTGGACCCGGACGACATCGCCCACCTGCGCGCCGTGGCCGCCGCTCTTCCGTACGAAGGGCATGCCGTCCCGCTCCCCGGCAAGGGCCCCCTCCGGCTGCCCGACCCGGAAGCGCTGATGCGGTCCTTCCTGGACGCGGTCGCCGACACCCTGCCGCGCACCCCCGCCGCTCCCCACACCTCAGGGAAACCCTTCGCGGCCGGAGAGCCGCAGCGGCTGCCCGGAGCCCACGACTGGGCCGCCGAGGTCGCCGCGGGCATGGACGCGGGCGTACGGATCTCGCTCCGCCTGGACCTGTCGGCGTACCAGCTCTTCGACGACGGCGAGGGCGCGCTCCGCGCGGGCGCCGCCGTCGTCCAGGTGCACAGCCTCGCCGACCCGACCCTCGTCGTCGACGCCGCGGCCCTGTGGGCGGGCGACGCCGACACGGCCTTCGGCCCCCGCGCGCGCGTGGACGCGGCGCTCGCCGTGCGCCGCGCCGCCCGCGTCTGGCAGCCCCTGGACCGCCTCTCCGAACAGGACGTGCCCGACGTCCTCGCACTTTCCGAAGAGGAGCTCTCCGACCTGCTCGGCATCGCCGCGACCCGCCTCGGCGCGGCCGGCGTCGCCGTCCACTGGCCCCGCGACCTCGCCCACGACCTCAGCGCCGCAGCGGTGGTGCGCCCCGCGCCCGGCTCGGCCACGGACGGCACCGGATTCTTCGAGAGCGAGGAACTGCTCCAGTTCCGCTGGCAGCTGGCCCTCGGCGGCGACCCGCTCACCGAGGCCGAGATGGACGCCCTCGCCGAGGCCCACCGCCCCGTCGTCCGGCTGCGCGACCAGTGGGTCCTCGTCGACCCCGCGCTCGTCCGCAAGGCCCGCAAGCGCGAGCTGGGCCTGCTCGACCCGGTCGACGCCCTGTCCGTGGCGCTCACCGGCACCGCGGAGGTCGACGGCGAGACGGTCGAGGCGGTGCCGGTCGGCGCCCTCGCCACGCTGCGCGACCGTCTGACGGCCGGCATCACCCCCGTGGAGCCGCCCCCGGGCCTCCAGGCCCGGCTGCGGGACTACCAGCTGCGGGGCCTCGCCTGGCTCGACCTCATGACCTCGCTCGGCCTCGGCGGCTGCCTCGCCGACGACATGGGCCTCGGCAAGACCATCACCGTCATCGCCCTGCACCTGCGCCGGGACCGCGGCGAACCCACCCTGGTCGTCTGTCCGGCCTCGCTCATGGGCAACTGGCAGCGGGAGATCACCCGCTTCGCGCCCGGCGTCCCCGTTCGCCGCTTCCACGGCCCCGACCGCACCCTGGAGGACCTTGACGGCGGTTTCGTCCTCACCACCTACGGCACGATGCGCTCGGCCGCGCCCCGGCTCGCCCAGCAGACGTGGGGCATGGTCGTTGCGGACGAGGCCCAGCACGTCAAGAACCCCTACTCGGCGACGGCGAAGGCCCTACGGACGATCCCGTCCCCCGCGCGCGTGGCCCTCACCGGCACCCCCGTGGAGAACAACCTCTCCGAGCTGTGGGCCCTGCTGGACTGGACGACGCCCGGCCTGCTCGGACCCCTCAAATCCTTCCGCGCCCGCCACGCGCGAGCCGTGGAGAACGGCGAGGACGAGGAGGCGATCGCCCGCCTGGCCCGGCTGATCCGCCCCTTCCTGCTCCGTCGCAAGAAGTCCGACCCCGGGATCGTCCCCGAGCTCCCGCCCAAGACGGAGACGGACCACCCGGTCCCCCTGACCCGCGAGCAGGCCTCCCTCTACGAGGCCGTGGTCCGCGAGTCGATGCTCGCCATCGAGACGACCGAGGGCATCGCGCGCCGGGGCCTGGTCCTGAAGCTCCTCACCTCCCTCAAGCAGATCTGCAACCACCCGGCGCTGTTCCTGAAGGAGGACGCCCGGGCGGCCGCCCTCGGACCCTCCGCCCGTTCCGGCAAGCTCGCCCTGCTCGACGAGCTGCTGGACACCCTGCTCGCCGAGGACGGCTCGGCGCTGGTCTTCACCCAGTACGTGGGGATGGCCCGACTGATCACCGCCCATCTGGCCGAGCGCGCCGTCCCGGTGGAGCTCCTGCACGGCGGCACCCCGGTCGCCGAACGCGAGCACATGGTGGACCGCTTCCAGAGCGGGGCCACCCCGATCCTGGTGCTGTCCCTCAAGGCCGCGGGCACCGGCCTGAACCTCACCCGGGCGGGCCACGTCGTCCACTTCGACCGCTGGTGGAACCCGGCCGTCGAGGAACAGGCCACCGACCGCGCCTATCGCATCGGCCAGACCCAGCCCGTTCAGGTCCACCGCCTCATCACCGAGGGCACGGTCGAGGACCGCATCGCCGAGATGCTCGAAGCGAAGCGGGCGCTCGCCGACGCCATCCTGGGCTCCGGAGAGGCGTCTCTGACCGAACTGACCGACCGCGAGCTGTCGGACCTGGTGTCACTGCGGAGGTCGTCGTGAGCGGTGCCGAGGAGGAGACACGGCCCGTGACCGGGGGCGTGGACGTGCCGGACGCCGAGCCGTCACGTCCGTCGGCCGGGCCGCGCCCCGCCGACGTGGCGCGTCGCGCGCTGCGGGCCGCGCGGGAGCGCGACACCCGGGGCGCGGCGGCAAGGGACGAGCCGGGTTCACGGTCCGACGGGGTGAGCTCCCCGGCGGCCCGACCGGGCGACGCGGCCAGGGAGGCCCTGCGCCGGGCCGCCGCGCGGGGGATCGGTCCGCATCCGGACCCGAGTTCGGGTGCGGGTGCGGACACCGTTCCGGATCCGGAGACCGACTCAGGCGCCGAACCCGGTCCGGTACGGCCTTCCGCCCGCGCGGAGATGGCGGACGCCCCGTCCGCCGACGTGCCCGTAGTCGGCACGCGTCCTGGTGACATCGCCCGCGAGGCACTGCGCGCGGCGCGCACGGAGGCCCGACAGGCGCGGACGGCGGCGGAAACCAAGGGAGCCGGAAGCGCGCACCGGTCGGCAGACCGTGCGGCGGCCGGTGCGCGGGCCCGGCGCGACCGACGGGACCAAGACCGGGGAGGCCGGGTCCGGGACGTTCGAGAGGTGCTCGCGGAGGCCTTCGAGCTGCCCGGCGCCGAAGCGTCGCGCGAGACCGACGTCGAGACCAACACCAACATCGACACCAACACCGAGACCGCCCCCGACGCCAACAGCGACACCAAGACCGACGCCGAATCCGACGCCGAGAAGGGGCACCGCAGGCCGGCGCACCCGGCACACTCGGAGCACCCGGCGCAACCCCGGCTCAGCGGGCCGAGCACGCTCCCGTCGGACGCCGCCGTGCCGCGCTCCATGGCATCCCCGCGCCGCGACGGCGAGCTGCGCCGCACGTTCGAAGCGCTACCCGCCCGCACCTCGCACGCGGACACCTTCGCGGAGACCTGGTGGGGCAACGCCTGGGTGAGCGCTCTCGAAGAGGGGGCCCTGGACGCGGCGCGGCTGGCGCGCGGACGGGCGTACGCCGACCAGGGGCACGTCGACGCCATCACCGTCACACCGGGACTCGTGCTGGCCTATGTCCACGGGAGCCGCCCGCGGCCGTACCGCGTCCAGGTCCGCCTGCGGACGCTGGACGACGGCGACTGGGACCGTTTCCTCGACGCGGCCGCCGAGCGCCCCGGGCACATCGCGGCGCTTCTCGACAAGGAGATGCCCAAGTCGCTCGCGGACTGCGGAGCCGACCTGCTCCCCGGCCCCGGCGACCTGGCCCCCCAGTGCAGCTGCCCCGACTACGGCCACCCCTGCAAACACGCCGCCGCCCTCTGCTACCAGACGGCACGTCTGCTCGACGAGGACCCCTTCGTGCTGCTTCTGCTGCGCGGCAGGGGCGAGCGCGAGCTGCTGGACGCGCTGTCCCGCCGCAACGCCACCCGTGCGGCCCGCGCCGCCCAGGAACAGCAGTCGGCGCCGCTGCCCGGCGTGCGGGCCCGTGACACCCTCGCCCGCCGGGCGCTGCCGCCCCTCCCGGCGCCGCTGCCCGCCCCCGCGCACCCCGAGCAGCCGCCGACCTACCCGGGCGCGCCGGGCGGCCCCGACCCGTTCGCGCTGGACCAGCTCGCCACGGACGCGGCCGCCCGTGCGCACGCGCTGCTCACCACGGGCCGCGACCCGGTCGCGGAGCTGACGCTGTGGCAGGACGCGGTACGGCTCGCCGCCGCCCGCCCCGGTTCCGGCCTCACCGCCGCGACCCGCGCCCTCTACTCCTCGCTGGCCTCCGCCGCCGGCCGTACCCCCGCCGACCTGGCCCGCGCGGTCGCCGCCTGGCGGCAGGGCGGGCTCGAAGGGCTCACCGTCCTCGAAGAGCCCTGGGACCCGCCCGCGGGCCGTTTCGACCGCGCCCGCCCCCTCCTCCTCGCCGCCGACCTCCCGGCCTTCCGCCCCTGGCGTAACCACCTCACCCACCCCCGCGGCCACGCCCAGCTCCGCCTGGGCCACGACGGCCTCTGGTACGCCTACGAATCGGAACCGGGCCACGAGGACTGGTGGCCCCGTGGCACCCCCGACCTCGACCCGGTCGGCGCCCTGACCGGCCTCGGCGCACCGGGCGAGCTCTGACCCGCCCGCCCGCGCCGACCGAATCACGCGGCATCCCGGTCAGGCACCACAGGCGGGCTGACCACGTACGTGAACATGTGACGGACCGGTGTGGGCGCAGTGGACACCCGGGGCCCGTCGGACCCTCGCTCGGCACCACCTGGCACATGCCGTAGAAACCGTCCACGGGTGTCCAGTTGGTCCGGGGTGAGCGCGTAAGCGCAGGTCAGGGCCTTGTGGTGGGAGGGCGTCTGCGGGGTTGGTGACACGCCTGTGATCGCTCGTGACACGTGAGGACCCCCGTCGGCTTGCTGCGGCGGGGCGTCGTCATGCAGTTGGTCATGACGGATGGCTCACTGGATCAGCTCGATGTGCGGATGGTCCGGGGAGGCAGGGCAGACGTGGAGCCGGAGGTTGTAGCCCGCCGAGTACCCCAGCGCCATGGAACTGAGTAAGGAACTGCAGGAGCAACTGGTCGACTGGAGCAGGTGGCTGGCGGCTGCTCCGGTGTGAGCAGGCACGGCTCCGGCAGATAGCCGGGGAACTGGATCGCAGGTGGCTCGGGAGGCGCGTCGAGGATGTCGGTCACGGTCGCTGCGGAGCGCCAGAAAAGTGCGGTTGCGGGGTTCGCCGGGTGGTCGAAGGGACACCAGAGGACCTGGAGCAGGTCGGCTTCGGACCGACCCGGCGGGCGCAGCAGGGGGATGTCGCGTACGTACAGCTGGGCCACGGGCAGCATGTCGAGCCTTCGAGCCATGGGCGGCCGACTTCGATCCGCTCCACGATGGCCCGCTCCTCAGGCGTGTACAGGGACAGCGGGTGATCTTCGTACGACCGGCTCGCCGCTGCTGCCCGGATGCGCCGCTGCCGGCGCACGTCTCCCGACGCGAGGATCTCGTTCACCCGGTCCCACTCGTGCGGTCCTTCGCGGTGCGGCCACGGCTCGTCGGCGGGCCGGAGGAGCGGCCCGCCGGCTGTCGAGCGGCGTGGGCGACCCGGGGCGGGGACGCAGCCGGGTCGCCGTGCGTGCCGGCGGGGCCAGTTGAGGGAGGAGCGCGGTGACGTCGAGCGGCCACGGTGGGGTGGTGGGACTCATGTCGGCTCCCGATGGCACGACTTGGCTGTGATCAGTTACCGAGGTTGAGCAACCTGGTGCTCGTCGGCAGTCGGGCCGAGACCGCCGAGCGGACGCTCGCCGGTGAGGAACCGACGGTCCGGGTGGACCGTACTGCAGGTTCGAGGAGCGACAGCGTCTGCTGCTGCCGTGCGTCAAGGCGGCGCAGCTACCGACCGGCATCGACAGGTTCGGTCCTGCGCGACCGGTCACTGGACCAATTCGATGTGGGGATGGTCCGGGGACTTCGGGCACACGTGGAGTTGAAGGCTGTAGCCGCCGGCGATGTCGATGAGAGTGAAGTTCGAGGGTGGGGTGCCGATGAGGAGCGGAGTCGGGTTCGTCCGTTCCTCATCGGGCATCCAGCTCTGGCTGCCGGAGTTCCATTCCGAGGACGCGATGGTGAGGAGCGGGGTCGTCTCGGTGCCGCATTCGGGGCAGGGGCGGGGCATGGGGTCGGTGAGGCCCCAGCGGGTCCAGCCGCCGGTCTTCCACCCGGGGGCGTGGCACAGGTTGCGGAAGTAGAACTCCTGCGGGTCCAGCGCGCCGGTGCCGTCCCACGCGAATCCGGCTGTCTCCCACAGGTTCACGTCGCCCAATTGCTGCTGCAGTTCCTTGCTCAGCTCCAGGGGGCTGGGGTACTCGGTGATCTGTTCCGGTGCGAGCAGGCACGGTTCCGGGAGGTACCAGTCGAACTGGATCACGGGCGGCTCGGGCGGGGCCTCGAGAACGTCGGTGACGGAGGCGGAGGAACGCCAGAAGAGGGCGGTTCGGGGGTGTGCAAACTCCTCGTGGTCGCAAGGGCACCACAGGACCTGGAGAAGGTCGGCTCCGGGAGGACTGACCGGGAGAGGGAGGTCGCGGGCGTAGAGCTGGGCCACGGGAATCATGGGAATCGGGCCGTCGAACCACGGATGACCCTCGCGGAGCCGCTGCTCGATCTCCCGTTCCTCGGGCGTGGCCAAGGGGGCCTGGGGGTCGCGGAGCCGGCGCTCGGCCGCCGCTGCACGGATGCGACGCAGGAGCCGGATCTCGTCCGGGGAGTGCATCTCGTCCGCCGCCTCACTGTCGTGCGGCTCTTCGCAGTGGGGCCACGGCTCGCCGAGGGGCCACAGGAGCGGCCCGCCGACGGAGCTGTCGTGCACGGTCGGCGACCCGGGCCGCGGATGCAGACGGGTCGCCGTCCTTGCCAGCGGGGCCAGTTGAGGGAAGAGCGCGGTCACGTCGAACGGCCGCGGTGGGGTGGTGAAACTCAAGCTGGCTCCCGATGGCGCGAACTGAACTGTGATCAGTTGCCGAGGTTGTACAACCCGGTGTTCTTCAGGGTGTTGGTGACATATACGTTGGGGAACAGCTCCTCGGTCGTCCCGTCCGCCCGTTCGATGTTAGCGCTCATGGTGACTCCCACCGGGATCGTGCTGGTGTCGTCGTTGTAGACGGGCGTCACCTGGTAGAAGATCGCGTCGTCCGGTCCGAAGAGGGAGACATCGCCCTTGATCAGCTTCTGCGCCATGGCTTCGTAGGTTCGCATGCTGGGCGTGCCGGTGTTCATCCCTGCCTGCCAGCACGGGGTGAGATTGACCTGTATGCCCCTTCCGCCGGTGATGTTCGGGATCAGGTGACACCGGGCCAGCCCATTGGTGAGCGAGTTGTCCGTCTTGAATTTCTGCGCGTCCTGCCAGCCTGGGATGTCTCCCTGCGCATCGGTGCCCTCGGGGACCGACCTGTCCAGGCATGCCTGCGCCTGCGTCGGCCGGGCTCCGGCCGGGCCGAGCGGGTTGGTCGTCTTGTTGACGTGGGCGACCGGTTCGGTGGTGTTCAGGATCCATCCGGCGCCGTTGGGAAGCGCATTGATCGGCGACGTGTCCAGGCAGCGGGCGTGCGGGCCGGTGTCCGGCAGAGTGAACTTCACCTCGAACTGGTCGGCGTCGATCACCCGCTGGTCCGCGAAGCCCTTGGTGAGCTGTGCGTCGGCGAACTGCTTGTCGGCGGTTGTGGCATGGGCACGCACACAGGGCCGGGTCCGGTCCAGTTTCCGGGCGTCGTTCAGGACGTAGGTGTCCCATTCGCCGTTGCCGAGGTTGGGGATGACCTCGATGCACTGGGCGCCGTCGGTTCCCCCTTCCTGCGTCTCGGCGAAGGGGAACTCGCTGCAGGTGTCGGTGCTGACAAGATCCGTCTGCGGCGCGAAGCCTCCGCAGGTACGGGCCGTGCGGTCGGCCACGCCGCTCGTCGACCGGGTCAGCGGCTTGCCCTTGCCCCAGGCGTCGTCGAGGTTCTGCTGCGCCCACGCATAGGCGGCCACGGCGCCGCCGGCGTCGGAGCTCTGCGCGCTCATCGGCACGACGGGCATGACCGAGGGGACGGCACAGCCCGCCGACGAGGTGCCCCCGACCGCGTTGTCACAGCGGATCTTGCGCGGGTTGTCCCACGAGGCGTTCGGGTCGACGGCCGTGGCGCCCGGAGAGGTCACGTACAGCTTGTACGAGGTGAGGAACTGCGCGACGGCGCCCGCCACGGGGGACGAGGAGTACGTGACGGTGCCGGTGAGGGACTGTCCCAGGACCAGGTCGCCGCCGTACCAGGGCGCGGTCTTCGTCGCCGTGCAGCCGGTTCCGCAGGCGGCGCGGAACTTGGCGTTGAGGGCGACGACCTCGCCGCTCGCAGAGGTCATCGTCACGGTGACCTGCTCGCTCCACGTCGTGCCGCTCGCGGGCAGTGACGCACTGGTGGAGATCGTCAGGGTGCCGCGCCCGAGTTCCGCGCCGTTGCTGTCGCGCAGGAGGTAGAGGACGTTCACCCCGGTCACGCAGTAACTGAAGCGCTCGTAGGAGTAGTTGCCGGGGGTGGTGATGGAGCAGCTGGCGGCGGCAGTGGGGGCAGCGGCAGTGGCGGCAAGGCTCTGCGGCTGTGCCGTGGTACGCGCGGCCAGGATGGGGCTGGTGCTCACACACGCCTTGACGGCGCCCGCCCGGCGTTCCTTCGAGCCTGCCTTCGTGGCCTCACAGTGTTCCCCGGACTGCTTGGGGAAGGCGCTGGTCACGGTGGCGGGGGCGGCGGTCCGGTGCGTCAGGTCCACCCTCCCCACCTGCCGCGGCTTCTCGTCCGCGGTCTGCTGTGCCGTGGCCGTACCCGCCGTGGTGAGTCCCAGTGTCACCGCGGTCAGTACGGCCAGTACGGTCGACCGGGCCCGTATTCGGGCCGCGCCTCTGGGGCGTATCTCGTGCATGTACGTCAGATCTCTCTTCCTTGATTCTTCGGCTTGGTGGAGGTGGAAGGGGGCACCGGACATGCAGTGCCCCCCGAATGGCAGCGGTGGGTGGCCTGCGCTCTACCGCGTCAGGGCCGGACGAAAGGGACGAACTCGTCAGCTGATCAGTCTGTAGAGATCCCTGGTGATGCTGGAGGCCCCGTCCTCGACAACGCCTGCGATCTTGCCCACGACGGGCTTGACGAGAGTGCTGGCGGGCTTTGCGGCCGCGCCCAGTGCCTTGCTCACGCCGAAGGTGACCAGGCTCAGGCCGGTACTTGCGGCGGACCACCCGAACTCGCTGCTGGTGAAGCCGTGTTCGATGCCGGTGAAGACAGTGCTGATGGCGCTCGCACCCACGGAGACCTCGGCGAAGAAGCCGGCCGCGACGAAGGCCGGAGGGAAGACGAAGCCTGCGAGAGTGCAGCCGGCGGCCAGGAAGCCGGCACCGATGCTGACCGCGTTGGCCGCGTCGGCGTAGAACTGGGCGTCGTTCCACCACTCGTCGGAGTCGGCGGGGTCCTTGGTGCCGTTGGGGTTGACCTGGTTGTTCCGGTCGTTGGCGGCGGGGTCATTCTTGTTCGCGCGGTCCAATTTGGCCTTCTCGGCGGCTGCCTTGGCCGCGGCGGCCACTTCGGCCCGGTGCTTCTCGGCGACGATCCGCTTGGCGTCGGAGTACGCGGCGGCGGCCTCCTTCGCGTCCGCCTGCGCGGCAAGCTTGGCGGCACGGGCGGCGTTGGCCGAAGCCTGGGCGTCGGCGGAGGACTTCAGGGCGGCACGCGCCGAGTCGATCGCCTTGTTGGCCGAGTAGTTGGCCGAGCGGGCCGCGCCACGGGCGGTCGCGGCAGCCGCCTTCGCCTTGTCGGCGGAAGCCTGGGCGTCAGCGGCCGACTTGTCGGCGGCGTCCGCGTTCGCTCGCGCCTCGTCCGCGTAATCCTCGGCCTTCGCGGCCGAGGCGATCGCCTTGTCCGCCCACTCCTGGGCCTTGGCGGCGTCGTTACGGGCCTCGTAGGCGGCCTGGGTCGCCAGCTCCGCGTTCTGCTGCGCCTGGTAGGCGATCTTCGAGGCGGCGGCGATCGCGCCGCGGATCGCGGCGACATGGGTGGCGGTGTCGTGGTCGAGCTGGGCCGTCTGGAACTGCACCACGGAGATGAAGTTGCGGAGCATCCACGCCGGGCCCTCGAGGGCGACCTCGGCGTAGGCCTTGGTGAAGGCGCCACCGGTGGAGGTGAGCTGGCCGGCAAGGACCTTGTCGTCCTCCTCCTGCGCCAGCGGGTAGTCGTGGTCGAAGAAGTAGTTGAGGGATTCGGTGGTGTTCTTGTCGAGTGCCTTGTTGCCGGCCTCGGTGACGGCCTTGCCCGCGCCATCGTTGAGGATCTTGACGATCGCGACGCGCAGCTCCTCGTCGGAGGCCTTCTTCATGCCGATGGTGAGGAAGTCACCGACAGCCGTGGAGCTGGGACTCGCCAGGGCGAGCTGGGCGGCCTCGGCGATCTGCGGCGCGGCGACTGTCGCCACATGGAGGGCGGTCTCGCGGTCGTCCTGGGCTTCGGCGAGGGCCCGGTCGAGGTCGATCCAGGCGAAGATGTCGTCGTCGGAGCCCGCCAGGGCGTGCTGGGCGGCCTGCCGGGTCCAGGCGCCTCGGGCGTCGATCCGGCCGATCGCGGCCTTGCGCCCCAGGGTCCCGGCGAGCGCCAGATCGCCGGAGTACAGGGCCTGTTCGGCCCTGGTGGTGAGGTCCTTGGTCTCCTGAGCGGTGCGGTCCGCCAGGAGCCGCTTGTCGCGGACGTCGGACAGCTCGGTCGCCTCGACGGAGGCGAGCAGCTGTGCCTCCTCGATCGCCTGCTGCTTGTCCTGCTCCAGGGTCTGGGCCTCGGCAGCGCGGGCGTTCTTCTCCACCTCGATGGCGTCGGTGACGGCCTTGGTGGCGACGTTCGCCGCCTTCACGGCCTCACCGGCGTGCGCGGTCGACTTGTTGGCGTAGTCGATGGCCTGGCCCGCGTACTTCACGGCCTCCTCGGCGGCGGTCGCCGCCTTGTCGGCGTGGTCGGCGGCGGAGTTGGCGGCGTCGCGGGCGGTGCGGGCCGCGGCGGCGGCGGTGCCGGCCAGGGCCTGTGCGGTGGAGGCCGCGTTGGTGGCACGGTTGGCGGCAGCGGTGGCGATCGCGGCCTGGCGCTTGGCCTCGTCGGCCTCCGACTGGGCGACACCGGCGGCGACGGCGGCCTGGGCGGCGGCCGTGGCGGCGGCGGCCGCGTTGCGTGCGGCGGAGGCGGCGGCCCTGCCGGCGGTCGCGGACGCGTCGCCGGCGATGGCGGCCTTGTCGGCGGCCTTGGCGGCGCTGCGGGCCTTGGCGGCCGCGTTCCTGGCGGCGACGGCGGCGTTCTTGGCCGTCTCCGTCTTGGTCGCGTCCTTGGAGGCTGCTATCGCGGCCTTGTAGGCAGCGGCCGCGGCGCTGCCCGCCTTCGAGGCGGCCTGAGCGGCGCCGGTGGCCGCCCAGGAGGCGCGGCGGGAGGCGCTCACCGCGGCATTGGAAGCGTTGATGGCGTTGCGTGCGGCGTCCGCCGCACCCTTCGCCGCGCTCGCCGCCTTGCGGGCCGCCGCCCCCGACTTCTGCACATCGTTCTGGGCGGCGGTCGCCTCGGCAGCGGCCTTCTCGGCGGCTTCCTTGGCCTTCCCGGCGGCGGTCTCGGCGCGGGCCGAGGCCTCCACGGCCAGGTTGGTCTCCTGTTCGGCGCGCTTGCCCTCGCGCTCGACGAGGGCCACCAGCTCCTCGATGGTCGCCGACTCCTGGTCACGGGCGCGCGCGATGTGCTGGCCGGTCTCGATGAACCACTCCACATCGCTCGCGGCGCCGTCGAGCGCACGGCTCGCGTACTTCCGCACCTCCGGGCCACCGGTCGTCAGCATGGTGCTGACCTGGACCCGGGTGTCCTCCAGGCGCGAGTCGTACTGCTTGTCGGTGAGGAAGCCGGTGAGAGCCGGTGTGGTGGCGGCGTTGAGGGCGGCGTTGGCGCTGCGCACCACCGCCTTGCCGCCGGTGGACGAGACGGTGGTGGTGGCGACCTGGAGATCTTCGAGGATGGCCGGTCTGAAGCCTTCCTGCAGGAACGCGGCGATCGCGGCGTCGCCGCTCTCGAGGGCGGCGACGGCCTCCCGGCGCAGGCCCTTGCCCGCACGGTCCAGGCTGCGGACGATCGCCACCCGGTTGTCGTCCACGGTCTGCCTCGGAAGCGTCTCGGCGAGGAAGGTCTGGATGTCGGCGTCCGAACCGTAAAGGGCCACGGCGGCGGCAGCCTTGACGCCCTTGCCACCGGTCAGCCACGCCCTGACGACCTTGGCGCGCTCGGTGTCGGGCAGCGGCACCGGTTCGGGTGCGGTGCCTTCGGCGGCAGCGGCGGTGGCCGGTATCAGGACCGAAGGAGTGGCCGCGACGGCGGTCGCGGCGGCGAGCGCACCGAGCACGCGGCGTCTGCTCCAGAAACTTGTCTGCATAAAGGGATTTCCTCGCGTGAGAAGAGGGATGAGCTCCGCTGAAACCGCGCGGGCAGGATCCGACATGGGTATACGTGGGAACGTCAGTGAATGACGGTGACCCTACCAACTCACCACAGTGAAAGGAGAGGCAAAGGACCGGCAAGGTCGTAGGCGCCACGCGAGGTGTTACTTAATTGTCGCTTCTTTCCGTGCAACCCCTTCGGGAAGTGGCGAACGTCACGTCTGACGCGTCGTCAATATCCGTTTTTCGAGCGGGTTTTGATGGTTGACCAGCACTTCGCCTTGTGTTGCCATGGTTGCGTTCGTGAAGGTCGTATAGGTCTACAGCCCTCACGGCGAGAGATCGGGCGAGCCTTTGCGAAGTAGCTGCGATACCCCTCGATATGAGGGGTATTTCGCATGCCTGCCATTCCGCTTTGATGCGAGGAGCGCAATGAGGGGACATGGCGTAATGGCTGTGAAGCGGCGAATAAATCGACTTGTTGCGCGGATTCTTGGCACGGCGGCGGCAGGCGCACTTGCCGTACTCGCCACGACCGCTGGTGTCCTTGTCCCGCCGTCCGAGAAGGCCGACACGGCGAGCGTCGCAGACAGCACCCCCGGCCATGCCGTGGAGGACTTCGACCACCCGCAGGCCGACAAGATCCTGGCGGAGAAGAACCTCGTTCTGAAGCGCGGCGACGGCCCCATCGCGCTCGCCGACCGCGTGGCCGGGCACCGGGCAGCTCGAGCTCCTGGCCCGCGACAACAGCGGCAAGATCTGCTTCAAGGTAGTCGGCGACGAGGGCCGGCTGACCTTGGAGATCCCCGCACCGGACGAGCAGTCCTCGCTCCGAGGAATCAACTCACCCATGACAGCCGAGATCGCGGGGATCAGTCAGCGCCGGGGCGGCTTCACGCGCCGCGACCCCAGAGCCACACTCGCCCCGGACCTGGTCGAGCGGGACTTCACCGCACCGGCGCCGAACCGGCTGCGGGTCACCGACCTCACCGTGATCGCCACCGGTGAGGGGCCCTTGTGGCTCTCGGCGATCCGGGACGCGTTCCCCCGCCGGGTGGTCGCCTGGGAGACCTCCGCCCGCGCGGACGCCGACCTGGTCCTGACCACCCTCAAGTACGCGTTCGCGAGCCGGGAAGTCGAACCGGGCAAGCTGATCCACCGCGCGGATCACGGCTGTCAATACACATCTGTGAAGCTCGCAACTCGATTGCTGCGAGCGGGAGTTGAAGCTTTCATGGGCTCGGTCGGGGACAGTTACGACAGCGCTCTCGCGGAGAGCCTGTGGATGATCATCAAGACGGAGTGCATCCAGCCCGTCAACGCCACGTTGAGTGCCGGTTCGTTCGAAGCCGTGCGGCTGTGATCGATTCGTGCCGGTGTGCCGGGGCCAATGGGACGGTTGCGCAGTGCCGTCCCGGACGAGGGTCTGACTCATGACATCTATGACCGAAGTGTCCAGTCACAGGCGTGTACGGTCGTTGCGGGATGGTGCCCGCTGTCACCGAGCCGCAGGGCGTGTCCCCATAGGGGCCTTGCCGACCATCAGGCGCCCTCACGGTTCAGACCGCCCGAGCAGGCCGGTGCCGTCCACCCAGCGCGTCACCACGCGGGAGGCGAACCACCGTGGCGACCGGACAGCGCAGCACCTCCTCCAGCACGGATCCTCCCGTATCAAAGGTGGAGGGAGCGCGCCGAGACCTCTGCTGTTCCGCGGCTGGTCGACGTGCTGGACGCAGATGAAGCAGAAGATGACCCTTATCCGGATGAGGTCAAAGCCTGGCGCGCTTGCGGGATCAACATCCTCCGCTTGGCCGACGACCTCAGGAACGCCCAGGCATCGTTGCTCGGGTCCGACGGGCCCTACCTCACCGTGGAGCAGGCAGCGCTGCTGCGGGGATTTCCTGAAGGCCATCCTTTCGAAGGCAGCTCACGGATCGTTTACCGGCAGATCCTGCACTCCACCGCGCCCGCTGTGGCATGTGCCCTGGGGAGGGCAGTCGCCAAAGCGCTGGAACGCGCGGAGGAGAGCGCGCCCGATATCGAACTGTTCCCGCTGCCCCCAACGCCCGAGCCCACGTCTGCCAAGAGCGGTGCTCTGGGTCGCTACGACCTGGTACGAGCTGAAGCCCGCGGTGACCGTAAGGACTACCGCCTCGACCGACTCCCCATGGAGGAGGGCGGGCAAGCACAGGTTTTCCGGGCAGTGCACAAGGAGACCGACACCGAAGTCGCTCTCAAGCGCCGCAGTTCGAAGCGTGAAACAGCCGTCGCACGGATGCGGCGAGAGATCGAGGTATCCCAACTCCTGGGCCGGCAGACCCACTACATGCCCATCCTCGACTCCAGCCCACAAGACGGGTGGCCCGTCATGCCGATGGCACAGGCGACCCCGGAGGGTCGGCACGACGACCTCAGGGATCCTGCATCGCTACGCGGTCTGGTCGAGGCGCTCATGGGGGTCTTCGAACTTGATGGGGGTGCGGAGGTGGGGGCGGGCTCGCAGGTCACGCCGTGTGAGGTGGTTGGAGTGCGGGTGCCCGGGCGCAAGTAGCCCGCGGACCTTCGTGATCGTGGTTGTTCTCTAGGCAACTGATCACGAAACCCCATGGGCTTGAACATCGACGAATCGACGATCCCGGGATCAGCGAGGCGGCAACGCGACTTGTGGGGCTGGAGGGGGGTGAGTGTGACGCAGGTCAAGGACGACGAGATGGGCGGCCCGTCGGTGTACGTGGTGACGAGCGAGGACTCCGCCCGGGCCTGCCCCGGCTGCGGGGTCTTCTCTACTCGGCTGAAGGACTACCGCACCGCCCGGCCGCGGCACCTGTCCTGCGGCGGACGTCCCGTGAGCATCCAGTGGCGCAAGGCACGCTGGTACTGCACCGAACCCGCTTGCCCTCGCGGCTCGTTCACCGAGGCGATAGGCCAGGTGCCGTCGTGGATGCGTACCACCAAGGCCCTGCGCCAGAGGCGGCGGGGGCCGCGGTCTGTGACGGCGGGCGCACGGTGGTGCAGGCCGGCCGGGATCTGGGCCTGTCCTGGCCGATCGTGCAGCGCTGCCTCGAGGACGACGCAGTGAAGGTCCTGTCCGAGGACCTGCCCGCGACCTCAGCGATCGGGATCGACGAGACCCGGCGGGGCAAGCCGGTGTGGAAGCAGAACCCCTCCACCGGCAAGTGGGAACTCGTCGCGGACGCCTGGCACATCGGCTTCGTCGACGCGATCGGCGGACGCAGCCTGTTCGGCCAGGTCGAGGGCCGCAACGCGGCGTCGGTCGCTGACCGGCACACCTCCCCGCCCGCCTCCTGGCCGCTGGTACGTGTAGGGGCCTGGCGCAGGCTTCTACGCCGCCGCCGCGACGATGAGCGGCTGCCGCGGGCCCAGAGCTTCGCGCTGGGCCTGGACGCGGTGTGGAGCTTCTGGATCGCCTACATCCTCACCCGTCCGCTCGGCGCCTCGATCGGCGACTACTTGTCCCAGCCGACCGGCGACGGCGGCCTCGGGTTCGGCACCGTCGTCACGAGCGGGCTCTTCCTGGCGGTCATCCTCGGTCTGGTGGTGTACCTGATGGTGACCCGCAAGGACGTCGCGGACCCTGCGCGCGTGACGCGGCAGGCAGCCTGAACGGTTCGGAAGGCGTTCAGGAAGCGTTCAGGCGATCACCGACAAGGTCGGACACCACGGTCGGCCTCTGCGGTCGGCCCGTGTGTCGCGGGGCGCCCGTCCCCCTCGCGAGCTGCCGCGGGCCTTCTGGGCCTACGCGGCTTTCACCGCCGCGGCCCTGACCGGTTTCGCCACCTTCGGTGTGCTCGCCTACCCACCTGGTCGTCCGGCACTTGATGCCAACCGCGATGGTGCCGGTGCGGTACGCGGCGGCCATGGCCGCGCACGCGGTGGCGGCGCCGGCCACGGGCTGGCTGTACGACCGGTTCGGTGCCCAGGTCCTGGTCGTCCTGCCGCTGCTGCCCGCCGCCGTTCCGGCCCTGGCCTTCACCGACACGGTGGGAGTGGCCGTGGCGAAGAGTGCTGGTGTGGGGCGCCGCGGTCGGCGTTCAGGAGTCCACGCTGCGTGCCACCGTCGCCGACCTCGTACCCGTGGGACGCCGGGCCACCGCCTACGGCGTTTTCGCCGGGATCACGGGTGCGGCCGCGTTGGTCGGCGGCGCCTTGGCCGGAGTCCTGTACGACATCTCCGCCCCCCTTCTGATCGTCGTCGCCAGCATCCGGACCGCCGCGCTCGTTCTGCTGTGGGTCACCCGGGCCGCGCGCTCCACGCCCGTCCGCTGAGTGCCGAACCTGCGGGCATGCACGGGCGTGCTCGTCACCACGCTGCTGTGCGGCGGGGCATGAAGCGGCGGACACCTTCGAATGGGCAAGACCCGACGCGAAATCGTCCGATGCCTCAAACGCTACGCTGCCCGGGAGGTCTTCCACCTGGGCAGACCCACATAGCCACAACCCCCGTCATAGGGGCTGTCGTGACAGATGAGAGGCTCAGGCGGGTGAGTGAGACACCGATGAACACCCTGCAATACCGCTTTGACGGGCCAGAAGACGCCCCTGTCCTGATCCTCGGTCCCTCACTGGGCACCACATGGCACATGTCGTAGAAGCCGTTTCTGGGCGTCCAGTTCGTCCAGGACGAGAACGTAGGTCCAGGTCAGAGCCCTGTGACGTGAGGGCGTCCAGGGGGTTCGTGATAGGCACGTGACAGGAATGGTGCTGTAGAACCCCCGCTGGCTCTGGAAGGAAACGGCTAACCCCGGGCGCTCGCCGAAGGCCCGGCCGACGCCGGGGCGGCGAAGTACTTGGTGTGCGGGGCCGACGGAACCGGGTGACGTCATGGTCATGTTCTTCCAGACGCCGATTTACGAGTGAGAGCGTGATGGGCCCCTGCTGACGTCCTTCGGCGTCGCCGCGCCCGTCCCCCGCCGATGAATCCGTAGATCACTTCACATCATTCCGGGAGAACCTGTGAGCAAGAACATCAACAACCCCGTGGGCATGGGCGGCGGCCAGCGCAAGAAGCTGTCCCGCGCCGAACGGCAGAACAACGGTCCGCACCGCAACCTCGACCGCCAGGGTGCCGCCGACCAGAAGGCGGAGCTGGTGCGCAAGATGCGCGAGAGGGCAGGCGCAGCCGAGGGCGCCGGGCAGACGGGCGACGACACCGCACAGAGCTGACGCACCGCCGCCGCAGGGCGGCACCGCACGGGGCAGGGCCCGGACCGCGACGCGTGGTCCGGGCCCTGCTGCCGTACCGGGGGCCTGGTGCCGTAGCGGGTGTGGCCGGTCCCGCTCAGCTCCCGGCCGAGCACCCGCGTCTCAGCCGACCACCCGGGGCAGCCGCGGATTCAGCAGCCCCGTCACCACCAGGTGCAGGTGGGCACCTTGGCAAGCCGCTCTTCGAGCGCCGCATCAAGGAGGGCAAGACCCGGCGCGAAATCATCCGTTGCCTCAAACGCTACGCGGCCCGGGAGGTCGTCCACCTGGTCAGATAGCTGCAGCCAGACCCCCGCTCATAGGGGCAGTGAGACGTGAGGAACCCCCCGTCGGCTTGCTCCGGCGGGGGGTTCTGCATGAGGCGGTCGGCCGCGATGCGCGGACAGGCGTCCTCGGCGCTGTCCTCCGCGGCTGGGCCTGGCCTGCCTCGGCGAGGTCCCGTCCGGCGAGGGCCACGGTGTAACCGCCGCGTTCGGCGGAGGCCATGACGCTTTCGTCCGCCAGCAGGCGCAGGGCCTCGCGGATGGGCGAGCGCGAGGCTTTCAGCAGGTGGGCGAGTAGGCGTTCGACCAGGTGTGCGTCGGCGGTCAGTCCGCTTGCGGCGATGTGTTCCACGATGCGCGCCGCGGTCTGGCGCGCCAGGGGAGTGGGCCCTTGTGCCGGTCCAGCTGCTGAGGGCGTCACGGTGAAGGTGTCCCGTCCGTCCGGCGTCACGACGCCGTCCGGCAAAGTGGAGACCGTCACAACCTCGGTGCTGGCCGTCGCCTCGGCGTCGCCCGGGATCGCGCACGCCACCGTGACCTTCACCTGGCAGACCGGGCGACTCCGTCCCCGGAATCGTCGAGGCCGACGACCTCGGCACGTACGTCGTGAAGTTGGTTACCAAGGGGAGCTGACCTGCGGTGATGATTCGTTGAGCGTCTTTCACGGGCGTGCCGTGTTATGCGATGGATCCTCCCCAGATTCTCCCCAGGGGGTCGACGTCGAGGGCAGCGGTGATGAACGGAATCACCGCTGCCCTCGACGCGCTGAGTGACTGCAGTTGAGGCGGGGCGATGCATCGAGCCGGATCTGTGTGGGCCGGTGATCGTGCATCGGTGGTCTGTCGATCTGTTCAGCAGGCGGAGCGGGCGGCGCGCAGGATCAGTTCGGTGACGGGGGCCGGGTCGCTCACGGCGACCGCGTGGGGTGCGCGGACCCTGACCGTGTGGGCGTGGGCGCGTTCGGCCATCCACTGCTCGGCGGCTGGAGGGATGTTGCGGTCCTCGGTGGCGACGAGGTACCAACTGGGGAGCTTCTTCCATGCTGCCTCGGTGGCCGTCTCCTGAAGCGCGGCCAGGGCGATCGGACGCTGCCCCACCGCCATCACCTGAGCGGTCGTGGCGGGCACGCCGGCGGCGAACTGCTTCCGGAACAGCTCCTGCTTGATGATCAGTTCCTCGCCCTCGCCGCCTCCGGGCAGTGGGTAGTACTGGGTGCTTGTGGCCTGCGCCAGGGTGCTTCCGGGGTACTTGCCCGTGAGCTCCAGGGCGCTCTCGCCGACGTCCGGTACGAAGGCGGCTATGTAGACGAGCGCCTTGACCCGAGGTGCGTCAGCTGCCGCGGCGCTGATGACCGCTCCGCCGTAGGAGTGGCCCACGAGCACGATCGGTCCCGGAATGCTGTCCAGCACGCTGCGGATGTAGGCGGCGTCACTGGCCAGCCCGCGCAGGGGAAGGGCCGGCGCGAGGGCATGATGGCCCTGCCGCTGAAGGCGTTCGACGACGGCGCTCCAGCTGGAGGCGTCGGCGAACGCGCCGTGGATGAGGACGATGGTGGGCTGCCCATGTCGGTGCCGTCGTCGGGACGGCAGGTCCTCGGTCGGTGACGGTGCGGGAGTGGCGAACGCGGCGCCGGGAGTTCCGAGGGCGGCGGCGCCGGCCAGAAGCGAAACGGTGACGGTGCGGCGTGAGATGGGTGGGTTCATTGTTCCCTTTCTACGGTTGTGTCAATGGGCTCGTGCTGGGCGCGGGAGGGTTCACCGGGCGGTGGCCCGAACCGCCTCGTGGATCAGTTCGGCGACCCGCTCGGGGTGCGCAAGCATCACCAGGTGCGAGGAGCTGACCTCGATGGTGGTCATTCCGGCCCGCTGGTAGCCGTAGCGCTCCACATCGGGGTTGATGGTGTGGTCGGCCGAGGCGACCAGGCCCCAGGAGGGCTTGGTCTTCCATGCCGCGACCGGGGCCTTTTCGGCGAATGCCGCTGCGGCCAGGGGGCGTTGGGAGACGGCAAGCACGGAGGCGAGACGGGGCTCGACGTCGGCGGCGAAAATCGACGGGAACTTGTCGATCTGGACGGACACATCGGTGCCGGGTGTGGTCGAGCCCTCGATCGGGAAGGGGGTGTAGACGAGCGCATCGGAGAGGCCGGAATCCGGGAAGCGGCCCTGCAGTTCGCCGAGGCTCTCGCCCTCCTCCAGGGCGTACCCGGCCAGGTAGACCAGCGCTGCGACGTTGTCCTCCGAGCCGGCGACGGTGATGACGGCACCGCCGTAGGAGTGGCCCACCAGGACGACCGGGCCGGGAATCCGGCGGACGAGCGAGGCGATGTATGCGGCGTCACCGAGCAGGCTGCGGTTGGGCACGGCCGGGGCGACCACGTCCAGGCCGCGGGCGGTCAGCTCGGGGATGACACGGGAGAAGCTGGACGCGTCGGCGAAGGCACCGTGAACAAGGACGATTGTCGGGTTACCGGAATGGGACATGCAGAACTCCTTGTGGAGAGCGGTACGGGGGAGGCGTGCCGAGAGGCGATCCACGCATGACGTCCGGTCAGGGGCGAAGCACCACAGGCACGAACAGAACCGTAAGGAGGAGTGGAGAAGACGCTTTGCCCGTCAGCGCCCGCACCGTGTTCTGTGCGCGCCCGCGTCCGTGATCGCTGCGCCTGCGGGCAAGGAGTGGTGCCCTGCGCGACAACTGGCGGCGCGGCGTCCGGCCTAGCGTGACCGAGTTCCCCGCCAATCACCCGGAAACGAGGAAGCAACGCATGCCGTACATCACCGTGGGCCAGGAGAACTCCACCGCCATCGACCTCTATTACGAGGACCATGGATCCGGGCAGCCGGTCGTCCTCATCCACGGCTTCCCGCTCGACGGCCACTCCTGGGAACGGCAGAGTGCCGTGCTGCTCGACGCCGGCTACCGCGTGATCACCTACGACCGCCGCGGGTTCGGGCAGTCCAGCCAGCCGACGACCGGCTACGACTACGACACCTTCGCGGCCGACCTGAACACCGTGATGGAGTCCCTTGACCTGCAAGGCGCCGTCCTGGTCGGGTTCTCGATGGGTACCGGTGAGGTCGCCCGGTACGTGTCCGGCTACGGCTCCGCCCGGGTGGCCAAGGTCGCCTTCCTGGCCTCGCTGGAGCCCTGCCTGCTGAAGTCCGACGACAACCCGGACGGGGTCGCCCCGAAGGAGTTCTTCGACGGCGTCGTCGCGGCCGTCAAAGCGGACCGCTACGCGTACTACACCGCCTTCTACAAGGACTTCTACAACCTCGACGAGAACCTCGGCACCAGGATCAGCGAGGAGGCCGTCCGCAACAGCTGGAACGTCTCCGCGGGCGGCGGCTTCTTCGCCGCCGCCGCCGCGCCGTCGACCTGGTACACCGACTTCCGGGCCGACATCCCGGCCATAGACGTGCCGGCCCTGATCCTGCACGGCACGGGCGACCGCATCCTGCCCGTCGAGGGAACCGCGCGGCCGTTCCACAAGGCTCTCCCGTCCGCCGACTACGTGGAGATCGAGGGCGCCCCGCACGGCCTGCTCTGGACCCACGCGGAGGAGGTCAACGCGGCACTCCTCACCTTCCTGGGGAAGTGACCGCACGGGAGCCGGGCCGCCTGTCGAAGGCGGCCCGGCTCCCGCATGTCTGCGGCTGTTGTCCTCGCCGGTAGGTCCTGCTAGGCCACCCTCTCGGGCCGGAGCGGTCGTTCGGCGTCCCGGCCGAGCCGCACGATCACGGTCGGTGTCCGCTCGAGCATGCCAAGGTCCTGCTCCTGCAGGGCAATCACCAGTGCGGTCTCGGGCAGCGCCTCGGACAGTGCGGCCAGGAGCGCCTCGGCGGTGGGGGGCAGGCCGGCCACCGGCTCGTCGAGCAGCGGCGCCGACCGACGGCCGCAAATTCCTTCAACCGAGCGGGCAGCGGATCTTCGGCCCTGTCCGCGGCCAGTTCATCCAGGAGCACGGCGGTGGTGCTCACGAGGTGGTCCCCGCCCCGATGCCATCGATGCCCGCGACGTCCGTCATCGTCGCGGAGGCGGACGTCCTGCGAGACGAGGGCGAGGCGTACGCCGCCAGACTGCGCGACGCCGGTGTGCCGACGGCGGCTGTGCGCTACCAGGGGGCCATCCACGGCTTCGCTGTCGTTCGGCACCACGGTGGGCCAGTGGGTGCGGCAGCGCAGACTCGACTCCTGCAGGCACGAGCTGAGCCGGGCACCGAACCGAAGGGTCACCGTGGCCGCTGTGGCGCATCGCTGGGGCTTCCGCAGCCCATCGCACTTCAGCCGCACCTTCCGGGACGCCTACGGTATGTCCCCGAGCGAATGGCAGGCACTGGCGGCGTCGGGCGTCGGCTCGCTGATCACCAACGCGCCGGTTGCCGGCTGAACTTCGACTCGCTGGCGGGGCCAACGACGGAACACCCTTCAGGCTGCCTCGGGCCTTTCGCCCCGCCGACCGGGGACCGTCGACGAGGGCACGAGCTTCCCGTTCTGCTGCCCCCGGCCGGCCTGATGCGTCCGCTCGCCCAGCTGCCATGCGCGAGGCGACATTCCGTACGCAGCGCGGAAGACGCGGCTGAAGTGGCTCGGGCTCACGAAGCCCCAGCGCCGGGCGACCGCCGCCACCGTGGAGGTCCTACCCGCGGCCTGCGACAGATCTCGCCTGCATCTGTCCAGCCGCTGCTGAAGGATCCAGCGGCACACCGTGGTCTCTTCGTGCTCGAAGAGCTTGTGGAGATACCGGACCGAGACGCGCAGCGCGGCCGCGACCACTTCCGGTGACAGTCCGGGATCGGACAGATTCCGAACGATGTATTCCTTGATCAGCGCCAGCATGGCGTGAGCCGATTCCGGCGCCTGGGGGTTCAGCTTTCCGGACCGCTCCTGGACGAGCAGAGCCAGGAGGTCCGTTGCCACGATGCCGAGACTGCGTCGGACGGACACATCGAAGGGCCCCACGCCCTGGGCCAGGCGTGTCAGGTACGTCGCCACGAGTCCGCTGCTGCCTTCGCTGTTCGAGAAGACGGTGGCGGTCAGTGTCCGCAGGTCCTGCTCAGGCACCCGTAGATCGTTGCGGGGCAGGTGAAACGCCGTGAAACTGAACCCGTTCGGCAGTTCCTTCCGGAAGGGCCGGCCGGAGTCGGACATGGCGAACTCGACCGGCCGCAGGAGGACTTGTCTGCCGTCCTGTTCGAGCGTGGCGGTCCCGCTGTGCTAAAGCGCGACAGTTCTCCTGCAGGGATATGAGGGGCTCGACCCGGCCGTCAGCCCAGCTCCGTGTCCAGCCACTGGAGGACCTCAGCCGTCACCGGATCCGTGATGTCGTTCAACTCCTCATGCCGCTTGAGGTACTTGGCCACATAGGGGCACACCGGCACGATGCGCTTGCCCGACCTGCGCACTTCGGCGAGTGCCTCCTGGACCAGCTGCGCGGCCAGCCCCTGGCCGGCGAAGGCGTCGTCGACTTCCGTGTGGTAGAAGACCCGCTGCTCACCACGGTCGCGGTAAGCGGTCAGGCCGACACGCTTCCCGTCGACGAGGATTTCGTAGCGGTGCCGGTTGTCCACCCGCTCGACGGTCGGAGTGGCGGAAGGCTGAGGCATGGGGATCGGAATCCTTTCGTTTGGTGCGGGTCAGCGGCGCGGTGGATTTGCGCGCGGTGAGATCACGATGTTCGGCAGGGCAGGCGCGGGGAGGCGTCGCCGGCGTAGCCGTCGACCGTGCCGAAGCGTTGGGAGGCGCTCTGCCAGTCCTCCCGAGCCCCCAGCAGGAAGGTGAGGACCAGCAGCAGCACTGGCGTGAGCGCGTCAGCGAACGCCAGCGCGGTCAGCGCGCCGGAGACCGCGAGCATGGCCAACTGCGCGGCCAGGAGCACCCCGCGATGGTCGTAGCGGTCGGCGACCACCCCCGAGGGCAGAGCCAGGAGCACGACCGGCAGGCTGGAGGCCGTCTGGACGAGCGTCACCAGTGCCCCGCCGTGCCCGATCAGGAGCCATTGCGCGCCCACCATCTGCATCCAGCTGCCGATGCTGGAGACCAACTGGGCGATCCACAGGGCACGGAAGACACGCGCCGCGAGCGGCGCCCATGTCGAGTCCGGCTGCGGGGGCTGTGTCGGTGTGGAGGGCGGAGCGGTGCTCATGCTGGTCCATGCGGGGTGAGTGCGGAGGTGGTTGGCTCCGGCAGGTGTCGCGTACGTGTATGTCAGGCGGCCGTTGTTGTGGTGAAACCAAGCGTGTCGAAAGTAAGGCCGGCCCACCGGTCGTTGTTGACCGTCAGCGCACAGGGTGCGTTCCCTCGGTGCAGTGTCACCAGCCGGCCGGTGGGTCGCTCAGGGCTGCGGCCGGATCCAGGGGGCATCGGCGGTCGAGAGGCGATGGGTGGTCACGGAAGTGACCGCGAGCAGCACCAGCGCCAGGCCCAGGGTGAGGACGAGATGGCCGTGGAGGACGAGCTGGGCTCCGATGAGGGCGCCGAGGAACATGGCGAGCACCGCCAGGATCCGGCGGCCGGGGCGAGGCGCCTTGCCGCCGGCCGGAGTGGAGTCCGCTGCCAGGCCCGTCAGGGTCAGGGTCAGAACGGTCGTGGTGAGGTCCGGAACGCCGAGGCGCCGGGCAACCGCGTTCTGCAGGCCCATGGCGAGCCCCAGGAACACGATCAGGGTGTACCGGACACCGGTGGTGACCTGCCCGTCCGATATGGCGGCGACCACCACGGTGACCGCGACCAGGACCGTCTGCACGGCCGTGGCCGAACTCAACAGGCGCCCACGGTGCGTGGCGAACCGCGTGCCCAGCCGGCCCCCTGCGAGCGCACCGAGCAGGAACGCGGCCAGCGACACGACGGACGCGAGTGCGGACAGGCTCTCGGCGCCCGCCAAGGCGAACCCGAGGAAGACCACGTTGCCGGTCATGTTGGCGACGAAGACGTGCCCCAGCGCCAGATAGCTCACTGCGTCGACCAGCCCGGTGGCCACCGTCAGGGTCAGCATCAGGGGAGGCAGCGGCCCGTGCCGTTCCTCTCCGCGCGGCACCAGAGTGCGGGCCGCGTCACTCAGCAGCCTGCGCATACCGCGTCCCTTCCGTTGCGGTGGTCGACCGGTGCAGCATCACGCGGGTGAGCAGTGCGCTCGCCGGCCCGATCACGATCGCGGCGACGGCGAGCCACGCCGGCCAGGGGGTGACGCCCAGCGCGCGGTCCACGGACCACCGTCCGGGCCCGGTCAGGGCCAGTGCGGCGGAGACGACGACGAGGACGAGGGGGTATTCGTAGCCGTCGTTCTGGACCCACAGTCCCTTGTGCCGCTTGACGGTGCCCGCGACCGTCATCACGCCCATCGCCGCCATTGCGGCCAGGGGCGTGAGCAGGCCGGCTGCCAGGAACAGGCCGGAACCGATCTGACTGGTTCCCGCAGCGAGCGCGGTCAGCCGACCGCCGCGGAATCCGTCACGGCGGAACTCCTCGGTTCCGCCCGCCAATCCGTTGCCTCCGAGCCGGAAGCTCACCTTCTGCACTCCGTGCCCGGCGATGAGCAACCCCACCACCAGCCGGAGGACCAACAGTCCAGCGTCCATCGTGTTCCTGCCTGTTCCTGACGTTCCTGTTCCGGCGCGGGGATCAGCCGGCGGCGTGGGCGCCGATGACGGCCTGCGCGTAGACCATCCCGAGGCCGTAGGCGCCGCCGTGCTCCTTGACCACGTCGCCCACGGCGGCGTACGTCTCGGTGCGCGCCCAGTCGCGCTGGAGCTCCAGGAGCACCTGCACCCAGGTCACCGGGACTGCGCCGCCCTGCACCATGCGCTGGATCGCGTGCTCGTGGGCCTGCGGGCTGACACCGCCGGACGCGTCGGTGACCACGTAGACCTCGTAGCCCTGGGCGATGGCGGACAGCGCGGGCAGGACGACGCAGACCTCGGTCCACAGGCCGGCGATGACGAGCCTCTTGCGCTCCGTGGCCTTGACCGCCTCGACGAATGCGAGGTCCTCCCAGGCGTTCATCGTGGTGCGGTCGATGATCTTCTGGTCGGGGAAGACGGCTGCCAGTTGCGGCATGATCGGGCCGGAGAACGACTCGGCGGCCACGGTGCTCAGGACGACGGGGACGTCGAACGCCTTGGCGGTCTTGGCCAGGCCCACGGTGGAGTTGATGATCGCGGTGCGGTCGCCGCTGCCGGTGCCGAAGAACATCTGCGGCTGGTGGTCCACGAACAGCACCGCGCAGTTGTCGGGGGTCAGCAGGTCGGGGCTGGGGGCCGCGGTGACCTCGGAGATGTTGACCATGAGTGTGAACCTTTCTCGGTAAACGGTGGCGCGGACCGCTGTCCGTGCCGTGGGAAGTACCGTCCGGTGGGACGGAGCGGGCTGGTGTCCCGGAGGGGGCGGCTCAAGGACCAGGCCCCTTACGGGAGTTCAGAGGACGAAGCAGGGATCGAAAGGCGTGCTCGCGGCATCCGGGGCGAGACCCCGCGCGATGCGCCACTGGCGGTGCTGCCCCGACTCGGCAATGGCCTGGCCGAGCAACTCCGCTTGGTGGGCGCCAGGAAGGGCCGCCCGACGGGACACCTGGTAGCCGCCGAAGTGCGCCACAGGGCTCCAGGCCGGGCTGACGGGAGGAAGCTCCTCGTCGAGCCCCTCGTACTCGCCGGTGGCGTAGACGATCCGCCCGCCTGTCACCGTCAGCAGCGACTCGATGTGTGCGATGTCCCGCTCGGGCACGGCGAAGTAGTCCTCGGACAGGACCGCCAGGTCCCCGTAACATCCCGGCCGGAGCACGCCCTTGACCTCGTCCTCGCCGGTCAGCGCGGCGCCTGCCCGCGTGAACATCGCCAGCGCCGTCTGCCGGTCGACGCGGTTCGTCGGCGGCCGGAGCGCCAGATCGCCGACAGTACGGCCGCTGACGAGCCAGTGCAGGGCGACCCAGGGGTTGTAGGTGGAGACCCTGGTGGCATCGGTGCCGGCGCCCACGGTCAGGCCGCGGTCCAGCATGGCCCGGATGGGCGGGGCGTCCGCGGCGGCGCCGGGGCCGTAACGGCGTACGAACGCATCGCCCTGGAAGGACAGGCGGTTCTGCACGGACATCGCGCCGCCGAGGGCGGCGACGCGGTCGAGACTGTCAGGGGAGACGGTCTCCGCGTGATCGAACAGCCATCGGTTCCCTGCCGGAAAGAGCCCTTCCGCGGCCAGCTTCTCGAACACCGAGAGATCGCGGCGGATGGTCTCGTCATACGTGGCGTGCAGCCGGAAACCCCACCCGTTCTCCATGAGCAGGCGCACAGCCTTCTCGAACTCCACCTCGTAATCAGACGTGTGTTCCGGACGCGGCTGGGCGAAATTCTCGAAATCGGCCGCCGCCCAGGTGAGGTTCTCACCCGCACCGTTGAGGCGCAGCCATTCGTCCCCGTCCTCGGGGCGGGCTATTTCGATCCAGCGGGCGAGGTCGTCGATCTCCTGACCCGCTGTCTGCGGGAAGAGGTGATAGGCGATACGCAGCGACAACTGTCCGGCCTTGGCCAGCTCGATGACGGTGCTGTAGTTGTCGGGGAAATTTTGGAAGCCGCCGGCGGCGTCGATCGCGGAGGTCAGTCCGAATCTGTTCAACTCACGCAGGAAATGACGGGTCGAGGTCTTCTTGTCCTCGCCCTCCAACACCGGCGCCTTGGCCAGAGTCGAGTAGAGGATGAGGGCGCTGGGAGCGGCCAACAGCATGCCGGTCGGTTCCCCGTCCCGGCCCCGGACGATCTGGCCGCCCTTGGGGTCGGGTGTGTTCCGGGTGTATCCGGCGGCCTTGAGGGCCGCGCGGTTCAGCACCGCCGACTGGTACAGGTGCAGGACGAACACCGGGGTGTCCGGGGCGGCGGCGTTCAGTTCGGCGACGGTCGGCAGCCGGCGTTCGGCGAACTGCTCGGCCGACCACCCACCCACCACCCGCACCCACTGGCCCTTGGGAGTACGAGCGGCCTGCTCACGCAGCATCGCCAGCCCCTGACGCAGGCTGCGCACGCCGTCCCAGCGCAGCTCCAGCACGTAGTTGAGACCCCCGCGAATCACGTGCAGGTGGGCGTCGTTGAGGCCGGGAATCACCCGTCGCCCGAGCGCGTCGACCACCTTCGTGCCCGCGCCGATGTGGGGAGCCACGTCCTTGTCGTCACCGACAACCGTGATGACGCCGTCGTGGATGGCGAGCGCCTCCGCATGGGGGCGACCCGGGTCGCCGGTGTGGATCTTCGCGTTGCGGACGACGAGGTCCGCGGCATCGTCGATGGCATGCGGAACCAGTCCGCCGACGGGCATGGTTGACATCTCTTGAGACCCCCTCCGGGAGAACGACTTCGATTCGAGTCATGGCCGGTAGCGGCGGACTTCGGCGATTCCGTCATGCACGAATGCCCGTTTGCTCGAATCGAACCGAGTGAATTCCACCGACACTCGTCGTGCCCTGAGAACGAGGGCAGGCCCTGTGGATGAGGGGCCGCGGTTGCATGGTCATCACCATAGACACGACCGACGTGCCCATCATGTCCTGTCAGTGCACAGGACTTGGCCTAACAGCGCACCGGCTCATCCATGTTCTCAATGTCATTCGAAAGGCCCGAAGGCAACCGTGCACTGTGAGGACAGTGGCGGTGCACCCGCGGGCAATTGCCGCGCGGCCCCGCGGTTTAACGTGGCGAACAGCGGCTCCGGGACGTCCTTCGCGGGATCCTGGCCGTATTGCCGGAAGGGCCGGCGTCCCCACGACCAATTCAGGAGATTCACATCTCCGACACCGTCAAGCCGGTTCAGCCGGTGCTGGAGCCCGCGGCAGCCGCTTTCGCGGAGGCCACCGCCAATCCGCCGTACCTGTTCGACCTCGCCCCGGCGGAGGGTCGCAAGGCCGTCGACGAGGTGCAGTCCGGCGAGATCGAGCTGCCGGACATCGACGAGGAGTGGATCACCGTCTCGGGCGGTCCGACGGGCAGTGTCCGGGCCCGGATCGTCAAGCCCGCCGGCGTCACCGGCATCCTCCCGGTGATCCTCTACATCCACGGCGCGGGCTGGGTGTTCGGCAACGCCCACACCCACGACCGCCTGGTCCGCGAGCTCGCCGTCGGCGCCGACGCGGCCGTGGTCTTTCCCGAGTACGACCTCTCGCCCGAGGCCCGCTACCCGGTCGCCATCGAGCAGAACTACACCGTCGCGCAGTGGGTCGTACGGGAGGGTGCGTCCAAGGGGCTGGACGGCACCCGCCTTGCGGTGGCCGGTGACTCGGTCGGCGGCAACATGACCGCCGCGCTCACCCTGATGGCCAAGGAGCGCGGCGATGTCCCGCTGCTCCAGCAGGTGCTGTTCTACCCGGTCACCGACGCGAACTTCGACACCGGCTCCTACCACCAGTTCGCAGAAGGCTACTTCCTGCGCCGCGACGGCATGCAGTGGTTCTGGGACCAGTACACGACCGACGAGGCCGACCGCGCCCAGATCACCGCCTCCCCGCTGCGCGCCACCACCGAACAGCTCACCGGCCTGCCCCCGGCCCTGGTCATCACCGGCGAGGCCGACGTCCTGCGCGACGAGGGCGAGGCCTACGCGGGCAAGCTCCGCGAGGCCGGCGTCCCGGTCACGGCGGTGCGCTTCCAGGGCATCATCCACGACTTCGTGATGCTCAACGCCCTGCGCCCCACCCACGCCGCCCAGGCCGCCATCACACTCGCCACCCGCACGCTGCACACCGCGCTGCACGCCGGCTGAACCCAAAGAGGGAACCCCGACATGACTACGCCCATTCCCACCGTCGTTCTCGTCCACGGCGCGTTCGCCGACGCGGCCAGCTGGTCCGGGGTCATCGACGAACTGCAGCGTCACGGCATCCCGGTGATCGCGCCGCCCAACCCGCTGCGGGGCCTCGCCGCTGACGCCGCCTATGTCGCCTCCGTGGCCGCCCAGATCGACGGCCCCGTCAACCTGGTCGGACACTCCTACGGCGGCGCGCTCATCACCGTGGCCGGTACCTCCGAGAACGTCGTCGGGCTCGTCTACATCGCCGCCTACGTCCTCGAGGAGGGCGAGAGCCTCGGCGAGTTGCAGGGCCGCTTCCCCGACTCACCGCTGGTGAGCAACCTCAAGCAGTGGACGTACCCCGTCGAGGGCGGTGACCCTGCGGTCGAGGTCACCATCTCCGCCGACGCCTTCCCGTCGGTCTTCGCCGCCGACGTGCCCGCCGACGTCACCAAGGTCCTGGCCGGGGCCTAACGGCCCCTGGCCGTCGGGGCGTTCGAGGAGACCGCCGCCGTGGCCGCGTGGAAGACCAAGCCGTCCTGGGCCCTGGTCGCCGGCGCGGACGAGGCGATCAACCCCGAGGTCGAGCGGTTCGGCGCCAAGCGCGCCGGGGCGACCGTCGTCGAGATCGCGGGGGCGTCGCACGCGGTCGCCGTCTCCCAGCCGAAGGAGGTCGCCGACCTGATCCGCGACGCGGTGCGGGCGACGAGCTGAGCAGTGGGAACCAGCTGCGCGGACGAACTCGTTTCGTCCGCGCAGCTGTGTTTCCACATCAATGCCGCACTCGACCGGGCCGGTCGACCACCGTGACCACCACGACCAGGGCCGCCGCCAGCAGACCGGCGACCAGGGCCGGTGCCGGGGAAAGAGCGGCCACCAGGACAGCGACCGCCACGGCGGGAAACGCAAGCTGTTCGACAACGCTCTGCTGGTGCGGCCGGACACGGATGGCCCACATGGTGATCAGGAAGATCGCCACCGGCATGGTGACCGCGGCTCCGGCTGCCGGCGACGGGACATCGGTGCGCCGCGTGATCACCTGGGCGTACGCCGCCAGGCCGGCTCCTTCGGCGGCTGCCGAGGCGAAGATCAGATAGTGGCCGTACGCCCAGGTGAACCTCTTGCGATGGGCCTGGTGCGTCGTGGCGAGCAGCCTGTGCGCCGGCCTGGCGAAGTACAGCCACCACATGGCGAAGACCAGGAGCAGGCCGCCCGCAGCCAGCATGTACAGCGCACCGGCGTTGTGGTGCCGGTCAAAGGTGCTGTGGACCGCCGCCACGGCGGCAGCGACGGACTCACCGAGCACGATGAGGGTGAACAGTTCGTACCGCTCGGCTATGTGGTGCGGATGCCACGGGGTCATCCCGGCGGACTGCGCCCACATCGGGACGGAAACCTCGGCAACGATCAACACGAT
Source organism: Streptomyces sp. NPDC111656 (assembly GCF_055656965.1). Taxonomy (NCBI): domain Bacteria; kingdom Bacillati; phylum Actinomycetota; class Actinomycetes; order Kitasatosporales; family Streptomycetaceae; genus Streptomyces; species Streptomyces sp. NPDC111656. Next base: position 121,350 of record NZ_JBVKCA010000018.1, read on the forward strand.
GATGGCCGGCAGCTGCGCTGGGGCCGGAAGGAAGAGCATCCCGACCCACCCGATCTGGCAGCCCGTCACTCCGGTGGCGAAGCGGAGGGCCGTCCGCCGCCGACCGGGGTCCGATCGCGCGGCACGCAACCACAGGGCCGCCAGGGCCGTACGCAGCACCGCGTATCCCAGCGTGATGACGCGCAGGTCGCCTTCCTCGAATGCCCGTGGGACGCCGGCGGCGAGAACGAGGGACCCCGTGATCTGGACCAGCACCATCAATCGGTAGAGGACGTCGTCCGGGTCGTAGGCGGAAGCGAACCACGTGAAGTTCATCCACGCCCACCAGATGGTGAAGAACACCAGCGCGAAACGCAGGGAGCCGGTGATGTAGTGACCGCCGGTCACCGCTGTGCTCAGGCTCCCGGACGCCTGCGCCACCGCGATGACGAAGCACAGGTCGAAGAGGAGTTCCAGCGACGTGGCGCTCCTGTGCGGTTCACCGGGGTCCCGGCCCAGCATGCTGCTGTCGGATCCCCCGTGCCATCGTCCGACTCGCGGCGTACGCCTTGGGGAGAAGCGGCTCAGCGAAGGGCTCCCAGAGCGGCTTCCACAGTTCGGTGGAAGGTGGGATAGGTGTAGATCATGTGCTTCAGGCGCTCGACGGGCACTTCCGCGTGGACGGCGACGTTGAGCCCGTACAGCACCTCCCCTCCCGCCGGTCCCGCCGAGGTCGCCCCGATCAGCACGCCCCGCTCGGAATCCTCGACCAGCTTGATGAAGCCCTCGTTTCCCGGCCCGTGTATCCAGCCGCGCGTGGAGGAGGCGATCGGCAGCAGGCTGGTGCGCACCCGCAGCTGCTGGTCGCGTGCTTGACGCTCCGTCAGTCCCACGGCCGCGATCTCGGGGTCGGTAAAGGTGACCCGGGGCAGCGCCCGGTAGTCGGCATCGGGGCCAGGACTCCCGAGGATGTCCCGTACGGCGATCTCCGCCTGGTACATCGACACATGCGTGAAACTGCCGTGGCCGGTGATGTCGCCGATCGCCCAGAGCCCTTCCCCGGCTCGCATCTGCCCGTCCGTCGGCACGGTCTGTGCCGAAGGGTCGAGACCCGCCGCGTCGACGCCGACCGCAGCGAGGTCGGCACGGCGTCCGGTGGCGACGAGAAGCCGTTCGGCGCGCAAGGGCTCCGACTCATCCTCGAGATGGACGATGAAGCCGGTGCCGTCATGGCTGACCTGTCGGGCCCGGGCCGAGGTGAGAACGGTGACGCCGTCCCCCCGCAGGACCTTGTCGGCCAGATGCCCGGCTTCCGGTTCTTCCTGCGACAACAGCCGGTCCTGCCCTTCCACCACGGTGACCGCGCATCTGAAGCGGGCGAAGACCTGGGCGAGTTCCACGCCGATGGCGCCCCCTCCGAGCACGATCATCGAGGCCGGCAGCTCCCTGGCCGCCATGGCGTCCCGGTTGGTCCAGTACGGCGTCTCCGTGAGGCCCGGGACCGGAGGAATCCGGGGCCGGGTCCCTGTGGCCAGGACCACACCCTGCCGGGCTTGGATCGTGCGCCCGCCGATCGTCACCTGGCGTGGCCCGGTGAGCCGTCCCGCTCCGCGGACGAGCCGGCCGCCCTTCGCCGCGAGGCGGTCGGCGGCCACCTCGTCGTTCCAGTCGTCGGTGGCCTCGCCCCGGATGCGTCCGGCAACCCGGCTCCAGTCGGGAGTCACCTTCACTTCACCGGCGAGGGAGGGCGCGCGACCTGCCTCGGCGAGCAGGTTCCCGGCCCGGATCATCATCTTGCTGGGCACGCACCCCCAGTACGGGCACTCGCCCCCGACGAGCTCCGCCTCGATCCCCACCACATCCAGCCCGGCCTCTGCCAGCGTTCCCGCGACGTACTCGCCTCCGGGCCCCAGACCCAGGACGACCACATCGGCCTGCTCGCTCACTCTCATGTCTTTCCTTGCCGCTCGTTGACGCACTCAGTCCGCGAGAGGCTAGAGGCGGCGAAGCACCGGGCCGTGCCCGCCAGCGCACGGGGGCTTGCCCGAGAACGAACGGCGGGACCGCTCCCTGGCTCGGTGCGCTGCCGAGCAACGCCGCATGCACTCTTGGGCAACGAGGCCGCCGCGCGGGTACTTAGTGTCACTGCTGCAACAGAGCCCGGATCGCAGGAGGCGGATCATGACCACCAGTTCCCAGCACGTGAGCAGCCAGCCGCGGCTGCATCAGAAGGGCGAGATCATCCAGGAGTTCGGGACCGTCAAGCAGTTCCCCCTCGGTCTGTCCTACGAAGCCCGCATGTACTCCTGCCAGCGACTCAACAAAGTCCTGGCCGACACGCAGATCCTCTACGGCCTCTACAAGAAGCACCACTGGCTGATGCGCGGGGCGACCTTCTACCAACTGCACCTGGTGCTGGACAAGCACGCGGGAGAACAACTCGAGCTCGTCGATGCCCTCGCCGAACGGGTCCAGACCCTGGGCGGTGTCGCGGTGGGGGACCCCCGGCACGTCGCCGAGATCACCTCGATCCCGCGCCCGCCGGACGGTGTGGAGCAGGTGCCGGCCATGCTGTCGCGGTTGCTGGAAGCACACGAGACCATCCTGACCGAGGCCCATGACGCGGCTGCACGCACAGGGGAGTTGGGCGACGACGGCACCAACGACCTGCTGGTCTCACAGGTGATCCGGACCGGCGAACTCCAGGCGTGGTTCCTGGCCGAGCACCTGGTGGACACCCCTCTGGTCCGTGCCTGAACGGGCATGAAGCGCCGGTGCCGGCAGCTGCGGCTCGGCGTGAACAACGCCGTGTCGTGCCGTTACACGGCGTGGATCCGCGGTTGGTGGAGGCCGTCGTCCCGGTGACAGAGCCCCTCGGCTCATGCCGACGGCCCAGCGGCTGCACGCGGCACTCCGCCGTGCCGGCACGGCGCGGGCTCTTGAAGGGGAACCGGGCGCCGGCCCCGTGGCCGCGCTCCGGGCGGGGACAGTCGTGGTGAAGGCGGCCGGGCGGTGACCGGCCCGTGCACTGCCAGGCCCCGGACCGTGCGCTGACGGCCAATCTTTCTCCCGGACTCATCCTTAGCGTGACCGCAGCGGCCTCGTATCCGGACCGCCGCGCGGAACCAAGTCAGGAGCAGCATGCTCAGCCAACCGAGACCCCCTGGACGCCGCCGAGCCACCCTGGCTCTGGCAGCGGCTGGGGCCCTGGCCGTCGCACTGACCGCATGCACGAGCTCCGACAAGGGTGTCAGTGCCACCGGCAGCGGCCCGGTCGCCGGTACCACCCCGAACGCGAGTACGTCGGCAACGTCAGCGGCCCCGACGCGGTCCTCCGCGTCCCCCGCGACGTCCGTCCGCTGCCGCACTTCAGACCTGCGTGCCTCCATCGGCCCGAACGATCCCGGAGCCGGTCAGGAGAACTTCGCCGTCGTCCTGACCAACGGCTCCGGCCGCACCTGCACGGTCTACGGCTTTCCCGGCATCGCCTTCGTAGACGGCGCGGGCGAGGCGGTCACACCGGACCCCGAGCGGCCCACCGGCCAGGAGGAGCCGACGGTGACGCTGAAGCCCGGCGCCAGTGCGTGGTCGGCGCTGACGTTCACCAACCCGGAGGTCACCGGCGTGACCACCGTGACCCCGACGGCGGTCCTCGTCACCCCGCCCGACGAGACCGAGTCCTTCAAGGTGGCGTGGAAGGGCGGCAAGGTCTCCAACACGGGCAAGGCGTCGGTCCCGCAGGTGAGCCCCTTCAGGCCGGGCGACGGCGGCTGACCTCCCAGGAGCCGACGTCGGCCGAGCGACGTGAACCGGTCCGGCCGCACCGACCGCCGCCTGCGCGGCAAGTCGCGCCCGCTCGATGCCCAGAACGCGGCCAGGGCGATGCTGAGCGGTCGGGCACGCGCCCAGGCCAAGTCAGGCGACGGACCGGTGGAGATCGCCCGGATGTACAAACTCGCCAAGGGGTCGGGGTTCAAGGCCCGCACCCAGGCGATCAATCAGCTCAAGGCTGTCCTCGTCAGTGCCGACCCGAACCTGCGGGAAGAACTGGCCGTACTGCACGACGCAGAACTCTTCCGCACCTGCGCAGCGCTCGCCGACGACGGCGAGAACCACGAGGACGGTTCAGAGACGGTGCTGCAGGCCACCCGCATTGCCCTGTGTCTGCCGGCCCGGCGAATAGGGCAGCTCACCGAGCAGATCCAGGACCTGGAAGGCCGCCTGGCCCGGCTCGCGGCACGCCACGCCCCGCACCTGCTCACCGTGGTGGGTATCGGTCCCGACACGGCAGTCACTCTGCTCATCACGGCCGGGGACAACCCGGAACGGCTGGACAGCGAGGCGTCCTTCGCCGCGCTGTGCGGTGTCAGCCCTGTCGAGCGTTCCTCGGGGCGCCGGCAGTTCCGCCGTCTCAACCGCGGCGGCGACCGGCAGGCCAACGCCGCGCTCCACCGCATCGTGTTCACTCGTCTGTGGGTCGACCCGCGCACCCAGGGCTACTACGAGCGCCGGATCAAGGAGAGAAAGACCCGGCGTGAAATCGTCCGTTGCCTCAAACGCTATGCGGCCCGGGAGGTCCTCCACCTGGTCAAACAGCTGCAGCCAGACCCCCGCTCATAGGGGCTGTGTGATCAGTGGTCATAAGCGATCAAGGATCGTATGACGGGCTGGCCGGTCTTGTGGTTGTGCCAGACCGCGGCGGCCATCGCGAGGATGCGCTGGGCGACGCGGACGGCGACACCTTTGAAGGTCCGGCCACCGTGCTGTTCCAGGTCGAGCTGACCTCTGAGGGTGTCGTTGACCGACTCGGTCAGCTGCCGCACCGACTTCAGAAGGCTCTCGCCCTTGCGCTTCTTCTCGCGCTTGAAGGAAGGACGCAGCAACTGCGCGCCCCGGAAGGCCAGATCGGCCTCGAACTCCTTGGAGGCGAAACCCTTGTCCGCGATCACCAGCAGGCTCGGCCGGTCTGTGGCCAGGTGCGGTTCGCGGTCCAGCATCGCCGACAGCACCTCCCGCTCGTCCGGCTTCGGGTTCGCCAGTGCCCACAGGATGGGCATCCCGGTCGGGGTGCACACCAGGAACAGGCGCAGGCCCCAGAAGAACCGGGAGTGCGAGGCGCAGTACCCGTATCCGGCCCAGCCGGCCATGTCCGACCGCTTCACCGTCGGCCGCGAGCGACCACACTCCACCGGCGTGGAGTCGACGATCCAGTGGCTGTCGAACCAGAAGTCCGTATCGACAGCAAGCAGCCGTATTGCCTTCTTGACCAGCGGCAACGCTGCCCGCAGCCGCTTGTTCCAGCCTGGCTGCCTGGGCACGTACGGGAACATCGCTCCCAGCCGGGAGTCCACGAACCGCAGCCAGCGCGACTCCGAGGTGAAGCCCAGCAGAGCCTGCGCCACGGCAAGGGTGACCAGCTCGGAATCCGTCAGCTTCGGCGGTCGGCCAAGCCGTCGGATACCTCCGATCTCGTCGTCGATCTTCACGTACAGTGCGGTCAGCAGGGCGTCCAGGTTGTTCGTCACACAACGATCTTGGACGCCCCGTCTGCGTTCCCGGACACACCCTCAGCATTCGGAATGACTCGTCTAGGTCTCCAAGAGATCTTGGACCGCGAATCAGCCGTGGCCGACTCGCGTACCGCAGCGGGCGGTGTCCCGCCATTCGCGGGGAGACACACCGTATGCTGCTCGGAAAACCCGGCTGAAGTGGGCGGCACTTGTGAAGCCCCAGCGACCGGCTACCGCCGCGATGGTCCGGTTCCCCCGGGCCCAAAGCATCAGGTCGCGTCTGCATTCCTCCAGCCGGCGGCGCCGGATCCACTGGCCGACCGTCCTGCCTTCGTTCTTGAAGAGCTTATGCAGGTACCGCACGGAAATGTGGTGGGCTTTGGCAATCACCTCGGGAGACAGATCTGCGTCGGCCAGATGCAGATCGATGAACTCCAGGATCCTTGGCACCAACGCCGACTGTACGTCGGGCGTTCCCGTCGCGTCCCTGCCCAATTGCTCCGTAGCGAGGGTGGCCAGCAGGTTCACGGCATTCCAGGCGAGCGTCGCACCGACCGGAGGCTGGGCCGCCGACGCGGCGTCGGCCAGGTCAGACAGGAGCGGCGACAGCAATGTGCCCAGACAGGAGGTACGCGTGACAGGAGCCTTCGCGAGCTGGTGCACCTCGGACTCCTCGAGCCTGAGCAGCTCACGCGAGACGAGGAACACCTTCATGCGGAAATGCTCGGGGAAGTCCAGCGTCGGCGGATGGTGCACGTCGTAGAAGCAGACATCTCCCGGGCCGAGGAAGATATCCGCGGCCTCTTGCACGGAGGGTGCGCCACGGCCTCCTCGGACACCCACGAAGAGATAGTCGCCGCTGTCACGGGCGATGAGCCGCTGGGGGCGTCGGGGACGGCCTGGACCATCGCCCAGCGCGCCCCACTCCGGGTGCGGCCGCCTCTCCTGAAGCAACAGTGCAGGCGCCCCGTCTGTGAGGACGATGTCGAGGCCCATGGGCATCCGGCACACTTTGTCGTGCCGCAAAGGCGGCTGTGGCGAACCCGTCTCGCCGCCCAGGGCCTCGAGGGTGCTGGTACTAAACATCATCTGCTGTCGCCTCCGAACAGTCGTTATGTGAAGCGGCGACAGGGTCGAGCGCGGGGAATCCCCTGCTTCGCGGATTCCCCGGTCGGCCCGAACAGACGGTCATCCACTTCGCCGGGAGCGTAGGTCGGCAGGTGTGCAAAAGAAGTGAAAAAGGAGTGACGGACCTCCGCTGCCTCTGACCCCGAGGCTGGTTGACGGCGTCGGCAGCAGCGGCGGCCAAAAAGCCGTCGCATGCGCGGCAGCGATGGCCAAGGGCAGGCGGCCGCGCCGGTGATGATCTCGTGGGCTGCTTCGGCTCGGCGGCCAGACGCTCAAAGCCGATACGCAGGGCGAGCGAAGCGTGGGCGTCCAGGGTGCGGCAGTTCCCGCGGCAGCGGATCGGCTCCTGCAGCGATCAGGCTGGGCAGTCGGTTGCGGCTGGTGCCCAGCGCCGGGCTGCCCGGCGAGAGGGCAGCAGGGGTGGACCTGCTCGGTGTCGGCGGAGTCGTCGCGGAGTACGCGAACCCGTCGCCCGTCAGCAGACTGCGGTGCAGGCGGCCAGCGAGCGCGTTTACAGCGCCATTGTCTGCGCCTGCTTGAGGACCACTCGGTCCTCAAGCAGCCCGCAAGCGAACTGGAAGCCACACAGCGGTGATTCGGCGCGTGGGCGCGATTACCGCGAGGCACATCCAACCGGCCCAGTTCGTCCGGCTCGCCGCGGCGCGGCCTGGCCGTGCCGCGGCGAGAACTCGCCATCGCCTACCATGCGGCACTGCACCTCGCCGCCATCCTCATCTTGGCCCGAAGCTGACGAAAGGGGCAGAGCCGGCATCCTGCGCCGGCTCGTGCCTCCAGCCCGGAGCTAGTCGCAGTGACTGAGAAGCTGGTTCAGGTGGTGTGAAGGGCGGTGCGCAGGGTGCCGGTGGCGAGTGTGATGGCGGCCTGGGCGGCGTGGGTGGGGCGCAGGGCGTTGAGCATCACGAAGTCGTGGATGATGCCCTGGAAGCGCACGGCGGTGACCGGGACGCCGGCTTCGCGGAGCTTGCCCGCGTAGGCCTCGCCCTCGTCGCGCAGGACGTCGGCCTCGCCGGTGATGACCAGGGCCGGGGGCAGGCCGGTGAGCTGCTCGGTGGTGGCGCGCAGCGGGGAGGCGGTGATCTGGGCGCGGTCGGCCTCGTCGGTCGTGTACTGGTCCCAGAACCACTGCATGCCGTCGCGGCGCAGGAAGTAGCCGGTGGCGAACTGGTGGTAGGAGCCGGTGTCGAAGTTCGCGTCGGTGACCGGGTAGAACAGCACCTGCTGGACCAAGGGGACATCGCCGCGCTCCTTGGCCATCAGGGTCAGCGCGGCGGTCATGTTGCCGCCGACCGAGTCACCGGCCACCGCAAGGCGCGTGGCGTCCAGGCCCCTTGCCGCGCCCTGCCCGACGATCCACTCGGCGACCGCGTAGTTCTGCTCGATGGCGACCGGGTAGCGGGCCTCGGGCGAGAGGTCGTACTCGGGAAAGACCACGGCGGCGTTCGCGCCGACGGCGAGCTCGCGGACCAGGCGGTCGTGGGTGTGGGCGCTGCCGAACACCCAGCCGGTGCCGTGAAGGTAGAGGACGACCGGCAGGGTGCCCTCGGCGCCGGCGGGACGAACGATCCGCGCCCGGACGCCGCCCGTGGGGCCGCCAGTAACAGTGACCCACTCCTCGTCCACCGCCAACTTGCGGACGTCATCAAACGACTGAGCCTCCTCGATCGCCAAGCGCCCTTCAGAGGGCGACAGCTCGAAAAGGAACGGCGAGTTTGCCGTCGCCCTGGCGAATAAGGCTGCCACGGCCTCGAGAACCGGAGCGACGAGACAGCCGGCGACGTCAGACATCTGATGTGCTCCTTGGTTGCGTGGGGGCAGCAACTCCGGCGGTCAGCCAGACCTGGTGGGGTGCGGGAGTGCCGCGCACACGCTAGGGCCGCAAGGAGGTGGAGACATAGTCCGGGAGTGCACACATGTGGTTTCCTGGCGCACTGGGATTCCCCGCTGCGGATACGCAGGGACCGAACGGAATTCCCCTCTGTCCTCGCGAGATCGGCGAGATCGGCACGCGTAGCGGCTTCGTCCGGGAGCGAGGATCAGTTGTTGGAGCGGCCCTCTGGCCGCAATGCTAGGATATTTTTTCCGAATCGACCTACGCCTACTGGCGCCGCTTACGCCGAGCCGTTCTGTCCACTCGTCGCGCATCCGTCCAGCTTGGCTTCGAGGCGATCCAGCTCCTCCGGCTGTTCGAGCTGTTCATACAAGGTTGCCGATTTCTGCCACGCAGAGCGGGCAGCGGGATGATCGCCGGCGCCTTCGCATGCATCGCCCAGGTTCTCCCAGACAATTGCTTGGCGGAAGAGTTCGCCGTATGGAAGCACCTTCAGAGCCCGATGGCAGCAGCTTATCGCTTGATGAAAATCGCCTAGCCTCAGGTGTGCCAATGCCATGGTGTCCCAAGCGCCGGCTTCCACCATGGGCTGACCGATCCTTTGTGCCAACTCGATAGCGACAAGGGACCACTTGATTGCCTCTGCATGGTTCCCGAGAAGTGCATGGGTCCAGGCCATGTTGCTGAGCCCAAGTGCTTCCGAAGAACGGAGGCCGGTCTGTCGAAACAGATGTATCGACGCCTCGGCATGGCTAAGTGAGTCGTGGTATTTTCCCTGTGCCTCCAGAAGTTCACTCATCGCTGCATGAGTGAACCCCTGCTCGTTCGGATCATCCAGCTCTCGGGCGGCTGCAAAGGCCAGATCAAGATACTCACGGGCCTCGTCGAACTGTTTCAGATGTGCCAGCGCGCTGACCAGTTTACGAAGAGTGGTGATCTCCCCGAAGAGGCTGCCGTCCAGGCGTGCGGCTTCGACGGCGGTGCGCTGGGTTGCTGCCCATAGCCCCCATTGCCCTTGGCCGTACAGAAATTCGTGAAAACAGCAGGGAAGTTGCCAGGCCTGAGTGAAGAAACCAGCATCCAGGGCGTGCGGGATCACCGCAGCCAGCGTGTCGCACTCGGCCGTGAACCAGGCCAGGGCAGTGGGGCGGTCGGTGAAATGCCCCGGAACGGAGTCGGGCTGCGCCGGAGACAAGTCCAGACGGTTCTTCTTCGAGCCAAATACGTAGTCTGCGGAATAGGCGGTATGGAGATAGTGGTCGAGCATCCGCAACTGCGCGGCCTGGCGTTCGGCCGGAGTGTCGTGTATGGCGGCGAGTTCGATGGAAAATGTACGCAGGAGATGGTGCAGCCCGTAGCGGCCTGGCATCACTTCATTGAGGAGATGTGCGTCGGCGAGCTCGCCGAGCATCAGGCGGGCCCTGCCGACAGGGAGGGCTGTCAGAGCGGCGGCAGCCCCTGCCTCGATGCTGGGCCCGGGGTGCAGGGACAAAAGCCGGAACAACCGGGCCCCGTCGGGAGGCAAAAGCTGATACGAGCAGGTGAAGGCTGCACGGGCATCAGTCGTGGGATCGCTGCTGGAAAGCGCGTCCAGGCTGCGGTGAGTGTCCCGCAGTTCGGCAGCGATGGCCGCCAGCGGGAAATGTTGATGCCTTTGCGTCCGGGCGGCCACGATGGCCAGGGCCAGCGGCAGGCGTCCGCACTGCGCGATGATCTCGTCGGCGGCCTGCGGGTCGGCGGCCAGGCGCTCCGCGCCGGCCCGCAGAACCAACGACGCGTGAGCATCTGCGACAGAGGGCAGATCCAACGGCAGTGGAAGGACGCCTGCGGTCGTCAGCCCGGGTAGCGCCTTGCGGCTGGTGATGAGCGTGAGACAACCCACCTGAGAGGCCAGAAGGGGGCGTACCTGCTCGGTCTCCCAAGCGTTGTCGAGGAGGACAAGGACCCGCCGGCCGTTCAGCATGCTGCGGAACAATCCCGCCCGTGCGTCGATGCCACTGGGTATGCGCTCCGGCGGGACGCCCAGCCCTTCCAGCATGTGGCGCAGCGCTTCCAAGGGCGGCATCGGCTTTCTGGCAGGATCGAAGCCCCGCAGGTCCACGTAGAACTGGCCGTCCGGGAACTGATCCGCCACCTGAGCGGCCCATTTCACAGCGAGTGTGGTCTTCCCGACGCCGGCCATGCCGCTGATCAGAACCGCGACGGGTGTCCCCGGTCCGGCTGACACCTTGTGGGTGACCTCTCCCAGGCGGCTGAGCTCCGCCTTCCTCCCCGCGAAGGCTCCCAGTTCGGCAGGCAGTTGCGCCGGACGCACGATGACTTCCGCCAGTTGCTTCGGAGCCTCTGGTGCCTGCGATTCGTGCTCCCCACCGGAGGGTGGCGGCTGCTGACGAAGTACCTGTATGTGGGCGCTGCTCAGCTCGGGCCCTGGGGAGACGCCCAGTTGCACGAGCAGCCGGTGCCTGATCTCTTCGAAGGCCACCAGCGCCTCTGCCTGGAGCCCGGCGGCTGCCAGCGTCATGACGAGTCTGGCGTGCAACGGCTCGTTCAACGGATCCAGGGCGACGGCCCGGCGCAGCCACGGCAGGACATCGTCCGCCCGGTCGCACAGCAATGCCGCGTCGGCAGCCAACTGCGCCGTGCGCACGAGTTCGCGCTCGATGGAGCTGAAGAGGGCATGGGCCCGCACGGAAGGAGGAATCCCCATGGACACCTCTCCCTGCCACAGGCGCAGCGCCTTGATGAAGTGACTCACCGCCTCCTCGGTCCTGCCCGTGGCTACCGCTCGTGTGCCACCTTCGGTGAGACCTCGGAACTCCAGGAGGTCGCATTCCTCCTGCTCCACCTGCAGCACGTAGCCGCCCGCACGACGGATCAGTCGCCGTCCGGGCGCCCGGGGCGCAAGCTCGGGCTCCAGCAGGCGCCGTAGCCCACCGACGTAGCGACGCACCATGTTCACCGCGCTGTCCGGCGGGTCTTCTCCCCATAGCGCGTCAACGATCGTGCTCGTGCCTACGGGCCGTCCCGCTTGAGCAAGCAGCATGCTCAGCAGGGCACGCTGCTGGGGAAATCCCAGATCCAGTTCCTTGTCCTCATCCCAGGCGCGCAAGGGGCCCAGCACCTCGAACCGCATCACTACATCCAGCTCCGTATTGCTTCGTGCTGCCACAGACTCGGGAACCGCCTCAAGCGCCGACGGATGCAGCACAGCTCCCTTCGGATCAGTCTTCGCTCAGGCGGACCGAGATCCGGGTGCAGCCGCAAAGACCGGCCAGGTCAGCCGCTGGCGTGGCCTTGACAGTGGTCGACCAGGGGATCAGTAGAACGTCTCCACCTGCATAACGTCCAGTTCGTACCGCACCTTGGTCATGTCCGGTTCGTTCCCCAGTTCGTCGAGCATGTCCAGCACGAGCTGCCGGCCGGTGATGCTCGCTCTCGGGAACCCGGCAGCGGGCCCGCCGCCCCGCAGTTGCTCGACGTGGTGGGGATCGGTCCGGACACGGCGGTCGCTCTGCTGATCACGGTGGGGGACAACCCGGAGCGGCTGGACAGTGAGGCGTCCTTCACCGCGCTGTGCGGTGTCAGCCCCGTCGAGCGTTCCTCGGGTCGTCGGCAGTTCCGCCGTCTCAACCGCGGCGGCGACCGTCAGGCCAACGCCGCGCTCCACCGCATCGTGTTCACCCGCCTGCGGGTCGACCCGCGCACTCAGGGCTACTACGAGCGGCGGATCAAGGAGGGTAAGACCCGGCGTGAAATCTTCCGTTGCCTCAAACGCTACGCGGCCCGCGAGGTCTTCCACCTGGCCAAACAGCTACCGTCAGCACCCCCTCATAGGGGCTGTGTGACACGTGATGGTCACTGAGGCCCCCCACCGGGTAGGTGCTGGCAGGGGGCCTCGGCGTTCCTCAGAGGCGAGGTCCGCTCCTCGATCTTGCTGCGGCATCTGCGAACGCCTCGAGTGCCCGCAGCAGGCGGCGCCGCCGCCGCTGGGCCACCCGTTGCGGGTCGGCCCGAACGGGCGGCATGGTTGGTGCCCTGCCTCGTGGCGCCGATAGCCGTCGAGAGGGGCTTCATCGGTGTGATTTGAGGAGCCCCGTTTGATGGTGCCGACGGGGGCCTCCGTGTTCGGCGGACGGGCAAGGGAAGACCCGGCGCGAGATCATCCGCTGCCTGCAGGGGAATGTGGCTCGGGAGGTCTTCCACCTGGTCGGACAGCTACAGCCCCGGGCGGGCGCGGCCGTTCTGCAACAGGGGGAAGACATCCAGCGGCATCGGCTGAGTGGTCACGCCGACGCTGACCATGGTGCCGTGCAGACGCAGCATCCCCAGGTAGCCCTTCAGCGAGATCGGTGCGCTGACGGTGTTGAGGATGATGTCGAAGGTGTTGGCCAGGTCCGTGAACGCGGATCCGTCGCCGGTGACGGCGTAGTGGTCGGCGCCGAGGCCCGTGGCGGCTTCGCGCTTGCGGTCGGACTGCGAGAGCATGGTGACCTCGGCGCCCATGGCCTTGACCATCTTCACGCCGAGGTGTACCAGGCCGCCGAGGCCGACGACTGCGACCTTGGTGCCCGGTCCGGCGCCGTAGCGTTTGAGCGGCGCGTAGACGGTGATGCCCGCGCACAGAAGCGGTGCCGCGGCGACCGCATCGAGGCTGTCGGACACGCGGACGACGAAGTCCTCAGGTGCGACGATCGCCTCCGAGCAGCCGCCCTGGGTGTGGGCGCCGGGCTCGGCCGGGTCGGGGTTGCCGAAGACGAGGGTGTGCCCGCCCAGGCAGTACTGCTCCTGCCCGGCCCGGCAGTTCTCGCACGTACGGCAGGAGTTGACCATGCAGCCGATGCCGACGAGGTCTCCGACCTGGTGGCGGGTGACCTCGAATCTGGTCTCGGTGACCCGTCCGACGATCTCGTGGCCGGGGACGAGCGGGCTGGTCGGCAGCGGACCGAACGCGCCGCTGACGTAGTTCATGTCGGAGTGGCAGATGCCGCAGTACAGGATGCTGAGCTTGACGGGTGTGCTGCCCGAGGCAGCATGCCGGGGCACGCAGTACGACCGGTGGGGGCAGGGGCGGCTCGGGGGCCTGCCGCACCCCGTCCGGCCGCCGGACTTCACATGTCCAAAGCCCCGCACAGGTGTCACAGCACGGTCGGAGGGTGACGCTCATGTCGGCGTCGGCTGAACTCCGGTTTTGGATCACTTTCCGGAAAGTGATTCAGAACCACGATTCACTCGTCGCCGACAGACGGCTGGTTCGGACAGACCGTCTTGCTGCAATCCGTGTCCTGGGACCAGTTCCGCAAGACCACGGCCACCGAACACGCCGCGAAGAGCTGCGGCCACCTCTACCCCAGCCACTGCCTCACTATCGACAAGGCCAAGAGTCTTCTCGGCTACGCCCCCTACGAACCGGAGGCAGCGGTGCTCGAATCCGTCCGCTGGCTGATCGACCACGACGAAATGAAGGTGGACCGCACCCTCGTCGCCTGATGCGAGTCGGCGATCCACTCACCCACGCTTCGGCGTTCGCGGAATATGGGCGGATCGCCGAGACCGAGCACGCCGGGCCCACTGGCCGTCCGGCTCCTTGCGGCGCAGGGGACTTGTCGCCAGCCCCGCTGGCCAAGAGAGAGTTCGAGGTCGTCCGTGCCATGGTCGACGAAGGACTGCCGGTAAGGCGGGCCACACGCCAGCCCGCCAAGACCGGTCACGAGTGGGCGAAGAGTCAACTCATTGTCAGCCCGTCCAGGCCGCGTTGAGCGCCGGTTCGGGCGAAGCCGTCCTGGACTGATCGGGCGGTGCCGTTGTGCCGGGAGCAGTGGGACGGTTGCGCGACACCGTTCCGGACGGGGGTCTGACTCATGACACCTTTGACCGAAGTGTCTTGTGCTGGACTTGTCGACTGCCGTTGCGGGATGGTGCCTGCTGTCACCGAGCCGCAGGGCGTGTCCCCATAGGGGCCTTGCCGTCAATCAGGCGCCATCACGGTTCAGACCGCCCGACCGGGCCGGTGCCGGCCACCCAGCACGTCACCATGCGGGAGGCGGACCATCATGACACCCAGACAGCGCGGCACCCACTCCACCAGCACAGGCCCGCCCGCTTGGGGCGAGGTCGTCCTGGGGGTGGACACGCACGGCGAGGTCCATGTCGCCGCAGTGGTCTGTCCACTGGGTCAGATCCTGGGTACGAAATCCTTTCCGGCCACGGCGGTCGGATACGGGCGGCTGCTCGCCTGGGCCCGCAGGCTGGGGACGGTGCGCCGGGCGGGTGTGGAGGGCACCGGCACCTTCGGTGCGGGTCTGTCCCGCTACCTGCTGGCGCAGCACGTTCAGGTGTTCGAGGTGAACCGGCCCGACCGCTCGGCCCGTCGTCTGCTCGGGAAGTCGGACCCGCTCGATGCGCAGGCTGCTGCGCGGGCCGTGCTGAGTCGTCGCGCCCGGGCGCGGGCCAAGACCGGCGACGGTCCGGTGCAGAGCGCCCGGATGTTCAAACTCGCCAAGGACTCCGCGGTCAAGGCTCGTACCCAGGCGATCAACCAGCTCAAGGCCGTCCTGGTCGTAGCCGACCCGGCTCTGCGGGAGCGGCTGTCCGACCGGGGTAACCGTGAGCTGTTCCGCACCTGCGCGTGCCTCAGCCCGCGCGACGGCGAGGGCGACGAGGATGCCGTCGCCCAGGCCACCCGCGTCACCCTGAGGCTGCTGGCCGAGCGCATCGAGCAGCTCACGGGGCAGGTCGATGAGCTGAATCAGCGACTGACCGGGCTCGTCGAGCGCCATGCCCAGGCGAACGCCGCCCAAGGAGGGCAAGACCCGACGTGAGATCATCCGATGCCTGAAGCGATATGCCGCCCGAGAGGTTTTTCACCTGATCCGGCCCGGATCCTCACAACCCCCCTCATAGGGGCAGTGTGAGAGATGAGAGGGTCTGACGGGTGAGCGAGACACGACCGAACACCCTGCAATACCGCTTTGACGGTCCAGAAGAGGCTCCAGTCCTGATCTTGGGTCCTTCACTGGGCACCACCTGGCACATGTGGGACCGGCAGATACCGGAGCTGTCCAAGAACTGGCGGATCTTCCGGTTCGACCTGCCGGGCCACGGCGGCGCCCCCGCCTACCCGGCGGGTTCCGTGACCGAACTCGCGGGGCGGCTGCTCGCCACCCTCGACGGGCTCGGCGTGCAGCGCTTCGGATACGCGGGCTGCGCGTTCAGCGGGGCCATCGGTATCGAGCTGGCCCTGCGTCACCCGCAGCGGATCGCCTCGCTCGCCGTGATCGCCGCCTCACCCCGCTTCGGATCGGCCGACGAGTTCCGGCAGCGCGGGGTGATCGTGCGCAGCAACGGTCTCGACCCGATCGCGCGATCCTCGCCCGAGCGCTGGTTCACGACCGGTTTCGCCGCCGCGCAGCCCGCGATCACCGAGTGGGCCGTGCAGATGGTGCGCACCACCGACCCCGGCTGCTACATCGCCGCCTGCGAGGCGCTCGCCGCGTTCGACGTACGCGCCGAACTGAGCCGCATCGGCGTCCCCACCCTCGTCCTCGTCGGCTCCGACGACCAGGTCACCGGACCCGCCGAGGCCCGCACGCTGGTCGCCGGGATACCCGACGCCCGCCTCGCCGTCGTGCCCGGCGCCTCGCACCTGGTCCCCGTGGAGCAGCCGGCCGCGGTCACCGACCTGCTGATACGGCACTTCTCCACCGCCTGGCAGCCCGCCTACGACTCGACCACGGGCCAGATGGCCATCCCGGCGGCCCCGGTCAAGCCGGTGCTCGCGGCACCCCCGCATGTCGGCCCCGTCGCCGAGATCGCCCCGCCCGTCGTCCAGCCCGCGGTCCTGGGCAGGCCCGACCCCTACGACGCCGGGATCAAGGTGCGCCGCGAGGTGCTGGGCGACGCGCATGTGGACCGGGCGCTGGCCTCGGCGGACGAGTTCTCCGGGGACTTCCAGGATTTCATCACGCGCTACGCGTGGGGCGAGATCTGGGACCGACCGGGCCTCGACCGACGTTCGCGCAGTTGTGTCACGCTCACCGCGCTGGTGGCGGGCGGTCACCTCGACGAGCTGGCCTTCCACACGCGCGCGGCCCTCCGCAACGGCCTCACCCCGGACGAGATCAAGGAGGTGCTGCTCCAGGCGGCCGTCTACTGCGGTGTCCCGGCCGCCAACAGCGCCTTCAAGGTGGCGCAGCAGGTCATCCGGGAGGAGACCACCCCCCAGGAGTGATCTTGAGCCTGGTAGTGGGAGCACCTGTCTCGGCAGCCCTCCGTGGCACCGGGAGGGGGAGGATGGACCCATGAAGCTCACGAAGAAGTCGCATGCCTGCGTCCGTCTCGAGAAGGACGGGCGTGTGCTCGTCATCGACCCGGGGACGTTCACCGAGGAGGACGCGGCCGTCGGCGCGGAAGCGATCCTGGTCACGCACGAGCACCTCGACCACTTCAACGAGGACCGGCTGCGGGCCGGTCTGGAGTCCAACCCCGCGGCCGAGATCTGGACCCTGAAGTCGGTCGCGGAGAAGATCTCCGCGGCCTTCCCGGGCCGTGTACACACCGTCGGTCACGGCGACACGTTCACCGCCGCGGGCTTCGACGTCCAGGTGCACGGCGAACTGCACGCCGTGATCCACCCGGACATCCCGCGCATCACGAACGTCGGCTATCTCATCGACGGCGGCCGCGTCTTCCACCCGGGCGACGCCCTCACCGTTCCCGAGCAGCCGGTCGAGACGCTGATGCTCCCCGTCATGGCCCCGTGGAACAAGATCGCCGAGGTCATCGACTACGTCCGCGAGGTGAAGCCGCAGCGCGCGTACGACATCCACGACGCGCTCCTGACGGACCTCGCGCGCCCGATCTACGACCACCAGATCGGTTCCCTGGGCGGCTCCGAGCACCTGCGGCTCGCGCCGGGGGCGTCGGCGGAGATCTGAGCACCACCCGAGAGCAGAGGCGCCCGGCGGGCGCGGCGACCCGTTGTCGTACCCGCCCGGTAGGTTGTGAGGCATGCGCATCGCGACCTGGAACGTGAACTCGATCACCGCTCGCCTCCCGAGGCTGCTGGCCTGGCTGGAGAGCAGCGGCACGGACGTGCTGTGCCTCCAGGAGGCCAAGGTCGCCGCCGAGCAGTTCCCCGTCGACGAGCTGCGCGAGCTGGGCTATGAGGCGGCGGTCCACGCGACCGGGCGGTGGAACGGCGTGGCGGTGCTCTCCCGCGTCGGTCTGGAGGACGTGGTCAAGGGGCTGCCCGGCGACCCCGGTTACGAGGGCGTGGAGGAGCCCCGGGCCGTCTCCGCGACCTGCGGCCCGGTCCGCGTCTGGTCGGTGTACGTGCCGAACGGACGCGAGGTGGACCACCCCCACTACGCCTACAAGATCCAGTGGTTCGAGGCCCTCAAGGCCGCGGTCGCGGGCGACGCGGCGGGCAGCCGTCCCTTCGCCGTGCTGGGCGACTACAACGTGGCGCCGACGGACGACGACGTCTGGGACATCTCCCTCTTCGAGGGGGCCACCCACGTCACCCCGGCCGAGCGGGCGGCCCTCACCGCGCTGCGCGAGTCGGGCCTGTCGGACGTGGTCCCGCGGCCCCTGAAGTACGACCACCCGTTCACGTACTGGGACTACCGTCAGCTCGGCTTCCCCAAGAACCGCGGCATGCGCATCGACCTGGTCTACGGCAACGAGCCGTTCGCCAAGGCGGTCACCGACTCCTATGTGGACCGCGAGGAGCGCAAGGGCAAGGGCGCGTCGGACCACGCGCCGGTCGTGGTGGACCTCGACGTGTGAGTGCCCCCGGGGCGCGCCTGTGGTGCGACCCGGAGTGCGAATGTCACGCTGGGCGTATGAACATCCCTTTCCTGGGCACCTGGCGCAAGAAGCACAGTCCCGCCTTCGGCGTCGCGGTGTTCTCCGACGGTGATCACGACGCCGACGGCGTCGCCGAACTCCTCTCCGAGTGCGAGCTGCTGCGCTCGCAGGCCCATCAGGCGGGCGTCGAACTCGACGACTCCGTCGCCTCGTTGGAAGCGCTGGACCAGCTGCTGCCGCGCTGGCGCGACGACGAGGAGAGCCTGCCATGGCTCGGCAACGACGCGGGGCTCTATCTCGGCTCGGTCATCGTGCGCACGGTGCCCGGCGCCCGCTGGGAGGTCTGGCCCAACGGCCACCCGGCGGTGCGGCTGGCCTCCGGCCGGGAGATCGATGTCGTCGCCTCCGGCCACACCTGGGCGTCCAGCGGCGCCCCCGAACTCTCCCAGTTGTACGCCGAGGTGGCGGAGGGGTAGCCCGTCCCGCCGTGACGGCGTAAACCAGAAACTTCATAAATACGGCTAATGCCCGAAAAGTGCGTGTCGCGTATGGGGGGTCACCCTGCCCGGATAGTTTGCGGCTTCTGCGACACAGCTGAGAGTGGGTAGGGCCGGGCATGGCTGTCGATCCTCTGATCGAACTGCAGGACGTGAACAAGCACTTCGGCGAGTTGCATGTCCTCCAGGACATCAACCTCACCGTCGGCAAGGGGGAGGTGGTCGTGGTCATCGGCCCCTCGGGGTCGGGCAAGTCGACCCTGTGCAGGGCGATCAATCGGCTGGAGACCATCGAGTCCGGCGCCATCAGGCTCGAGGGCCGGCCGCTGCCGGACGAAGGCAAGGCGCTCGCCAGGCTCCGCGCCGAGGTCGGGATGGTCTTCCAATCCTTCAACCTCTTCGCCCACAAGACGATCCTGCAGAACGTCTCACTGGCCCAGATCAAGGTCCGTGGCCGCAAGAAGGAGGAGGCCGACCGGCGCTCCATGGAGCTCCTGGACCGCGTGGGCCTCGCCTCCCAGGCCCCGAAGTACCCGGCGCAGCTCTCCGGCGGCCAGCAGCAGCGCGTGGCCATCGCCCGCGCCCTCGCCATGGACCCCAAGGCCCTGCTGTTCGACGAGCCGACCTCGGCACTCGACCCCGAGATGATCAACGAGGTCCTCGAAGTCATGCGGCAGCTCGCGCGCGACGGCATGACCATGGTCGTCGTCACCCACGAGATGGGCTTCGCACGCTCCGCGGCCAACCGCGTCGTGTTCATGGCCGACGGCCGCGTCGTCGAGGACCGCACCCCCGAGGAGTTCTTCACCAACCCGCGCAGCGACCGCGCCAAGGACTTCCTCTCCAAGATCCTCAAGCACTAGGCGGGGGAGTACGACCATGATCCGTACGACGCGTACGCGCCTCGTCGTGGCCGCCCTCGTGTGCATCGCGCTGCTGACGGCCGCCTGCGGCAAGGAGGGCAGTCCGCCCACCAAGGGACCGGCCGCCGCCAAACTGCCCCACTACCAGGTGGCGGAGGACTTCGAGCTCCCCTCCTCGCCCACCTGGGAGAGGGCCAGAAAACGCGGCTACCTCAACATCGGCGTCAAGGAGGACCAGCCGTACCTGGGCGAGAAGGACCCGGCGAGCGGCACCTACTCCGGCTTCGACATCGAGATCGCCAGGATGATGTCGGCCTCGCTCGGCTTCGACCCGAGCACCATCCGTTTCAAGACGATCGCCTCGGCCAACCGCGAAACCGCCCTGCAGAACGGTCAGATCGACTTCTACGTCGGCACCTACACCATCAACGACAACCGCAAGAAGCTCGTGGGCTTCGCGGGCCCCTACTACATGGCCGGTCAGTCGCTGCTCGTACGCAAGGACGAGAAGGACATCCACGGCCCCCAGGACCTCGCCGGCAAACGCGTCTGCTCGGCGGCCGGTTCGACGCCGTACCAGCGCATCCAGACCGACTACCCGAGGGCGACGCTCGTCGCCTACGACACCTACTCGGTCTGCGTCGACAACCTGCTCACCTACCAGGTCGACGCCGTCACCACCGACGACGCGATCCTGATCGGCTACGCGGCGAAGGTGCCCGACGAACTCAAGGTCGTCGGCAAGCCGTTCTCGAAGGAGCCGTACGGCATCGGCGTGCCGCGCGACGACAACGCGCTGCGGTTCGCGCTCGACGACGCTTTGGAGGCCCGTGAGAAGAACGGCGACTGGAAGAGGGCGTACGAGGCGACGCTCGGGCTCTCCGGGGTGCCGGCGCCCACCCCGCCCGCCATCGACCGCTACCCGGCGAGCTGAGCGAGGCCGATGTGAACGTACTGATCGACAACTTCCACACCTTCGCCCAGGGATTCCTCGGCACGGTCGAACTCACTGTCTACGCGAGCGTGCTCGCCCTCGTGCTCGGCTTCCTGATGGCGTCGTTCCGGGTCGCGCCGGTCGGCTCCCTGCGAGCCTTCGGCACGGTGTGGGTGACCGTGCTGCGCAACACCCCGCTCACCCTGCTGTTCTTCGCCGTGCTGCTCGGGCTGCCCCGGTTCGGACTCGTGCTGCCCTTCAAGGTGTTCGCGATCCTGGCGCTCGGCTGCTACACCTCCGCGTTCATCTGCGAGGCGCTGCGCTCGGGCATCAACACCGTGCCCAAGGGACAGGGCGAGGCGGCCCGCAGCCTCGGCATGACCTTCAGCCAGACGCTGTCCGTGGTCGTCTTGCCGCAGGCGTTCCGGTCCGTGATCCCGCCCATCGGTTCCACGCTCATCGCCCTCGCCAAGAACTCGGCGATCGCCGGGGCGTTCAGCGTCAACGAACTGCTCGGGACCTACAAGACGCTGAGCGAGCTCGGCTACAACATCGTCTGGACCTTCGTCTGGATCGCCGTCGGCTATCTGATCATCACCCTCACCATCAGCGCGATCTTCAACTACCTCGAACAGCGCTGGGGAGTCGCCCGATGACCACCGCCCCCGAATCCACCGCCCTGTACGACGTTCCCGGACCCAGGACCCGTCAACGGCACCGGCTCTACGCGACCGTGTCCACCGCCCTGATCCTCGCCCTGGTCGGCTGGATCCTCTATCTCCTCTTCGCCACCGACCAGTTCACCTACACGAAGTGGATGCCGTTCGAGTACAAGGGCATCCAGGAGCTGCTGCTGCGGGGGCTGGGCAACACGCTGAAGGCCTTCGCGATGGCCGCGGTGCTCTCGCTGGCGCTGGGCACCGTGCTCGCGACGGGGCGCCTGTCCGACCATCGTGCGGTGCGCTGGGTCTCCGCGCTGGTCGTCGAGTTCTTCCGCGCCATGCCCGTACTGGTGATGATCTTCTTCATCTTCGTGGCGCTGAAGGTGCAGCCGCTGCCCGCGCTGGTCGCGGGGCTGACCCTCTACAACGGCTCGGTGCTCGCAGAGGTCTTCCGCTCCGGCGTCAACGCCGTCGAACGCGGCCAGCGGGAGGCCGCGTTCGCGCTCGGCATGCGCAAGACCCAGGTCATGACGTACGTCCTCGTCCCGCAGGCCGTGCGGGCCATGCTGCCCGCCATCATCAGCCAACTCGTGGTGGCCCTGAAGGACACCTCGCTCGGCTTTCTCATCACCTACGAGGAGTTTCTTCACGCCGGGAAACTGATCGCCTCGAACCTCGACTACGATTTGCCGTTCATCCCCGTGGTGATGGTGATCTCGCCGATCTACATCGGGATGTGCATGCTGCTCTCCTGGTTCGCCCAGTGGGTGTCCCGGCGGGAGCAGCGCAGTCCCAAGACCGAGGCCGTGCATGTGGCACCGGCCGAACCAGGGACGCTGCTGCCGGGTGGGGGTCCCCCCACAGCCCCGCGACTGTAGGGGGAGCAGCAGCTCACAGGGCCAGACCCGGCCGGCGCCAGCAGCCGGAGATCACTGCTCGCGCAGGGGAACGGACACGTAGGACGGGTCGTTCGCCGGTGAGGAGAAGGTCAGCTGCGCGCCGGACGGGTTGTGCTCGATGTAGAGCGGGTCGACCGTGTCGACGACCAGGGCGAGCCGATGCCCTGCCGGGACGTCGTAGGCCGTGGAGTACAGCTCCAGGTCGACGCCGATCGGCTCTCCGGGCGTCTGCCCGTGGAAGGTGTACGGCGCGTTGCTGACCAGCTTGCCGAGGCCGAGCGGGCCCACGTCGTAGAGGTAGGCGACGAGGGTGCCGCTCTCCTTGGTCGGAGTGAGCGTGGTGTGCAGCGTGGTGGTTCCGCGCACTCGCTGGACGCTCGCGTACCTCTCCGACTGCCAGACGGCCGCCCAGCGGCGCGGCAGCAGCGGGATCGACGCCATCGGGGGCACCTGGGCGATCTGGTCGAGGATGCTCGAGAGGAAGATGATCCCGCCGTCCGCGCCCGAGTCGACGTTGGTGTGGATCGTGGTGGTGCCCGCGAGGGCGATCTTCTTCCTGGTCGCGCCGACCGACTTCCAGTCGGGGTAGCCCTCGTAGGCGCCGGTGGTGCGGGGCTTGAGCTGGACGGGCTGCTCGCGGTCGATGCCGTTGTCGACGCCCCTGAGGTAGTGGTCGAACCAGCGGCCGGTGTCCGTCCACACGTCGTTGGGGAGCCCGAACAGACCGGTCACCTCGGCGGTGGCGTGGTCGCCGGGGCGGAACTCCAGGCGCTTGGGGCCGGTCAACTCCTCGTAGAACTTGGCGTACTGGTTGGGCGAGAAGATCGTGTCGCCCCAGCCGTTGGCCATGAAGACGGCCGCGCCGTTCTTGTTGAGCTGGTCGACATAGGTCTCGGGGGAACGTTTCTTCCCCCAGGCGATCATCTCCTGCTCCTTCGACAGGTTCGAGGCGAAGAAGTCCCGAAGCGTCTGCTGGAGTTCGGCGCTCGGGTGCCCGGTGATGGTCCCGGCGACGCCGAGCAGGGCGGTGGCCTGGGAGTGCTGGGTGCGGCCCGAGTAGATCGAGTCGATGAGGTCGGCCCAGCCGCTCATGGCGGAGACAGCCTTGATCCTCTTGTCGTGCGCGGCGGCGAGCAGACTGATCCCGGCGCCGTAGGAGACGCCCGCCATGCCCACCTTCTGGGCGTCGGCCGGGGTGTTCGCCAGCGCCCAGTCGATCACCTTGGAGGCGTCGGCCACGTCGGGCGGTCCCGCCACTTCTATCTCGCCGCCGGACTGCCAGAAGCCGCGCACGTTGTACGTGAGCACCACATAGCCGGAGTCGGCGAGCTTCTGGGCCTGCGCGAGGTACTCGACCTGGGGCAGGCCCCAGCTCGTCGGCATGACGAGGAGCGGGTACCTGCGGCTGCCGTCGGCGCCCGCGGGGGTGACGACATTGGCCTTGAGGACCGTGCCGCCGTCTCCGGCGATGTCGACGAAGCGGACGGGGGCCGAGGCCGCCTGGGCGGTGGGGGCGAGCCCGAGGGCGGTACCGGCGATCAGGGCTGCGGATACGGCACCGACGGCGGACGTGCGCAGGGCATGACGATGGTGTCCCACGGGCCACTCCTCACTCGTGTCAGTAGAATGTGACCCGACGGTAACCTCGCTGCCTTACCGGAAGTAACCCGTCGGTAAGTTACGCACGGGTAAAGATTGTTCGAGGGCCGTGAAATCTACGAGGCGAGGTGAAATCTACGAGGCGCGATGGGAGTTGCGGGCCGGCGCAGGTGTGGGCAGCGGGGTCTGGGCGGCCCGGGTCACATCCGCGACGAGCTCGACGACATCGGGCCCGTACGCGTGCGAGTTCACCACCTTCAGCAGCAGTACGAAGGAGTTGCCGCCGTGCTTGCGTGCCAGCCGTTCGTGGTTGCGGGCGAGATAGCGGGTCGCCGCCTGGTTGGTGATCGCGCGCTGCCCGCAGAAGAGGAAGACGGGCCGCGTCCCGCGCTCCTGTCCCGCGATCAGCCGGGCGAGGATCACGTACTCGCCCTTCCCCGACTCCACGCGGTAGCGCTCGCTGCCGATCTGGAAGGCGCCGCGGTCCGGGCCCGGTTCGGCGTCGGTGTTCACCTGGATGCCCGGGAGCAGGCTGTGAAGATGCGCGGCCATGCGCCGATTCGACGACGGCCCGCCCACGCAGAACTCGGTCCGCTCCCCGAACCCCTGCTGCGCGGCGTCGTGCGCGACGACCTGGGCGTGCGCGCCGCAGTCCTTGATCAGCGCGGCGAGTTCGAGCAGCGCGAACACGTCGTAACGCATCACCGTGAGCTCCGGGCCGCCCGCCTCGCGGTTCACCACCAGGAGCGACTCGGAGTTGTCGGGCAGCCCGAAGAACGCCTGCTTGCGCCGGAGTCTGCGCTTCCAGAGGTAGGTGCGGGCGAGCCAGCCGAGCGCGGCGCTGATGGCGGCGGCGACCACGCCGAGGACGATGTTGCGCACGTCGTCATTCATGGGCGCGCATGGTATCGGGAGTGCGGACCGGTGTTCGAGGGGGTCCTGACGGGAGGGGCACGGTGAAGTTACGCTGCGCGGACGGCTGTTGACTGGAGGTACGGATGCGTCGCCCTGTTGCGCGGAATCTGGCGGTCTTGGCGGTTTCGGCCGCGGTGGTGTCGGTCGGCGCGGCGGCGCCACCTGCCGCCGGGACGGCTTCCTCCCGTGCCACCCCGGCGAAGGTGCCGGTCGCCGTCGGCTACGGCGGTGCCGTGGCCAGCGTCGACGCCGACGCCTCCGCCGCCGGGATCGAGGTACTGAAGAAGGGCGGCAACGCGGTGGACGCGGCGGTCGCCACCGCGGCGGCCCTGGGCGTCACCGAGCCGTACTCCTCCGGCGTCGGCGGGGGCGGCTACTTCGTCTACTACGACGCCAAGTCCCGTACGGTGCATACGATCGACGGCCGTGAGACCGCGCCGCTGACCGCCGACTCGGGGCTCTTCCTGGAGAACGGCCGACCGCTGGCCTTCGCGGACGCCGTCACCAGCGGGCTGAGCGTGGGCACGCCGGGCACGCCCGCGACCTGGCAGACGGCGCTGGACAGCTGGGGCAGCAAGCGGCTCGGGAGCGTCCTGAAGCCCGCGGAGCGGATCGCACGCGACGGGTTCACGGTCGACGCGACCTTCCGCTCGCAGACCGAGTCCAACCAGGCGCGCTTCAAGAACTTCCCCGACACCGCGAAGCTGTTCCTGCCCGGCGGCTCGCTCCCCGTGGTCGGATCGATCTTCACCAACCCCGATCTCGCCAAAACCTACGAGGAGTTGGGCAAGAAGGGCGTCGGCGCGATCTACCACGGCGACCTCGGCAAGGACATCATCGCCACGGTGAACAAGCCCCCGGTGGAACCGGCTTCGGGCTACAACGCCCGCCCGGGGAAACTGTCGTCGAAGGACCTGGCGGCCTACCGGGCGAAGCGGCAGGCGCCGACGGAGACGTCGTACCGCGGCCGGAAGGTCTACTCGATCGCCCCGTCCTCCTCCGGTGGCACCACGGTCGGCGAGGCCCTCAACATCCTGGAGAAGACGGACCTTTCGAAGGCGAGCGAGGTCCAGTACCTGCACCACTACATCGAGGCCAGCCGGATCGCGTTCGCGGACCGGGGGCGCTGGGTGGGCGACCCCGCCTTCGAGGACGTCCCCACGAAGGAACTCCTCTCCCAGAAGTACGCCGATTCGCGCGCCTGCCTGATCAAGGACGACGCGGTCCTGACGAGCCCGCTCGCACCGGGCGACCCGCGCAGTCCGGCGGCCTGCGCCACCGGGGGAACGGCCGCCCCGACGACGTACGAGGGCGAGAACACCACCCATCTCACGGTGGCCGACAAGTGGGGCAACGTCGTCTCCTACACCCTCACCATCGAGCAGACCGGCGGCAGCGGGATCACCGTCCCGGGGCGCGGATTCCTCCTCAACAACGAGCTGACGGACTTCTCCTTCACCCCGGCCAACCCGGCCGTCCACGACCCGAACCTGCCCGGCCCCGGCAAGCGCCCGCGCTCGTCGATCTCCCCGACGATCGTCCTGGACCGGCACAACCAGCCCGTGGTGGCGCTCGGTTCGCCCGGCGGCGCGACCATCATCACCACCGTCCTGCAGACCCTGACGGAGTTCCTGGACCGGAGGCTGCCGCTGGTGGACGCCATCGCCGCCCCGCGCGCCAGCCAGCGCAACGCGGCCCAGACCGAACTCGAACCCGGCCTGTACGACAGCGCCCTGCGGACCCAGCTCGAAGCCCTCGGGCACTCCTTCAAGCTCAACCCCGAGATCGGCGCCGCGACAGGCGTCCAACGCCTCCCGGGCGGCCAGTGGCTGGCGGCCGCCGAGAAGGTGCGGCGCGGTGGCGGCTCGGCGATGGTGGTGCGACCGGCGTCGTAGCGAGCGGCGCCCTCGCGCTCGTCGACGTCGGCGCGCCGGTGGCGATCAGCGTGCCGTGAGGATGCGTGGACCCGTCCGGGTGATGGCCACCGTGTGTTCCGCGTGGGCCGCGCGGGAGCCGTCGTCGGTGCGCAGCGTCCAGCCGTCGGGGGCCGCGTGGAAGCCGTCGGTGCCGCCGCCGATGAGCATGGGCTCGATCGCGAGCACCATGCCGTGGCGCAGGGGGAGACCGCGGCCCGGGCGGCCCTCGTTCGGGACGGACGGGTCCTCGTGCATGCGGCGGCCCACGCCGTGGCCCCCGAAGCCGTCCGGGATGCCGTACCCCGCCGCGCGGCACACCGTGCCGACGGCGTGCGCGATGTCCCCGATGCGGTTGCCGACGACCGCCGCCTCGATGCCCGCCGCGAGGGCCCGCTCGGCGGTCTCCACGAGCCGCACGTCGGCCACGCGCGGCTCGCCCACGATGAAGCTGATCGCCGAGTCGCCGACCCAGCCGCCCAGTTCGGCCCCGAAGTCGATGGAGACCAGGTCGCCGTCCCGCAACCGGTAACCGGTCGGGATGCCGTGCACGATCGCGTCGTTCACCGAGGCGCAGATGACCGCGGGGAAGGGGGTGGGCGCGAACGAGGGCCGGTAGCCGAGGAAGGGGGAGCCGGCGCCCGCGTCGCGCAGCACCTGGTGGGCGACCTCGTCCAGCTCCAGCAACGAGACCCCCACGTCCGCGACCTTGCGCACCGCCGTGAGCGCCCGGCCCACGACCTGGCCCGCTTCGTACATCTCGTCGATCGACGTGTCCGTCTTGAGTTCCACCATGCCAATTACTATACCGGTATTAGAATGGGGGCATGGTGCGTAACCCCCTGACCCCCGAAGAGCGCGAACGCGGCGAGCGGCTCGGGCAGTTGCTGCGCGAGGCCCGCGGTGGCCGCAGCATGGTGGAGGTCGCGGCGACCGCCGGGATCTCGGCCGAGACCCTGCGCAAGATCGAGACCGGACGGGCCCCCACTCCCGCCTTCTTCACCGTGGCGGCGCTGGCGCGGGCGCTCGGACTGTCCATGGATGACATCGATCACAGGACTCTGCGGCCAGTCCGAAAACTCCCTGTAGCCGTTCCGTAACACGAAGGGTGTTTTCTACCGGACCGGAGTACTCCAGTCGGGCGGGGAGTCGTGTGATGGCTGTGGAACAACTCCCGGGTCAAGTGAGGGAGTTCGCGAGTTACCTGAGCGGGCTGATGAAACGGCTCGATCAGGACGGCGGCTGGTGCGCAGTGTTCTGGCAACGCGACCCCGACGGCATGCGGGCCTGCCTGGACGGCTGGGAAGTGCCTCCGTGGGACGTCGTCGAGGCGCTCCTCCAGGACCTCGCCGCGGAGCAGGGCCCCCAGGCCGCGGCTCAGGAGGCTCAGCACGCCCGTTCCCTGCACAGCGCCTCGCTCACCGCCTACGACGGCCGGCCCGGCGGCCGGGACGCCCTCGGTGACCGTCTCGACGTCATGCTCCGCGAACAGCGCTACGCCGCGGAACGTCAGGCCGAACTGAGCCGGCAGCTGCACGCGGCCACCACCCAGGAGGAGGCCGACACCGTCCGGATCGACCTCGCCTGGGCCCACGACGACCATGAACGGGCCACTGCCCGATGTGTCGAACTCCGCCGTCGGATGGAGAACCTGGACCGCCGCGCCCTGCGTACCCACGTATCGGGCGCGTTCGACTTTTCGGCGGGCGCGGGCGCGGGCGGGGGCGTCGTCCGGGTCGCGGAGCCGGGCGACCAGCGCGCGCTCGAGACGCGGCCCGGCGTGCCGGGGACGGCGGTGACCGACCACTTCGGGCCCGGCTCCCTCCCCGCCCCCGCTCCCACGGCGCCGCGCGACCCGGCGACCCCCGGTTCCGGGCCGTACGACCCGGCGGCCGCCCGTGCCGCCCGAAGCGACTCGGCGGCCGCCCGCATCGGCCCGTACGACCAGGCCGGGACCAGTGCCAGTACAGGTACCAGTGGCATCACCCCCAGCCCGAGTACCGCCCCCACTCCGAGCGCCGCCCCCGCCCCCAAGCAGCGCTCCAAGCGGCGCCCCCGCGGCAGCGCCCGCTTCGCCGGGATGATGGAGGCCGAGGCGGCCCCCGTGGCCGTCCCGGAGACGGCGGGGCCGCCCGTGTCCGCCCCGGCCGCGCCGGGCGGCCCCAGCCCCCGTGGGGCCCGTTTCGCGGGTGCCGCCGCCGCGCCCGCGCAGCCGCGCACCGAGGCGGTGGACGAGGACGCGCGGCGGGTCACCGCCGAGACCGTCCAGACCCTGACCCGGCTGCGCCGCGAGGGCCGCAGCGGCGAGGCGCACGCCGTGCTCGTGGAGGCCGCCCACTGGCCCGCCGCCCGCTTCCCGCTGCTCGCCGCCGAACTGCACCGGGCGGGCCTCGACGCGGACTGGGCCACCCTGCTGTGGGAGGCCGCCTCGCTCCCCGCGGACCGGCTGGTCGGCGCCGCGGACGCGCTCGTCGCGGCGGGCCGCAGCGCCGACGGGCAGCAGATGCTGCGCCAGGGCGTCGCCCGCCCCGCTCCCGAGATCGGGACCGCCGTGCTGAGCCTGGCCGACGAGGGGCGCCAGCGCGAGATCCGGGCGCTGCTCGACGCCTACGTCCGCGTCCGCACCCCGGAGGAGGCGGCCCGCAGCGCGGAGGCGGACCCGGGACGTCTCGTGCCGCTGCTGCTGGCGGCCGCCAAGGGCGTCTCGGAAGAGCGCCACTGGGACCTGGTGCACGCGCTGAGGGTGGCCGGTTTCACCGCCTGAGCCATCAGGGAAGGCATTCCTGAGCCCGTCGAAGGTCCGTCGAGCCGTCGCCCACCGGATCGACCGCTCACCCACAGGGGTGCGAAACGTGATCGACTCAGCGGGTTAACGGCGATGGTCTTGGCAAGGCTGTCCGCTGGGCTTACTTTCGAGCCTCTACCGCCTTTATCTACGGGCGTAGAGGCTCTCTGACGTCTCGTCGAAGGAGCAGCTCATGGCCAACGTCGTACGCGCCGCTCTGGTCCAGGCCACCTGGACCGGCGACACCGCATCCATGGTCGCCAAGCACGAGGAGCACGCCCGCGAGGCGGCCCGGCAGGGCGCCAAGGTGATCGGATTCCAGGAAGTCTTCAACGCCCCCTACTTCTGCCAGGTCCAGGAACCCGAGCACTACCGCTGGGCGGAGCCGGTGCCCGACGGGCCCACCGTCACTCGTATGCGGGAGCTCGCGCGCGAGACCGGCATGGTCATCGTCGTGCCCGTGTTCGAGGTCGAGCAGTCCGGCTTCTACTTCAACACCGCGGCCGTGATCGACGCGGACGGCACCTACCTCGGCAAGTACCGCAAGCACCACATCCCGCAGGTGAAGGGCTTCTGGGAGAAGTACTACTTCAAACCGGGCAACCTGGGCTGGCCGGTCTTCGACACCGCGGTGGGCAGGATCGGTGTGTACATCTGCTACGACCGGCACTTCCCCGAGGGCTGGCGGCAGCTCGGCCTGAACGGCGCCCAGCTCGTCTACAACCCCTCCGCCACCTCCCGCGGCCTCTCCGCCTACCTCTGGCAGCTGGAGCAGCCCGCCGCGGCCGTCGCCAACGAGTACTTCATCGCCGCGATCAACCGGGTCGGGCAGGAGGAGTACGGCGACAACGACTTCTACGGGACCTCGTACTTCGTCGACCCGCGCGGACAGTTCGTCGGGGAGACGGCCGGTGACAAGACCGAGGAGCTGATCGTCCGCGACCTCGACTTCGACCTGATCGAGGAGGTCCGGCAGCAGTGGGCGTTCTACCGCGACCGGCGGCCCGACGCCTACGAGGGGCTGGTGCAGCCGTGAGCGACCTGTACGCGCGCCACAAGGCCGTCCTGCCCGACTGGCTGGCCCTCTACTACGAGGACCCGATCGAGATCACCCACGGCGAGGGCCGCCACGTCTGGGACGCCCAGGGCAACAAGTACCTCGACTTCTTCGGCGGCATCCTCACGACGATGACCGCGCACGCCCTGCCCGAGGTCACCAAGGCCGTCAGCGAGCAGGCCGGGCGGATCATCCACACCTCCACGCTCTACCTCAACCGGCCGATGGTCGACCTCGCCGAGCGGATCGCCCAGCTGTCCGGCATCCCCGACGCCCGCGTCTTCTTCACCACCTCCGGCACCGAGGCCAACGACACGGCCCTGCTGCTCGCCACCGCCCACCGGCGGAGCAACCAGATCCTGGCGATGCGCAACAGCTACCACGGCCGCTCCTTCAGCGCGGTCGGCATCACCGGCAACAAGGGCTGGTCACCGACCTCCCTCTCACCCCTCCAGACGCTGTACGTCCACGGCGGCGTCCGCACCCGCGGCCCGTACGCCGATCTCGGCGACGCGGAGTTCATCGCGGCCTGCGTCGACGACCTGTTGGACCTGCTCGGCCACGTCCGCCCGCCCGCCGCCCTCATCGCCGAACCCATCCAGGGCGTCGGCGGCTTCACCGCGCCGCCCGACGGCCTGTACGCCGCCTTCCGCGAGGTCCTGGACCAGCACGGCATCCTCTGGATCGCCGACGAGGTGCAGACCGGCTGGGGCCGCACCGGCGAGCACTTCTGGGGCTGGCAGGCGCACGCCGCCGCAGGCCCGCCGGACATGCTCACCTTCGCCAAGGGCATCGGCAACGGCATGTCCATCGGCGGCGTCGTCGCGCGCGCCGAGATCATGAACTGCCTCGACTCCAACTCCATCTCGACCTTCGGCGGCTCGCCGATCACGATGGCGGCGGGCCTGGCGAACCTCACGTACCTCCTCGAACACGACCTCCAGGGCAACGCCCGGCGCGTCGGCGGTCTGCTCGGCGAGCGGCTGCGGGCGATCTCCGTGCCGCTCGACCACGTACGGGAGGTACGCGGGCGCGGGTTGATGATCGGCGTCGAGCTGGTCAGGCCCGGCACCGACGAGGCGTACCCCGAAGGCGCCGCGGCCGTGCTCGAAGCGGCCCGCCAGGACGGCCTGTTGATCGGCAAGGGCGGCGGTCACAACACCAGCGTGCTGCGCATCGCACCGCCGCTCTCCCTCACCGTCGCGGAGGCGGAGGAGGGCGCGGCGATTCTCGAGCACGCGCTGAGGTGTATCCAGTAAGAAGTTCTGAGCAAGGGAACGTGCCATGACCACCGCCACCGCCTTGGAACCCGCCCTGTCGGTACGCCAGGTCCTCGCCCTGGACCGGGTGCTCGCCGGAGAGCCCGAGGTGGTGGCCGGCGCGGGCCACCTCGACCGGTCCGTGCGCTGGGTGCACGTCGCCGAGGCCGCCGACGTGGGCGTGATGCTCAGCGGCGGGGAGATGGTGCTCACCACCGGAGTCCTGCTCGCCGGCGACCCGGACGCGCAGGCCGAGTACATCCGTTCGCTGCACCGCGCGGAGGCCGCGGCCGTCGTCCTCGGGCTCGGCCGGGCCTTCCCGACCCCGCCGGACGTGATGCGCCGGGCCGCCGAGCGCTGCGGGCTGCCCATGGTGGTCCTGCACCGGCCCTTCCCGTTCGCCGAGCTGACGGAGGAGGTCCAGTCCCGGCTCGTGCGCAGCAAGTTCGCGGCGGTGAGCCTCTCGGAGGCCGTACGGACCGCGCTCACCGGACTCATCACCACGGGCGCGCCCCTGCAACGGATGCTCGACGAGATCGCCGTGCACGCCGCGTGCCCGGTCGTCGTCACCAACCTCGCCCATCGCGTCCTCGCCACGGCGGGGGAGCGGTCCGCGGTGGACGACGTGCTGCGCGACTGGGAGCGCATCGCCCGGCAGGCGGGCGGCAGCGAGGGCGACGGCTGGATCCGCGCCGAGCTGGGCGGGCGCGGCGAGAGATGGGGCCGCATCGTGCTGTGCGGCTACCGGGGCGACGCCGCCACCGGACGGCTGCTCGCCGACCGTGCCGCCGAGGCCCTGGTCCTGCACCGGATGCTGGGTGGCTCCGTGCACACCTGGGAGGAGGAGTCCGCGCAGGGCCTGCTGACCGACCTGGTGAGCGGGGTCGTACCGGCACGGCAGCTGCTCCCGCGGGCCAGGGCGGCCGGGCTGCCCGTCAACCGGCGGGCCTTCGTGCCGCTGGTGGTACGGGACGGCGACCCGGCCCAACTCGATCGCGTGCTGCGCCTGTTGGGGCTCCCCGGACTGGTCGCCGAGCTCGCCGACGGGGCCACCGCCGTGCTGCTCAGCCTCGCCCGCGACCAGGACGCGGAGGCGCTGGCGGCCCACTTCGCGCTGCGGCTGCGTCATGAGACGGGCACCCGTACGACCGTGGCGGCGGCCTCGCCCCGTACCGCCTGGGACGACGTCCCCGGCGGCCTGCGCGAGGCCCTGCACGTCGCCGAGGCCGCCGCCGACGCACCCGCCGACCGGGACCAGCCGGTGCTCGTACGGCTGCGTGACGTCCATCTGCGGGGCCTGATACGGCTGTTGCGTGACGACCCGAACGTCCAGTCCTTCGCCGAGCGGGAGTTGGACGGGCTGCTGTGCGGGGCCGATGCCGAGTCGGAGCTGCTGCCCGTGCTGCGGACCTACCTCGCGACCGGCCGCAACAAGTCCCGCACCGCGCAGCTCCACCACGTCAGCAGGCCCGCGCTCTACCGCCGGCTGGAGGCCATCGAGGCCCGGCTCGGCGTCGACCTCGACGACTTCGAGCAGGCCGCCTCCGTACACATCGCGCTGCTCGCACATGACGCGCAACAACGGTGAAACACGGGACGACTCAGGTGAAACATGGGACAACGCGGGGGTGACACCGTGGAACGGCACAGCGCCTCAGACGTGACACGGTGCAACTCAAAGCCGTGGTCCGGGCTTCCTAGGCTCCTCGCACACCGAGCGACCGGAGGTCCCGATGAGCAGAGTGATCCGCGCCGCCGTCTTCCAGACTGCCTGGACAGGCGACAAGGAGTCGATGATCCAGGTCCACGAGCAGGCGGCCCGCGACGCCGCCGCACAGGGCGCACAGGTGCTGTGCTTCCAGGAGCTCTTCTACGGGCCCTACTTCTGCCAGGTCCAGGACAAGGCGTTCTACGAGTACGCCGAGCAGATCCCCGAAGGCCCGATCGTCCGGCGCTTCCAGGCGCTGGCCAAGGAACTGGGCATCGTCCTCGTGCTGCCGATGTACGAGGAGGAGCAGCCCGGTGTCCTCTACAACACGGCCGCCGTGATCGACGCGGACGGCTCGTACCTCGGCAAGTACCGCAAGCACCACATCCCGCAGGTCGAGGGCTTCTGGGAGAAGTTCTACTTCCGTCCCGGCAACGCCGGCTGGCCGGTCTTCGACACCGCCGTCGGCAGGATCGGCGTCTACATCTGCTACGACCGGCACTTCCCGGAGGGCTGGCGTGCGCTGGGCCTCGCGGGCGCCGAGATCGTGTTCAACCCGTCGGCCACCTCGCGCGGACTGTCCTCCTACATCTGGCAGTTGGAGCAGCCGGCGGCGGCCGTCGCCAACGAGTACTTCGTGGGCGCCATCAACCGCGTGGGCGTGGAGGAGCTGGGCGACAACGACTTCTACGGAACCTCGTACTTCGTCGACCCGGAGGCCCAGTTCGTCGGGGAGGTGGCCAGCGACAAGGAGACCGAACTCGTCGTCCGCGACCTCGACATGGCCAAGCTGCGCGAGGTGCGCGACCGTTGGCAGTTCTACCGGGACCGCCGCCCCGACGCGTACGAGCCGCTGACCGCGCCGTAGCCCGGCGGGGCCCTGGAGTCCGCCGGGCTTCCCGCGCCCCGGACGGGGCGCGGGGCTGTGGCATTGCGCGGCTCCGCCGCGTGGGCGCGACCAGCCACGAGTGACCCGCAGTTTTCAGCGCACCGCATTCA
The DNA here is from genome assembly GCF_055656965.1 of Streptomyces sp. NPDC111656. NCBI lineage: Bacteria > Bacillati > Actinomycetota > Actinomycetes > Kitasatosporales > Streptomycetaceae > Streptomyces > Streptomyces sp. NPDC111656. The sequence goes on from NZ_JBVKCA010000018.1 coordinate 155,713, forward strand.
GCGCACGGCAGGAGAGAGGGAGCATGAGCAGCCGTACCGTCATCCGTAATGGCCTCGTCATCACCGCGTCCGACGAGATCCACGCCGACGTCCTGATCGAGGACGGCCGGGTCGTCGCCCTCGCCGCGACCGGCACCCCGGCGGCCGAGTCGTGGACGGCCGAGAAGACCATCGACGCCACCGGCAAGTACGTCATCCCGGGCGGCGTCGACGCCCACACCCACATGGAGCTGCCCTTCGGCGGCACCTTCGCCTCGGACACCTTCGAGACGGGCACCCGGGCCGCGGCCTGGGGCGGCACCACCACCATCGTCGACTTCGCGGTGCAGAGCGTCGGCCGCTCACTGCGCGAGGGCCTCGACGCCTGGAACGCCAAGGCCGACGGGAACTGCGCCATCGACTACGCCTTCCACATGATCGTCTCCGACGTCAACCAGGAGACGCTCAAGGAGATGGACCTGCTGGTCCAGGAGGGCGTCACCTCCTTCAAGCAGTTCATGGCCTACCCCGGCGTCTTCTACAGCGACGACGGCCAGATCCTGCGCGCCATGCAGCGCTCCGCCGAGAACGGCGGCCTGATCATGATGCACGCGGAGAACGGCATCGCGATCGACGTCCTCGTGGAACAGGCGCTGGCGCGCGGCGAGACCGACCCGCGCTTTCACGGCGAGGTGCGCAAGGCGCTCCTGGAGGCCGAGGCGACCCACCGCGCCATCAAGCTCGCCCAGGTCGCGGGCGCCCCGCTGTACGTCGTGCACGTCTCGGCGCAGGAGGCGGTCGCCGAGATCGCACGGGCGCGTGACGAGGGCCTGAACGTCTTCGGCGAGACCTGCCCGCAGTACCTGTTCCTGTCGACCGACAACCTCGCGGAGCCGGACTTCGAGGGCTCGAAGTACGTGTGCAGCACGCCCCTTCGGCCCAAGGAGCACCAGGCCGCCCTGTGGCGGGGCCTGCGCACCAACGACCTCCAGGTCGTGTCGACCGACCACTGCCCCTTCTGCTTCGTGGGCCAGAAGGAGCTCGGCCGGGGCGACTTCTCGAAGATCCCCAACGGCCTCCCGGGCGTCGAGAACCGCATGGACCTGCTCCACCAGGCCGTCGTCGACGGGCACATCTCGCGCCGCCGCTGGATCGAGATCGCCTGCGCCACCCCGGCCCGGATGTTCGGCCTGTACCCGAAGAAGGGCACCATCGCGCCGGGCGCCGACGCCGACATCGTCATCTACGACCCGCGCGCCGAGCAGGTCATGTCGGTCGAGACCCACCACATGAACGTCGACTACTCGGCCTACGAGGGCAAGCGCGTCACCGGGCAGGTCGAGACCGTGCTCTCACGCGGCGAACCGGTCATCACCGAGCGGGAGTTCACCGGACGCGCCGGTCACGGCGTCTACACCCCCCGCTCCACCTGTCAGTACCTTCTCTGAGCGACTAGGAGTGGCGCCATGGACTTCGGACTCGTCCTGCAGACCGACCCCCCGGCCTCCCGCGTCATCGACCTGATGAAGCGCGCCGAGGGCAACGGCTTCACCTACGGCTGGACCTTCGACTCGGCCGTGCTGTGGCAGGAACCCTTTGTGATCTACAGTCAGATCCTCGCGAACACGGAGAAGTTGACGGTCGGCCCGATGGTCACCAACCCGGGCACCCGCACCTGGGAGGTCACCGCCTCCACCTTCGCGACGCTCAACGACATGTACGGCAACCGCACGGTGTGCGGCATCGGGCGCGGCGACTCCGCGATGCGCGTCGCCGGACGCAAGCCCAACACGCTCGCCCGCATCAGCGGCGCGATGAAGGTCATCCGCGCCCTCGGCCGCGGCGAGGAGGCCGACCTCGGCGGCACCGTCGTCAAGTTCCCCTGGGTCAGGCCGGGTGCCGAACTCCCGGTCTGGATGGCCGCGTACGGTCCCAAGGCCCTGAAGATGACCGGCGAGGAGGCCGACGGGTTCATCCTGCAGCTCGCCGACCTCTATCTCACCGAGTACATGGTCAAGGCCGTGAAGGACGCGGCCGTCGAGGCGGGGCGTGACCCCTCCGAGGTGAAGATCTGCGTGGCCGCGCCCGCGTACATCACCGAGGACGATTCGCCGGAGGCCCTCGCCCACGCGCGTGAGCAGTGCCGCTGGTTCGGCGGCATGGTCGGCAACCACGTGGCCGACCTGGTCTCCAAGTACGGCGAGCACTCCGCCGCCGTGCCCGAGGAACTCACCGACTACATCAAGGCGCGCGAGGGCTACGACTACTCCCACCACGGGCGCAGCGACAACCCCGACACCAAGTTCGTGCCGGACGAGATCGTCGACCGGTTCTGTCTGATCGGCACGGCCGAGCAGCACATCGAGAAGCTGAAGGCGCTGCGCGCGCTGGGTGTGGACCAGTTCGCGGTGTACGACATGCACGACGCGCAGGAGGCCGTGATCGACGCGTACGGGTCGAAGGTCATCCCGGCCGTCAACGGCTGACAACTCCGCTCCGGGCGGCCGGCCTCCGGCCGCCCACCGCACCACCGGCCGTACCCCGGCCACCGCTCCCCTCCCCATACGTCCCCTTCCCTCCGTCCGGGGAAGGGGATCACCGCACCGATCACCGCACCCGCACAACCCCCCACGGCTCACCCGCGCGGCCTCTCCCGTCACTCCTCACTTGATTGGCCTGCCCATGACCGAGTCCGTCCCCAGCGAGGGCCCGCCCGTCGCTCAAGTCACGCTCACCGACGGCCGGGTGGAGATCGCGCCCGGCGCGCCCGCGCCCAGCGGCCCCTACGCCAACGAGGACCTGCTGCCGGTTCCGGTCGAGAAGCGCACGTGGACCACGTACAACTTCTCGGCGCTCTGGGTCGGCATGGCCCACAACACTGCTTCCTGGACCCTTGCTTCCGGCCTGATCGCCGTCGGCATGGACTGGAAGCAGGCCGTGTTCACCATCGCGCTGGCCAACCTGATCGTGCTGGTCCCGATGCTGCTCACCGGGCATGCCGGTCCCAAGTACGGCATACCTTTCCCCGTCTTCGCCCGCGCCTCCTTCGGGGTCCGCGGCGCCAACCTGCCCGCTGTCGTACGGGCGTTGGTGGCCTGCGGCTGGTTCGGCATCCAGACCTGGATCGGCGGCGAGGCGATCTACTTCCTCGCCGGGAAGCTCTTCGGCGACAGCTGGGCCGACGCCTCGAAGGTCGGCGGCTACGCGTGGACCATGTGGCTGTCGTTCGCGATCTTCTGGGTGCTCCAGGTCGCCATCATCTACCGGGGCATGGAGACGATCCGCCGCTTCGAGAACTGGGCGGCGCCCTTCGTGCTCGTGGGCGCCGGTGTGATGCTGTGGTGGATGAGCAGCAAGGCGGGCGGCTTCGGCCCGCTGCTCGACCAGCCCTCGAAGCTCGGCTGGGGCGGCGACTTCTGGAAGCTGTTCTGGCCCTCGCTCATGGGCATGATCGGCTTCTGGTCCACGCTGTCGCTGAACATCCCCGACTTCACGCGGTACGGCAAGAGCCAGAAGGCGCAGACCTGGGGTCAGGCGCTCGGTCTGCCCACCACGATGACGCTCTTCGCCTTCCTGTCCGTCATGGTCACCTCGGGCTCGCAGGCCGTGTACGGCAAGGCCGTCTGGGACCCGGTCCAGCTGGCCGCCAAGACCGACAACGTCTTCGGCCTCCTCTACGCGCTGGTCACCGTGCTGGTCGCGACCCTGTCCGTGAACATCGCGGCCAACCTGGTCTCGCCGGCCTTCGACTTCTCCAACCTCGCACCGCGGAAGATCAATTTCCGTACCGGCGCACTCGCCACCTGTGTCCTCGGCGTGCTGATCTTCCCCTGGAAGCTGTACTCCGACCCGCAGGGCTACATCTTCACCTGGCTCGGCCTCGTCGGCGGTCTGCTCGGCACCGTCGCCGGCATCCTCATCGCCGACTACTGGATCCTGCGCCGTACCAAGCTCGACCTCGCCGACCTGTACCGCACGGGCGGCCGCTACTGGTACGACGGCGGCTGGAACTGGCGGGCCGTCGTCGCCTTCCTCACCGGAGGCGTCCTGGCCGTCGGCGGTGCCGATTTCCACCCGCTCATCGACGGACGGCCCATTCCGGCGCTGAAGTCCCTGGCCGACTACGGCTGGGCGGTCGGACTCGGTACGTCGATGGTGCTGTACCTGGCGCTGATGCTGCTGCGCGGCAAGGAGAAGACCGCCGTCTGACGTGTGAGGGAGAACAGCCGTCGGAGAACGGTCAGCTCTTCTGGCCGTTCTCCAGCGTCGCCACCACGTCCTTGGCGGCCTTGATGGCCCCCTTGTTGATCTCGTCCGTACTGGGCGCCTTCTTCGTCTCGAAGTTGCTGCCGTTGTACGTGACGACCACCAGTGCGTTGGACGCGCGGACGATCACCACTCCCTCACGGGTCTGCTGCTTGTCCGTGGTGGTGAGGTTCACGACGGAGTAGGCCGAGTCGCCGAGGCCGGGAACCGCACCTCCGCCGCTCTTGTCCGCGACGCGCCCTGTATAGGACTTCTGCGCCGCTACGTCCGAATTCTTGATCTCGTACGAGACATCCAGCCAGTGGTAGTCGAAGCCCTTGAGCGCGTTCCAGGAACAGGTGCGGCGCACCGACTTGTCGGTCGACGGAATCTCCTGGCCGGCCGTCTTGGCGCCCGGGACAAGGGCCTTGACCGTCTTCTCCGTCACGCCGGTGCAGGGCGCGGGGGCCGCGGTGTACGTCTTCGCGACCGCCGTCGCCGCGGGGCCCGACGGGGACTGCGTCGCCTGGGGCGACTTGTGGTCGGTGGCGGTCGGAGTCGTCGTCGACGTGCCGGACGACATGACCCAGCCCGTGCAGGCGAGGACCGCGACCGGCAGCAGGCGCGCGGTGAGGGCGAGTGGCAGAGGAAGAGAATGCACGGCGCACTTCTCGTGGGGGACGGTGCGGAGGGAGTCCACACTGCGGACGGAACGCCAGTCTCACATGCCTGCCTGTGGGGCGGAAGTGCCAACTCACTCCGTACCTGTGTGGTGACAGTGACTCACTGGGAACCGTCTGTCCGCCACTTCGCCGTCACCAACCACACCGCCGCCCGGAGTCGAACACCGCGATCCGTCTCATAAGGGTGCAAGGTGTCCCGCAGGGCCGCGCGCGTGTCGGCGCCGACCGTCCGGCCGGGCGTGCGCGAGAGGATGAAGTCGACGGCGTCCGCGGCATCGCGCCCCCATGTCGTCTCCGTCGCGACCGGAGTCACCGTCACGTCGTCCCACCCGTGCAGAACCTCGCGGATGCGCGCCGGGTCGGACAGGGAGGCCATGGCGGCCTGGACGGCGACCGTCGCGGCGTCCGGTTCGTCCAGGAGTTTTCCGAAAAGGGTCAGCGCGCGTGACTCCTCCACCTCGGGACCGGCGGGCTGCGGACAGACGAACGCGAGCCGTCCTCCCGGCCGCAGCGAGCGCGCCAGGTTCCGGAACGCCGCCGCGTGGTCCGCGAAGAACATCACCCCGCCCCGGCTGATCAGGACGTCGTATCCGGCGGCCGGGAAGGGGTGGATCTGGGCGTCGGCGAGCTCGTACGCGACGTTGGTGATCCCCTCCGCGGCGGTCGTCGCCCGGGCCCGGGCGAGCAGGGGTGTCGAGATGTCGACCCCGACGGCGTGCCCGTGCGCCGCCAGCCGGCCCGCGATCCGGGTCGTCGCACCGGCCCCGCAGCCGACGTCCAGGACGCGGTCGCCCGAAGCGATCGCCGCCGCGTCGAAGAGCGCGGTGTTCAGGCCCGACACGAGCGTGTCGTAGCGCTCGTGGTGGCTCGCCCAGTGGTTGCCGAGAGTGCCGTTCCAGGCCCGCGCCTGAGCGGAGTTGGCGATCTGTGTCATGAGGTCTCCTCGGCAGTGCGGACGGGAAGCGCGCTCTCGATCCGGTCGACGGCGGCGAACGCGCCGTAGGCGACCAGATGCACCAGACAGTGGTCGGTATGGACGGGTTTGCGCCAGGCCGTCACGTCCTCGTCCGTGATCCGGTACGGGGCCAGCGCGGCCAGCAGCGCGAGCCGCGCCCCGGGCCGCGAACGGTCGGGCAGTGCGTCCCACGCGAGCGGCGGATGCGAGCCGTCCCAGTCCCGGAGCGTCTCCCGTACGAGGATCCGGTCGGCCTCGTCGAGAAGCCCCTCTCCCTCGGTGGCGGCGGCCCGCAGCGCGGCGTAGGCAGGGCCGACGGTGGTCCCGCGCGCCCAGTCAGGACCGGGCCCGGGGTCGTCGAGGAGTTCCAGGCCCGCACCCGGCGCGGGTCGACGGCGCACCGTCCGGGCGACGGACCGCCCGGCCAGACTCCGCACCGCCCGGAACCGTTGCGCGTTGCCGGGCAGCAGACTCTCGGTGAGCAGCGCCGACACCACGCGGTTGATGAAGTGGAAGGACAGGGCGGTGCCGATGTAGGCGGGGGCGTGCGCGACGGGGAAGGGGTACGGCGCCAACTCGGGTGCCCCCGGGGTCCGGGTCGCCCCGCCCCATGCCAGCACGCGCGCGTGCTCCTCGTCGGCGGGGGCGTCCCCGCGCGCCACCCTCTCCGCGAGCCGGTGGTCCCCGGTCGCGTGCAGCAACATCGTGTGCGCGTCCACGCAGAACGGGCACCGGTTGGCGACGGACACCCCGAGCGCCGCGAGTTCCTTCCCCGTCCGGCTGCCCTCGCCCGCGATCAGCGACTCGCGCATCAACGCCCAGGCGGAAGCCATGAGACCGGGAGCGGGCGAGAGCACGACGAAGGTCACCGCGCGCTCGATGCCGAAGTCGTCGGCGAGCTGGGCGTACACGCCCGCGACACGTCCGGTGGCGGACCTGGGCGGAGACGGGGTGGTGTAACGGAAGGGACTGGGCATGGGACGCCTCCTGGTGGGGAACGAGCGCGGGCCGCCGGCTCGGCCGCCATCGCCACCCTCCTTCAGGGAGCCGTCCCCGGTCGTCGTCCACTCGAAGGCATCCCGAACTACCCCCACCCGCCCCGCGCGCGCCGTGATCTACTCCAGCCGGAGTACGCCGGGCCCCCTCCACAGGTCTGACGCCACTGTCCGAACAGCGGTCTATCGTGCGGAACATGGCGTTGGACCAGGGCACGCGCAGGCACCTGGCCGACGCGGCCCTCGCGGTCGCGGTCGGTGCCCTCGTCATGACCGCGGCCGCCGTCGACGACGGCGCGACCCCCGCCGACTATGTGCTGATCACCGCGGGCTCCCTCGCCCTCGCGGCCTACCGCCGCGCCCCGCGCCGGGTCCTCGCGGTCAGTACGGTCACCACGACGGCGTACGTCCTGCACGCCCACCCCGGCACCCTCGCCGCCCTCCCCGTACTGGCCGCCGTCCACACGGCGGCCCGAGCGGGTCACCGAGGAGTGGCGGCGCTCGCGAGTGCCCTGTTCCTGGCGGCATTCGTGACCATGGACCTCACGGCGCGCGCAAGCGCCGAGCGCTCTCTCCTGCTCGCCGGCTGGTTCCTGTGCGCCCTGGTGACGGGCCTCGCCGACCGCAACTGGCAGGCGTATCTGCGCCAGACGGAACAGCGCGCGATGGAGGCGGAACGCACCCGTGAGGAGGCGGCCCTGCGCCGCGCGGGCGAGGAACGGCTGCGGATCGCCCGCGAGTTGCACGACTCGCTCACGCACAGCATCTCGATCGTCAAGCTCCAGGCGGGCGTCGCCGTCCACCTCGCCCGCAAACGCGGTGAGGAGGTCCCGCCCGCGCTGCTCGCCATCCAGGAGGCGGGCGGCGAGGCGATGCGCGAACTGCGGGCCACGCTCGAGGTGTTGCGCACCGACGAGCCGACCGGCACCCCGGCGCTGCTCGTGGAGCGGGCCCGTGCGGCCGGTCTCGCCGTGGAGCTGACGGTGAGCGGCGACGAGCGTCCGCTCACGGCGACGGTGGACCGGGCCGCGTACCGCATCGTCCAGGAGGCCCTGACGAACGCCGCGCGCCACGCGGGCCCCGCCAAGGTGGCCGTCCAACTCGACTACAGCACCGCCGACCTGACGATATCCGTCGACGACGACGGCGGTGCCGACGCGTCCTGTCCGCCCACCCCCGGCATCGGCCTCACCGGCATGCGCGAACGCGTCACGGCCCTCGGCGGCACCCTGCACGCCGCACCGCGCACGGAGGGCGGCTTCTCGGTGCGCGCCGAACTGCCGCTGGGCCTACCGGAGGAGGTGCCGTGATCAGGGTCGCGCTCGTCGACGACCAGGCGCTGATGCGCGCCGGTTTCCGCGCCCTGCTCGATGCCGAGGAGGGCATCGAGGTCGTGGGCGAGGCCGCCGACGGCAAGCAGGGCCTCGCGGTGGTACGCGCTTCCTTGCCGGACATCGCCCTCGTCGACGTACAGATGCCTGTGATGTCGGGCATCGAGGCCACCCGTCGAATCGCCGCCGACCCGGAGCTGTCCGCCGTACGCGTCGTCATGCTCACCAACTACGGCCTGGACGAGTACGTCTTCGAAGCGTTGCGGGCCGGGGCCAGCGGCTTCCTGCTCAAGGACACCGAGCCCGCCGACCTGCTCCAGGCCATCGAGGTCGTCGCGCGCGGAGAGGCGCTGCTGTCCCCGTCCGTGACCCGCACCCTGATCGGGGAGTTCGTCGCCCGTCCCCCGGACCGGGCCACCGCGCCCGGCCTGGAGTGCCTCACCCGCCGCGAACGCGAGGTCACGGCACTCGCCGCGCGCGGTCTGACCAACGAGGAGATCGCCGCGCACATGGTCATCAGCCCGTTCACCGCCAAGACCCACATCAGCCGGGCGATGACGAAGCTGGGCGCCCGCGACAGGGCCCAACTGGTGGTGTTCGCCTACGAGTCGGGCTTGGTGACGGCCCGGGGGAGTGCGAACTGAGGGGTGCGTCGGAGGTGGGTTGCTCGTCCTCGCCCCGGATCGCCAAGGGCCACAAGGTCCGCGTCAAGGTGTACTGGGCCGAGGGCAGGACGGCGACCTACCTCGGCACGGTGACGACCGACAAGGGCAAGCTGCAGTGGGCGCCGAAGTGAGAGCGCGTCCGATCGGTAGTCTGCTGCCTGATCAGGGCGACCGGAGCCGAGCCGGAACTCCCCGGATTCCTGCCACGGCGCGTCCGGAGGACTGATCGGTACCGGCCGACGCGCGCGAACACCGAGGTGAGAGATGCACTTCACTACTCGACCCACGCTTCAAGGGTCCTTCGGCATGGTGTCCTCCACGCACTGGCTCGCCTCGCAGTCGGCGATGGCCGTCCTGGAGGACGGCGGCAACGCGTACGACGCCGCCGTCGCCGCGGGCTTCGTACTGCACGTGGTCGAGCCGCACCTCAACGGACCCGCCGGCGAGGTCCCGATCATCCTCGCCCCGGCGGGCGGCGAGGTGCGTGTGCTGTGCGGGCAGGGCGTCGCGCCCGCCGGGGCGACGATCGCCCACTACAGGGGACTCGGTTTGGATCTCGTACCCGGCACCGGGCCGCTCGCGGCCGCCGTGCCCGGCGCCTTCGACGCGTGGATGCTGCTGCTGCGCGACCACGGCACGAGGTCCCTCGCCGACGTCATGAAGTACGCCATCGGATATGCGGAGGACGGGCACCCGCCCGTACAGCGGGTCGGCGAGACCGTGGAGTCGGTGCGCGCGCTCTTCGAGACGGAGTGGACCTCGTCGGCCGAGGTGTACCTGCCCGGCGGGAAGGCGCCGCGTCCCGGCGAACTGTTCCGCAATCCCGCCCTCGCCGAGACCTGGCGCCGCCTGCTCGCCGAGGTCTCCGGAGAGACCGGCCGCGTGGCGCAGATCGAGGCCGCGCGCCGCGTCTGGCGCTCGGGCTTCATCGCCGAGGCCCTGGTACGGCAGGCCCGGCGGCCCACCATGGACACCAGCGGAAAGCGCCACACCGGCACCCTGGCAGCCGCCGACCTGGCCTCCTGGTCCGCGAGCTACGAGGCGCCCGCGACGTACGACTGGCGCGGTTGGACCCTGTGCAAGGCGGGCCCCTGGAGCCAGGGCCCGGTCCTCCTCCAGCAGCTCGCCCTGCTCCCGCCCCGGCTGCCGCGATACGGCTCCGCGGAGTACGTCCACCTGCTCGTCGAGGGCTGCAAGCTCGCCATGGCCGACCGGGAGGCCTGGTACGGGGACGCGGCCGAGGTGCCCCTCGACGAGCTGTTGTCGCAGGAGTACAACGCCGAGCGGCGCGCCCTCATCGGCCACAAGGCCTCCAGCGAGCTGCGTCCCGGCAGTCCCGGAGGGCGCACCCCGACGATCAGTGGCCACGCGCGCGAGGTCGCCGCCGGGAAGCCGGGCTTCGACGCGCCGGCGGTACCGGGCGCGGGCGAACCCACCGTCGCCAGGGCCGCGGGGGAACCCGAGGTGGCCAGGGACGGCAGCACCCGGGGCGACACCTGCCACCTCGACGTCGTCGACCGCTGGGGCAACATGGTCGCCGCCACCCCCAGCGGTGGCTGGCTTCAGTCCAACCCCGTCGTACCCGAGCTGGGCTTCCCGCTCGGCACCCGGCTCCAGATGGCCTGGCTGGACGAGGGGCTGCCCAACTCCCTCACACCCGGCCGCCGTCCCCGTACGACGCTGACGCCCTCGCTGGCGCTGCGCGACGGAGTCCCGGTCATGGCGTTCGGAACCCCGGGCGGCGATCAGCAGGACCAGTGGCAGACCCACTTCTTCCTGGCCGTGGCGCTGCGCGCCGAGGTACGCGGCGGGCTCGACCTCCAGGGCGCGATCGACGCCCCGAACTGGCACAACGACAGCTTCCCGGGCTCCTTCCACCCGCGCGGCATGCGCCCCGGGAGCCTCACCGTCGAGTCCCGCACGGACGAGGCGGTCATCGAGGAGCTGCGCCGTCGCGGCCATGACGTCCAGGTCGCGGAGGCCTGGTCCGAGGGCCTGCTGTGCGCGGTCGCCCGGGATCCGGAGACGGGTGTGCTGTCGGCGGCGGCGAACCCACGGGGGATGCAGGGGTACGCGGTGGGACGCTGATCAGCAACTCCGGGAATTCACTGCGATTCCACCCGGAGTGCACCGGAGGGGCGGGGATTGTCAGTGGCGCGTGTTGTCATGGAGCCATGATCGAAGACATCGAAACCATCGACGAGTTTCTCGCGCGCCGCACGTCCGACGTCGAAGAAACGATCCGGCAGGCGGCCGCCGCCGAGATCATGCCGCGCTTCAGGCAGCTGACCGCGGACGAGATCGACGAGAAGAGCGGCCCGCACGACCTGGTCACGGACGCCGACCGCAAGGCCGAGGAGTACCTCACCGAGGCGCTCGCCAAGCTGCTGCCCGGCTCGGTCGTCGTCGGCGAGGAGGCGGTCCACGCCAATCCGGCGACGTACGAGGCGATCCAGGGGCAGGCCCCGGTCTGGATCGTCGACCCGGTCGACGGCACGCGCCAGTTCGTCCACGGCGACACCGGTTTCTGCACGCTCGTCGCGCTCGCCGTGGGCGGGGTCGTCCGCGCCTCCTGGACCTATGCCCCGGCCCGCGACCAGTTCGCCGTCGCCGTGCGCGGCCGGGGTGCCCGCCTCGACGGCGAGCTGCTGCGCCCGGGTGCGCCCACGCCCGGCCGTGACCTCGAGATAGCCACCTCCCACCCCGACTACACCACCGACGAGCAGAAGCGCGCTCTCCTCGGCCTGCGCACCGAGGGCGTACGGCCGCGTCCCTGCGGTTCGGCGGGGCTGGAGTATCTGGCCGTCGCCCGCGGTGAGCTGGACGCGACAGCCTTCTCCTGGGAGGCGGCCTGGGACCACGCGGCGGGCCTGCTCCTCGTAGAGGAGGCCGGCGGCGCCCACCTGACCCTCACGGGCGAACCCTTCCGCATCACGGGGGGCAACACCCTCCCCTTCACGGCGGCCCGCGACGAGGCCACGGCCCGACGGGTACGGGGCTTGCTGACCGCCGGCCTCTGACCCCACCGACGCGCCGAGGGTATGGCGGCGTCGGCAGCCGGCCGTGGCCCTGGGGCTGAAAGCGGTCCCGGCGAAGGTCGAGGGGTTGCGCGGCGCCCGTCCGGCATTGCACACGCGCCCCGGACGGCGACCGGGAACGGGCAAGGGCTTCGATGTGCCGATATCGAGCGGCTTGCCATGCCAGAAGAGTTCGGTGACCGGCACGGTCCAGGACTCGCCGGCGGGGTTGACGTCGTGGGCGTCGACCAGGCCGATGACGCGGTGCGGGCCGTCGCTGACGATCTCGCGGACGGTGACGCCGCGGGTGCCGACCATCGGGAACAGTCGGCCGAGGCCGGCATCGGCGCCGGTCCACTGATCGAGGGCGGGGCTTCCGGCGGCCCGGGTGAGGGTGTAGCTGTCGGACAGGTACGTACAGGTCGCTGCGCTATGACGAGCAGCACGGTCTGCCGTGCTCCACCCGCAATTCGGGGGGACGGCGCCAGTACCCGGCCGATGCGGTCGAACGCGTCGGGCTGATCCAGCAGCTCTCGCTCGGACGGATCCCGAACTTGCTCGGCGCTCAGCCGCTGTCCAGGGGTTCAGCCGGTGGACAGGGGCAGCCGGAGTCAGGCATGCGCGCCTCGGTGATCATGTCGTCGAGACGGTTGCGTACGCTCCGGAGGTCTGCGATCTGCCGGTCGATGCGGTCGCGCTCGGCGGTCGGCAGGTCCAGTAGCAGCATCTCGGGATCCGTCCGGGCGAGCACCCGTCTCACACCAGTGGCCTCGTCGGCGCAAGGTGAAAGCGGATGGCTTTTTGGCCCCCGGCGGGTCCCGGACCCCGGCGACCTGAGGTCCGGCGGGCCCTCGACCCGGGCGGCCCCAGACCCGGGCGGCCCCAGACCCCACAGCCCCAGGCGGCCCCAGACCCGGTGCGGCCCCAGACCCCACAGCCCCAGGCCCCCGTCCGCGGGACGACTCCCGTCTCCCAACCTCCCGCGCCATCAAGGCTGTCAGTCCCCCGGCATATCCTGATGTCCAGTGGCCGTCGGCTGACAAAGGAGTCCGAAGGTGCCGTCGATGCTCGATGCGGTCGTGGTGGGTGCGGGGCCGAACGGACTGACGGCTGCCGTGGAGCTGGCCCGCCGCGGCTTCTCCGTGGCCGTGTTCGAGGCACGGGACACCGTGGGCGGTGGCGCCCGCACCGAAGAGCTGACACTCCCCGGCTTCCGGCACGATCCCTGTTCCGCGGCCCACCCCCTCGGCATCAACTCACCCGCCTTCCGAGCGATGCCCCTGGAGCGGTACGGCCTGGAGTGGCTGCACGCGAAGCTCCCGATGGCACACCCGTTCCCCGACGGCACCGCGGCGGTGCTCGCCCGCTCCGTGGCCGAGACGGCGGCCTCGTTCGGCCCACGCGACGCCGGTGCGTACCGCAGGCTGGTCGCCCCCTTCCTTCCCAAGTGGGACACGCTGGCCCACGACTTCATGTCCCTGCCACTGACCGCCCTGCCCCGCGACCCGGTGACGCTCGCCCGCTTCGGTCTGGCCGGGTTGCCGCCCTCGACCTGGCTCATGCGGCGCTTCCGCGACGAGCGGGCCCAGGCGCTGTTCGCCGGTCTCGTCGCACACGTCATGGCCCCGCTCGACGGCATCGCCACCGGCGCCGTCGGCCTGGTCTTCGCGCTGGCCGCGCACGCCCGCGGCTGGCCCGTCGCGCGCGGCGGCTCCCAGTCCCTCTCCGACGCGCTCACCGCGTACCTCAAGGACCTCGGCGGCACCGTCCACACCGACTACGAAGTGAAGCGTCTCGACGACCTGCCGCCCGCCCGCGCCTACGTCTTCGACACCTCACCCGCCGCGCTGTCCCGCATCGCGGGCTTCGGGCGGTACTACGAGGACTATCGCTACGGGGCGTCCGTCTTCAAGATCGACTACGCCCTGGACGGCCCCGTCCCCTGGACGGCCGAGGAGGCACGTACCGCCGGGACGGTGCAGGTGGGCGCGAGCCGCGCCGAGATCGCCACCGCCCTGCGCGCCGCCTCGCGCGAGGGCCGGGCGCCGGACGCTCCCTTCCTGATCACGGTGCAGCCCAGCGTCGTCGATCCCTCCCGGGCCCCGGAGGGCAAGCAGGTCTTCTGGGCGTACGGACACGTTCCGAACGGCTGGACGGGTGACCTCACGGACGCGATCGAGCGGCAGTTGGAGCGGTTCGCACCCGGCTTCCGCGACCGCGTACTGGCCCGCGCCACCGCAGGCCCCCGCGAACTCGCCGCGCGCAACGCCAACTACGTGGGCGGCGACATCGGCTGCGGTGCCGCCGCCGGACTCCAACTCCTGCTGCGCCCCAAGCTCTCCCTGTTCCCGTACAGCACACCGCACCCGGCCGTCTTCATCTGCTCCTCGGCCACCCCGCCGGGCCCCGGTGTGCACGGCATGTCGGGGCACAACGCGGCGAAGGCCGTGTGGCGGCGCCTGCGCCAGTCCTGACCAGGGGCGGCGCAAGCCGTCACATCCGTGCCTCGTTTCACAGGAAGAAAGCGCTGTCACGCGTCTCGACAACGTCCCGCCCCGGCCCGATCATGCGATGGGGCCGTGGCATGACCGTGACAGGAGACTTTCACATGATCAAGCGCAGATCGGTGCTGGCCGCGGCGGGTGGTGCGCTGCTCGGCAGTGCGCTGGCCACGGGCACCGCTCGGGCCGATGCGACCATCGGGGTCAACCCGGGTACGACGTACGGCAGTTGGGAGGGCTGGGGCACCTCCCTTGCCTGGTGGGCCAATGTGTTCGGCGCCCGGGACGACTTCGCCGACATCTTCTTCACCACCAAGTCCGTGGCGTACGGCGGCAAGACGCTGCCGGGCCTCGGCCTCAACATCGCCCGCTACAACCTGGGCGCGTGCAGCTGGAACACCGTGAGCGGCGAGAGCATGGTCGCCTCCGCCAACATCCCGGCCTTCAAGCAGATCGAGGGGTACTGGCAGGACTGGAACAACGAGGACCCCACCTCCTCCGCCTGGGACTGGACGGCCGACGCCAACCAGCGGGCGGCCCTGGTCAAGGCGACCCAACGCGGCGCCGCCAGCGAGCTGTTCGCCAACTCGCCGATGTGGTGGATGTGCCTCAACCACAACCCGTCCGGCGCGTCCGGCGGCGGCAACAACCTCCAGTCCTGGAACTACCGTCAGCACGCCTCCCACCTGGCCGCGGTGGCGCTCTACGCGAAGAACAACTGGGGTGTGAGCTTCAGCTCCGTCGACGCGTTCAACGAGCCCTCCTCCAGCTGGTGGACGGCGACGGGCACCCAGGAGGGCTGCCACATGGACGCCACCGTCCAGGCGGCCGTCCTCCCGTATCTGCGCAGCGAACTCGACAAGCGCGGCCTGACCGGCACCCTGATCTCCGCGTCGGACGAGACGAGCTACGACCTGGCCCGTACGACCTGGAGCTCCTTCACCTCGACGACGAAAGCCCAGGTCAACCGGGTCAACGTGCACGGTTATCAGGGCTCCGGCGGTCGCCGTGACCTCCTCTACACCGACGTCGTCACCACGGCGGGCAAGCGGCTGTGGAACTCCGAGACGGGCGACTCCGACGCCACCGGCCTCACCCTGGCGAGCAACCTCTGCCTGGACTTCCGCTGGCTGCACCCGACCGCGTGGGTCTACTGGCAGGTGATGGACCCCAGCACCGGCTGGGCGATGATCGCCTACGACCAGAGCACCCTCCAGCCGACGACCGTCCAGACCAAGTACTACGTGATGGCCCAGTTCAGCCGGCACATCCGCCCCGGCATGACCATCATCGACACCGGTGTCGGATACGCGGCAGCGGCGTACGACGCGAGCGCGAAGCGCCTGGTCATCGTGGCCGTCAACTCCGGCGCCGCGCAGAACCTCACCTTCGACCTGTCCAAGTTCAGCCAGGTCACCGGGGGTAGCGGCGGACTCGTGCGACGCTGGAACACCGTCACCTCCGGCAGCGGCGACCTCTACACCGCCCACTCGGACACCTATCTGAGCGGCAAGACGCTGACCGCGGCCTTCTCCGCCGCGTCCGTGCAGACCTTCGAGATCGACGGAGTGGTCGTCTGACAGTCGGATATCGCGTGGCGGCCGGAGCCCGATGCGGCGAGGATCGAAGACCGCATACGAGGAGGCCGAGGCCGTCATGACCGCCATCACCCTGGTCCAGGGAGACATCACCCGTCAGAGCGCCGACGCGATCGTCAACGCGGCGAACTCGTCGCTGCTCGGCGGGGGAGGCGTGGACGGGGCCATCCACCGACGTGGCGGCCCCGCCATCCTGGCCGACTGCCGCAGGCTCCGCGCCTCGCACTACGGCAAGGGACTGCCTACGGGCCGGGCGGTCGCCACCACCGCGGGCGAGCTGGACGCGCGGTGGGTCATCCACACGGTCGGCCCGGTCTTCAGCCGTGAGGAGGACCGCTCGGAACTCCTCGCCTCCTGCTACCGGGAGTCGCTGAAGGTGGCCGACGAACTCGGCGCCCGCACGGTCGCCTTCCCGGCCGTCTCCGCCGGTATCTACGGGTGGCCGATGGGCGACGCCGCCCGGATCGCGGTGGAGACGGTACGGGCCACGCGGACGGCCGTCGAGGAGGTCACTTTCGTCCTCTTCGACGAGCCGGCGTACGAGGCGTTCGCCGCGCAGGTCCGCTGACTCCCCCTTTCTCGCGGACGGGTCCGGCTCGGTTGGGGTGCGGTGATGCGGCGGATCTTGGTGGTGGGCAGTACCGGTGCGGGCAAGTCCACGCTCGCCCGGGGCCTGAGCGCTCGCCTCGGCCTGCCCTACCACGAGATGGACGCGCTGTACTTCACCGGCGCCGGGTGGGCCGTGAACGAGAAGCTGAGCGAGGACGTACTGCGGATCACCGCCGAACCCCGCTGGATCATCGACTCCCTCGGCTGTCCCGAGGTCCGTGACCTGATGTGGGACCGGGCCGACACGGTGATATGGCTGGACTATTCCAAACGGGTCGTCCTGCCCCGCGTGCTGCGCCGTTCCGTCCGCCGCACCGTCACACGCGAGCCGCTGTTCGGTGGCAACAGGGAGACCTGGACCGGCTGGCTGAGCCGGGAACACCCCCTCTGGTGGGCCTGGTCCCAGCACGCGAACCGGCGCCGCGAGATCACCCGCCGCACCGGCGACCCGCGCTTCGCGCCCCTCGACACCCTTCGCTTCGGCCGCCCCGGCGACACCGCGGCCTGGGTGAAGTCCCTGTAGGTGAAGTCCCTGTCAGGGAGTCGGACTACTCGAGCCGTGACACCTGGTAGTGGCTGATGTACCAGGTCTCCTTCACGCGTCGCACCAGTACGCCGAGTTTGACGTTGAGGGTGGGGCGGTCGGTGAAGGAGAAGTCGACGCTCAGATAACCGAGTACGAGGTCGTCGGTGAGGCGTCTGGTCTCGAGAATCCGGTACGCGGCGGCCAAGCCGATGGGCTGGGAGGCGTAGTACGCCGCGACGCCCGGCCTTCCGACGCTGTAGGGGTGCAGCCCCTGGAAGATCGCGTCCTCGGTGAACCGGGCGGCGACCTGCTCCGGCTCGTGCCCGTCGACGGCGGCCTTCCACTGGTCGAGGACGCTGCGAAGGATCGCTTCCGTGTCGCTGTCCGTCGTGCTGTTCATCGGGATTCTCCCCTTGTCGTGTTCCGTCAGTGGCCGGCGCTCATGCCGCCGTCGACGTGGAGGATCTCGCCGGTGACGAACGGGGCGTTCTCCAGGTAGATCACGGCGTCGACGATGTCGCTCGTCTCGCCCATCCGGCCGACCGGGTGCAGCCCGGCGAGGGCCTCGTGGGTTTCCTCGGCGTGCATCGGGGTCTTTATGGTGCCCGGCGAAACGGCGTTGGCGCGGATGCCGCGCGTGGCGTACTCGATGGCGAGGGACTTGGTGGCGGACTGGAGGCCGCCCTTGGTCAACGAGGCGAGTACGGAGGGCACGTTGGAGTCGGCGTTGTCGACCAGGCTGGTGGTGATGGTGACGATGTGACCGCCGCCCTGGGCGAGCATGCGCTCGACGGCCAGCTGGGTGATGCGGAAGAAGCCGGTGACGTTCACGCCGGTCGCCGCGGCGTAGTCGTCCTGGGTGTACTCGTGGAAGGGCTTGGCGAGGAAGATGCCCGCGTTGTTGACCAGGGTGTCGACACGGCCGAACCGCTCGACCGCGGTGGCGATGACGCGTTCGGCGGTGGCGGGGTCGGCGATGTCGCCCTGAACGGTCACGATGCCCGCGTCGTCGGCGGGAGCGATCGTGCGCGAGGTGGCGACGACGGCGTACCCGAGCTTGCGGTAGGCCTCGGCAATGCCCGCGCCGAGGCCCTGCGAGGCTCCGGTGACGACGGCGACCTTCTGGTTCTGAGAGCTCATGCTGATCTTCTCCGGGTTCCGTGATTCCGTGATGAAGCGGGGGCTTCTTGGGTGATCGCCGATTCCGCCGCTACTAGCCGACCGGTCGACTATTCGGAACCTAGGCGGGATGGAGTGGAGAAGTCAAAGGTCAACAGGGTCCTGGCCAGGACCGAATTCCTCCCTGCTGGTAGGCGCGGCCTCCCAGTCCAGGTCAGTGGGCCGATGGCCCTACCGGTGCGGATCCCCGTCCGGCAGCCAGGCGCCCGGGGCGCGGATGCCGAGGTCGCCCACGCCGTCGCAGAGGGCGTCGACGACGGCGAGGACGGCCGGGCGGTCCTCGTTCTCGCGCCAGACCAGCGACCAGGTCCAGTAGATCTCCGGTGCGGTGACCGGGCGCTGGACCAGGTCGGGCGGCAGCGGGGTGGTCTGACCCTTGGGGGAGTTGACCACCGGACGACTGCAGCGTCGGACGTGATCGAAGAACGCCGGTCCGGTGATGCCGCCGTTGGAGATGCGTACCGCGCGGGCCCCGGTGTCCTGGGCCAGCTCTTCGGCGTAGACGTTCCAGGACGACCAGGAGGTGGTGTCGGCGTCGAGGAGGACGGCGGTGTCCCGGGCGGCCACGTCGCTCGTGTCGTCACCGCCTGCGACGGCGTAGAGCCGGTCGGCGCCGATGAGCCGGGCGCGCAGGCCGCGTTCTTCCAGGTCCTCGGTCCGCACCCAGCACACCGCGAGGTCCAGACCGCCCGCGGCGACCCGGGCGGCCTGGGTGTGCGAGGGCGCGACCCATGCGTCGAGGTGGAGTTGGGCCACGGTGGCGGTGCGGGCGGTGAGGTCCGACGGGAGCCAGTTGACGTAGCCGAGCCGTACCGGTTCCGATCCGGACAGTCGACCGGCCCGCCGCTGGAGGTCGTCGGCCCGCTCGAGCAGGGCGCGGGTGTGGGGGAGCAGGGCCGCACCGGCCGCGGTGAGGGACACCGAGCGACGATCGCGATCGAACAACCGCACGCCCAGGTCGCGTTCGAGCGCCTTGATCTGTTGGGACAGAGAGGGTCCCGCGATCAGCAGGCGCTCGGCGGCCCGGCCGAAGTTCAGCTCCTCGGCGACGGCGACGAAATACCGCAGTTGGCGCAACTCCACGCTGGTCATGCTACGTCGGTGCGAGGCCGCGCCTCTCAGCAGGGAGGAAGCCTGTCGTGGCATCGCCCCGGCGGCAGGCGGACGATGGAGCCCATGGAAACCCGGCCGAGTGCGGCACGGCGGGACACCTGACGGCGGACGACCTCAGCGGTCGTCCGGCCGGCCACCCTCACCCCACGCGGCGTTCCGGTGCCCGCCGGACGTCCCATCGAGCGGAGCAGGACCATGCGAGAGTTCCTGGTCGAGATCACCACCACGATCCCCGATGGCACCACTCAGGACGAGGTCGACCGGCGGCGCGCCGCCGAGGCCGTCCGTGCCCGGGAACTGGCCGCCACCGGCAACCTGGCGCGGTTGTGGCGCCCGGTCGGCGAGCTGCGCAGCATCGGCATCTGGTGTGCCGGTGACGAGGACGAACTCCACGAGAAGGTGCTCGGCACGCTGCCGCTGCGCCCGTGGATGAGTCTCAACGTCACCGCGCTCGAGTCCCACCCCAACGACCCGGGCCGGACGGACACCGCGCGGTGACGGCGAGGACCGGTGCGGCATGGACTTCGTCATGAGCGTACGACCCCTGCGCGCCTCGTCGGCCGGAAGTGTCGGCGCGCCGCACTCGCCCTGGCGCCACGTGGCCCAGGCCGCCGCGGCACTCGCCGCGGGCATGGGGGTCGGCCGGTTCGTCTACACCCCGATCCTTCCGCTGATGCACGCCGGGGCGGGGCTGTCCGCGAGTGCCGGCGCGAACCTGGCCACCGCCAACTACCTTGGCTATCTCCTCGGCGCGCTCGTCGGCATCCTGGCCCCCGCGGTGGTCCGCTCGCGGGCCTTGCTGCGGGCCTCCCTCGTCGTGCTGACCGGCACCCTGGCCGCGATGCCCGCCACCCACGACACCGCCGTGTGGTGCGCGCTGCGGCTGCTGGCCGGGGTTGCCAGCGCTCTGATCTTCGTCATCGCGGTCAGCTCGCTCCTCAGCCACCTGCGGGAGTACCCGGCTCATCTGCCCGGATGGGCCTTCGGCGGGGTCGGCGCCGGCATCGCCCTGTCGGGTCTGCTCGTGCTGCTCCTGCGCCCCGTCGCCGACTGGCGGGCCGCCTGGTGGGCCTCGGCCGCACTCGCCGCGGTCCTCGCCGTCGCCTCGTGGAACCTCCGCCCTGAAGCACCTCCCACGACCACCCAGGCCGACCAAACCACTAAGGCCACCACAGACACTGCGGCCACCGCGGATTCCAGCGGCGGGCCGCGAACGCACCGCTGGTTCACCGCCCTGTGCGCCTCCTACACCCTGGAAGGCATCGGCTACATCATCGCGGGCACGTTCCTGGTCGCCGCGATCGAGCAGAGCTCCCCGGGACCGCTCGGCGGCGGCGCCTGGGTGCTGGTCGGTCTGGCCGCCGTGCCCTCCTCCGCGCTGTGGGCGCGGCTCGGACGCCGTTGGTCCCGCCCCGACCTGCTGCTCGCCGCGCTCGTCGTCCAGGCGGTGGGCATCGCCCTGCCCGCGCTGATCGGCGGGGCACCGGCCGCCCTGGCCTCCGCGGTGCTGTTCGGCGCAACGTTCATCGGGGTGAGCACCCTCGCCCTCGCCACCGGGGCCCACCTGGAGTTCCCCCGCTCCGTCGCGCTCCTGACCGCCGGATACTCCGTCGGCCAGATCCTCGGCCCGCTTGTGGTCGCGCCCCTGCTCCACCACGGCTATCAGCAGGCCCTGATCCTGGCCGCTTCCGTGGTTCTCGTGGCGGCCGTGGCCGCCGCCGTGCTGCGCATCGGCTTCCCGCACCACATGGTGGTAGTGCGAGCTACCGCCCCGGTACGACAGCCCGCACCGACGGAATCCGCCGCGGACGCGGGCAGCCACCGATGACTCAGACGTGGAGTCCGTCATGACCACACCGCGGGACCTGCTGATGATCGCCATGGACGTCCCGTCCAGCCGACCCGTCGAGCAGGGCGACCTTTCGCTGGCCCTCGCGGGAGCCGAACTGGTCGACCTCATCGAGGCCCAGGCCATTACGCTGGAGGACGACCTCATCGTGCCCGGCGCGCAGTGGACCATGGGCGACCGTCTGTTGGACGGGGCCGTGGCGTCGCTGGTCCGGCAGAGGCCGTACGAGTCCGTGGACGACTGGCTGTGGCGCCGGGGCCGTGGGCTGTCCGCGGCCTATCGCGCGGACCTGGAGGCGGAGGGACAGCTCGCCCGGCCGCGCCACCGCTGGATTCCCTTCGGTGGCGGCCGTACGGAAGCGGCCGACTCGCCGGATCGCAGCCACGCGGACGAACGCTGGACCGCGGGTGAGCCCATCCTCACCGTCCTCGCGGCCGCCGTGGGCATCCACGACGAGTCGACCGAGGAGGCCGCGGGTCTCGTAGACGACTCGGTCCTGACCGTGCTGGCCGCCGTCAACGGTGCGGTGACGGAACTGGAAGCGGTACGGCAGCGGCGAAGCATCGAGGACGCGGCCTTCGACAACATCTGGCGAGGTGGCGACGGCACATGACGTCGTCCATGACGCCATTTATGACGTGCCGGCCTTGTCGATTCTGCCACTGGTCACGCACCGGTCAAGAAAGGTGAATGCCATAGACAGGCGCACGTTTTCCCGGATTCTCACCGTGGGAACAGCCGGAGCCTCGCTGCCGGCGCTCCCGGTGACATCGGCCTCCGTCTCATCCTCTTCGTCGGCCTCCGCGGCCGACGGAGAAAAGTCCGCAATTCCGCCCGCGACCCAGGCCGGAACACACACCTCTTTCGGCCCGCTGAAGCAGATCCGTGCCGGAGAGCTGAACATAGGGTATGCGGACGTCGGCCCCGCTCACGGCCCCCCGGTCGTTCTGCTGCACGGCTGGCCCTACGACATTCACAGCTATGTCGATGTGGCTCCCCGGCTCGCCGCGGCGGGCCACCGGGTGATCGTGCCCTACCTGCGCGGTCACGGCACCACGCGGTTCCGTTCGGACAAGACGTTCCGCAACGCCCAGCAGTCGGTGATCGCGCTCGACATCATCGCGCTCATGGACGCGCTGAAGATCGAGAAGGCGATCCTCGCCGGTTTCGACTGGGGAGCGCGGACGGCCGACATCATCGCGGTGCTCTGGCCGGAGCGCTGCAAGGCCCTGGTCTCCGTGAGCGGTTATCTCATCACCAATCGTGAAACCCAAAAGGCGCCGCTGCCGCCGAAGGCCGAATGGGCGTGGTGGTATCAATACTATTTCGCCACCGAAAGAGGACGGCTCGGCCTCGCACAGTACAAGCACGATTTCGCGAAACTCATCTGGAAGAACGTCTCCCCGACATGGCACTTCAATGACGCCACATTCGATCGGACCGCGACCGCCTTCGACAATCCGGACTGGGTTCCCATCGTGATCCACAACTACCGGTGGCGCCTGAGTCTGGCCAAGGGCGACCCGCGATTCGATCGTCTGGAAAAGCAACTTGCCCAGAGTCCCGCCATCGCGCAGCCGACGATCACCCTTGACGGCGAACTGGATCCCTTCACGCCGCCGGGGAACGGTGCCTCTTATCGCGCGCATTTCACCGGCGCGTACGACCACCGGACGCTGAAGGGCATCGGTCACAACCTGCCGCAAGAAGCCCCTGCGGCATTCGTCAAGGCGGTCATCGAGGTCAATGCCCTCTGAATCCGTTGAAACCTCTGAACGGTGTCGTGGTGGGCGTCAGGCGCCCGCCACGGCCTCCTGTGGCGCGCGGGCACCGAGCAGGGCCAGGCAGTTCGCCCACAGGGGGCTGAGCCGACTGGTGTTGTTGTAGAGCTTGGCGAACAGCACCTGCCCCTCCAGTTGGGCGACCACCGCCCGTGCCGTTTCCCGGCTGTCGAGAGTGGTGACCTCCTCGCGCGCACGGGCCTCGGTGATGACCGACTCGACCATCTCGACCTGCGCGTCGAAGATCTCCTGCAGGCGGGTGCGGATGGGCTCGGTGTGGTTGCTCATCTCCAGGCTGAGGTTCCCGAACAGGCAGCCGGACACGGTGCCGCAGCTCTGCTGGCCGGCGCGCTGGCCGGCCTCCGTCTCCTCGAACAGCCGGTACAGCCGCCGCAGGGGTTCCTCGTCGCTGTTCAGGACGCGTGCCCAGGCGCTCTTCTGGGCGTCCCAGTGTTCGTCGAGCACGGCCAGGGCGAGGGCTTCCTTGGACGCGAAGAAGTAGTAGAAGCTGCCCTTGGGCACGCCGGCCGCCTTGCAGATCTCGGCCACCCCCAGCGCCGAGTAGCCGCGCAGCTCGATGAGCGACTGCGCGGCGCTGAGGATCTTTTCCCTGGCGTCGCTGGTTCGTCCCATGACGAAATTGTACGACCGGTCGACTACCTCTGACTGCGGTCGGGTTCGTGCGGTGAAACCGTCTGATCGGGATCTGCTTCCAGATCCGCGACGGCGTGCTGCCGTACGACCCGATCGCCGCGCGCGCCAGGGGCGAGCCCTCCGACAGCGACGTCCGCAACCGCCGTCCCACCCTGCCCGTGCCGATCGCCCACCGCCGCGCGGACCCCGAGAGCCGTGCGGCGCTGCGCCGTGCCCTGCTGGACGAGACCGAACCGGAGCTCGCCCTGTGCCGGCTCCGCGCCGTGCTGGAGCGGACCGGAACCCTGGACACCGCGCTCGCGATGGCCGACGACCACGCCCGCACGGCCCGCGACTCCTCACCCGTCTGCCCGCCACCGCCGTCGCCCACGTCCGCGCCCTGGCGCTCCTCACCCGGCCGACGCACTGGGCCGTAACGGATCGATCAGAGCCTGAGAGGGGTGCCCGCGCGGGACGACCTCCCGGAGGCCTGATCGCGTGTTCAGGATGCGTTCAGGCTGCGACCGCCGCGTTGATCGGCGTGGCGCGCAGGCCTGCGCAACACTGAGCCAATGGACACGCGCCCTCCTTCGGCCGTGGCCCTGGGGGACGTCGATGCACCCCCCAGGAGCGAACGTTGGACAAGACGGAACTCGTCGCCGGCCCCCGAGCCGTCGACCCCGGCGCCTCCGTGATGAAGAAGCTGCCAGAGGTGACCCTGGCCTTCTGGATCATGAAGATCGCCGCGACGACACTCGGCGAGACCGCGGGTGACCTCTTCGCGCAGACCCTCAAGCTGGGCTATTTCCTCACCACGATCCTGCTGTTCCTGATCTTCATGGTCACGCTGGTCGTGCAGCTCAGGTCGCGCCGCTACAACCCCTTCTTCTACTGGACGGTGATCCTTTCCACCAGCATGGCGGGCACCACGATGTCCGACTTCATGAACCGTGACGCCAGCGCCAAGTACCTCTCCGACGGGGCCACCTCGCTGGGCTGGGGTCCGCAGGGCCTGGGACTCGGGTACCCCGCGGGCGCCGCGATCCTGATCTCGCTGCTGGTCGTGATCTTCACCGTCTGGAAGTTCACCGGGATGACGTTCGTCATCCGCGACATCGTGACCTTCCGGGCCGAGGCCCTCTTCTGGTCGGCGATCCTCGTGTCGAACACCCTCGGCACCTCGATGGGCGACTTCCTGTCGGACAGCTCCGGGCTCGGTTACGCGGGCGGCGCGCTGCTCGTCACCGGGCTGCTCGCGGTCCTCGTCGCACTGATGCGCGTCCCCGCGGTGCCGAACGTGCTGCTGTTCTGGATCGCCTTCGTCCTCACCCGTCCGCTCGGCGCGACCGCGGGCGACTTCCTCACCAAGCCGACCGCCAAGGGCGGCCTCGACCTCGGCACGGCGGGTTCGTCGGCCGTGCTGTTCGCGGTGCTCGTCGCTCTCATGGGCTATGCCCACCTGCGGGAGCGCAGGACGCTCGCCACCTGAGACCGGCGAGCCAGACCTCACCGAAGGACGAGCCAGACCTCACCGAAAGACAGGCCCTGCCCCCGTAAGGCCTACCCCGGCAGGCTCTCGCCGAGCAGGCGCAGCAGATCGCCGGTGGCGTCCAGCGCGCCGAACGCGGGCAGGGCGCCGAGGGCGAGGACGGCCACGCCGATGGACCACAGGTTCGGCGGCGGGGCCGTCTGCAGGGCGGCGATCCGGCGGGTGACCGCGTGTTCGGAGAAGCTCAGGGCGCAGCCCGGCCGAGCACGTTGGGCGACAAGGGCGGCCCGGGCGAGGGCGCGGGCGGTGGTACGGCGGTCCCCGACGCGCCGCGCGGCCTCCTCGTCGGCCCAGCGCTCCACCAGGAAGGCGACGGTGGTGCGCACGGGTGCGAGCGCCGGGTTGGCGGCGGCGGCCAGGGTTACCGCGGTCGACAGCACCGAGTGGCGGTGGGCGAGATGGGCGCGCTCGTGGGCCAGCAGTACGCGCCGCTCCGCCGGTTCCAGCGCCCCGAGCATGGCGGCCGTGACCAGGATCCGGCCCGGCGTGCCGGGGATCGCGAAGGCCCGGGGCGTCGAGGAGGCGGCGACGATGAGTTCACTGTCGGGCGGATGTCCCTCGCACAGCCGATCGAGGACGCGGCGGGTCGCGTAGTGGGCGCGCAGGGCGCGAACGAGCCGGAAGCCGATCAGCCACAGGAGCATGATCGCGGCGACGGCGATCGCCACCGGGACCGGTTCGGGCAGCCGCCGCCCGTCCTCGCCGGCCTCCGTGGCCACGTGCGGCGCCTCGTTGACCAGGGTGGCGGCGAGCAGGAGCAGCGCCCAGGTGGAGGCGGTGGCGGCCAGTACGGCGGCGATGGTGAGGACGCGGGCGGCCAGCGCGGGGGAGACCTTGAGACCCACCTGCGACGCGACAGCCGTCAGTAGCAACGGCAGGATGAGGGGGATGTAGACGTCGATCCTCACGTCCCGCTCCCCCCGAGGAGATCCCGCAGGGCCTCTTCCTCCTGGGGGCTCAGGCCGGTGACGAACTGCTGGAGGGCCGCGATCGGGTCGGGTCCCCGGTCGAGCGCCTCGTGCATGGCCTCGGCGGTCAGTTCGGCGGCGTTCTTGGCGGGCCGGTACGCGCCGCGCCGGCCGTCGACGTCACGCAGGACCAGGCCCTTGTCGTACAGGCGTTTGAGGATGGTGTGAACGGTGTTGTAGGCGAGGTTGCCGCCGATCTCACCCTGGATGTCGGCGGGGGTGAGGGCCTCGTCGGTGGCCCAAAGAGCGGCGAGGACTTCGCTCTCCAGCTCACCGGCACTGCGTCGTTCCGCTCGGCCGTGGGGGCCTGTGCGAGCCATGTCCGTCACCTTACAGCGCGTAGGGGCACGGGGGGTGGTGAGGGCGTACGAATGCGCTCAGGGCTGGTACGAGGGGGGCCCGGGCTGCATCCCCGACATCCCCTGCATCCCCGCTTGTTCCACGGTAATTTGACTGTGTTTTGCTCAACTTCCCCCTTGACTCCATGTCTTGTAGGGTGAAGGACCCTACAGAATGTAGGGCGAAGGGTGGATGATGGCCAAGACTGTGAACCGTCCGTTTGTCGGCACCGATCGCCGCAGTCCGCCCTCGACGAAACGCATCTTCAGACGGCCGCACGGCCAGCAGTGGCTGGCCCTGGTCGCGGGCGCCTTCACTCTGGCCCAACTGATCCTCGTACGGCCGGGCATGGGGCTCGGCTGGGACGAGACCGTCTACGTCAGCCAGGTCGGCTCGGACGCCCCCGCCGCCTTCTTCAGCGCCCCGCGCGCCCGCGGAGTGTCGCTGCTGGTGGCACCGATCGCGTCCTGGTCCTCGTCCACCGCCCTGCTGCGCGTCTACCTCGCGGTGCTCTCCGGACTCGGCCTGTTCGTGGCGCTGCGCGCCTGGCGCGGACTGTTCCCGACGCGGGTACTGGCGGGGGCGGGCGCCCTGTTCGCCACGCTCTGGGTGACCCTCTTCTACGGCCCGCAGGCCATGCCCAACTACTGGGTCGCGATCGGCGCCCTGGCCTGCGTCGGCTGCTTCCTGCGCGCCCAGGCCGACCGCTTCGACCGGGCGGCGCTGTGGGGCGTGGGCCTGAGCGCCGCGCTGATGGCGTGGATGCGGCCCACCGACGCGGTCTACGTGACCCTGCCGCTGTTCTTCCTCGTCGTGTGCGTACGCCGCTGGCGGAGCCCGAGGCTGCTGGTGGCGCTCGTCGCGGGCCTGGTCGCCGGCGCGGGCGAGTGGGTCGTCGAGGCGTTTGTCAGCTACGGCGGCCTGGCCCAGCGGCTCTCCGACGGGTCCGAGATCCAGGGTGGCCTGGGCTGGAACTTAGCCTTCGACGACCAGATACGCAGCCTCGGCGGGCGCGCCCTGTGCCGTCCCTGCACCGGGGCGATGCCCGCCCCGCCGGTGATGCTGTGGTGGTTCGCGCTGCCCGTCGTGGCCGTCCTCGGAGCGGTGATCGCCGTCAAGGCCCGGCGCCGGGTGAACAGCCTGCTGCCTCTGGCCTGCGCCGCGCTGGTGGGCTTCCCGTACCTCTTCATGATCGGATACGCGGCGCCGCGCTTCCTGCTGCCCGTGTACATCCTGCTGGCCATCCCGGCCGCCGACGCCCTGATCCACCTGGTGACCGCGCCCGGCGGCGGAAGGCGACCGGTGGCCGCCACCCTGGTGGCGCTCGGCCTGGCCGGGCATCTCGCGGTGCAGTTCGCGGTGCTGCACCACACCGTGCATGGCACTACCGTCTCCCACGAGGACTGGGCCGACACCGCGACGCAGCTGCACCGGCTGGGGGTGAAGCCGCCCTGCATGCTGACCGGCTACGAGGACGTCCCGATCGCCTTCTACACCGGGTGCTCCTCCGTCGACACCGTCGGCCACAACGCCAACACCACCGTCGACGCCATAGTGCGGGCCGGACAGCGGCTCCCGGTCGGCGTGCTGCTCACACCGGGCCAGAAGCCACCCACGTACGCCCGCACGTGGGAAGCGCACCGCGTCGGCCGGCTGATGGTGTACGTCGCCCCCGCCGTCCGGGCAGGCTGAGCGACATGCCCCTCCTTCCGCCCGGCGCCGACGACAGTCGTGACCACCGTCAGTAGGCGGGTCTCCCTGCACACCGCGGTGACCCTCGCCGTGGTGGTGGGCGCGGTCTGTCTCGGCCGGCGCCACTGGCCGGTGATCGAGACCGGCGCCGGCCGGCTGGCCGTCGCCGACCGCGGCTGGCTGCTCGTGGCGGCCGTCGCCACCGTGGCGACCTGGGTGTGTTCGGCTCTCGCCCAACAAGGGGCGGTGACCCGGCCGTTGCCCGTCCGGCAGCTGGTGGCCGTCCAGTTCGCGGCCTCCGCCGCCAACCATGTGCTGCCCGCGGGCCTCGGCGCGGGCGCGGTCAACCTCCGCTTCCTGACCCGGTGCGGTCTGCCGGTCGTCCGGTCGGCGACCGCGCTCGGTGTGAAGGCCACCGCCGGGGCCGTCTCGCGCGGCTTCCTGATCGCCGTGCTCGCGCTGGCCTGCCCCGGCCTGCTCCGTCTGCCGCACATCTCGGCGGCGGCGGTTGCGATCGCGCTCGCCGTGGTGGTCAGCGCCGCCGTACTGCTGCGCGGGCCGGCGCGGCGCGCGCTGCGGGCCGTGCTGGTCGACGTCCGTGCCGTGCACGAGGTCCCGGCGCGCGCGGCCGCGCTGTGGGGCGGCTCGCTGGCCTTCGCCGCGCTGCACGCCACCGTGGTCGTCGCCGTGGCCCAGGCCCTCGAACTGCCGCTGCCCCCGGCCCAGGTGGCGCTGGCCTACCTCGCCGCGAGCAGCGCCGCCGTACTCCTGCCCACGCCCGGTGGGATCGGTTCCCTGGACGCGGCGCTCGCCGTGGCCCTCACGCTGGCCGGAGTCCCAGGCGGTGCGGCGGCGTCGGTGGTCCTCGGCTACCGGCTGCTGACGGTGTGGCTGCCCCTGATCCCCGGGCTGCTGGCACTGGCCGTACTGGCCCGCCGCAAGGTCCTCTGAACGACGCTCACGCTGCCCGTCCCCCCGTCGCCCCCGCCATCAGATAGTCAGGATGTGTTCAGAGTCCCACTGGCAGGGTCGGGCCTCATGACTGAGACTTCTGAGACGCCCGGGGCTTATGTCCGCAGTGGGGCGGCCCCCGGCCACCGCCTCCGCTGGAACAAGGTTCCCGAGGTCACCGCGTACTTCTGGATCATCAAGGTGCTGTGCACCACGGTCGGCGAGACCGCGGCGGACTTCCTGAACTCGAACCTGGGCATGGGCCTGACCGGCGTGTCGCTGCTCATGAGCGCGCTGCTGGCAGGGGTCCTCGTCGTCCAGTTCCGCACGAAGGCCTACCGGCCCGGCGTGTACTGGTTCGCCGTGGCCCTGATCAGCGTCGTCGGCACGCTGATCAGCGACAACCTCACCGACAATCTGGGCGTGTCGCTGACGACCTGTACCACCGTGTTCGCCGTCGCCCTCGCCGTCGTCTTCGCCATCTGGTACCGCCGCGAGGGAACGCTGTCCATCCACAGCATCGACACGGTGTCCCGCGAGGCCTACTACTGGCTGGCCGTGCTGTTCACCTTCGCGTTGGGCACCGCTGCCGGTGACCTCGTCGCGGAGAAGATGGCCCTCGGATACTGGGTGTCCGCGATCCTGTTCGGCCTTGCCATCGCCGCGGTGGCGGTCGCGCACTTCGCGCTCGGCCTGAACGCCGTGCTGAGCTTCTGGATCGCGTACATCCTGACCCGCCCGCTGGGTGCCTCCATGGGCGACTACCTCTCGCAGCCGACCGGCGACGGCGGCCTGGGCCTGGGCACCACGGTCACCAGCGTGCTGTTCCTCGCGGTCATCCTCGCTCTGGTGGTGTACCTGTCGATGACCCGCAAGGACGTCACCGAGTCCGAGCGGGAGCTCAGCCTCCCGTAAGCGGGAGCTCAGCCTGCGGCAGGGGCCGCGAGCAGAGGTCTTCAGGCGGGACGACGTGCTCAACCCGCGGGAAGCGTGACCACGAACGTCGCGCCGGGGGTGCGCCGCCCGTCGTGGTCCACCTCCCCGCCGGCGGAGCGGGCCAGGCGTCGCGCCAGCGGCAGCCCGAGGCCCGCTCCGCCGTGTCCGTCCTCGGGATCGGCGCGCCGGCCGGGCTGGAAGAGCTGCGCCGCGAACGACGCCGGTACGCCGGGACCGTCGTCCCCGACCTCGACGCGTACGCCGCCGGGCCGGGCGCGGGCCAGGATCTCGACCCGGGTGCGCGCGTGCCGTAGGGCGTTGTCGAGCAGCGGGCTGACGATGCGCTCCAGAAGGGCGTCCGGCACCCCGGCCGACAACCGCGCGTCGCAGGCGGCGACGACGACCTCCACGCCCGCCTTCGTGGGGCCGAGGCGGTCCACCAGGCGGTGCAGCACCGGCAGCACGTCGGCCGTGCCGGGCGCGGTGGCCGCGCTGTCGCGGGCCTCGTCGAGCAGGGTGTCGCAGATCGTGCGCATGGACCGGGCCGCGTCGGCGATCGCCGCGTGCGTGGTCTTGGTGTCGGCGTCGGAGCGGGGGCGGGTTCCCCACCAGTCGAGCTCGGCGATGATCCGGGCGAGCGGGTTCCGCAGCTCGTGCGACAGCTCCCGGGTGAGCTGCTGCTCGTGCCGCAGCAGCGCGCGGATGCGGTCGAGGAGGGCGTCCAGCGAACCGCCCAGCTGGGCGAGTTCGGTGGGACGGGTCACGGCGCCGAAGCGCTCCTGGGAGGCTATCGCGCTCCACCGGGTGGCGTGCTCGGTCATCGAACGCACGGGACGCAGGGCGCGGCCCACCGCCAGCCGCGTCAGCGCATAGGTGCAGGCGAGCATCGCGGCGTCGAGGGCGAGGGACGCGAAGAGCATCGTGTCGGCCGAGCCGCGGTACGGGGAGAGGTCGAGTGCGGTGACGACGACGGCGGCGCCCTTGCCACCGGGCACCGGGCGCGAGCACAGCCGTACCTCGTCGTGACTGTGCACGGTGACGCAGTGACTGGCGCCGCGCGCCACGAGCCGGCCGGTGGCCCGGGTCAGCGGGCTGGTGGCGGTGGCGGACGGAGGCTTCTCGAGCAGTCGGCTGCCCGAGTAGATCCACACGTTCGTGTCGAGGAGCTCCTCGCCCGGGGTCTCCAGGACCCGCACCCGGGAGCCGTCGGTGACGACGGTCGCGGCGACGGCGGCGGCCCGGGTGCGCAGCTCGTCGTCCGCCTGGTGCTGAAGGTGACGGCGTACGACCGTGTTGAACGCGACCGTGAGGATCACCATCAGGATCGTTGCCGTGGTGAGCGCGACCAGGGAGAGCCGGCCTCGCAGGGTGCGCGGCCACCAGCGGGAGGCGAACGCCCTCATGACAGCCGGTGGCCGATGCCGCGCGCCGTGGTGATGGTCAGCGCGCTGCCGCCGTCCCGGAGCTTGCGGCGCAGCCGGGTCAGATACTGGTCCAGCGTGTTGTCGCTGACCTGGGCGCCTTCCGGCCAGCCGGCCCTGACCAGCTCCCGCCTGCGGACGATGTCCCCGGCCCCCGCCATCAGCGCCGCCAGCAACCGGAACTCCGTCGGGGTGAGGCCGACCCGGGTGCCCTGGACGGTGAGGCTGTGCCCGACCGGGTCCAGGACCAGGTCCCCGGCGGTGGTGGCCGGGAGCGGTCCGCTGCGCTTGAGCGCCGCCCGCAGCCGGGCGGCCAGCTCCGTCAGGTGGAACGGCTTGGGCAGATAGTCGTCGCCGCCGGCCGAGAAGCCCGCCAGTCGGTCCGTGAGGTGGTGATGGGCGGTCAGGAAGATGACGGGCGAGAGGAAGCCATTGGCTCTGATCGCCTGGCACACGTCCCGCCCGTCCGCGTCGGGCAGCCCGACGTCCAACACGGCCGCGTCGACGTCGTCCCCGGCCAGCCGCAGCGCGGTCGCCCCGTCCGGGGCGGGCACGGTGTCGAAGCCCTCGTCGCGCAGCCCGCGCAGCAGGACGTCACGCAGGGCGTGATCGTCCTCGACGACCAGGATCGTGTGCCGCATGGTCCTCCTTCAGCCTTCAGCCTTCAGCCGCTCCGGTGGCCTTCAGCCGCTCCGGAAGGGTGCTTGCCCGTTCCCGTTCCCGTTCCCGTAGCCGTAGCCGTAGGAGTGGGCCTACGCCGCGACCAGCAACGGCCGCAGCAGCCGCGAGTCCGTCAGGCGGCCCGCCAGCGGGTCGGGGAGTCTGCGCAGGAGGGTCGTCAGCAGCATCGCGATCAGCGTGCCGACCAGGACACCGGCGACCACGTCGTGCGGATAGTGCGCACCGACCCAGACCCGGGAGACGGCCATCAGGCAGGCGCCCAGCAGGGCTATGGTGCCGAGACGACGGGAGACGTGGAGCAGGGCCACGGCGGCCGCGGCGGCGATGACGGTGTGATTGCTGGGGAAGGACCAGTCGCCCGGCGCAGGACACGCCTCCAGTGTTTTCACGTGCAGGCTCTGACAGGGGCGGTCCTCGCGCACGACCATCTTGAACAGGGAGTCCACCCCGAACGCCACGACGACGATCACCGGCACCGCGAGCGCGACCATCGCCGCCCGGGCGCTGCTGCGACGGGCCCGCCACCAGCCCACGAGCATGAGAACGGCGAACAGCGCCAGCCCGTACGTCGACCAGGCGGACACCAGGCTGTCCAGCCAGGACGGGGAGTCATGAGCGAGATTCACCACGTAGGTGTAGGTGGAGCCGTCGATCGACGACCCGTTGAACGCGAGGATCATCCCTCGGCACCCTTCTCCGCGGTCGTGGCAGCGGCCTTGCGGGAGCGGCGGAACTCGGCGGCCAGCGGGATCAGCGACACGATGACGATCACGCCGATGATCGGGAGCAGATAGCGGTCGACGTTCGGAATCGACGAGCCCAGTCCGTAGCCCGCGAGGGTGAGGCCGATGCTCCAGACGAGACCGCCGACGACCTGCCACACGGTGAACGTGCGGGCGGGAACCTGGAGGGCGCCCGCCATGGGGTTCAGCACCGTGCGCACGACCGGGACGAAGCGGGCCAGCACGATCGCCTTCGCGTGGCCGTACCGCTCCAGCAGCTCCTCGGCGCGCTCGGCCCCCTCGTGCAGCCGGGGCGAGCCGCTGCGGGCGAGCAGCGCGCCGCCCGCCTTGCGTCCGATGAGATAGCCGCACTGGGAGCCGGCCAGCGCGCCCACGGCGGCGCAGACCAGGAGCGGCCCCAGGGAGAGCTTCAGGCCGCCGTGGCCCGACCCCGTGCACAGCAGGCCCGCCGTGAACAGCAGCGAGTCACCGGGCAGGAAGAAGCCGATCAGCAGCCCTGTCTCCGCGAACATCACCACGCCGACACCCAGCACGCCGAAGGCGGCGAGCAGGGACTGGGCGCTGAGGATGTTCACCGCCAGCTCCGACCCGAGCTGTGATCCGAGCTGTGACGCTGCGAACAAAGGTGCGGCCATCGCCGGGAGCCCTCTCATACTGGACGGGCGGGCGCAGTCGTGACGGCACCCGAGTGACTACAATCTTGTAGACGGTCTACTGAACTGTAGACGATACCGGGGTGAGGATCGTTCCCATGACCAGCGCGAAGGACGAACGCCGACCGGCGGGTGAGCTCGAGGCCTCCGTCATGGCCGCCCTCTGGGCCGCCGGCGCACCCCTGACTCCGGGCCGCGTCCAGACGGAGCTCGGCTCGGGGCTGGCCCGTACGACGGTGACGACGATCCTGTCGAGGCTGCACGAGAAGGGGATCGTCGGCCGAGAGCGGCAGGGCCGCGGCTTCGCCTACTTCCCCGTCCAGGACCCGCACGGCCTCACCGCCCGCCGCATGCACACCGAGCTCGACCGGGACGAGGACCGGGAGACGGCGCTCGCCCGGTTCGTCGCCCAGCTCAGCGCCGACGACGAGCGCCTCCTGCGTGATCTCCTGGAATCGGGTGAGCCACTGGAGTCGGGTGAGCAATGACCACTCTGCTGATCATTCCGCTGCTCGTCCCGCTTCTGCTGCCCCTCGCGCTGCCGCGGCTGGCCCGCCGCTGCCTCGACCGCCTCGCGCCGGTCGCCGCCCTGTGGGCGCTGACCCTCACGGCCCTCGTCCTGGCCGGTGCCTCCGTGGCCGCGCTCGGCGCGCTGCTCCTCACCGGCCTGCTCAAGTTGCCTGTCCTGGCGGGCCTGGGTGACCTCGTCCACCCCCTGCGTACCCCGTCGAACCTGATCGTCCTGCCGCTGGCGGCGGCGGCCACCGGCCTTCTGATCGTCGGCGCCGCGACCCTCGTACGCTCCGCCCTGCGCCAGTTGCGCGCCTTCCGCACCGCCCGCAGTCAGGCCGACCGCCGACCCGCCGCGGGCGACCTGTGCGTGATCGAATCGCCCCACCCGGACGCGTACGCGCTGCCGGGCCGTCCGCACCGCATCGTCGTGACCACCGGGATGCTCCGCAGCCTCTGTCCCGAAGAGCGCGAGGTGCTCTTCGCCCACGAGCGGGCCCACAACGCGGGCAACCACCACCGCTTCCTCGTCGCGGCCGAGATCGCCGCGCACTGCCATCCCGGGCTGCGCCCGGTCCGCGACAGCATCGCGCTCGCCGCCGAGCGCGCCGCGGACGAGGCCGCCGCCACGGCGGTGGGGGACCGGCGGCTGACCGCGCGCGCCATCGCCCGCGCCGCCCTCGCCACCACGGCCGTCCGCTCCACCCGCCCCGACTTCGCCGCCGCCGCGACCACCGGACCCGTACCCCAGCGGGTCGCGGCCCTGCTCGCGGCTCCCGGCCGCCGCCCCCGCGTCTCCTCTTGGATCGCCCTTCTCCTCGTCGCCTGCGCGACCGTCTCGGCCTCCGCGGCGGTGACCGGCGTCCTCACCTTCCATCACGAGGTGGAGATCGCCCAGGGCGAGGAGACCCGCTGACCCTTCCGGGTCGGGTTGCCCGGGGCAGGGCCGTGACGCCCATCTGTTTCCCCGGCGCCCATCTCTTTCCCTGTGGAATCTTTATTTACGCTCAGCGAGAGGGAAGTTCTCCCCTAGAGAGAGTCCGTCATGCCCGCGTATCACGCCCACTCGATCGGCGGCAGGGGAGAACTCATGGAAGAGACGGACGAGTTGCGGGCCGCCCGCGCCGTGCGCCGGGCCGTGCTCGGCGACGCCTAAGTCGATGGCGCCACCACCGACCCCGACCCGGCCGGCCGGCCGGGAGTTCCAGGGCCACGTCACGGCGACCGCGTGGGGCGTCTGGGCCCGGGGCGGCGCCTCAGCCCCCGGGACCGGAGTCTGCTGGTGATGGCGATGACGGCGGCGCTGGGCCGGATGGACGAGTTCCGTGTGCACGCGAGCAGTTCACCGCGCACCGGCGTCACCGACGAGGAGATCGACGAACTGGGGAGACGTGGCCGACGTCGCCCGCCGGGCGGACGTGGTCGTGCTCAGCCTTCCCGACGGCACGGCGTCCGAGGCGGTGGCGCGCGAGATCGTGGCCGCCCCCGGCCGCCGTAGCACCCACGTCGTCGACACCTCGACGCCTGCTGGCGCTGGCGGCCGCCGCCGAGCACCCCAGCAAACACCCGCTCGCCCGCGCGATCGTCGCCGCCGCCCGCACCCGTGACCTGCGCATCGCCCCCGCCCGCGACTTCGCCGCGAAGCCGGGACACGGCGTCACCGCCACGATCGACGGCCGGTTCGTCACGGTCGGCCGCCCCGACTCGGGCCCGGACACGGATGCGGATACGGACACCGACGTCGAAGGCGGCACGGTCGTCCGCGTGGAACGCGACGGCGCCCTCGTCGGCACGCTCGTCCTGGCCGACCGCCCGCGCGCCGACGCCGCCGAGACAGCCGCGGGGCTCACCGCCCTGACGGGCACCTCACCCGTGCTCCTCACCGGCGACAACCCGCGCGCCGCCGCCCAGGTGGCCACCGCCACCGGCATCACGGACGTACGCGCATCCCTGCTGCCCGAGGACAAGGTCACGGCCGTACGGGAGCTCCAACGCGCCGGCCGCAAGGTCCTGTTCGTCGGCGACGGCGTCAACGACGCGCCCGCCCTGGCCGCCGCCCATTCGAGGATCGCCATCGGCCGGGCGGGTTCCGACCTCGCGCTGGAGACGGCGGACGCCATCGTCGTCCGCGACGAGCCGGCGGCGATCCCCGCGGTCGTACGGCTGTCCCGCGCGACCCGCCGCCTGGTGGTCCAGAATCTCCTTGTCGCGGGTACGTTCATCACGGTCCTCGTCCTGTGGGACCTGCTCGGACACCTCCCGCTGCCGCTCGGCGTCGCGGGCCACGAGGGCTCCACCGTGCTGGTCGGGCTGAACGGGCTGCGGCTGCTGCGGGAGTCCGCATGGCGTCTGCGGGAGTCCGCATGGCGTCGGCCGGACGGAGGCCGACCTCGGGCGCTGTGAGGTTGATGTCGGATTCTCGCCAGCCCCGGCCTCGCGGGTGCCCGATGCTTGAGGCATGCGGAACGGGATGCACACCGACATGGAGCGCTGTGTGCGCGCTGTCCAGTCGAAGGACGCGCGCTTCGACGGATGGTTCTTCACAGCGGTCCTGACCACGCGAATCTACTGCCGGCCGAGCTGCCCGGTGGTGCCGCCGAAACCCGAGAACATGACGTTCTACCCCAGTGCCGCGGCCTGCCAGCAGGCCGGGTTCCGGGCCTGCAAGCGCTGCCGTCCGGACACCAGCCCCGGCTCGCCCGAGTGGAACCAGCGAGCCGACCTCGTCGCCCGCGCGATGCGTCTGATCGGCGACGGGGTCGTGGACCGCGAGGGCGTTCCGGGTCTGGCCGGCCGGCTCGGCTACAGCATCCGCCAGGTCGAGCGGCAGCTGCTGGCCGAGCTGGGCGCGGGACCGCTCGCGCTCGCCCGGGCGCAGCGCGCCCAGACCGCCCGGCTGCTCATCGAGACCACCACGCTGCCGATGGCGGAGATCGCCTTCGCCGCCGGGTTCTCCTCCATCCGTACCTTCAACGACACCGTGCGCGAGGTCTTCGCCCTCGCCCCGAGCGAGCTGCGCGACCGGGTGCCGAAGAAGCGCGCCCCGGCCACCCCGGGCGTCCTGAGCCTGCGGCTCCCCTTCCGTGCCCCGCTCAACCCCGACAACCTCTTCGGCCACCTCGCGGCGACCGCCGTACCCGGTGTCGAGGAGTGGCGCGACGGCGCCTACCGGCGCACCCTGCGCCTGCCCTACGGCCACGGGATCGTCGGGCTCACCCCGCACGTCGACCACATCGCCTGCCGCCTCACCCTCAGTGACCTGCGTGACCTGCCCGTCGCGATCAGCCGCTGCCGCCGCATGCTCGACCTGGACGCCGACCCGGTCGCCGTCGACGACCAGCTGCGGACGGATCCGGTGCTGGCGCCCCTGGTGGCGAAGGCCCCCGGCCGCCGGGTGCCGCGCACGGTCGACGAGGCCGAGTTCGCCGTACGGGCCGTCCTGGGCCAGCAGGTCTCCACCGCCGCCGCCCGTACCCACGCGGCCCGCCTGGTCACCGCGTACGGCGAACCCGTGGAGGACCCCGAGGGCGGCCTCACCCACCTCTTCCCCTCGCCTCAGGCGCTCGCGGCCCTCGACCCGTCCACGCTCGCGATG
The DNA here is from genome assembly GCF_055656965.1 of Streptomyces sp. NPDC111656. Classification (NCBI taxonomy): domain Bacteria; kingdom Bacillati; phylum Actinomycetota; class Actinomycetes; order Kitasatosporales; family Streptomycetaceae; genus Streptomyces; species Streptomyces sp. NPDC111656. The sequence goes on from NZ_JBVKCA010000018.1 coordinate 193,410, forward strand.
CCGAGCACCCGCCGCACCACCTTCACCACCCTTGTACGTCAACTCGCCGACGGCTCCCTCCACTTGGGAGTGGAGTGCGACTGGGCCGAGGCCCGCGCCCGCCTCCTCGCCCTCCCCGGCTTCGGCCCCTGGACGGTCGACGTCATCGGCATGCGCGCCCTCGGCGACCCCGACGCCTTCCTCCCCACCGACCTCGGAATCCGGCGGGCGGCCCAGGAGCTGGGCCTGCCGTCGACCCCCGCCGCCCTGACGGCGCGCGCGGCGGCGTGGCGCCCGTGGCGGGCGTACGCGGTCCAGTACCTGTGGGCGACGGACACCCACCCGATCAACTTCCTCCCCGTATAAGCGACTTCAAGCACACGCAGATGGCTCCAAGCGACTCGAAGGTACGAACTGTGAAACAGCACATGGTCATCGACAGCCCGTACGGCCCCCTCACCCTCGTCGCCGACGACGGCGTCCTGTGCGGCCTCTACATGGTCGGCCAACGCCACCGCCCGCCGGAGGAGACCTTCGGCGAACGCGACGACACGCCCTTCGGCGAGGTCACCGACCAGCTGAAGGCCTATTTCGAGGGCGAGTTGAAGGAGTTCACCCTCGAACTGCGCATGTCCGGCACCCCCTTCCAGCGCAGCGTCTGGGAGCAGCTGCGCGGGATCCCCTACGCCGAGACCCGCTCGTACGGCGAACTGGCCGAAGCCCTGGGCAACGCGGGCGCCTCCCGCGCGGTCGGCCTCGCCAACGGCAAGAACCCCATCGGCATCATCGTGCCCTGCCACCGCGTGGTCGGCGCGAACGGAAGCCTCACCGGATACGGCGGCGGCCTGGACCGCAAGCAGCGCCTGCTGGACTTCGAGAGCGGCACGGCACTCTTCTAGCTCTCCTTACTCAGGGTGCGCAGCAGCTTCGGCAGGGCGGTCCCGATCGGCTCCCGTACGACCTCGTCCGCCCGCTCGTCGTACGGCGTCGGCTCGGCGTTGACGATGATCAGCCGGGCTCCGTGGTCGGCGGCGACACCCGCGAGGCCGGCGGCGGGTTGGACCTGAAGGCTGCTGCCGACGGCGATGAAGACCTGGGAGGCCTTGGCAATGGCGGCGGCCTCGCCGAGGACGACGGGGTCGAGGCGTTCGCCGAAGAGCACGGTCGCCGATTTCAGGATGCCACCGCACTTCAGGCACGGCGGATCCTCCTCACCGGCTTCGACGCGGGCGAGGGCGTCCTGCATGGGTGTCTTGGCATGGCATGCGGTGCACACGACGGTACGTGCGGTGCCGTGGAGTTCGAGGACCTTGCGGGCAGGCATTCCGGCGAGCTGGTGCAGGCCGTCGACGTTCTGGGTGATCACGCGCACGGGCACCCCGGACTTCTCGAGTCCGGCCACGGCCAGGTGTGCGGCGTTGGGCTCGGCCTGGAGCGTCCGGTTCTTCCGCCGCATCTGCCACGCCCGGCGCCTGATCTCGGGATCGCCCATGTAGTACTCGTGCGTCACGAGCTTCTCGGCCTCGGGATCCCGCCGCCACAGCCCGTTCGGACCGCGATAATCAGGGATTCCTGAATCGCAAGGCATCGGTAGATGTAACACATCGTGCGTCCAGGCCTACTGTCGGGCGGGTGCACTTTACTCGGGTCCCTGGAGCGCGTGCCGCTCATGGTGTTTGTATCCCGCGGACCACCACAGAGGTACCGCCCTCACCCATTCCTAGAGAGCCTCTGCACCTCGCTCACGCAGGGACATGCGGTACTGATGTAGGATCCACAATTCCTTCTGGACCGCAGTCACATGCTCTCCGTCACCGACGGCACTCAAAGTCTGCAGGGCATCCTGGACTTCGCAAATACGGCGATCTACAGAGCGCTGGCGGACCCAGACGAGCTGGTCGAGAGCGTAGGATTCATCGACGGTTCGGCGCATGATCGCTTCTACCGCTAGCTCTGCGATCATGGATCGGACCGTATCGTCAGCGGCTACTTCCCTAACACGGATCAGGTAATCCTGGGGGTCTTGTACGCCGGACTCGACGCCGCCTGCGTCCAGGATGGCCTGGCGTACGTCCGCGTAGAGCGGAGCGGTGAACTCCTCGGCTCCGTAGGCGTCGAAGGTCGGCGAAACCAACTCCGGTCGCTGGAGAGCGAGTTTGAGGAGCTCACGTTCAGTGGTGTACACCGGGTTGTGGGGGTTCGAGGCAGAGTCGGATGGGCTCTTCTGCGCGCCGGCGTTTGTCTGTGGTGGCTGGTGCTCGGTAGCCGACTCCGGCCCTTTTCCCTCTCTGGAGCGGGCCCAACGCGCGAGCTGGGCGACACGCTTGACCACGAACCGTGTGTCGCGGATGCCGAGCATGCCGGCGAGTTGCACTGCGACCTCGTGCTGGGCGCCGCTATTTTTGATCCGGGCGACGATCGGCGCGGCCTCGTCGAGGGCGGCCGCGCGGCCCGCCGGGGTGTCCAGGTCATAGCGGTTGACGATCTGACGGAGAATGAACTCGAAGAGCGGGGTGCGGGGTTCGGCCATGTCGGCGACCGCCTCGTCGCCCTTGGCGAGGCGCAGCTTGCAGAGCTCCATGCCGTCGGGGGCGATCGTGATGTAGGTCTCGGCGGCGAACTTCTGGTCGTCATCGATGGCGCGCAGAGCCGCCTTCTGGCCAGCCGTGTCGCCGTTGAAGGTGAAGATCACGCGGGCGCTGCCGTTGTCCATCAGCAGCCGGCGGAGGGTCTTGATGTGCTCGCCACCGAAGGCGGTACCGCAGGTGGCGATGGCGGTCGTCACCCCGGCCAGGTGGCAGGCCATGACGTCCGTGTAGTCCTCGACCACGACCGCGCGGCTGGCCTTCGCGATGTGCTGCTTGGCGAGGTCGATGCCGTACAGGACCTGGGACTTCTTGTAGATCTCGGTCTCGGGTGTGTTGAGGTACTTGGGGCCGTTGTCTGCCTCCTGCAGCTTGCGGGCGCCGAAGCCCACCACGTTGCCGCCGATGTCCCGGATTGGCCACATCAGGCGGCCCCGGAAGCGGTCGATGGGCCCGCGCCGGCCCTCCTGCGAGAGCCCGGAGAGGAGCAGTTCCCTATCAGTGAAGCCCTGGTCGCGTAGATAGCGGGTGAGGTGGTCCCAGCCTTGGGGGCTGTAGCCGACTCCGAAGTGGACGGCGGCGGCCTGGTCGAAGCCGCGCTTGGCGAGGAACTCACGCCCAATGCTTGCCTCGGAGCTGGAAATTAGCTGCTCGGCGTACCAAGCGGCAGCAAGCTGGTTAGCTTCAATTAAGCGGACGCGTTTAATTGGCGCGTAGCCGGGTTCGTTGGCAAGCACGGTGATACCTGCGCGACTCGCCAGCCAGTCAAAGGCTTCATTGTGAGATAGATACTCTATCCGCATTATGAACTTTGCCGCATCTCCCCCCTCTGCGCAACCAAAACAGTAATATACCCCTTTTTCGCGGTTCACGCTGAGGGTCTCTTCGGTTGCTTCATGGAAGGGGCAAAGCCCGCGCAACTCACGTCCGGCGCGGCGCAGTTGAACGTACCGGGAAATGACAGAGTCGATCGGCACGGCGTCTTTTAGCGACTTCCAATCACCTATTCTAATCCCACTCTTCCCGTTGCCTGGGGCAAGTATATCCTTACCTGTGACCTCATTGGTCGAAGCGCGCGTCTCTGAAATGGCGTAGGCGGCCGCATTGCGTGTGAAAGGAAAATCGCTGGCCGTGTCATCGACTCGACGGTTGGGGGTGGGAAGGCCTTGGGCGAGCATCCGACTCCGTAGCGGTACCCACAGGTCATCCAGGGTGAGAGTGCTTGATTTCCCGGGAACACCTTCACGGATTTGGCGTGTCAGCTCTCTCGTAAATGATGTCTTCTCGCCCTGCTGCTGGGCCAGTGGTACTACATGTGCCGCGCCGTCTGCTGCTGTTAGGGTGTAGGTTCCTCGCACGTTGGTGGCATCAGCCAGGGCTGTGGAATGACCTGAAAGAGCCTGAAGGGCGCGCCCGGAGTAGCAACAGTCGAGAATGGCAATTTTTACTCGTGCCGGCGAGAGCAACAGTGCATTTCGAACCTGACTGTAAGGCAGCCCAGTAATATCGGCATGTTCTGAAATTGTGTCGCTGAAGACGAGACATAGCTCACCTTGTTCCGTCGTCGTTCCGTGCCCAACGAAATAGACCAAGAATGTGCCTGTGGTTTCCTGGGCTAGGCGGCGCAGTTGGAGCACGACCTTGTGATCGTGAGTTGGATCTGCAATTACGCTAACTTCCTCCACAGGCCAATTGCAGAGCTTCGGGTCGGTGAGAATTTTATGCATGTCACGCAGGCTATTTGCTGCGGCGGGTACCGGAAGGTAATCTCTATCATCAAAGCGAGACACGCCAATCAATACGGCGCGGTTGCTTACCTTTTCCGGCTCACTACTCATCGAGAGCATCCTTGACGAGCCGAATTAGTTCCGCCTCGCTCACAGCGTGTGTGCTATTTCTGACAATCTCGATGGAGCGGCCGTCTATGGTCAGCGCAATCTTCTGTTCTGTACGTCGGCTGCTCAGCCACGTCTGCAAGGAGGAAACGAGTGCTGTAGCTATGCCGCCCGAGCCAATGGCTACGCTGATCAGTTCGAGCGCCCCACCGAGCTCCCCTTCGCGAGGCGGGCGGCGCTTCGTACGTACAAGACCCTGAAGCGCACGCTCGGTGCGCAACCACTGAGCGAGCGACAGGAACTCGTCGAGCGTGGCACTGCTCTCCAGCGATACCTGTACTTCCAAGTGGCCCCTCCCTCACCTCCGCCCCAGCACAGGGAGTGCAGGTTGGGCGGGCACGCATTGTCCCCAGAATCATGCCAGGCACGACACCAGGCAACTGCCAGCTTCGGCATGGCGAGTTGGAGTGGGCGCGGTAGGCCGTTGCTACCGCCAGTGCATCGACTGGACCAGAACCGGCCCCGCCTGCGGCATTACTTCGTCAGAACCAGGAGCTCACCTGGTCTAGTAGCTGTCCCCGGTGCCCAGTTGACGCAATAGCTTGGGTAGGGCCGTGCCGATGGGTTCCCGGATAACCTCGTCGGCGCGGTCGTCGTACGGGGTCGGTTCGGCGTTGACGATGACGAGCCGGGCCCCGTGGTCGGCGGCAACACCGGCGAGACCGGCCGCTGGCTGGACCTGGAGGCTACTGCCGACGGCGATGAACACCTGGCAGGCTTTGGCGATGGCGGCGGCCTGGCCGAGGACGACGGGGTCGAGGCGTTCGCCGAACATCACGGTCGCGGGTTTGAGGATCCCGCCGCACGTCTGGCAGGGCGGGTCCTCCTCACCGGCCTCGACGCGGGCGAGGGCGTCCTCCATGGGCCCGCGTTTGTGGCATATGGTGCAGATGAAACTCCGTGCGCTGCCGTGGAGTTCGAGCACCTTGCGGGCGGGCATGCCGGCGAGTTGGTGCAGTCCGTCGACGTTCTGGGTGAGGATCCGCACCGGCATCCCGGACCGCTCCAGCTCGGCCACCGCCCGGTGCGCGGCGTTGGGCTGCGCCTGGAGCGCCTGGGTCTTCCGCCGCATCCGCCAGGCCCGGCGCCTGATCTCCGGATCGCCCATGTAGTACTCGTAGGTCACGAGTTTCTCGGCCTCGGGATCCTTCCGCCACAGCCCGTTAGGACCGCGATAATCGGAGATTCCGGAATCAGTGGAGATGCCTGCCCCACTGAGAATGGCGACGAGTGGCCTGTTCATGGCCCTGAGCGTAGGGTGCTTGCTTGCTCGGAGCGACCGGATATCTGTCCACGGGCCCGTGCGGCTGGCTCTGCCGCGTGACTGAGATGCACATTCACTTGTCCGCTGCTTGGAGAACGGGTTCCCTAGTGCCTGGACGCGGGACAGGATGACGTGGATCAAGCGTTCACTGTGTCAGGGCCAGCCAGCAGGCACACGAACAACGGCTTGATCCATGTCAAGCCACGTTCACAAACCGTTTCCAGCAACCCTCAGGGTGTTCTGGGGCAGGGAGCAACACCTTGGCGAATGTAACCTTGGATTCTCTCACCCCATCCCCGCGGGCCTTACCACCAGGTCTCGTCGCCGCCGGGTGCTAACTGCTGCTGACGTCTTCGTTCCCGAGGCATACTCGGACCAGGGCCCCGGCGTTTGCCCGGCTCGTCCGACCTTGGGTCGGTTGATGTCGGCGGCGGGCCCCGGAAGCAGGCGAACACGGCCCCTGTGGATCATGGAGTTCTCTACGCTTCAAGATCCACGAAGGTGCCGTGTTCGTCCCACCATCATCCCCCATCCCTGCTCCTGTCTGCCCCGCACCCCGTCTGCAAGATCTGCGTGAGGGTGCCGCCCGGGATCAAGTCCGCAGCCTGGTCGCGGAGTTCGAGTCGCTCACCGATCCGCGCGGAGCCAGCGGGGTGCGTTACCGGCTCTCCTCCCTGCTGGCCCTGGCGGTCTGCGCGATGACGCCCGCGGGCCACGACTCGATCACTGCGGCAGCGGAGTGGTGCCGGCGTGCGGCACCCGAGGAACTGGCCGCCTTCGGCCTGCCCCACCACCCGCTCCTGGGCCGCTACCGGGTGCCGAGCGAGAAGACCCTGCGCAGCCTGCTGGGGCGCCTTGATCCGGCCGAGCTCAGCGCGGCCGGGTTCGCCTACCTGACGTCCCTGCTCTCCGACGAGCGCGCGCATCCCGCGCCGCTGATGCCCGACGGCGGCCAGGAACGCGAACAGCGCCGGGCCCACCAGGCTGCCGCCCAGACCGATCCGGTGCGCCAAAGGCGCAGGGCGATCGCGGTGGACGGCAAATGCCTGCGCGGCGCACGACGCCCTGACGGCAGCCGGGTCTTCGTGCTCTCCGCGGTCCGCCACGGCGACGGCATCACCCTCGCCTCCCGCGAGATCGGCGCGAAGACGAACGAAATCCCCGAGTTCGCACCCCTGCTCGACCAGATCGACGACGTGGACCTCGCCGGCGCGGTCATCACCGCCGATGCTCTCCACGCCCAGCACGCCCACGCCGCCTACCTGCACGAACGTGGCGCCCACTACCTCCTCACGATCAAGAACAACCAGCGAGGTCAGGCCCGCCAACTCCACCGGCTGCCCTGGAAAGAGGTCCCCGTGATCCTCCGTGACGACACCCGCGGCCACGGTCGCCACGAGCAGCGCCACGTACAGGTCGTCACCGTCGACGGCCTGCTCTTCCCCAACGCCCGTCAAGTCCTGCGCATCCAGCGCAGACGCCGCCTCTACGGGGCGAAGAAGTGGTCCAGCGAGACCGTCTACGCCATCACCGACCTGCCCGCTGAGCAGGCTGACGCGGCCGAGATCGCCGCCTGGGCTCGCGGGCACTGGACCGTGGAGAACACCGTCCACTGGGTGCGTGATGTCGTCTTCGGTGAGGACAAGTCCCGGGTCAGGACTCGCAATACGCCGGCCGTGCTCGCCGCCGTCCGCGACCTGATCCGCAGTGCACTCAAACTCGCCGGGTACGTCAACACCGCCGCCGGACGCCGAGCCCACACCGAACGCCACCGCGTCCTCGCCCTCTACGGCATCACATGATCAACCAGACATCCGAGGCAAACGCCGGGGCCCTGATACTCGGACGCCCTTGACGCAGTAGGGCGTGTGGACGCACGGGCCGCAAGAGGATCAAGTCCCGAGAGGTTCCAGCCTGCTCGGACCCTTCGCGTTGGTCGAACGGGCTGAAGCCAGGAAAAGTGGCAGTGAAGTCGGTATCCTCGGCGGTGCAGCTCGTAGGCAGAACAGTGGAGACAGCACGTGGCCAGAATGGTGCGCCGATTTTCCTTCATAGGAATTGGGGTATTTACATTTATTTGCGTGGGGCTGCCTGAGGTAGTTGCTGCGCCAGCTACAGACTCGAAAGCTGTCTTCTGCCTGTCCGACGCTAACCGGAAAAACCTAGTCGACGCGGCAAAGACTCTCGACCTCCTGGCGAGCGTGAGCACTCCTGTGAGGATATACCCGACAGGCCAGAAACAGTCGGCGCCTATAAGCCTGGAACAGTGGGAGAAGAGGCGCTCTCGTGATTTCGGAAAGGCATGCGATGCCTTGATTGAGGCTACGGCTATAGCCACAGGGAACTCTGAGAAAAAAGAATCTAGCACCGATTTTCTCAGTTGGTTTCTACCCATTCTAGTCGGGTCCGCTCTGACTATGGTGGCTACTGAACTTCAGGGTAGTCGCACTAGGCGTATCGCAGCAGCCAATGACGTAAGGGCGGCAACCGTTGCATTCAGGGACGCCCTGACAGACTACGGCGCGGCGTGGGTGGGAACTGTCACAGGCGGAGAGCCGGCAACCATAAATCTGGATAAGCAACGGTTGCGCCTCGTCACAACTCTCCGAAATACTGCCAGTAAGCGAAAGTGGCCCTTTGTTGAGAAACTCATTCAAGATCTCGAGGGCCCTCGATACCGGGAGGAAGTCAAGCGGGGGTGGGTAAAACTTCCTCTAACGGAACGACAACTAAGGGTAGACCGTCTTGGGTCTCGCCTTGCCAAGCTGGAAGTCGACACCGAGCTGATCGCCACGATCATCGCTTCAGTTATCCCTGTCCAACTTCGGCGAGAAAGAAATAAGATTCCGATGTCCGTCAGTAGCGTTGTGTAGGAAAACGGATTATCAGTGGTAGCGGAGTTCTCATGCTGAATCCCTTCGTCGTTCCAGAGCGTGCCGGGGCGGACGGTCGCCCGCTCTGTCCGTGGGAGACGTCGGCGCATCAAGATCTATACGCACCGGTTGATCATTCTCAGGAGGCCTTCCTTAAATTCTGCGAATACATAAGAGGAGATTCCGAGATCCAGGCGGGTGGGAAAGTAGCCCTCATCACGGGACCGGAAGGTTGCGGCAAGACCGCCTTGATGCATCGCTGCGCCTGGTTCGCCAAGCAGTTTTTCGAATCGCGAACTCCGCCGTTGGATATCCATATCGTCAACCTCACCTCGGACGGTTTGACCGGCGCTGACACTCTAGCTAGACAGAGACATATCTGCAGCAGGCTATTGGATGAGCTGCAGTTCCTTCTCGTAGTCGACGACAGCGAATTTAGCGGACTCGACAGGCGAAGCAGTGACCCGGCGAAATTCTATCCCTATCTCTCCGGACTGCTCCGTGGTAAAGAAACTGCTGTGTTGGTATTGCTGCCGCCATCTGAAGTAGTGGATGAGGTGCAGCGGTATGCCAGCCTTTCTCAAAGAATGATTCTCTTTTTCTGCGAGTCTTCATACGACTCTGTAGCATCGGTTGAGTCTGCGCCGGGGGGGAAGCCTATCGCTCACTTCCAGCTAGGGTTGCTTGAAGAGAGTGACGGATGGAGCTTCGTTAACCACCGTCTCGCTCGGGCAGCCGCACAAGGCCTCACAGTCCCGTCGATTGACGAAGCAACGATCCTAAATTTCATGCAGACTCGTATACGTGGTCGAGGTAAGACGACGATCAGAGAGCTGCAGATGGCCTGTGAGAATGTATTTGAGGCAGCGATTAAGGCTGCAAGCGGTCAGGTTGAGTACTCGGATTTCACGCAATACTACGCAGAGAAGGCTTTTCTGTCATGAGTTCCAGCGGCAGTCGAGATGAGTCGCTTTGGAGTGGGAATCCTTTTCCCGCATCTGCAGTGGCTCGGTTCTCGTCATCAGGTATGGATAATCTCAGTATTGCAACACCGGCTGTGAAGCAGGCCATTTCCTACGTTGATCAGTACCTGGAGTCAGCAGGTGAAGGGGGGAGGCGCGACGCCTCGGCAGGTGCTGGCAATGTAATTGCTATTGTTGGCGAATACGGTACCGGGAAGACGCATCTATCGATTGAGATTCTGCGGAAGGTCCTGGCAAGTGAAGATGAAACGGTCCATTCTTTCTATCTCGATGCCCCTGCAGACACATTCCTTGCGCTATATCGTGACCGCTTCTTTGTTCAACTGGATCGGAACGACGTGCGGCAGCGGGTCGCAGAGTACTATGCGGACATCATCGCCGAGGAACTAGGGGATTCACCACTAACTTCTGATGTGGCTCGTCGGCTGAAGGAACGACAGCTGCAGCCAGATGAGATCGTGCATAGGTTTGGCCTGCGCGAGTCCACATTTTTGCAAGAATTGCAATTGCGTCTTAGCCGCATCACTGAGCACGATGACTTCGGTGCAGCTCTGGCTCTCTTCATGAGGCCAGAATTTGAGGCGGCTGTTTGGGAGTGGCTCGCAGGGCACCCTGCAGATCCAGCCCTCCAAGAAAGAGGTATCCGTCGAACAATTGACACAGACATCTCCGCTTTGGAGGCAATCGGAGTTTTCGCCTTCCTGTACGGCAGGCAGAAGCATAGATTTGTACTCATTATCGATGAGTTCGAAAAAGTGCTATCACGAGAATCTCGTAGTGCGAGGAACCAAGGTTCCGTACTCGCTTTCAAAAAGCTGCTTGAAGTGTTCTCGCAGGCACGTTCTTTGCTCGTCTTGAGTGGGCTCCCCGATTTCATTGAGGTTTTGCCGGAGGATGCCAAGCAGAGAATTTCGTGCCTTGTTCGGCCCACCTCCCTGTCATTTGACGATGCCCGGCAGTACATTCGACAGTCTTTGCATAATTCTTCAGGGGCGCTTACGCCCTTTAGCGAAGATTCGATTGCTTACCTGGTTGATTTGGCTGGGGGGAATGCTCGTAAGGTTATTCGGCTCTGCTATCACGCTTACCAGTCAAGCAGGGCAAGTGGCACAGACGTTACGCGCGCGATGGTGAGGGAAGTAGCGCGAGAGCAATTCGAGGTCTCGACGCCCGATGACGTGCGCTCGGAAGTGACGCGCATTCTCGATAGCAATGGATGGGTTTTTGAGTCAGCTAAATGTATGCCGGCTGACTCGTCAACGGTCGCGGACTTCTGGTTGCCTGTAGGTGAAGGCGGCGCTGGCTGCGCGGTTATCATCACTCAGTCTGTACTCCATGAGCCAGAGGCTGAGGCCCTGGTTAACACCGCACAAGCCATTCGCGGTGCATCGAGTCCGAACACCTCGATAATCCTCGTCGTGAACGGGTACCTAGCCGAGAATCTTGCAGGCTTGGTCGGGTCGGACTTTGCGCGGGTGATGCTTTATGCGCCAACGCGATTCCCTGATGACTTCGCAGCCGCGGTCAAAGGCTTTGTTCAACGCCTAGAAGCGGCGCTAAGTGAAGATCGCATGGGTCTAGTTGAATCTAAAGTGGAACAATTGCTGAGACAGACCTCCGGCGTTCGCAAGTCCGTGGACGGTATTCAGAGGGATCAGATTTCACCTCTTTACGTTGAAAAGGCCGTCGAAATCGGATTGCGTCGAGCCTTCGGGGCGATGTCCGGCACGAGTGTCTCCAGCCCCACGCACCTTCGCCCCGCTACCGCAGCCCTTTTTTCTCGTGCCCTGTACGAAGTTAGCGAGTGGCGTTCTCGGGGAGAAGCGTTGATTGAGAGAGCGTTCGTTGAATCGGAGGGTGACGATTCGTTGTTCTTTCGGGTGTCAAGTAGAAGTTCGCTTGCCGGATTCGCGGCGATTGGCCTAATCGAGAAGCTAATCTCCACTTTCCAGGAAGCGATCGAAAGTATTAGCGGAGGAAATAGAAAGGGGAAGATTCCTTCAATTCGAAGGGCCTGTGAAACATATGACAGGTTCATCGACCCGCTATTCGACATGGTTCGAGCGGATCCTTGGATTTTCGAGATGGACGACATTGGCCATCGCGAGCCTTTCCGAGGATCTCTCCGTGAAGCTGAAGAATCTTGGGAGCGCATCAGGAGGCTTGCTCCGGAGGTTTATAACATTGAGGAACGTTCCAGATAGGGGTCCACATTGGCCTCGGATTTTTTGTCGCTTTGAAGATATAGCTCGCGCTTGCCTTGCTGGAAACCGGCGGCCAATCTGTTTGCTCGCGGCGTTGAACCGATGCCACTACGAGGGCGAGGGGCTACGGCGACTGGTCCCCGTTCTGGCGTCGTCCAAATAATGAGGCATGGCGGATTGATCCCTTGAGCCCTCTCGTCCTAGGCCGGTGTTCCTCGGTACGGTCGGTGTCGTGTCCGGTGCACGTCGGGTTGGTCACCCGTAGGCGTGCGTCGGTTGATCGCGCGCGACTATGGGGAGCTGGTTCGGGCATGGCGGTTGACGCTGCTCGGTCGGAAGAGGGGTTCACGTCGGCGGGGGCGACGCGGGTGATGGTTGCCGCCTGCCGGGCTGCGGGGCTCGATGACAGAGGGGCGGAGTTGATCCGGCTCGGGGAGAACGCGCTCTTCCGGCTCGGTTCGGTGCCGGTGATCGTGCGTATCGCGCGGTCGGTTGAGTACCTGGCGGCGGCCCGTAAGGAGGTAGCCGTGTCGCGGTGGCTGGCTGGCGAGGGGTTTCCGGCGGCTCGTGTCGTTGAGGATCTTGAACAGCCGCTGGTGGTCGACGGGCATCCGGTGACCTTCTGGCATCTGATCGTCGAAGAGGGCAGGCCGGCCACGTATGGGGAGTTGGGTGCGGTCCTGCGTGATCTGCACGCGCTGACCCTGCCTGACGGCTTGGAACTGCCTCGGTACAGCGCCTTCGGGCTCTCAGACCTGAGGCTCGAGCGGGCCGCGGGGATATCGGATGACGACCTTCAGTTTCTGCGCAAGCGGGGGCAGGAGCTGAAGGGGCGCTTGGCGGAGCTACGGTTCGGTTCGCAGCGGGGGCCTGTGCACGGCGATGCGCACACCGACAACCTGATGGTCGACAGGAGCGGGGTTGTGCACCTGATCGATCTGGAGAACTTCTGTGTTGATCATCCCGAGTGGGATCTTGAGGTGGCTGCCCACGAGTACCACCGTCTCGGGTGGGTGACAGAGGAGCAGTACGCCGACTTCGTGGGCGCCTACGGCCGAGACCTGAGGGAGTGGCCCGGCTTCGCGACGCTGTGCGCGATCCAGGAATTCAAGATGACCACGTGGCTCATGCAGAACGTGTCCGAGGGGGAGGACGTGGCAGAGGAGGTCGGCCGGCGCCTTGCATCGCTGCGTGATGATGATGCGCCGCGCCACTGGCTCCCGTATTGAGAGGCGGGTTGCTCACTCGTCCAAGCTGGCCAGTGCCTCGGCAACCTGCTCGTTGAAGCGGGTCACGACGGGCACTCCTGCGTGGGTGCTGATCTCTCCTTGGAAGTCGGTGACGTAGCGCAGGAACCGGGCCGACTGGAGTGATTCGCCTTCCTCGACTGCCTGGCTGGCAGTTCCGATGGCGCTGTCCAGGTCGCCGTTCAGCAGGTGGCTCTGTGCGAGCACGATGCGGCAGAACCCCAGTGTTCGGGCGTACTGTGGATCAGTTTTGGCGACGGCCTGTTTGGCGAATCGGAGGGATTCGACAGGGCGTTTGAGGTCGCGGAAGCAGTGTGAGAATTCCCCGATCAGTTCTGCTTCGTTGAAGTAGGCGAGCCATTCGGGGTCTTCGGCTGCATCGGCTTTCTCAAAGTGGCGTTCTGCCTCGTTCATTGCGCGGGATGCGCCGGTGAGGTCGTGGGCGCTGGACATTGCGCGGGCCTCGTGAGCGGCGTACATTGCCTTGGCGCGTGGCGTGGCGCTGCTGCCCTTGGCTCCCTCGACGGCTGATCGGGCCAGTTGCACGGCGCGGGAGGTGTGGCCAAGGTAGTTCGCCTGGTGGCTGAGGTTGGCGAGAATGGATGCCCCGAACATTCGATCGCCGGTGACCTGTGTGAGCCGTAGCGCGGAAAGTAGGTAGCGGTTTGCCAACGCGTGATTTCCGATGTCGTAGGCCATCCAGCCGATTACCTCGGCAGTTTCCGCAGCCACAGTGAAGATGGCCTGGCCTACTCGTTCCGTGTAGCTGGCATTGAGCAGAGGTAGTACATCGTCGCGGAAGTAGTGTCGTAAGGCTTTGTGGCCGTGGCCGCCGCCGTACTGAAAATCCAGGCGCATGAACATTTCGGTGGCGGTGCGGATCGCGTGTACGTCGCGCATGCTGGCGCGCTGCGGGGTGGGCCTGTCGGCCTGCACGCCGTCGGGGCGGGCGATCATCCAGGACAGGACTGCGGCACTGAGATCCGTGTCCGGGATCGCCAGTTCGCTGTTCGATGCGCTCTGGGGTTGTTCTTCAGTGAGCCCGTCCAGCACGGACAGCGCCTCGGATAAGGCGTCGGGATAAGCGACCGGCTGCGGTGCGCTTGCCTCAGCCTGGCCGAACATCCCGAGATCACCGGGGGCGATCCGCCTCCCGAGCTTCGCACTGAAGACATCGGCCATAACCCCGGCAGCCTGCGACCGGATGCCTGCCCCATCCCGCCAACGCTGGACGGCGACGTGCGTGGTGCCCAGGTCAATGCCGCGTTGTTGCGCGAGATCACGCATCCGCTTGGCGAGCCCCTTGTTCGAGACTTCAGCCTCGGCCATGAGGGAGATCAACTGCGCGTTCGGTTCTCGGTTCATGCTCCCCTGCCAACCCGAGAATGGCGACGAGCTTCCATCGTGTCACAGCTCGTGAACCCAGGGGGGTTCACTTACGAACCCCCTTTGCCTTTGCCGGTGTTCATGTGAACCCCCTAGTGAACGCTCCCGCTGGCGCGGCTCGCACCGTTCACTGTTCGGCACGGAGCGACGGGCAACAGAGCCCGTCGAATGTCGGCAGGGGACGCAATGGATGCTCGGCAGAGCACACGCAGAGCGAACACCCCTCGGGCGGTCTCGCAGCGTGAAGCAGCGCAAGATCCCTCGTCGGGTCACTTCCGGGCGATGACGCTCTTCGACGAGTCCACCAGCACCGTGTACGCCGCGCGCACCATGGTGAGCGACTGCCTCCAGGACTGGGGATTCGGCCACATGGTCGACGACGCCCGGCTCGTCGTTTCCGAGCTGGTCGGCAACGTCGTGCACCACGCGGTGCCGGACGACTGCCTGACGCGGCCCGGTGCCGCACGGAAGATCGACGTGCTCGTGAAGGCGTGGCCTGGATGGCTGTTCATCGGTGTCGCCGATGAGGACTCGACTCCGCCTGATCTACCAGTGGGTGAGTTCGTTTCGCCGGAGCTGGCGGGCGACTTCGCGGAGGCGGTGTTGCCGGACCGTGGGCGCGGGCTGCTGATCGTTCAGCGGCTGGCTGACGCGGTGTGGTGGTCGCCGAAGGGGCCGGGCGGCAAGACCGTGTGGTGCCGCTTCGACCTCGACGGCACGACGTAAGAGATCTCCGGGCCGTCTCCCCTGTCTGCTCCCACGCGATCGGGAGTGGAAGGCGGCCCGGACGCTGGCCGGAGTCTGACCACTCCGGCCACAAGGGGCGCGGCTCCTCGGACCATCCCGGGGGCTCCCCTCCCGAGCGAGGGGCCGCGCTTCACAACCTCATACCGAGACCGGACCACCCCCGCGCCTGGCAGCAACTGGGGTGGTCCGGGAGGGGACACGGCGGTCCCCGGTGCCTGATGGTACCGGGGCCGTCGTGCTGCATATCGGCCCTGACCAAAGGAAGTTGACGAACCATTACCTAGATCAGGGCAGAGGTGGGCAAGGTGGCTGGCGCGGGTGAGGACTGGATGGGCGATGCTCTCGACATCACGGGTACGGACGGCAGTCTGTGGGTTCCCGGCGTCGACTACGTGGCGGGCTGGCGCGGTGCGCGGGAGGCTGCGGACCGACTGAACCGTGCGCTGCTCGGTGCGGGGTTCGAACTGTCGCAGGTGCGGGCGGTGGCCTCGACGAACGAGGACGGGCTCGGGGTTGTGCGGGTGGCGGGCCGGCCGGACGCGGTGGAGCGGCTCGCTGTGCTCCTGGAGGCGGTCACCTCGGGCGGCGACGGCGGTGCGGCATGAGGTGCCTTTTACCTGGTGAGTGGCGCGCGTGGGCACGTCGCCGGCCGCAGAGACTTTGGGCGGTAGCTGCCATGGGGCGAGTGAACAGGGGGCCTTACGCTCGCCAGCGGATCGGGCAGTCCTTGGAGCTGCCCGCAATAGCCCGATCGGCCCCCTGTTCTTCGAGGCTCGCCCCATGGGAGCTGCCTAAAGTCTCGGAGGCCGGCGACCCCCAGCCCCGCGGGACCCGGACCAAGCCGTCCGGTCGACGCCTCGAATCCCTGGGCGTGCTGCGGTGCTGGCAGTCGGGCGACCGGACGGGACCGGCGGTCACGCCGCACGCCCGGCCGGGGCGGCCGGGCTGCCCGGCGCGCCGCAGGCGCGCCCTTGAGGAAGTGAAGACGCATTCGACCGATCGCCATCGGCTCTTGGCTGCTGGCGCGCCGCGCGGGCTAGTTGTCGGCGTCGATCCGGTAGGTGAGTTCGGCGCGGTCCGCTCCGATGCGGAGTTCTTCGAGGATCAGGGCCTGGTCGTCGGTGCCGCAGGTGACGCGGGAGACGTGCAGGACCGGGGTCGCGTCGGGCAGGCGCAGAGTAGTGCGCTCGTCGGGCAGCGGCATGCGGGCCCGTACCGACTCCGACCACCACAGCTCGTGCCCGGCCGCCGTCAGCATCGAGTAGATCGCGGCGGGGGCGGCGTCCGGCCTCTTGCCGAGATCGGGCACGGCTTCGACGGTGGCGAAAGGGATCAGTGTCCGGAGCATCGCCCGCGCTCCGGTGTCCGGGTCGGCGAGCAGCTGGTCACAGCCGAACAGGGCCTCTTCCGTCTGGAGTCCCAGCAGATGGGCCGTGGCTTCGGTGGTGTGGGTGCGGTAGGTGTGCGGTTCCTCGGCCTGCTGCCACGTGGCTACGCCGTACAGCCTGAAATGCCCGGCCGGTGTCCTGCCGATGTGGCGGGAGATCGCGGCGGCGGGGCCTTTGTCGGAGCGTACGAAGCTGCCCTTGCCGTGGTGGACGTCGATGAGTCCTTCCGCGCGCAGAGCGGCGACGGCGTTGCGGACGGTGGGGCGCGAGACCTTGTAGCGCTCCATGAGCTGCGCTTCGGAGGGGAGCGGGACTCCGGGTTCGTACTCGCCGGTGAGGATCGCTTCGCGGATCGCGGCGGCGACCTGCTGGTAGAGGGCTCCGGGGCGCTGGATCTCTGTCATCTCGGCATCTCCGGGTGAGGTCGTAGGCACGTCGCACGCGCGACATCACTCGTCAGCATAAGTAGTTGCATCCTCGCCGTACAGAGCCGCATAGTCGTAACTCGTAAGGACAAGTGACGTCTGAATATGTCGGGCGTCCTGACTGGCCAAGGAGGCCAAGCAATGCAGTCCATTCCCGTGGACACGGCACGACTGGGCGTACTGCGGTGCGCTATCGCACCGGAAGCGAAGATCAGTAACTTCGAGACACAGGAGGTCAAGAAGGACCGGGACGGAAACACGATCTACACCGTCGCCGTCATGGTGCGGCAGGACGGACGGCGGATCTCCGTTATCGAGATCGCGGTTGCCGGTGAGCCCAAGGGCATCGAGGAAGGACAGATCCTCAAGGTCACCGGACTGACCGCGTTCGCCTGGGCCATGGGCGACCGGCACGGAATCAGCTTCCGCGCCGATGCCATCACCCCCGTCCACGGCGCCCCGGCAGCGGCCAAGACCGGCGGCGGCGCGTGATGGGGCCGATCGCACTCGCCTTCGGGCTCGCCTTACTGGCCTGGCTGCTCGTCGTCGGTGACCTGCTGCGCCGGCACCGTCCGGCCTGGCACTGGTACCTCGCCGGATATCCGGTCACCGCGTGCCGGGTGATGTTTACCTGGCGCAAGGTCGCGATGCTCAACGACCTTTCCGTCTCACGGCGTCCGCCGCGCGGGCTGCTCGGGGACCTGGTCGTCAAGGGCGATCCGCTGCGGCCGGTCATACCCCGGCTCTCCTTCCCCCGGGCCAACCGGATGGGGCTGACGGCAAGTGTTCGACTGCATGCGGGCCAAACCCCCGCGACCTACATGAAGGCGGCAGACGCCATGGTGCACGCGTGGAAGGTCCACGCGGTGCGGGTCACCTCGCCCGAGCGTGGCCTGGTGCTGCTGACCGCAACGGCAAGCGATCCGCTGGCCCGGCCGGGCTTAGCCTCGGCGCCCGCCGCACTCCTGTCCGCCCTGATCGGCGTACTGGAGAGTGGCGGCGCCTGGGTCATGGACCTGCGCCTCGTCCCACACTGGCTCATCGCCGGCGCCACCCGCTCCGGCAAATCCACCCTGCTCGCCCGGCTGATCACCCAACTCGCCCCGCAACCCGTCGCCCTGGTCGGCATCGACTGCAAGGGCGGCATGGAACTCGGCCTCTTCGCCGAACGACTCAGCGCCCTCACCACCTGCCGCCGTGAGGCAGTCGTCGTACTCACCGCGCTCGCCGTCGACATGCAGGACCGCATGAGTGCCTGCCGTGCTGCGGGGGTCCGCTCGATCTGGGAGCTCCCGGACAAGCTGCGGCCGGTGCCGGTCGTGGTGATCGTCGATGAGATCGCGGAGCTGTATCTGTCCGACGGGCGGCGCGAGAGCAAGGCGGAAGCTGAACAGTGCTCCACCCTCCTGCTCCGGCTCGCCCAGCTCGGGGCCGCGCTCGGCGTGCACCTGGTCGTCGCCGGCCAACGCGTCGGCTCCGACCTCGGCCCCGGCGTCACCGCACTGCGCGCCCAGCTCGGCGGCCGGATCTGCCACCGCGTCAACGACCCCGGCACGGCAGAAATGACGTTGGGCGACCTCAACAAGGACGCCGTGATCGTCGCCCAGTCCATCACCGCGGACGAACAGGGCGTCGCCGTCTGCTCCGGGCCCGAAGGCGGCTGGAGCCGGGCCCGCTCCCACCTCACCTCGCCCGCAGAAGCCGCAGCCACGGCTCGCAAGCACGCGGCCCTGACTCCCGAACTTCCCGGCATCGTCCGTGCTCTCGCGGCGCTCGAAGGAGACGACAAGTGATCAGCACAGGTACCGCCGTGTCCCTCGTGGTGGTCTTCGGGATCATCACCTTCCTCCTCGTGCGCTCCCGCGACGTCCGCGCCTGGGAAGCCGTCTGCATCGCCCTGTTCGGCATGTACCTCGGCCAGACCCCTGTGAGCCTGACCATCAACGGCTTCATGACCTGGGGCCTGAGCGGCTTCGCCCACTTCTAGCCCGGCCGGAAGGAGCAAGACCATGCCCATGCCTCGCGTGAGATGCCCCGTCTGCAAGGGCGACGGAGCCCGCAGGACCTGGACCGGCCGACATCGGCGCTGCCGCGTCTGCCGGGGGACCGGAACCATCCGCTGACCCACCGAGCCACCACCTGACCACCGAAGGAGTAAGCCCATGACCGACAGCGCGCCACCCATCACCACCCGAGCCGCTACGGCGGCCCACCCCGGAAGGCCACCACCATCACACCCGAGTTCACCCCGGCTGACAGGCGCGCCGCCCTCGACCGCGCGGCGCGCCTGCGTCAGCTCCCCGCAGCGGACCGAGACGCCATCCGCATCGCCCAAGATCCCCAGTTCACCCGCTGGCTCGACCAGATCACCGCCACCGGCGGGTGCGCGCACCCCGTTCACCTGTCCGGGTCGACCACCACCCTGGACAGTTCGACCGGCGAGATCCTCCAGCACTACGACACCCGCACCGAGCCCGGTGAACGCCTCCTCATCCGCTGCCGCAACCGACGCTCAACCGTCTGCGCACCCTGCTCCCGACTCCACGCGGGCGACACCTACCACCTCGTCCGCGCCGGCCTCCTCGGCGGCAAGAACATCCCGACAACAGTCCGAGACCGACCCCGGCTCTTCATCACCCTCACCGCACCGTCCTTCGGCCCCGTGCACCGTGACGGGGACCGCTGCCGACCCCGTCGCGACCGCGGACGTTGCGAACACGGTCGGCCCCTCGGCTGCGGCGCCGTCCACGACACGACCGATCCCCTCGTCGGCCAACCCCTCTGCATCGACTGCTACGACTACCCGGCCCATGTCCTCTGGCACGCATGCGCGGGCAAGCTCTGGGACCGCTTCATCATCGGCGTCCGACGCCAACTCGCCACCGCAGCCGGCCTCGTACAGTCCCGATTCGCCCAGCACGCCCGACTGTCCTTCGCCCGCGTCGCCGAGTACCAGAATCGTGCCGCAGTCCACGTCCACGCGGTCGTTCGCCTCGACGGACCGGCCGGACCCGACGATGAACCCCCGGCCTGGGGCACTACCGACCGACTCATCGATGCCGTGCGCGCCTCCGCCCGTCGGGTCCAGGTCCGCACTGCCCACAGTCCCGCCGTCGGCGAACTCGATCTCCGCTGGGGCGTGCAGCTCGACGCCCGGCCCCTGCGCACTGACGGCCTCGGCCCGGACGACGACGCCGTAGCCGCGTACGTCGCCAAGTACGTCACCAAGGGAGCAAGCGAGACAGGCGCTGGCACCGACCACAGGATCACCACCTGGGGCGATATCGACACGGTCCCCGTCACCGACCACGTCCGAGCGCTCATGCGCACCTGCTGGCGCCTCGGCGGCCTTCCCGAGTACGAACCCCTTAACCTCCGCGGCTGGGCCCACGCCCTCGGCTACCGCGGCCACATCCTCACCAAATCCCGCGCCTACTCGACGACCTACGCGGCCCTGCGCGCAGAACGAGCAGCGCACCGGACCCTCGGCGCTGCTCAGGAAACCGTCCCCAGCGCGGTAGCGGAAAGGCACTGGCGCTACGTCGGCTCCGGCCACACCCCCGGTGCTGCTCTCCTGGCTGCCGGTGTCGCTGAAGACCTTGCGCGGCTACGAGAGGTCGTCCGAGAACAGCGGTCGTCCGTGCTCGGGGAGGCGGTCTTCTGACGGCAAGACGTGAGAGCACGGAAGACGCTGGATGGGCCTGGGCCAGAGAGCATGCGCGTCAGGCGCCCAAGTGGTCGGACGCCCGCTGGCGGCAAGTGAACGCGATCCTCGGACTAGAGGTCGGAACGAGTAGGTCCCGTACCGGCAAGCGTGCGCCGTGACAGGGCGGCACGAATTTGATTGCGCGGTTCAGTCTTCGTCTCGATAGACAGGTGTGAGCCGACTCCAGACTGGACCACGGGGCCTGCCCGCAGGACTGACTAGGACGGTCAACAACGTCTTCTCGACGTACGCGCGCTGCTCCACGAAATCAAGGTCGTCCCACACGCGCCGCAAGTCAATCGGCTTCCCCTTCGCTCGCAGCGCGCGACGGCGCCACTCGTTGCGCTCGTTGATCAGTCGGCGTTCCGTCGCTTCCGCCTTCGCCAAGAACGCGAAGAACCGCTCCTTGCTGACGAGGCGCTGGTCTCGCCGCTCGGTCCAGTCCTCGATGTCCTCCCGGATACGGGCAAGCTGCCCTTCGCCGTCCCAATCCTCTGAGGCCGCTGCCGTCGCTTCCCTTTCCTGGGCCTCCTCCTCGTACTTGGTGATGACGAGCATCTTGAGGGCCTTGTCGGTCTCCGGACCGGAGATGCGGATGCCGCCGCACCCGTAGCCGGTCCCCTTGTCAGGGCAGGTGTAGTCGAAGAACCCTTCCGGCTTCTTCCGGCTCGGGGTGGCCTTCATCGCGCGCAAGTGGCCTCCGCACCCATTCTTGTCACACCGGAGGATGCCTGTTCCCAGGTACTTCCGGGCGTTGTGCGCCCCGCCGGGCTCGGGGCGGCTGCCGATGACCGTGGTGACGGCTTCCCAGTCGGTCACGGAGATGATCGGCTCCCACTGGCCCTTGACTGGCTCGCCGTCGTCATTGAGCACGGGCTCGACCCTGATGCTTTCGCCCCCTGTCTCCGGAGTGAACTCCCGCACCTTCCTTGAGCGGTAGCCGCAGATACGGGGATTGCGAAGGATCTGCTTCACCGTGCCCTTGTTCCATGTGTTGCCCCGCGTCGTCTTGATGCCCTGCTTGTTCCAGTCGACTGCGATCGTCCGTGGGGAAGCGCCAGTGAGAATGCGCTCGACCGCCTTGCGGATCGCGGCGGCTTCCTTCGGCTCGATCGTGCGCTTGTCGGTCTTGTAGCCGAAGGGGCGGGTACTGCCCACCGGGATGCCGGCTTGCTGCATGGCATGGTGCTTGCGACGGACACGCCGGGCCGTGTCGGCACTCGACTTGTTGGCCACTGCCACCAGTAGACGCGCGACCGTCCGGCCGTTGTCGGTGAGGAGATCGAGCGTGCCGGTGATGTCGATGATCGGGCGGCGGAAGTTCTCGACCACCTCGATCGCGTCCTCAAGATGCCGGTTGTCCCGAGTCAGGCGGTCTATGTCGTAAACGATCAGTCCGTCCAACGGCTGCCCGTCCGGCGTCGTCCCGCGCTTGAGATCTTCCAACGCCCCTTCGAACACGGGGCGGATCACGCGATAGGCGACCGTGCCGTCCGGCTGCCGGACCCTCCGGCGCTTCCACGCCGAGGTGTCGGGCTCCTCGTAGGTGTGGACGTACTGGCCTTCGCGGCTCTCGACGAACCTGCGAGCGTCCTTCTCCTGCTCATCCCGGCTCTTGATGTCTCGGCCGGTCGCCGGCCGCCACCTCGTGCCGCCTTCGGCGGGGAGACTCGACTTCTTGCTTAGCCTCCGGGCGGACACTTCCGCGTCGCCATCTTCGAGGGAGAGCCGGACTAGCCCTGCCCAGCGCTGACCTGCGAGGTCACCCCAGTGCGCCCGCTGTACTAAGTCATCGGTCATGAAGCGAGGTTACTTCTGTCGATGCTCTGTTCGGTGGAAATACCTGCGCCACTGAGGATGGCTACTAGAGGGCTGCCCATGGGCTGAGAGTAGGACTCCTGCCTGGTCAGAGCGAGTGGATATCGGGGCGTGCCCCTCGTGCGTCGGATGTGCTCGTCGGCCAAGGGGCATGTCCCGCGCTCACAGCCCTTGCCTCCTGGCTGTGGGAGCGGGAGCGACTCCTGCCGGGCTGAGCCGTACCATCGGCTCCCACGGCTGACTGATCGCTGGCCGATGTCCGTGTTCGGTGATCGCCGCACCGGTGAGTTCAGCTTCGGGGAGCACCTGGAGCCAATCCGAACACGGCCCGGTGTACTACAGGCCCGGACGGCTCGTACAGCGGCTACGTCACGTACCTCTACGGCTACGACGCCGGCCCCCGCGCTTGGCTGTCGACGCGTTGTTCGGGCTCCTCGGAGAATTCCTCTGGGCCCGTGACATCGAGGGAGACGGACTGCGACGTATCTTCCGCGACTACGCGCTCCATTTCCCGGAGTGATCCGTGAGCCGCAGGACCCCGGCGGCTTACCGGCCGGGCTGGGCACCACGTTCAGCAGTGATCGTGCGCACGGCCCGTGCGCACGCCGCCCACCGCGCTCCATCTCGAGTGCGTACGACCTTGACGGGTGGCTCTGCACAAGTCCTGCCGTGCCACGTGCACCGGGCTTCCCGAAACGACACGCTTTAGGGATCGAGTCCTTCGGGAAAGTCCGGCCATTCGTCAACCGACGTCATGCCACGACGGTAGTCAGTACCAGAGCACTGCGCGGCAGTCTGGGGTCGAGCCCACTACACATGCGAGGGCCCGTCGGCGGTCACGCCCGACAACGGGCTGACGGACACGGCGAGATACCGGAACTCTCCCCCTGCTCCGTCCAATTCGGAGTACGGCTCCCAATCGAGCGGATACGTACCCCGCAACGTGCACGTGTTCGGCTTGTAGGCGCCCTCGGCCCACACCAGCGTGCCGACCAGCTCACGTCCCTGGTGGATCCTGAACTCTCGATCCCGAGTCTGCCCGCGGCCGGCGCCGGGCGGAGTCCACAGGGACGCGTCGTTGGTCAGCATGATGGCAAGACCGTTCTGGTCGGGTCGGCGGCAGAAGCGCTCCAGCCTGGCTATGTCCCGCACGAAGGACAGGCGGGCGAGGTCAGCGGCGGCATGCCCCTTCAAGGCGTAGTCCTCGGCGGGAGTACCCACCGTGCCCGTCCATCTCCGGGTGAAGTACTTGAACTCGATCGCGGTGCGGGCCGACGGGCCGATGCACAGGAGGTCCAGATATTCGGCCTTGCCGCCCGCCCGCCGCGGTACCTCAAGCCTGGAGTGCACATCCGGCGACAGTTCCCACAGGGCCCGCGCGAAGCTGTGCTGAAGATCGGCCTCGGAGTGGAAGACCGGCCTGCGCCTGCCCAGTTGTGCGATGACGTCGCCGAGTGAGATGCGTCCGGCGACACTCCCGTTGCCGTCCATCGCTGCCATGGTCACGGCGCCATTGAAGTGGCTCCTCGACTGAATTCTCAAGCCGCAGCGCCACCGTGCTGCTACTCATTGGGCCGCAACGGCCGTGGCACTGGCTACCAGCACGGTATTGCCGCAGCTGCCCTCGTCGCAGTGAACGGCCGTCGAAAATCAGTGGCCACCTGAACCTGCCGACCCCACGCTGTACGCCATGGAAGAACCGCAATATGGGATCCGAGCGGCTTACCCAGAATCCACGATCACCGTCTAGCAGGCCTGCTCAGCGCCACCGCCTACGCGTCCATCGGCGGCCCCTGGGGAGCAGCGCCGTACGAAATCGTCGCCGACGACGGCATGCTCCTGGCGTCCAGTCCCGAGCTGGAGCTGTACGAGAAGGACGGCCACGCGTTCCTCCCGGGGCCTGGCCGGGGTGGGAGCCTGCCCCTGTACACCAGACGCCGGTTCACGTTCCCCGCCGTGGCCGAGCCGGCGGCCCGCTCGCTGTCCGGACGGACCCTGACCACCGTCGACGGGACGGTGGCCGCCTCCTATCTGCCCGGCGAGACGCAGGGGCGCGGGGTGGCCGCCGGCGCCCGGGTCCGGGTGTACGTCCTGATCGTCCCGGACGATGCCGAGCGGGCGGTCGGCGACCTCGACGGGGAACTCGTCGTGGCCGTTCCCGTCGCGACCGCGCTGGTGGCCGGGGTGGCCTGGCTGGCCACGCGGCGGGCGCTGCGGCCGGTCGAGGCGATCAGGGCGCGTACCGCCTCGGTGACCGCGACGGACCCCCGCGAACGGGTGGAGGTACCCGACACCGCCGACGAGGTGGCGGAACTGGCGCTGACCATCAACGCCACCCTGCAGCGGTTGGAGGAGGCGGCCACGGCACAGCGCCGGTTCGTGGCGGACGCCGCGCACGAACTGCGCAGCCCGCTCGCCACCCTGCTCGCGGGGCTGGAGGTGGCCACCGCCTACCCCGACCGGGCCGACTGGCCCGCCGTGGTGTCCGCGGCCGGTCGGCAGGCGCGGCGGCTGAGCGGTCTGACGGAGGAACTGCTCCTGCTGGCCCGGCTGGACGCGGGCGCCCCGCCGGCCCCCGCCGAACGGGTCGACGTGGCGGCACTGGCGGGCCGGCTCGCGGAGGAGTACGCGGAGCGCGCCGGGGGTTCCCCGAAGGTGGATCTCCTCGTCGCCGCGCCGGATGCCGCGACGACGGTGTTCGCGGCACCCGGTGATCTCGAACGGATCCTCCGGAACCTGTTCGACAACGCCCTGCGCCACGCCGTCGGCCGCGTGCTGCTGACCGTGGCCCGGGACTCGGCCGCACCCGGGTCGGTGCTGTGCACCGTCCGCGACGACGGGGCCGGCGTCGCGGAAGCCGACAGCGAACGGATATTTGAGCGGTTCACCCGCTTGGACGAGTCCCGCACCCGTACGGACGGCGGCACCGGCCTCGGTCTCGCGATAGCCCGCGACCTGGCGGCCCGGCACGGCGGCCTGCTCGTGCTGGCGGTGCAGCCGAAGGGTCCGGGGGCGTGCTTCGTCCTCCGCCTGCCCGCGGGAGACCCGATGTCGATACGGCCCCGCCCCTTCAAGGGTCGGGGGCGGTCCGCCAGGTCGCAGCGACTATGAAGGAGCACGCCGCGTAACCGCTGCCGTGCCGGCCCGGGGATCCCCGGGCCATGAGGTTGTGGGAGACGTCCCCCTGCGGTGTTCCTTCGGCCAGCGCGAGGCCACCCACCGGTAGTCCCGGACCGTCGAGTAGGCCAGGCCGACGTCCTCGGCGAACATCCGGATCGCCTCGCTGACCGTGAACAACTCCTCGCTCCCCGAAGGGTTCGTGCCTCCGTAGGAGCGCATCGGCTCGATCTCCATGGCCGCGTCCCCGAGCTGCCACTGGACGCTGCTCATCTCGGTGACCCAGTCCCGCCCCAGCTTGACCAGCTCGTCGTAGCGCGGTTCGGCATGCCGTTGAGTGCGTGTGACGCCGGATGAAATTGAGTCTGTACGGGGTGAGTTGGAAGGCTTCTCGGCGGACAGAGGTCAAATGGCGCCAGCTTGAGCCTCTACAAGGTCGTCCGCGAACTACAGCTACTGCTCGCGACCTGGACCGGCGCCTGTCCCACCTGCCACCGCGATATACCAAGCGTCACGCCGACCTGACCAAGCCCTACCAGGCCCCGCAGGCTCGGCGGCCGGCTGAGTCGTCACGTCAGGCGGCGTGCGAATTGCGCTGGTGTCGCATGGTATTGCTTCTTGAAAGCGCGGATGAAGTGGCTGCTGTCGGTGAAATGCCAGAGCGCGGCGGCCTCGGAGACGCTGAGCTGTGATCCGGGGGCGGTGAGCGCCTCGGCCGCTTCCTCCAGGCGTCGGCGGCGGATGTAGGCGCTGAACGATTCGTCCAGACCCGCGAAGGCCCGCTGCAAGGTGCGTACGGAGACGTGCAGTTGCGCGGCTGTCGCGGCCGTCGACAACTCGGCGTCGGTGAGCCGGGCATCGGCCAGGTCCTTGGCCGCCTGCGCCAGCGCCGGGGTGAAGGTGGGCTCGCGGTCGTCGAAGTGGTCGAGGATCAGCCCTTTGGCGAGTTCGAGCAGGGCGTTGCGGGACGCGTGCGCGCCCGCCGGGCTGAGGTCGCTCACGGTCCGCTGCACCATGCTGGTGTGTGCCATGAGGATCTGCGCTGCGGGCGAAGTGGCCTGCCCGGTGCGGGGTTTCCCGGCGACCAGGGAGCGCAGGGCGTCGCCGGGGAAGATGAAGATGCGGGTGCCGATCACGGGCGTGGTGTGGAAGTGGTTCTCCGTCACGACGTGGTGCATGAAGTAGGTGCCGGCCGAGACGTACGCGTCACCGCCCTGATCGTGCGGGTCCTGCAGGGCCACCGCGCCACGCAGCCCGACGTACAACCTGATCTGATCGTGCTCGTACGTCCCGACTGCCCGGGTGCTCACGGGTGAGGATGCCCAGAGTTCATTGACGGCGGTGTCTTCCAGGGCCACCGAGCGCATCGTGCCCTGGAAGCCGTCGACCGTGGAAGCGCTGAATTCCGGCAGAGGGTATAAGTCGCCCATGCGGTCGTTCCAGGTGTCGATGAACGGCTCCCACGTTCCCCGGCCGGTGCCTGTGGAGTCGGCGTCGACGGTGAACGTGCCCACCTTGCCGCCCGGGCCAAGGAAACGCGGCCTGCTCTTCATGTGTCCTCCGCCTCGATGAGGATGTCGCCGGAATCCCATCCGGTGTCGCGAAGGTACACCCGTTCTACGCACCGCTGTTCCTACGCTTGGCTGGCGCTTCGACCTCCACCGATCTACCGTCTGCCGGCTGTGCCCGGCGCCGCAGACACCTCGCCTTGCTGCGCATGCAGAGCAGGGCGACCGCGACCCCTCGGGCGAAAGTGAGAAGAACTATGAAGGCAGTGCGTTTCCACCAGTACGGCGACCCCGATGTCCTGCGTCACGAGGACGTGGAGCAGCCGAACCCAGGCGCCGGGCAGGTGCGGGTCCGTGTTGCGGCGACGTCGTTCAACCCGGTCGACGCCAACATCCGCGCCGGTTTCATGCAGGGGCCGATCCCTGTGACGCTGCCGCACACACCCGGCATCGACGTCGCCGGCACGGTCGACGCGCTCGGCGAGGGCGTGACCGGCATCCAGGTCGGGGACCAGGTCATCGGCTTCCTGCCGATGGCGGGACCCGGCGCCGCCGCGGAGTATGTCCTGGCACCGGCCGAGGCCCTGACGCCGGCGCCCAAGAGCGTCGCGCTGTCCGACGCGGCCGCGCTGCCGCTGGTGGGCCTGACCGCGTGGCAGGCGCTGTTCGAGCACGCCAAGCTGACCGCCGGGCGGCGCGTGCTGATCAACGGCGCGGGCGGAGCGGTCGGCGGCTACGCCGTGCAGTTGGCCAAGCAGGCCGGCGCCTACGTGATCGCCACGGCCGGTCCGCGCAGCAGCCGGCGTGTCACGGCCGCGGGTGCGGACGAGGTCATCGACCACACGACCGCCGACGTCGTCGCGGCGGTGAGCCGGCCGGTCGACGTCGTGCTCAACCTCGCGCCGGTCGAACCGGCACAGCTGGATGCGCTCCTCGGCCTGATCCGCCCCGACGGGGTCCTGGTGAACACCACCGTGTGGATGCCCGCGCCTACCGACGAGGAGCGCGGCGTACGCGGCATCGACCTGTTCGTCCGCAGCGACGCGGAGCAGTTGTCGCACCTGGTGGAGCTGATCGACGGCGGCGAGCTGCGCGTCGAGGTCGCCCGGCGGGTGCCGCTGGCCGAGCTGCCGGCCCTGCACGCCGACGCCGCCGCGGGCGCACTGCCCAGCGGCAAGGTCGTCGTCACGCCCGGCGCCTGACGCCCAACTGACCGACCTGTGAAGGAGACGACCACGATGATCCCCGACGACGATCCGTCGCGCTCGCTGACCGTGGCGAACCCCGAGGACCCCGGCACGACGTACATCTCGCTGGTGGGCGACACGTACGCCATGCTGGTCACCGGCGAGCAGACCAACGGCCGGTACTGCCTGATCGACATGCACGTCCCCGACGGCGGCGGCCCGCCGCCGCACCGGCACGACTTCGAGGAGATGTTCACGATCCTCGAGGGCGAGATCGAGTTCACGTTCCGCGGCGAGAAGCACACCGTACGGGCCGGGTCCACGATCAACATCCCGGCCAACGCGCCGCACAACTTCCGCAACGCATCGGGTGCGCCGGCCCGGATGCTGTGCATGTGCGCCCCCGCCGGCCAGGACGAGTACTTCATGCGCATCGGGGATGTCGTCGCGGGCAAGGACTCGCCGCCGCCGCAGCTGTCGGAGCACGAGCTCGCGGAGCGCCGCCGCCGCGCCGCCGAGTTGGCCTCGACCTACCGAAGCGAGTTCCTGTAGCTCGCAGGGCTGATAGGGCTTGGTCAGGTCGGCGTGACGCTTGCCCGAGGTGGTGAACAACCGCCTTCGAAAGTACCGGCTTCCTGGGCGAGGGTCTTGAGATCGCATCGCCGGCCGGGGCGGAGCTGCCCGGACAGGTTTCGGTCCATGGCGGCTCGGATGGCCTGCTCGTTGCGGGCGCGTTCCTCATCGGTGTTGCGGCCCATCACCGCAGCGTTCCGCGTCAGGGTGCGGTCGCGGTAGTACGGATCCTCGTTCCCGTCGGAGCAAGGCCCGCCAGCCGTTTCACGAAGAGGTCGGTGAACCCTGCGTCCAAGTACTTCAGCGACACGTGCCGCTTGGCCTGCCGTCGACGCGCCAGGTTCACCGGCGAGGGTCGCGGCCGACCGCTCCCGGCTGCCGTTCACATGCTCGGGCGCCGCCCCGACCCGGGCCAGCTCCCGCAGGACCGACTGCCAGCCGAGCCTCCAGCTGCGCCGCAGTGTGTGCTGGGCCGAGAACATCCCGTCGGGCGCGGTGATCCGGCCCACGACCAGGCCGACGGCCGCCCGGTCGGTCACCGACCAGAGGGGCCCGCCGCTGTAGCCCTCGTCGACCGCCGCGCCGGACAACTGTCCGTCGAGATAACAGATCCGGCCGTCGTACGCCCCCACCCGCGCGTCGGCGTACGAGAACGGCTGCCCGCCGCCGTACCAGGCCCGCACCTGTTGGCCGCGCTCCATCTCCAGCCAGCGCACCGGGCTCACGGGTGGGGGTGGCGCCTCGTCGAGTTCGAGGACGGCCAGGTCGCCGTCCCACTCCAGGGAGCCGTCGGCGACCGGGCCGTACTGCGCGGACCGCGGCGGTATCCAGGCGACCAGCCGGGCCTGGTGCAGATCCGCGGCGGACAGCACCGGGAAGGACACGTCGAGGGTGACCTCCCCCGGGTTGTGCGGGCTGAGGCTGCGCAGCCCGAGCGCCAGGTTGATGACATGCGCGCAGGTCAGCAGCGTGCGGCCGGAGAGGTAGACACCCGCCCCCGCGGTTCGGCCGCGATCGCTGGACAGGACGCGCACCAGCGCACCGCGGGCGTCGCCGGACGACGGGTTCTCCGGCGATCCGAACCAGGTCACGGCTCCGTCCGGCGGGGCAGCTGCCAGGTCGCCGAAATGGTCATGCCGGCCTGGCCGTTGGCCCCGACGATGCCGATCTTCAGGTCCTGTCCGATCTGGATGCCGAAGTCGACGGAGATCTCGTGCGGCGGGTCGGGAATCCCGCGGATCGCATCGTGCATCTGCTGCAGGACAGGCCCCAGCGGGCTCAGCACACTGCGCAGACCGTCCGTCGCCAGCGACGCGACCCGCGCGCCACGCCCGACCGGGACCACCCCGGACATGCCGCCGGGCAGATCGGCGTCGACGGCCGGGGCCGCCGACGCCTCCCCCGCGGCCGCGAGCTCGAGCCGGACATGGGCCCCGTCGTCGAGGGCGAACTCCATGTAGTCGTAGTGCGGCACACGGGCATGGTGCCGATCAATGCCCCGTGAAGGTAGTGAAGTTGACGAATCCGCCGTAGGCAAGGGGCGATCAGCCCACCCGGTGGCCGTTCTCCAGCTCCGCGGTTCCGCCGCCCTCCGTCAGTACGTCCAGCGCGGCGAGGACCCGGCGGCCGAGTGCGCCCGGCAGGTACTCGGCCAGCTCCTCCCGCGGCACCAGCCGCCACGACAGCAGTTCCTCCTCCTGCAACCGGATCGCCTTGAGCTCCCGCTCGCCGAGGACTCCGCCGTCGTACAGGTAGGCGACCAGCGGGGGCCGCGCCGTGCCGTGCACCCAGTCGACCGCGAGCAGCGGACCGAGTGCGATGTCGAGCCCGATCTCCTCGGCGGTCTCGCGGCGCGCGCCCTGACGCGGGGTCTCCCCGTCGTCCGACTCGACGGTGCCGCCCGGAAGGGCCCAGCCCTCACGGTAGTTCGGCTCGACGAGCAGCACCCGGCCGTCACTGTCGCGGAAGAGCGCGGCGGCACCGGCGAGGACACGGGGGAGGCCCGCGATGTACGTGGCGAAGTCTGGAGAGGTCATTCCCAAAGCGTACGTACGAGACTTCGAGGTCGCCGAGGACGCCATGAGTGTCCCGGACCTCGACGGCCCCGACACCCGACGACAGGACCTAGGACAGGTCCCGGGCGTCGGGACCGGTACCGGATCCGCCCTGGGCCTCGCCCTCCGTCTCCGCCAGCGCGAGCGTCCGCGCGGCCAGCTCACTGATCCGTACGCCGTCGAAGCCGAACACCGCGCTGCGTACGGTGTCCTCCAGCGGGTCCTTCCACTGCGTGGGAATGGCCCCGGCCCCGCACAGGACCCCGGCGACCGAGCCCGCCGTCGCGCCGTTCGAATCGGTGTCCAGGCCGCCGCGGACGGTCAGTGTGATGGTCCGGGTGAAGTCGCCGTCGCCGTAGAGCAGCCCGGCCGTGAGCACGGCGGCGTTCGGGATCGTGTGGATCCAGCCGAGCCCCGCGGTCTCCTCGGACACCGTGGTGAGCGTGTCCTCCCAGGTCATCCGGGTCTCGTGAAGCGTGAACACCCGGCGTACGGTGCGGGCGAGGCGACTGCTCGCGGGAATGACGGTCAGCGCCGTGTCCAGTGCGTGGCGGACCGTGGGCGCGGTGAACGCGGCCGAGACGAGCGCCGCCGCCCACATCGCCCCGTACACGCCGTTGCCGGTGTGGGACAGCACGGCGTCGCGACGGGCGAGGGAGGCCGCCCGGCGCGGCGCACCCGGGCTGGTCCAGCCGTAGACATCGGCGCGGATCAGGGCGCCGATCCACTCCTGGTAGGGGTTGTCGTACGTCGCCGTCAGCGGCGGTTTGATGCCATTGGCGAGGTTGCGGTACGCGGCCCGCTCCGCCGTGAACGTCTGCAGATACGGCAGCCGCAGCAGCCACAGGTCGCCGACCTGCTCGGTGCTGAAACCGAAACCGTGCGTCTCCAGCAGGTGCAGCCCCAGGATCGCGTAGTCGACGTCGTCGTCACGGCAGCTGCCGTGAATGCGGCCGCGCACGCATTGCCGCCACTCGGGCCGCAGCTCGAACTCGCCGGTGTCACCGTCGGTGGCGGGCTCGGGAAGATAGTCGGTGAGCGGCAGGGCGGCGGCCTGTCGCAGATAGCGGTCGATACGGTCCCGCGTCCAGTGGTCGCCCTGCTCGACCGGCTTGCCGAGCATGTTGCCCGCGATCCGGCCCAGCCAGCCCCCGAGAACGCGGTCCGCGAGTTCGGTGCCCACAGGAGCATTCATCTGCTGCCGCCTTTCTGCGCATTACGGCACATGAGTGCGTACGAGTGGGTGCGCCTTGCCCCGCTCGGTCGTACAGATGGAGTGTTGGGTGCGGTCACCAAGGCCACGCATGATCAGTGGGCGCTGTCGCGACGTTGCCAGGCGACGTACCTCCATAGCCTGGAGGCTGGCATCCGGACGATTCAGCACCGTCTGTCGCTGCCCGTGGGCGAGAAGGGTTCCAAGGGGGTACCGGGCGGATACCGTTCCGTGCGGGAGTGGCATGCCAAGGCGCGTCGGCTGGCGGTGTTGGAAGCCAGATACGCGGTGGTGGTGGGGGACCACTATGACGCCGGGCGGGGGCGCTGGTATCTGACGGCTTGCTGGCAGTACGCGACCGCCCCGGCGGTTCCTCTGGGTACAGCCCTCGCGCACGGAGTGATCGGGGTGGACACCAATGCCGATCACCTCGCCGCCTGGCGACTCGACCGGCGCGGCAATCCCGTTGGCAGTCCACGCCGCTTCTTCTACGACCCGACCGGCCGCGCGGATCACCGTGACGCCCAGGTCCGCCATGCCCTGACCCGCCTGCTGAACTGGGCCAGGACCTGCCGCGTACAGGCCATCGCCATTGAGGACCTGGACTTCACCGCCGAGAAGACGAGGGAGAAGCACGGCCGTAAGAAGAAGTTCCGGCAGGTGATCTCCGGCCTGCCCACCGGCAGGCTTCGTGCCCGCCTGACGTCGATGGCCGATGCCCCCGGCATCGCGGTCATCGCAGTCGATCCCGCAAACACATCCAAGTGGGGTGCCCAGTACTGGCAGCGTCCCACGACCAGTACCTCCCGCAAGACCAGCCGACACGATGCCGCGAGCATCGCGATCGGCAGGCGCGCCCAAGGCCACCCGATCCGGCGACGGACGGCACCGCCCCCACACGACCGGAGCGATCGTGTGGGGCATCGGACCGTCCAGGCCGGACCGGGCATCCTCGGGCGTGAGGGAACCCGCCCGCGTGTTCCCGGACCGCGCACACGATGCGCCGGGCCCGGACACGGCGCGTATGCGGGAGACCAGCGTGTCCAACACCGTTCGGGACACGCGGCTGAGCCCGAGATCTGGCAACAGGACTCACTCCCACTCAGTCTCTAGGAACGGTCATAGCTCCGGTTTACCCAATTCCGGGCATGAGCGTGCGGTGTTCCACGGGCCGGTCGGAGCATGACGGCGGGGGCGTCCTCCGGTTAAGGTCGCAGCGGCGCGACTGCCTTGACGTGTGCGAGGCCGGAAAGCAAGGGGAATGCAAGGTGGCGGACTCTGCTGTGAAGACGACACGTGCGGGCACCGGGCGTGTTCCGCGGGTGCTGATCGCCGCGGACAAGTTCAAGGGATCGCTGACCGCCGTGCAGGTCGCGGAGCGCGTCATGGCCGGGCTGCGCCGCGTCGTGCCGGGTGTCGAGGTCGAGGCGCTGCCCGTGGCCGACGGCGGCGACGGGACCGTGGACGCGGCGGTCGCGGCCGGGTTCGAGCGGCGGGAGGTGCGGGTCGCCGGCCCACTGGGCGACGAGCTCACCGCCGCCTTCGCACTGCGCGGCGACACCGCGGTGGTGGAGATGGCGGAGGCGAGCGGATTGCAGCGGCTGCCCGCCGGGGTGTTCGCGCCGCTGACGTCGTCCACGTACGGGTCCGGGGAGCTCCTGCGGGCCGCGCTGGACGCCGGAGCCCGGACGATCGTGTTCGGAGTGGGCGGCAGCGCGACGACGGATGGCGGGGCGGGGATGCTGTCCGCGCTCGGGGCGCGGTTCGTGGACGCGGAGGGGGAGCCGGTGGCTCCCGGCGGTGCGGCGCTGAGTGACGTGGCGACCGCGGACCTGTCCGGCCTGGACCCCCGGCTGTCCTCCGTGGACTTCGTCCTCGCCAGCGACGTGGACAACCCGCTCACCGGGCCGAAGGGCGCGCCCGCCGTGTACGGCCCCCAGAAGGGGGCGAGCCCCGACGACGTGGAGATCCTGGACGCGGCCCTCGGACACTTCGCCGCGGTTCTGGAGAAGTCGATCGGGTCCAGGGCCACGGAGTACGCCGCGGCGCCGGGAGCGGGAGCCGCGGGTGGCATCGGCTACGGTGCGCTGGTCCTGGGCGCCCGGTTCCGTCCCGGTATCGAGGTGATGCTCGACGTCCTCGGCTTCGCGCCCGCGCTGGAGAGGGCCACCTTGGTGATCACCGGTGAGGGGTCCCTCGACGAACAGACCCTCCACGGCAAGGCTCCGGCGGGGGTGGCCGCGGCCGCCCGTGCCGCGGGCAAGGAGGTCGTCGCGGTGTGCGGGCGCCTGGCACTGCGCCCGGAGGCGCTCGGCAGGGCCGGCATCCGGCGCGCGTACCCCCTCACGGAGGTCGAGCCCGACATCGCGCGATGCATCTCCGACGCGGGGCCGATCCTGGAGACGGTGGCCCAGAACATCGCCCGCGACTTCCTGACCTGACCCGTCCCGGGGTACGACGAAGGGGCCCGAACCGGTTGTCCGGTTCGGGCCCCTTCGGGCGTGTACGAGGAAAAGCTACGGCAGCTGCGCCGCCCGTGCCTCACGCCGGTTGTCGCGGAAGTTGTTCACCCGCCGAGCCGTCGCGAACAGCGGAATCACCGCACCCATGACGAGCTGCAGCGCACAGCCGGTCTGGAGCAGGAGCTGACCGCTGGGTGCGTCGAAGGCCCACGCCGCCAGCAGACCCATGGACAGGACGATCCAGGAGAGCATCGCCACCGCGAGACGGCCCCGCGGCTTCGGGTACTCCACCCGGCTCACCATCAGCCATGCCGTGCCGAGGATCGCCATCAGCGTCGCCGCGAAGGGCAGCTCCAGGAGCACGATCGAGACCACCGTCAGCGCTCCGAACGGCGACGGCATGCCCTGGAACGTGCCGTCCTTCACCGTGACGCACGAGAAGCGGGCGAGGCGGAGGACGACCGCGAGCAACACCACGATCGCGCCGAGCGCCGCCACTCTCTGATGCGCGTCGTCCGCGACCATGCCGTAGACGAGGACGAAATACGCGGGCGCCAGACCGAAGCTGATCAGGTCCGACAGGTTGTCCAGTTCCGCGCCCATGGGGGAGGAGCGCAGCTTGCGGGCGACGAGGCCGTCGAAGAGGTCGAAGACCGCGGCGCAGAGCATCAGGATGACGGCCGTGGCGGCGCTGTGGCGCGCCATGCCCGACTCCTGGCTGCCGGTGAGGTGCGGGATCAGGATGCCCGTGGTGGTGAAGTACACCGCCATGAAGCCGCACGTGGCGTTGCCGAGGGTGAGGGTGTCCGCTATTGAGAGGCGGAGAGAGAGGGGCATCTCCTCCTCGTCGTCCACCTCGTCGGCCTCCGGCACCCAGCCGGCCTGAGTCTCAGGATCAATCACGGTCAATTCGAGTCACCCCAGCCACGGTCTTCTGACCGACTTCCACATCGACCTCGACACCCTCGGGGAGGTAGATGTCGACGCGCGAGCCGAAGCGGATGAGACCGATCCGGTCGCCCTGCTCGACCTTCGTACCTTGCGGGATATAAGGAACGATACGGCGGGCGACCGCGCCGGCGATCTGGATCATCTCGATGTCACCGAGTTCGGTGTCGAAATGCCAGACGACGCGTTCGTTGTTCTCGCTCTCCTTGTTGAACGCCGGAACGAACCCACCGGGGATGTGCTCGACCGAGGTCACCGTGCCGGAGAGCGGCGCGCGGTTGACGTGTACGTTCAGAGGGCTCATGAAGATCGCGACGCGGGTGCGTCCGTCCTTCCACGGCATGATGCTCTGCACCACACCGTCGGCGGGCGAGATGACCCGGCCCGGGGCGATCTCGCGCTCGGGGTCGCGGAAGAACCACAGCATGCCCGCCGCGAGCGCGGTGGCGGGTACGGCCACGGCCTTGGCGGCGCCGGAGCGGCGTGCCTTGGCCAGAGTGAGTGCTGCGGTGGCAACGGTCGGGAGAAGCCACGGCGATGCTCCGCGCGCGAGGCGGACCCGGCCGCGAGGTGCAGAGGTTTGGCTGTGGGGCATGGATGACCTTCGTAGCGGATGATGCCGCGCTGGAACGGGGGACGGCGGCTTTCCCGGGATCGTACCGGGCGCGGGCCGCAACTGGGCAAGCCAGGAAGCCGAGTCGGCGGCCGAAGAGTGTGACGGGGTGTGATCTTCTTCTCGAAGAAAACACCCCGAACCACGACATCCAACCCTGCTTAACCCTGGAGTCGATACTCTTCGAGCAGTCGGCGCCCGATGATCATTTTCTGGATTTCGGCGGTACCTTCGCCGATCAGCAGCATCGGAGCCTCACGGTAGAGGCGCTCGATCTCGTACTCCTTGGAGAAGCCGTAGCCGCCGTGGATCCGGAAGGCGTCCTCGACCACTTCCTTGCAGTATTCGGAGGCGAGGTACTTCGCCATCCCTGCCTCGAGGTCGTTTCGTTCCCCGGAGTCCTTTTTGCGGGCCGCGTTCACCATCATTGCATGGGCCGCTTCGACCTTGGTGGCCATCTCGGCCAGCTTGAACTGGATGGCCTGATGCTGCGCGATCGGCTTGCCGAAAGTGTGACGCTGCTGGGCATAGGAGACACCCAGCTCGAACGCACGCTGTGCGACACCGCAACCACGTGCCGCCACGTTGACGCGGCCGACCTCGACTCCGTCCATCATTTGGTAAAACCCTCGGCCAGTGGTGCCGCCGAGTACCCGATTGGCCGGAACGCGTAGTCCGTCCATGATGAGCTCGGTCGTGTCGACGCCCTTGTAGCCCATCTTGTCGATCTTCCCGGGAATGGTGAGGCCGGGGCGGACCTCTCCGAAGCCGGGCTCCTTCTCGACCAGGAAGGTCGTCATCGACTTGTGGGGCGCGGTGCCCTCCGGGTGTCCTTCGTCACTTCGCACGAGCACGGCCACCAGGTTCGACGAGCCGCCGTTCGTCAGCCACATCTTCTGACCGTTCAGGACGTACTCGTCGCCGTCCCTGACCGCCTTCGAGGTGATCGCGGAGACGTCCGAGCCGAGAGCCGGCTCCGACATCGAGAACGCGCCGCGCACCTCGCCCAGCGCCATCCGGGGCAGGAAGTGGTCCTTCTGCTCCTGCGTGCCGTGCTGCTTGAGCATGTACGCCACGATGAAGTGCGTGTTGATGATGCCGGAGACCGACATCCAGCCGCGGGCGATCTCCTCGACGCAGAGCGCGTAGGTGAGGAGGGACTCGCCCAGGCCCCCGTACTCCTCGGGGATCATCAGACCGAACAGGCCCAACTCCTTGAGGCCGTCGACGATCTGCTGGGGGTACTCGTCGCGGTGCTCCAGCTCGGTCGCGACCGGGATGATCTCCTTGTCCACGAAGTCGCGGACGGTGGAGAGGATCTCCTGCTGGACGTCGGTGAGACCGGCGGTCTGGGCGAGTCGCGCCATGGCTACTTCTCCTGCTGCTTGAGTTCCGGACGGCCGGGCTGCTCGCCCCCGCGCTCCTTGATGTACGTCTCGGTCGGCACCATGACCTTGCGGCGGAACACGCACACCAGCGTGCCGTCCTGCTTGTAGCCCTTGGTCTCGACGTGGACGATCCCGCGGTCGCTCTTCGACTTCGAGGGCGTCTTGTCGAGGACCGTGGTCTCGCCGTAGATCGTGTCGCCGTGGAAGGTCGGCGCCACGTGCTTCAGCGACTCGACCTCCAGGTTGGCGATCGCCTTCCCGGAGACGTCCGGGACGGACATGCCGAGCAGCAGCGAGTAGATGTAGTTGCCCACGACGACGTTCCTGCCGAAGTCCGTCGTCCGCTCCGCATAGTTCGTGTCCATGTGGAGGGGGTGGTGGTTCATGGTCAGGAGACAGAAGAGGTGGTCGTCGTACTCCGTGACCGTTTTCCCGGGCCAGTGCTTGTAGACCGCGCCGACCTCGAACTCCTCGTACGTGCGTCCGAACTGCATGGTGCTCAGGCCTCCGGGG
Source organism: Streptomyces sp. NPDC111656 (assembly GCF_055656965.1). Lineage (NCBI taxonomy): Bacteria > Bacillati > Actinomycetota > Actinomycetes > Kitasatosporales > Streptomycetaceae > Streptomyces > Streptomyces sp. NPDC111656. The sequence goes on from NZ_JBVKCA010000018.1 coordinate 231,486, forward strand.
CTTCGAACTTGGACGTGCGCTGCATGCCGGCCGCCCGGCCCTTGCCCGAGATGACCAGGGCCATCTTGCGGCTGGCCTCGTCGATCATCTCGTCGCCGAGCATCGCGGAGCCCTTCTTGCCGCCCGCCTCGGACGTGTAGTACTCGTACGCGTCGAGGATGAGCTCGGCGTGGTCGAAGTCCTCCTGGGAGGGCGAGAAGATCTCGTTGGCCGCGGCGACCTGGTCCGGGTGCAGCACCCACTTGCCGTCGAAGCCCAGGGCGGCGGCGCGCCGGGCGACCTCGCGGTAGCCCTCCTGGTTGCGGATCTGGAGGTAGGGGCCGTCGATCGCCTGGAGGTCGTGCGTACGGGCGGCCATCAGGATGCGCATCAGGATGTAGTGGTACGCGTCCGCCGGGTAGCCCGGCGGCTGCTCGCCCACGACCAGCGACTTCATGTTGATGGAGGCCATGAAGTCGGCCGGGCCGAAGATGATGGTCTCTACACGCGGTGAGGCCGCGGCGATCTCGTCGACGTTGACGAGCCCCTTGGCGTTCTCGATCTGCGCCTCGATGCCGATCTTGCCGACCTCGAAGCCCATCGTCTTCTCGATCTGCGTCAGCAGCAGGTCGAGCGCGACGACCTGCTGGGCGTCCTGGACCTTCGGCAGCATGATGCAGTCGAGGTTCTGGCCCGCGCCCTCGACGACCGTGACGACATCGCGGTACGTCCAGTGCGTCGTCCAGTCGTTCACCCGTACGACCCGCGTCTTGCCGGTCCAGTCGCCCTCGTTCAGGAACTTCACGATGGTGTGCCGCGCCTCGGGCTTGGCGAGCGGGGCGCAGGCGTCCTCCAGGTCCAGGAAGACCTGGTCCGCGGGGAGGCCCTGGGCCTTCTCCAGGAAGCGGGGGTTCGAGCCGGGCACGGCCAGGCAGGAACGCCGCGGGCGAAGGCGGTTGACGGGCGTGGTCATGCGGGGACCTCCAGGGGGTCGAGCTTGTTCGCTTTCCGGATCTCGTCGACGATACGGCCGATGATTCCGGTGATGTCGAAGTCCTTCGGTGTGAATACCGCGGCGACTCCCGCGGCGCGCAGCAGTTCGGCGTCGGCGTTCGGGATGATCCCGCCGGCGATCACCGGGATGTCGGCCGCGCCGGCCTCGCGCAGCCGTTCCAGCACGTCCGGCACCAACTGGGCGTGCGAGCCGGACAGGATGGACAGGCCGACGCCGTGCACGTCCTCGGCGACGGCCGCGTCCACGATCTGCTCGGGCGTGAGCCGGATGCCCTGGTAGACCACCTCGAACCCGGCGTCGCGGGCCCGCACGGCTATCTGCTCGGCGCCGTTGGAGTGCCCGTCCAGGCCCGGTTTGCCCACCAGGAAGCGGAGCTTGCCGACGCCGAGTTCGCGGGCGGTCGCCTCGACCTTGCGGCGCACCAGCGCCAGCGCGGTGCCCTCCTCGGCGGTGACCGCGACGGGCGCGGACGAGACGCCGGTCGGGGCGCGGAACTCGCCGAACACCTCGCGCAGGGCCTCGGACCACTCGCCGGTCGTGACCCCGGCGCGGGCGCACTCCAGGGTGGCCTCCATGAGGTTTGCGGTGCCCTTGGCCGCCTCCTTCAGCCGCTCCAGCGCCTTGCAGGGGCGCGGGTGGTTGAACGGCGGCTGGTAGCGCGTGTCGCGCCAGTTCTGCAGCGCGGCGACCACGCGGGCCTCGACGGCCGGGTCGACGGTCTGGATCGCCGCGTCCAGGTCGGCGGTGAGCGGGTTCGGCTCGGTCGACTCGTAGATGTTGACGCCGACGATCTTCTCGGTGCCGCCCTCGATCCGGGCCCGGCGCTCGGCGTGCGAGGAGACGAGCTGCGACTTCAGGTAGCCCGACTCGACGGCGGCCATCGCCCCGCCCATCTCGTCGATCCGGTCCATCTCGGCGAGCGACTCCTCGACGAGGGCCGCGACCTTCGCCTCGATGACGTGCGAGCCCTCGAAGATGTCCTCGTACTCCAGCAGGTCGCTCTCGTGCGCCAGCACCTGCTGGATGCGCAGCGACCATTGCTGGTCCCAGGGCCGGGGCAGCCCCAGCGCCTCGTTCCAGGCGGGCAGCTGCACGGCACGCGCGCGTGCGTCCTTCGACAGCGTCACGGCCAGCATCTCGAGGACGATCCGCTGGACGTTGTTCTCCGGCTGCGCCTCGGTCAGACCGAGCGAGTTGACCTGGACGCCGTAGCGGAAACGCCGCTGCTTGGCGTCCTGGATGCCGTAGCGCTCGCGCGTGACCTGGTCCCAGATCCGCCCGAACGCCCGCATCTTGCACATCTCCTCGATGAACCGGACACCCGCGTTCACGAAGAAGGAGATACGGGCGACGACGTCACCGAACTTCTCGGCGGGCACCTGCCCCGAGTCGCGGACGGCGTCCAGCACGGCGATGGCCGTCGACATCGCGTACGCGATCTCCTGGACGGGGGTCGCGCCCGCCTCCTGGAGGTGGTACGAGCAGATGTTGATCGGGTTCCACTTGGGGATGTGGGAGACCGTGTACGCGATCATGTCCGTCGTCAGACGGAGTGAGGGCACCGGCGGAAAGACATGCGTACCCCGCGACAGGTACTCCTTGACGATGTCGTTCTGCGTCGTCCCCTGGAGCTTGGTGATGTCGGCGCCCTGCTCCTCGGCGACGACCTGGTAGAGCGCCAGCATCCACATGGCGGTGGCGTTGATGGTCATCGAGGTGTTCATCTGCTCCAGGGGGATGTCCTGGAACAGCCGGCGCATGTCACCGAGGTGCGAGACCGGCACGCCGACCCGGCCGACCTCGCCGCGGGCGAGGATGTGGTCGGGGTCGTACCCGGTCTGCGTGGGCAGATCGAAGGCCACGGAGAGGCCCGTCTGCCCCTTGGCGAGGTTGCGCCGGTACAACTCGTTGGACGCCTCGGCGGTGGAGTGACCGGCGTAGGTCCGCATGAGCCACGGCCGGTCCTTCTCCCGCCGTCCAGCGGCGTTCTGACGCTCAGTCATCTCGGGACCTCAGACGTTCCGGAAGCGGTTGATGGCGTCGATGTGCTGGGCGCGCTTCTCCTCGTCGCGCACGCCCAGGCCCTCGCGGGGCGCGAGCGCGAGCACGCCGACCTTGCCCTGGTGGAGGTTGCGGTGGACGTCGTACGCGGCCTGCCCGGTCTCCTCCAGGGAGTACACCTTGGAGAGCGTCGGGTGGATCTTGCCCTTGGCGACCAGCCGGTTGGCCTCCCAGGCCTCGCGGTAGTTGGCGAAGTGCGAGCCGATGATGCGCTTCAGCGACATCCACAGGTAGCGGTTGTCGTACTCGTGGTTGTAGCCCGAGGTCGAGGCGCAGGTGACGATGGTGCCGCCCTTGCGGGTGACGTAGACGGAGGCGCCGAAGGTCTCGCGGCCCGGGTGCTCGAAGACGATGTCGACGTCCTCGCCGCCCGTCAGCTCACGGATGCGCTTCCCGAACCGCTTCCACTCCTTGGGGTCCTGGTTGTGCTCGTCCTTCCAGAACTTGTAGCCCTCGGCGTTGCGGTCGATGATCGCCTCGGCGCCCATCGCCCGGCAGATGTCCGCCTTCTGGTCGCTGCTGACGACGCAGATGGGGTTGGCGCCACCGGCGAGCGCGAACTGCGTCGCGTACGAGCCGAGCCCGCCGCTCGCGCCCCAGATGAGGACGTTGTCGCCCTGCTTCATGCCGGCGCCGTTCCTCGACACGAGCTGCCGGTACGCGGTGGAGTTCACGAGCCCGGGGGCGGCGGCCTCCTCCCACGACAGGTGGTCGGGCTTGGGCATCAGCTGGTTGGACTTGACGAGGGCTATCTCGGCGAGGCCGCCGAAGTTGGTCTCGAAGCCCCAGATGCGCTGCTCGGGGTCGAGCATCGTGTCGTTGTGCCCGTCGCTGGACTCCAGCTCGACGGACAGACAGTGCGCGACGACCTCGTCACCGGGCTTCCAGGCGTTGACGCCGGGGCCGGTGCGCAGGACGACGCCCGCGAGGTCGGAACCGATGATGTGGTACGGCAGGTCGTGGCGCTTGGTGAGCTCGCTGAGCCTGCCGTAGCGCTCCAGGAAGCTGAAGGTCGACACCGGCTCGAAGATCGAGGTCCAGACCGAGTTGTAGTTGACGGAGGAGGCCATCACGGCCACCAGGGCCTCGCCCGGGCCGAGCTCCGGCAGTGGCACGTCGTCCAGGTGGATCGACTTGCGGGGGTCCTTGTCGCGGGTGGTGAGCCCCGCGAACATCTCCGTCTCGTCCTTGTGCACGGTGATCGCGCGGTACGACTCGGGGAGCGGAAGAGCGGCGAAGTCGGCGGACGTGGCCGTCTGCGACTGAATCGCGTCCAGGATTTCCTTCACGGTGTTGCCTCCGGCGATGAGCGTCTTGAGGGAAGACACTTGAGGGTTACGTCGGTGCTGCTGCTGGGAGTGAGGGGTGTGCCGTCGGTTCGGCGGAGGGGTGGTGCGGTGGCAGCGCCGGGTTGGCGCAAAGGGTTGCCTGTGACGCAGGCGTCCGGGCGCGCTCGCCTGGGGGTACCCCCGGGCGGAGCCTGGGGGAGGCTTGCGGGGACAGCCGGCGTACGAAAGGTCTCTGCACGCCGGCCGCCCGGACAACATCAACGTATGGCACGCCGTGTCACCCCGCAAGGCACGGAGTGCCATGAGTTTCGCTCAGGTGAAATCTTTACGTAACACGTGAGCGATGATCGATCAGATCGACCGATGATCGATCAAAACGCACTGGTCAGGGGCGGTCTGGAGGGGCCGCCGCACGGGCCGGAGGGGCGGGGTGGTGGGCCGCTTCGGGGAACACCTGATGTCGGTGGCGCGGCGTGAGGGTTCGGGTGTGGGGGCGCGTGCGGGGGTGGGGTCGGGGTGGGTCGACGTCGCAGAGGGTCGGCGAGACGTCCTGGGGAGCGCCGGGCGTCGGGAGCGCCGGGCGGTCGATGACGGGGGCGCTCGGCGGCGGAGCCGGGGGTGCGGGCGACGCGACCGGGGGCGTACCTGCCGGAGGACGGCACTTTTCGGCCCACGCCTCACGACGCCCGTCCGGCTGGGCGGGCCGGCCGGTCCTCGCGCTCGCGCAACCCGGACGGCAGCGGCTCCGCGTACCGGGCGTGTTCCTGGCGTACGGCCATGGCGACGAGTCGCGGCACCGCAACTCGTCGAGGGTGAAGACCCACCGGTCCAGACCGTGCCGCGACCCGAGAAGATCCGTCAACTCCGCACACCGTAGAAGGAGTTCGGCCGGATCCCGGGGTGGTCCTGGCGACCGGTCACAATATGCTCGGGCCGATGCCGGCCCCGGCGACGGGACGCCTGGTGACGGGACTGACGACGGGAGAGCCGGACGACTCCCTGCCCCCCGGATTCGCCCCCGGCCGAGCCATCAGGAGGGGACTCGGCCCGCCCTGCGGGCGCGCATGGGTCCGGGCGGTACCGCGCCCCCGGCGCCGGAAGGGCCCGGGGTTCCGCGCTCTACGACCGCTCCCGCAGCGCCTGCTCGATGGTCCGCATGACCTGGTCCAAGGGCGCGTCGACCCGGGCCACGGTCACCAGGACGTCGCCCTCGGTGAAGGCGGACGCCGGCGCCGTCCGGGGCGTGGTCTCCCGCCCGGCCCCGATCCCCGTCCCGAAGGTCTTGCGGACGATGGAGAAGGCGTGGTCCAGCTGCGCCTCGACGTCGCCTTGTCCCCCCGCCCGCAGCCAGCGCCGCAGGACATGGTTGTGGGCCGTGACCACGGCGGACGCGGCGACCTCCGCGAGCAGCGGATCGTCGTTGGCGTCGTCGTCGTGCGCGTGCTCGTCGAAGTGGCCCAGGAGATAGCGGGTGAAGAGCCGCTCGTAGCGGGCCACGGAGGCGATCTCGGCCTCCCGGAGCGTGGGTACCTCGCGGGTCAGCTTGTAGCGTGAGACGGAGATCTCGGGCTGGGCCGCGTACATCGTCATGACTTCCTTGATGCCGCGGCACACCGTGTCGAGCGGGTGCTCGTGCGCCGGAGCCGCGTTGAGGACCGCCTCCGCGCGGATCAGGGTGTCGTCGTGATCGGGGAAGATCGCCTCTTCCTTGGAGCGGAAGTGGCGGAAGAACGTGCGGCGGGCCACCCCGGCCCGGGCCGCGATCTCGTCGACGGTGGTCGCCTCGTACCCCTTGGTCGCGAACAGCTCCATGGCCGCGGCCGCCAGTTCTCGGCGCATCTTGAGCCGTTGGGCGGCGGCGCGACTGCCCGCGGCGCTCTCCGGAGCGTCGGGCGTGGCTGGTGTACGTGAGGACTTGGCGGGCTGGGACATGACCCGAACGTACTGCATGTGCGCAGGGGAACGCGCATGTCCGGGGAACCCCCCACCCTCGACGGGTGGGGGGTTCCCGGCCGGGCCGAGCAGTCCGCCCCAGTCGGCGGTGTCGGCCAGCCGGTCGCCGGGACGCTCAGCGGCGGGCATATTCGCGGAAGCCGCGGCCCGTCTTGCGGCCGAGGCAGCCCGCGGCCACCAGGTGCTCCAGGAGCGGCGCGGGGGCGAGACCCGGGTCGCGGAACTCGCGGTGCAGGACCTTCTCGATGGCGAGCGAGACGTCCAGACCGACGACGTCGAGGAGTTCGAACGGCCCCATCGGGTAGCCGCCGCCCAGCCTCATCGCGGCGTCGATGTCGTCGAGGGTGGCGTAGTGCTCCTGGACCATCTTGATCGCGTTGTTCAGGTACGGGAAGAGCAGCGCGTTCACGATGAAACCGGCCCGGTCCCCGCAGTCCACCGGGTGCTTGCGGATCTTCCCGCACAGCTCGCGGACCGTGGCGTGCACGTCGTCCGTGGTCAGGACGGTCCTGACCACCTCGACCAGCTTCATCGCCGGGGCCGGGTTGAAGAAGTGCATGCCGATCACGTCCTGGGGGCGTGAGGTGGCACGGGCGCAGGCGACCACGGGCAGCGAGGAGGTGGTCGTGGCGAGGATCGCGCCGGGCTTGCAGACCTTGTCGAACACCCCGAACAGCTGCTGCTTGACCTCCAGGTCCTCGGCCACCGCCTCCAGGGCGAGATCGACGTCGGCGAAGGCGTCGTACGAGCCCGCCGGGACGATCAGGTCCAGGGTGCTCGCGGCGGCCTCGGCGGTCATCCGGCCCTTGTCGACCGAGCGGGCCAGGGACTTGCCGATGCGGGCCTTCGCGGCCTGCGCCTTCTCCTCGGAGCGGGCGGCGAGGACGACCTCGTACCCGGCCTTCGCGAAGACCTCGGCGATGCCGGAGGCCATGGTCCCCGAGCCCGCGACACCGACGGAGCGGACCGTCCGGCCGGGGACCTCGGGGCCGCCGGAGAGGGGGGTCAGCGCGTCCCGCACGACCGTCGCGCTGCCGGGCGCCTCGTAGGAGTAGAAGCCCCGCCCCGACTTGCGGCCGGTCAGGCCCGCCTCGCTGAGCTGCTTGAGGATGGGCGCGGGGGCGTGCAGCCGGTCGCGGGACTCGGCGTACATGGCCTCCAGGACCGTCCGCGCGGTGTCGACGCCGATCAGGTCGAGCAGCGCGAGCGGGCCCATGGGCAGCCCGCAGCCGAGCTTCATCGCGGCGTCGATGTCCTCGCGGGAGGCGTACTTGGCCTCGTACATCGCGGCGGCCTGGTTGAGGTAGCCGAACAGCAGCCCGTCGGCGACGAAGCCGGGGCGGTCGCCGACCGCGACGGGCTCCTTGCCCAGGTCGAGCGCGAGGTTGGTGACCGCGCTCACGGCCGTGGGCGCGGTCAGCACCGACGACACGACCTCGACCAGCTTCATCGCCGGGGCCGGGTTGAAGAAGTGCAGGCCGAGGACGCGCTCGGGGCGGGCCGAGTCGGCGGCCAGGCGCGTCACCGAGAGCGCGTTGGTGCCGGTGGCCAGGATGGTGTCCGGACGCACGATGCCGTCCAGCGCGCGGAAGACCTGCTGCTTGATGTCGTACGACTCCGGGGTCACCTCGATGACCAGATCGGCGTCGGCGGCGGCCGCGAGGTCGGTGAAGGTGCGGAAGCGGGGCAGGGCGTCGGCGCGCTCCTGCTCACTGAGGCGCTCGCGTCGCACGGCGCGGGCGGTGGAGGCTTCGAGGGCGGAGACGGCCTGGGCGGCCGCGGCCTCGCTGATGTCGATGCCGATGACGTCGCGGCCGGCCCGGACGAGGACCTCGGCGATGCCGGTGCCCATCGTGCCGAGGCCGACGACGGCGACGGTCTTGATGGGGGACAGAGGGGTGTCGGACAGGGGAGTTGCCATCGCGGGACTCCAGGAAGAGGGTGACGACTGAGGAGCGCACGCAGGTACGCCGAGGAGGCGCACGGAGTGCGGAGAGTGCGGGTGTTGCCGGGCTGACGAGCGCACACGCCCGGTGCCGTCCAGAGGGGATGCCCGCGAGGGCACACCCGGGGAACGGTGAAGCCGACCGGCCCTGTCCCGGAGCCGTGTCGCACTGAGGTACCTGAGGTACCGAACCGACTGCTCTCACGGCGGCTGCGTCACCAGGCCACCGCAAGCAAAACGCGAGTGGGTAACTCGCTCGTCTGAGCTTAACCCGCCGGTAACGAGCGCGCCAGCCCCCGAGTTTGTGATGTAGGTCCCGGAGCGACGGGGGCCGCGCCTAGGCTCGGCTTCATGGACGAAGAGTTGCGATCACTCACGGAGCGTCTACGAAACGAGGCGGGGGCTTCGCCGGTGTACGAGCGACTCGTGGCGACCGAGGATCCGAAGGTGCTGGCCGACGCGCTGACCGCGCCCGGACAGCCCTTGTGGGCCCGGGAGTTGGTCGCCTTCCGGCTCGGACTCGCCGGGGACCGGCGGGCCTTCGAGGCTCTGGTCCTGCTGCTGAACCACCGCGACCCACAGCGCTGCGCGTCCGCGGCGCACGCGCTCGCCCGCCTCGGCGATCCGCGCACGGCCCGCGCGGCGGCCGCGCTCGCCACCAACGAACTGCGCGTCGCCTACGCGCTGCATCCCGTACGACTCCTGGTCGAGCTGCGCGCCCCCGAGGCCGTACCGGCGCTGATCACCACCTTGGAGCGCAGGCTGCGCCCCCACGACCCCTACCGCGCGGTCGCCCTGGCCTGTGTGGAGGGGCTCGGGGCGCTGGGGGACGTACGTGCGAGACCCGTCCTGAACGAGGCGCTCGCCCATCCGGCACTCGCCGAGGCGGCGGTGCACGCGCTGGCCCGACTGCCCGGGTGACACGGCGGGCGGCCGACGGGCCGCCTCCCGCGGCGCCTCGTCGACCGTGCTCACCGTGTCGTCGCGCTCCGGACCCGGCCCTTCGAGCGTAGTCCGTGACGTCCGCACGGGAACGGTCGGAACCGCAAAGATGTTCCCCCGCTACGGGCGCGCCCCGGTGTCGGCGCCGGGGCGCGTGAGGGTGCGGGCGTACCGGACCTCGGGCACCGCGACACCGTCCACATCGAAAGGCTCCTCGCCACCGTCGGGACCGAACCCGGCCTGTGCGTAGAACCGACGCGCCCTGGTGTTTCCCTCGAGCACCCACAGCAGCATGCGCTCGTGTCCCGCGGCGGTGCAGCGGGCGATAGATTCCGTGAGAAGCGCGCGGCCCACTCCGGCCCCTACCCTCTCGGGATCGACGTAGATCGCGTACAATTCGGCCGCCCCGACGCCGTCGCCGCGGGCCTCGTCGTCCCGGTACGGGCCGTGGCAGGCCCAGCCGACCACCTCGCCGTCCCGCTCGGCGACCAGGTTCACGATCGCGCCGCCGCCCCGCCCGAAACGCTTGCGCCGCCGGGCCGCGTCCTCGGCCACGCTGAGCGCGTCGAGGTACGACCGGGGCATCAGCCCCCGGTACGCGGTCCGCCAGCCGCCGATGCGTATCTCGGCCACCCGCTCGCAGTCCGAGAGGACCATCTCCCGGATCCGGACCGGGAGCGTGCTCACTCGCTCACCACCGCATACGCCTCGATCTCCATCAGGAACTCGGGTCGGACCAGCGCGGCGACCTGCACCGCCGACGCGGCCGGGAGGCGGTCCGCGGGTATGTGGCCGTCGCGGGCCGCGCGGACGGCCGGCATGTGGGCCATGTCCGTGACGAAGAAGGTGAGTTTGACGACGTCGTCGAAGGTCGCCCCGGCGGCGGCCAGACAGCGGCGCAGGTTCTCGAACACCTGGCGGGCCTGCGCGGCCGGGTCGCCCGCGCCGACGAGCTTGCCGTCCTCATCCAGGGCGAGCTGCCCCGAGACCGCGACGAAGCGGCCCGTACCGAGGACGACGTGCGAGTACGCGGCGGCGGGGGCGACCCCGTCGGGGGCGGGAATGCGGGTCAGCTCACTCATGCGTCCATGGTGGACCATGGGTCTGACAACGCCCCCGACGGGCCGTCAGGGCGTGCTCAGCCGCGGTGGCCGAGCAGCCCGTGCAGCGTCGCGCCTGCCGAGGACGCACCGCCCGAGGTGGTGGACAACGCAGCCTTCGTGCTCTTCGGCTCCGGGTCCGGCAGCTTCTTGCACACCGCGTCGGCCACGCCGCTGCCGTGCGGCACCTTGCCGTTGGTGAGGTACGCCGCCAGGTACTTGTCCAGGCAGGCGTTCCCGCTCAGCGTGATGCCGTGGTTCCCGCCGCCCTGCTCGACCACCAGGCTGGAGCCGCGCAGCGCGTGATGGACCGTCACGCCGCCCTGGTAGGGAGTGGCCGCGTCGTTCGTGGCCTGGAAGAGCAGCGTCGGCGGCAGCGCCTTGTTGGCGATGTTCACCGGCCGCAGCGTCTTCGTCGGCCAGAACGCGCACGGCGCGTTGTACCAGGCGTTGTTCCAGGTCATGAACGGTGCCTTGCCGTACACCGCCCAGTTGTCCTTGCGCCACTGGTTCCAGTCGCGCGGCCAGGACGCGTCACGGCACTGCACCGCGGTGTAGATGCTGTAACCGTTGTCGCCGGAGGCGTTGACGGCGCCGAGGTTCTCGTAGGCCGCGACGAGCGGGGCCGTCTTCTTGTCGTTCACGTAGGCCGCGAACGCGTCGGCGAGGGAGGGCCAGTAGCCGTTGTAGTAGCCGCCCGGAATGAAGGTGTCCTCCAGTTCGGAGGCGCCCACCTTCTTGCCCGCGGGGTTCTTGGCGAGCGCCCCCCGCATGGCGTACCACTTGGCCTCGACCTTGGCCGGGTCCGTGCCGAGCTTGTAGGTCGCGTCGTGCTTGGCGACCCAGGCCATGAACGCCTGGTGGCGGTCGTTGAAGGCGTAGTCCTGGCCGATGTTGTCCTCGTACCAGACACCGCTGGGGTCGACGATGGAGTCGAGCACCAGACGGCGTACACGCTGCGGGTAGAGCTTCGCGTACACGGCACCGAGGTAGGTGCCGTACGAGTAACCGAAGTAGTTGATCTTCTTGGCGCCGAGCGCGGCGCGGATCGAGTCCATGTCCCGGACCGCGCTCACCGTGTCGATGTACGGCAGCAGGTCGGCGTACTTCTTGCCGCACGCCTTGGCGAAGGCCTTGGCGCGGTCGAGGTTGGCCTTCTCGATCGCGGCCGTGCTGGGCACGGAGTTCGGGCGCACCGGGTTGAAGGACCCGGGCCTGCAGTCCAGGGCGGGCTTGCTGGCGCCGACACCGCGCGGGTCGAAGCCGATGACGTCGTACTGCGCCGCCACTGCCTTCGGCAGCGAGGAGGCGACGAATCCGGCCAGCGAGAGCCCGCTGCCGCCGGGACCGCCCGGGTTCACCAGCAGCGGCCCCTGGTACGTCTTCGCGGTGTGCGGCACGCGTGAGAGGGCGAGGGTGATCTGCCGGCCGTGGGGCTTGGAGTGGTCCAGCGGCACCTTCAGGGACGCGCATTGGAGCGTCGGATAGCTGCTGGTCCCGCACTTCTTCCAGGTGGGTTTCGCGGTGGTGAGGGTGGTGCGCGGTGCGGTCGCGGAACCGGCGCTCGCGTCGGCGGGGATCGACGTGATCATCCCGGCCAGCACGGCCGCCGCCCCGCACAGAGCAGCTGCGCGTTTCTTCACAGAGCCTCCCAAGGACGGAGGATTTTGAGCCGTGCACGCCACGGCCTTCGCCGCATCGTCCCGGAAAGCGGCCCCGGAAGAACTCGTTCTGGAAAGTCTTGACCCAATTGAGCCGTGTGATGCGCTCGGATGCCGTCAGGAACGGGCCGGACAACGGCCGTTCGCCGTGGTCAGAGCAGGGTGAGCTGGGTCGGCTCCGGCGTGGCGGGCGCCATGGGCTCGGCGGGCTCCGCGGGCGCGGCGATCCTGCGGGGCATCCCCGCGCGCGTGGGACCGATGCCGTATTCCTGGGCGAGCTCGTGGACCTGACGGGTGATCCGGCGCTGGTACCACTTCGGGGCGTAGGCGCCCTCCGCGTACAGCCGCTCGTAGCGCCGTACGAGATACGGGTGGTAGTGCTCCAGCCAGGCCATGAACCACTCGCGGGCGCCGGGCCGCAGATGCAGGACGAGCGGGGTCACCGAGGTGGCCCCGGAGGCCGCTATCGCCCGTACGGTGGCGCGTAGTTGGGCCGGGCTGTCACCCAGGAAGGGGATCACGGGGGCCATCAGGACCCCGCAGCCGATGCCGTGGTCCGTGAGGGTGCGCACGACGTCCAGACGGCGCTCCGGGGCCGGGGTGCCCGGCTCGACGGTGCGCCACAGCTGGGAGTCGGTGAAGCCCACGGAGACCGAGATCCCGACGTCGGTGACCTCGGAGGCCTGCTTCAGCAGGTCGAGGTCGCGCAGGATCAGCGTGCCCTTCGTCAGGATCGAGAAGGGGTTCGCGTGGTCGCGCAGGGCCGCGATGATGCCGGGCATCAGCCGGTAGCGGCCCTCGGCCCGCTGGTAGCAGTCGACGTTCGTACCCATCGCGATGTGCTCGCCCTGCCAGCGGCGTGAGCCGAGCTGGCGGCGCAGCAGTTCCGGCGCGTTGACCTTCACCACGATCTGGGAGTCGAAGTCGAGTCCCGTGTCGAGGTCCAGATAGCTGTGGGTCTTGCGCGCGAAGCAGTACACACACGCGTGTGTGCAGCCCCGATAGGGGTTGACCGTCCACTCGAAGGGCATGCGCGAGGCCCCCGGTACCCGGTTCACGATCGAGCGGGCCCGGATCTCGTGGAACGTGATGCCACGGAACTCCGGGGTGTCGAACGTACGGGTGGTCACCGCGTCCGCGCCGAACAGCGCGGCGTCCCGGGCGCGGTCCCCGGCGGGGTCCGCTGTGAGGTTGTCCCAGCGCATGACGCCTCCTCGATAGCACTGGCCACAGAATAGAACACATGTTCCCTTGATCGTGCGACCGCAATTTCGGGGCCCCGATTTGGGGGGTCGGGCCGCCGGGTGGTTGGCTTGCCGCACACCCCGAGTCACCAAGTGCTGGAGGAAGTGCAATGGCGCAGGTCGAGGCCACGACGGAGCGGGTCATCGCGGCGGACGCGGAGGCGGTGTTCGACGCCCTGGCCGACTACAGCGGCACGCGCGCGAAGCTGCTGCCCGAGCACTTCAGCGAGTACGAGGTGCGCGAGGGCGGCGACGGCGAGGGCACCCTCGTCCACTGGAAGCTCCAGGCCACCAGCAAGCGCGTGCGCGACTGCCTGCTCGAGGTCACCGAGCCCACCGACGGCGAGCTCGTCGAGAAGGACCGCAACTCCTCCATGGTCACCACCTGGCGGGTCACCCCGGCCGGCGAGGGCAAGTCCCGCGTCGTCGTCACCACCGTCTGGGACGGCGCGGGCGGCATCGGTGGCTTCTTCGAGAAGACCTTCGCGCCCAAGGGCCTCGGCAGGATCTACGACCTGGTGCTCGACAGGCTCGCCACCGAGACGCAGAAGTAGCCCGGACCTACGCCTCTTTGGCAGTCGCACGGCCCAAGAGGCAACTCTCCGGGGCGCGTTGTCACCCTCACCGGTTCGAGTGGATGTCCACGCGAAGCGATGGTTCGCCGTAACTCGTCGTGCTTGCTCACAGTTGTCGCGATAAGCGGGAATTGTGCGGTGGGCGCGACGAGGGGAGCGGTACGTGGGCGGGATCACTCTGGTGCAGGACGAACCGGCTGCCGCGCCTGCGCAGCACTCCCCTCCACCGGTGCCCGGGACCGCCCCCCTGAGCCCGCGCCAGGTACGGCTGGTCTTCTTCGGGCTCATGCTCGCGCTGCTGCTCGCCGCCCTCGATCAGATGATCGTGGCCACCGCGCTCCCGAAGATCGTCGGTGAGCTGCACGGCCTGGGCAGGATGTCCTGGGCGATCACCGCCTATCTGCTCACCTCCACCGTCGGACTCCCCGTCTACGGCAAGCTCGGCGACCTCTTCGGCCGCAAGGGCGTCTTCCAGTTCGCGATCGTCGTCTTCGTGGCCGGCTCGGCGTGCTCGGGACGCGCCCAGAGCATGGACCAGCTGATCGCCTTCCGCGCGATCCAGGGCGTCGGCGCGGGCGGCCTCATGATCGGCGTGCAGGCGATCATCGCGGACATCGTGCCGCCTCGCGAGCGCGGCCGCTTCATGGGCCTGATCGGCGCCGCCTTCGGCCTCGCCTCGGTCGCCGGGCCCCTCCTGGGCGGCTACTTCACCGACCACCTCTCCTGGCGCTGGTGCTTCTACATCAACGTGCCCTTCGGCCTGCTCACCCTGGCCGTCGTCACCGTCGTACTGAAGCTGCCCAGGCCCCCCGCGCGCGGACGCGTCGACGTACTCGGTGTGCTGCTGCTGGCCGCCGCGTCGACCTGCCTGGTCCTGCTGACGAGCTGGGGCGGCACCGAGTACGCCTGGGGTTCACGGGTCATCACGGGGCTCGGTGCGGGCGCGCTCCTCGCGACCGTCCTCTTCTTCGTCGCCGAGCGCTTCGCCAGGGAACCCCTCATCCCGCCGAGGCTGTTCAAGGACGGCGTCTTCAACATCACCGCCCTGGTGGGGCTCGTCATCGGCGTCGCCCTCTTCGGAGCGGCCAGCTATCTGCCGACCTTCCTGCAGATGGTCGACGGGGCCAGCGCCACCGAGTCCGGACTCCTGATGCTCCCCATGATGGGCGGCATCGTCGGCGCCTCCATCGTCTGCGGACAGCTCATCAGCCGCACCGGCCGCTACAAGATCTATCCGATCCTCGGCAGCGCCCTGTCGGCCCTCGGCATGTGGCTCCTGTCCCGCCTCGAAGTCGACACGCCCCGACTGCACTACAGCATCTGGATGGCCGTCCTCGGCACGGGCATCGGCATGGTGATGCCGGTCCTGGTCCTCGCCGTGCAGAACTCCGTGCGCCCCGCCGACCTCGGCACCGCGACCAGCGCCAACAACTACTTCCGGCAGATCGGCGGCAGCGTCGGCGCCGCCATCTTCGGCACGCTGTTCGCCCACCGGCTGTCGGACGCGCTCGCTGACCGCCTGCCCCCGCGCACCGGCCTGCCCGACCCCGAGTCCATCACCCCGCAGCTCGTCCACTCCCTGCCCGGGGCCCTGCGCGACGCCTACGTCCGCGCCTACGCGGACGCCATGCCGCGGATCTTCCTCTATCTCGTCCCGGTGCTCGTCCTGGGCCTGCTCATCGCCTGCTTCCTCAAGGAGAAACCGCTGGTGTCCCACAACGCCCCCATCGCCGACCCGGAAGCCGCACGCGTGAACGCCCCTATCCCGCAGGCCCGTTCGTCCTACGCCGCCGGGATCCCCGTCTGCGGCACCGTGCAGCACCCCGACGGGACCGTCGTGCCGCGCGCCGCGCTCACCCTCATCGACATCGCCGGACAGCAGATCGGGCGGGGCGCCAGCGGCGAGGACGGCCGGTACGCGCTGTCCACGCCCGGATCGGGGTCGTACGTCCTGATCGCCGCGGCCGGCGGTCACCAGCCGCAGGCCGTCTCGGTGACCATCGGCGAGCGCCCCGTGGAACTGGACGTCGTCCTCGGTGGTGCCGGACGCCTCGCCGGGAGCGTACTGACCGCGGACGGCAGCCCCGTGCGCGACGCCACCGTCACGCTCACCAACGTCCACGGGGAAGTCGTGGCCGCCACCCGCAGCGGGCGCGAGGGCGGCTATGTCATCACGGAGCTGGTGGCGGGCGAGTACACCCTCGCCGCCAGCGCGCCCGCGTTTCGCCCGGCCGCCCTGCCCGTCAGCGTGCAGGCCTCGCGCGAGACCCGCCAGGACGTCGAACTCGCGGGCGGCGCCGTGCTGCGCGGTACCGTGCGGGCGGGCGGCGGCCGGCCCGTCGAGGACGCGCGGGTGACGCTCCTGGACGCCGCGGGGAACGTGGTGGACACCCTCACCACCGGTGCGGACGGGGCGTTCCGGTTCGTCGACCTGTCCTCCGGCGAGTACACCGTCATCGCGGCCGGGTACCCGCCGGTGGCTACGGTGCTCCAAGTGGCCGGGGGCGGTAGGACCGAGCGGGATCTGCAGTTGGGGCACGAGGACTAGGAGGGCGAGGGCCGGTCGAGTCCGTCGGCCGCGGGTCGTCCGTGGCTGGTCGCGCCGTTCCCCGCGCCCCTCATGGGTGCCCAAGGCGCCCCCGGGCGCAATTCGCGCAATGCCACACATCGCAACCGGCCGTGGTCGTACCGTGGGTCGTGGCGGCACAGATCTTGCGAACTCGGGAAAAGAGGGCCTGAGCCATGGACCATGGCATCGAGGCGGGTTCGCTTCCTGGCCCCTCGGCCGGGAACGGCGCGGTGGAGCACACCGGGGCCGGGCGCATCCCGCTGGCCGTGGTGGTCGTCGACCGCGACGGACTGGTGTCGCACTGGAGCACCGGCGCCCGGCGCCAGTTCGGCGTGCCCAAGGAGGACGCGGTGGGACGCCCCGCCGTCGACCTGCTCCCCGTCTCCGGCGCGCTCCCCGAAGAGGACGAGATCGCGCCCTACGGGGCGTACGCGGCGTACGACGGACTCGGCCCCGGCCTGGAGTCCTCCCTCGGCGGACGGTTCTCCTACCCGGCCGCCGGACGCGCCCGGCTCACCGTGCCCGAGCGGGACCGCGTGGACGTCCTGTGGTGGGCGTACCCGCTGGTCGGCCCCGGACCGGAGCGGCTGCTCGTGCTCGCCGCCGACGCGGACGCGCTGCGCCACGAGGACGAGGTGGCCATCGAGCGCATCGCGCCCGGCTTCGCGCTGCACACCGACTTCCCCGGCGCCGAGGAACTGGCCCGCGGACTGCCCGAGATCCTGCCCAGCATGAGCGTGGGTGACGGCGCCCGCATCGTCGCCCAGGTCCTCGAACTGGGCTACCCCGTCCTGGAGTTCAGTCAGAACGACCGGGTGCCGGTGACTCCCGACTGGGGCGTGCCCCGGCGCGCCGAACGCAAGGCGCGCCGTGAGCGGGCGGCGCGCGCGGCGGCCACCGGCGAGCTCCTGCCGCAGGAGCTCCAGGACGAGGACGGCGAGGACGGCGAGGACCTCGAGTACGTCGCCGTCCGCGAGCGCCTGGAGTTCCTCAACGAGGTCAGCGGGCGCATAGGTACCTCGCTCGAC
Source organism: Streptomyces sp. NPDC111656 (assembly GCF_055656965.1). NCBI lineage: Bacteria > Bacillati > Actinomycetota > Actinomycetes > Kitasatosporales > Streptomycetaceae > Streptomyces > Streptomyces sp. NPDC111656. The sequence continues at coordinate 248,847 of NZ_JBVKCA010000018.1, forward strand.
CTCGCGCAGACGATCCTCGAGGTCAGCCGGGCCGTGGTGCCGCGCTTCACGGACGTGGCGGGCACCTATCTGCGCGAACAGGTCGTCGCCGGTGAGGGCTTCCCCGACGGTGTGCCCGACACGACCACCATGTGGCACCGCGTCGCCCTCGAACACACCGACGAGCCGGGCCGCTGGGACGACGTCGTGCCGGTCGGCGAGGCCATGCCGTTCCCCGCGCACACCCCCTTCTTCCAGTGCATGACCACCGGTGAACCCGTCCTCGTGCCGCGCATCAGCGAGCAGATGGGGCACATGATCGCCGCGCAGTTCGAGAAGCGCGACATCAGGCCGCTGATCACCCACCGCTCCATGCTGGTCGTGCCCCTGAAGGCCCGCAACGTGGTCCTCGGGTTCATGATCCTGCTGCGCCACCCGGAGCGCGTCGAGTTCAACGACATGGACCGGGTCACCGGCGCCGAACTCGCGGCCCGCGCGGGCCTCGTCCTCGACAACGCGCGCATGTACACCTACCAGGAGAGCGTCGCCGAGACCCTCCAGGACAGCATGCTGCCGCATATCGCGCCCCGCATGGCCGGCTGCGACATCGCCACCCGCTATCTGCCCGGCACCCTGCTGGGACGCGTCGGCGGCGACTGGTTCGACTCGGTGAAACTGCCCGGCTCCCGCACCGCCCTCGTCGTCGGCGACGTGATGGGCCATGGCCTCAACTCGGCGGCGATGATGGGCCAGTTGCGTACGGCGGTGCAGACCATGGCGGCGCTCGACCTGCCGCCCGCCCAACTCCTGCGCAACCTCGACGATCTGGCCCAGCGGCTCGGCGAGCACTACCTCGCGACTTGTCTGTACGCGGTCTACGACCCCATCGCCGGCGAGCTGCAGATCGCCAACGCGGGCCACATCCCGCCCGTCCTGGTCCGTGCCGAGGACGGGCACAGCGAGCTGCTCGACCTGCCGACCGGCGCGCCCATCGGGGTCGGCGGCGTGCCCTTCGAGGCGGTACGCGTGCCGGTGGCGCCCGGCGACCGGCTCGTGATGTGCACCGACGGCCTGGTCGAGGTGCGCGGCGAGGACATCGGTGTCGGCCTCGCCACGCTCTGCGAGTCCGCCGCCCACCCGGCCGCGTCCATGGACGACGCCTGCGACACGATCATCCGCGCCCTCAACACCCGTGGCGGCCGCAAGGACGACGTGGCGCTGCTGCTGGCCCGGCTGGGCGGCATCGAACCCGAGGACGTCGCCGAGTGGCGGCTCTCGCTCGACCCGGTCGAGGCCCGCCGGGCCCGCACCGTGGTCCGCGAACAGCTCCACGACTGGGGCCTGGCCCGGCTGGCCGACCCGGCCGAGTCGATGGTCAGCGAGCTGGTCACCAACGCCGTACGGCACGCGCACAGTCGCCGTATCGAACTGCGGCTCGTACGCGGCGACACCCTGCTGTGCGAGGTGGCCGACGACGACCACACCCTGCCGACGCTGCTCAGCGCGAGCCCCGGCGACGAGTTCGGCCGCGGTCTGCGTATCGTCAGCACGCTGGCCCGCGAGTGGGGCACGAGCCGCACCGGCGACGGCAAGACCGTGTGGTTCGAACTGACCTTGCCGAGGCGCTGACCCGAGGCGCTGACCCGAGGCGCTGACCCGAGGCGCTGACCCGAGGCGCTGACCCGGGGGCGCGTACCGGCGTACACGGATCGAAATGAACCGTGCAGTTATGCGCCGCACGCTTGTCGACGCACGCCCGGCGCGATAGACCGATCCCGCCCGCCATCCTCGGCGGGCCGCGGTGGCGACCTGGGGAGCGGGCATGAGCGTGACACATCGGTACAGGGAAGCCTGGGAGGGCTTCTGGCGCGAGGCCCCCGACGAGCAGGGAGCCGTCTTCTGGGACGCGGACCCCGCACTGACCGCGGGCGTCCACCTCGCCCTCTTCGAGCCGTACCTGTCGGCTCACGATCTGCCGGTCGTGGACCTGGGCTGCGGCAACGGCACCCAGACCCGCTTCCTGGCCGATCGCTTCCGGCATGTGGTCGGCGCCGACCTCTCGGCCGCCGCTCTCGAGCACGCCCGCCTCGCCGATCCGGCGGGCCAGGCGACGTACCGGCTGTTCGACGCGGCCGAGAAGGCCGAGGCACAGGCCCTGCACGCGGAGCTGGGCGACGCCAACGTCTATATGCGGGGCGTGCTCCACCAGTGCGAGCCGGACGACCGTCAGCCGCTGGTGGACGCCCTCGCCACCCTGGTGGGGGAGCGCGGCCGGGCCTTTCTCGTCGAACTCTCCGAAGCCGCCCGGCCGGTCCTGATGGGCCTGGCCCGGAGCTCCGAGGGACCGCCGCCCAAGCTGGCCCCCATCTTCCGGCACGGCATCGCGCCCGGCGAGGTGTCCGACGACGCGGTCCCCGACTACCTTCGCGCGGCGGGCCTCACCGTCCTCGCGAGCGGTGAACTCCCTCTCGTGACCACCGAGTTCACACCCGAGGGCGCGCGGATCGAGCTGCCGTCGAAGTGGCTGGTGGCAGGACGCACGGCCGACTGAGCCGCACGCACGGGTACGGCGTCACCTGCCGGTCGGTGACGCCGTACCCCTTCATGGTGGCCGTTGGGTCAGTGGCCGGGCCAGCCGTCCAGGTGACGGTGGACCGCGACGGCGGGCGCGTCCGGGGCCTTCGGTGCGCCTGCCACCGCGTCGTGCAGGACGTCGGTGACCTCCGCGGCCAGCGAGTCGGCCTGCGTCTTGAGGTCGGTCGCCGGGATCTTTGACCGGGTCAGGTCGTCCAGCCTGCGGTGGATGTCGGCGAGCTTGCGCTGCGCGGTGGCGTCCAGGGTGAACGGGCGGGCGGTGGACACCACGAACTGGTAGGCGCCGGCGAGGGTTTGGCAGCCGTCGCAGTGCTCGTTGGTCGCGTCGCTGAGGTTCACCGCGTTCAGGTGGGTGTTCTGGCCCGCCAGCGTGACGATCTGGAAGGACAGTGCGACCGACCGGCAGTGCGCGTCGACCGAGCAGCCGACGGAGACCGCGCCTGCCTGGTTGCGTACACCGACCGCCTTCGCTGTGCCGAGCTGCCGCACGGTGAAGGAGTCCTTGACCTGGGTCGGATGTGCCCGGTCGGCGTGACTGAAGGTGTGGTCCTCCGCGACGGCGTGGCGGGCGACCGAGCCCGCCGCGGCGGTGGCGGCCTGGGCCGGGACCGCCGCGGCGATACCGGCCGCGCCGGCCGCGAACAGGCCTATGCGCATGGCTCGTTGGGAGAGGATCCGGCCGGCTGGGCGTGGCTTGCGGTGCGTGTTGGGATGGGTACTCACATGGGTCTCCTGCGGTCGTGGTTCGGCGGGACGACGGCCACCGGGCTGGTGATCGCCGAGGGCGGTCACGGGGTGGCCGGGCTCGGTGCGCCGGTCGCGCTGACGGATTCGGTCGGCGTCGGCGGATCCGTCGAGGGCGCCGGTGCGGACGACGAGACGGACGGCGACGGGCCGGGCGGCTCGGACGGACCCGCGGGCGGACCGGCCGAGACGGAACCCGTCGTGCCCGGACCGCCGGCCGGTGTGGTCGGCTTCGTGGACGGGGAGGCGCCGGGTGACGTGGAGGCGGAGGCGTCCGCGCTGGGCGAGGCGGACGCGCTCGGCGCGGTGGCGGCCGTGGAGCCGGAGGACGCGGCGCCGGACGGCAGGGCCGCCGAGGTGTCGGACGGTGACGTGTGCGGCCGGGGCGCGGTCGCGGGCCGGGCGGGCGGCTCGGCCGTGGACACGCCGGGCTGGAGGATCGGCGCGATCGGCGGACGCTTCGGCAGCGGCTCGGGTGTCACACCGGACACCCACGCGTAGCTCAGCGAGCCGAGGCCCAGCAGTGCCAGCGCGCACAGCGCCACCCGCAGCCGGGGCTTGTCCGCCGTCGACCGCTTCGCGGCGCGGAACACCCGGCCGCCCACCTTGAGCGACAGATAGACCACGCCGGCCATCGGGCACAGCAGCATGAAGCAGCCGATCACGCCCATCAGGGCCGCGGCGATCTGACCGCCCGCGAAGGCGTCCCCGGTTCCCACTACCTGGTCGGTGAGCGAGCGGACCATCGTCGCGACGATCCGCGGCAGGTTCCACAGCGCGTACCCGAGCTCGCCGATCAGCAGCGGCACCATGGTGAGGACCCAGGTGGTGATGATGGTCCGGGACGACTTCTTGAGCCCGACGACCTCGGCGCGCGCCGCCTTGCCGCGCCGACCCGGCACCGTGCTGAGCAGGATCGGTTTGATCTTGCCGTAGAGGTCCGGGACGCCGGCGAGGTCGCCCAGGATGTAGTAGCCGTCCAGCCGGACGGCCGGCATCAGCTGCTCCAGGATCTCGAAGTGCCCGAGATAGACCGCGGCCAGGAAGAACTGCTGCCCGGTGGCGAAGTACGCGCCCGCCATCCCGAGCATGAAGACGACGTTGAAGTACACCCCGCCCAGGTCGGTACGGAGCCGTCCGGCCCGGCCGATCCGGTAGATGTCCGTCACGTCGGTGTACATGGACGGCCAGATGAGGAAGAGCCCGCAGCCGATGCAGCCCGGCCGTGCGCCCCCGTATCTGCACGCCGAGGCGTGGCCGAACTCGTGGAAGACCAGCGAGGCCACGGTGAGCGCGAACACGACGAGCATCAGGACCGGCTGGTCGAGGACCTGGAGCACGGGTTCCACCGCGCCGAAGAAGCCGAACAGCCAGACGTCCATGGCCACGGCCGCCGAGAGCATCAGCACGACCACCGTGGGGCGGTGCAGCCAGGCCAGCGAGCGGGCGATCCGGCCCGACCTGCGCTCGTTGAAGATGATCCGGTGCCCCTTGAGGGCGAGGAGCAGGTCGGAGCGTGGCGCCGAGACCTCGTCCTCCTCCTTGCCCTCGGGCACGGTGACGCCGAGCGGGTCGAGTTTCTCCTCGACCAGGAAACGCACGTTGTCGGCGCTCAGCTCGCGGCCGTAGCGGGCGCTGACCCGGTGCGAGATGGTCTCGATGTCGTTCACACCGTCGATCGCGGAGGCGACCAGGTACAGCAGCCGTGACAGCTGCACGACCTGGCCGTCCCCGCGGCGCGCGATGTACTTCGGCTCGGTGAAGCCCGAACCCTGGTACTCCCCGTGCAGTTTGAGCCCGGAGCTCAGCCGAGGCACCGGCAGCGCCTCGACGCCGACGCCGACAACCGGCAGGCTTCCCGTGGCGAACTGCTCGTAGGTGACCGGGATTCCCCCCGGCCCCGGCACCGGCGACCCGGTGTCGTACAGCAACGTGGGCCCGTCCCCCAGTGCCGTCATTTCTGGTCCTTCCCCCCCAAGGGCGGACCGCGCCCGCCCCCGGGCGCGGTCCGCCGAACTGCCGTTGTGCGCGGCGGGTGTTACTGCGTGACGTTGATCGCCTGGTTGGCGCTGGACTCCGCCACCGACCAGCTGGAGTGGTCGTTCAGGGCGGCCGACTCGTTGTGGGCGCTGATGTTGGCGACGTGCTTGGTCACGTTGGTGGTGCGGCCGAAGCTGAACTTCAGGCGGCCCAGGGCCTCGCGGCCGGGGAGGAGCTCGGCGGACTCGGACTGCAGCTCGTTCATGTCCATGCTCATGGGATGTCCTTTCGGGACGTGGTTCGTTGATGCGGGTGTGGTGATGGCACAGGGGCGGATGCGGGCGAGCACCCGGTGACGTGGAGGCGGGCGAGCCTCCGGTGCCGATTACTGGTGGACGTTGATGGCCTGCGAGGCGCCCGACGACGCGTCCGACCAGCTGGAGTGGTCGTTCAGGGCGGCCGACTGGTTGGAGGCGTCGATGTTCGCGACGTGCTTGGTCACGTTGACGGTCTTGCCGAAGCTGAACTTCAGCCGACCGAGGGCCTCGCGACCCGGCAGCAGCTCGGCGGTCTCGGTGTCGAGTTCACGGTTGTCCATCATGATCAATTCCCCCTCAGGGATGGGCATTTCCGATCGGACGGAGGCTGGTTCCCCCCAAACTCTGTCCAATCTGGTCGGACGTGCTGTCCAACGAGATTGGACAGTAGTAGCCCCGGAGCTCGCCGCGCAAGCGGTTCGGGGAAAGACTTCTGGGGCCGGAGCGAAGCCCCCCGTAGAATCGATCCCGCTTGGAAGAGTTCCGCCCGGCGGCGAGCAGGAAGTGACCATCGGTGGCCAACGCACTGCAGCAGATCATCAGAGATCGCCTCGACCGCGAAGGCTGGTCCTACGGCGAGGTGGCACGTCGGGGCGGCATTCCGCGCTCCACCGTCCACCACTTGGCCACGGCCGAGCGGGTGGTGCGCATGCCCCAGCCCAGCACGCTCGAAGGGCTGTCCAAGGGGCTTGGACTGTCGTTGGACACCGTGCGGCGGGCCGCCGCGGAGGCGTGCGGCATTCATGTCTACGCGGCCGACGCCCCGACCGCCGAGGGCGCGCCCGGCGCGCCGGCCGACCCCGAGGTCGACCTGCTCATCGCCAGCGTCCAGCAACTCTCGGCCGACGACCGCCGCCATGTCGCCGCCCTGGTCGAGTCCTTGCTGGGCCGCGACGCACGACGCGGCTAGGACGTGTTTGAGATGTTGATCAAGGTCGTGAAACGATCTTCAGATGTCTCGTGGCGATCTGACGGATGCACAGTGGGAGCGGCTGGAAGCGG
>NZ_JBVKCA010000019.1:0-214779 GCF_055656965.1 Streptomyces sp. NPDC111656
TGAAGCGTCGGCTGGCCGATCACATCTGGAAGGTCATGCTCGCCGACGAACGGAGAGCCCATCCCACACCTTGACAAGACACAGAGGCACCCCCGGGAAACTTCAGCTGTGGTCCTCGCGCCCGCGCCGGACGACGTACCTGCTCCTTTGACATCCTCCCCCTCTTAAAGGAGGGGGATTCCAACCCGGGTGGGTTGAGGTTCACGGGCGCTCGAACGGCCGGTGGCCGCTGTCACCCCTCCGGCACCGGCTGATCGCCGGGGGGGAAACCCGCCCTGTCCTGCCGCGACATTGTTTGCTGCGTTCTCGTCGGCGTTGCAGGTGAACCCGCAGGACACGCAGACGAAGTCGGCTTGGCTCTTGCGCGACTTCTTCTCGATCCACCCGCAGGCGGAGCACCGCAGAGAGGTAAAGGGTGCCGGGACGTCCTCGACCCGGCCTGGGGCCTTGTGCTCCGTGCGTTGCCGCAGCAGGCCCCAGCCCTGAGCGAGGATCGCTCGGTTCAGCCCGGCCTTCTGCCTGACGTTCCTGCCGGGCTGTTCGACCGTCCCCTTCGCGGAGCGGGTCATGTTCTGGATGTTCAGCTTTTCGAATCGCATCAGGTCATAGGTACGGGCGAGCATCGTGCTGGTCTTCTCACACCAGTCCTTACGCCGGTCGGCCTCCCGTGCCCTGAGCCTGGCGACCCTGGCACACTCGGCGGTCCTGGCCTCGCTGCCCCTGGGGGCGCGGGCAGCCCGGCGCTGATGCTTACGGATCTGCGCCCGTTCCTTGACGGTGAGCTGCGGGCAGTTCAGCTTCCGCCCGTCCGAGAGGGCCGCAGTGATTTTCACGCCCCGGTCGATACCGACGGCCTCACCCGTGCCGGGCGCGTCGACCGGGGCGGGGATGACGGTGAACGCGATGTGCCACTGGCCGCTGTGGTAGGTGACACGGAATGTCTTCGCCTTCGGCGGCTCAGAGCCCTTGCCCTTACGGCTGAGCCGGAACCGGACCCAGCCGCAGCCGGGCACCTTCACCTGCGCCCACCGGCGGTTGAGTTTCCGGACGACGACCGAGCGGCCTATGACCTGCCTGCCCCTGGCGTTCAGTCTCGGTGAACCGTCCACCTCGAACTCCGCAATGCGGTTCGTGCCGATGACGCGGAAGCCCTCGTGCACGTACTTTCTGCGCCAGGTCGGCTCGCCGAAGCCCGAAGTGAACATGGCGTTCTTGGCCTTGGTGAAGTCCTTCAGAGCCTGCTGCTGCACATCAGCGTTGCCTGCGCGCAGCCATGCGTTGTCACGCCGGGCCTCGGTGAGCTGGCGGCATTGCTCGGCAAAGCCGGGCGCGGACGTGCGGCCCGGCTTCCAGTGCGCGTGCTGCTCGACGGCGAGGTTCCAGACGTACCGGGCGTGCGCGCAGTGGTCGAGCATGATGCCCGCTTGCTCGCTCGTCGGGTACATCCGAAACCGCGCCATGCCGTGAACGTAGCCCATACGTTCTCCGATCGCGCACGCCATCGATCAACATCACCTGTGTGAGTGGCCATCCCCGGCTTCCGAACCGGTCGGCACCGGCCACATGACCCTCAACCTCCCGTCACCACCGGCTTTTTTGCTCCCGTCACCACCGGCTTTTTTGCGGCCACCCTCAGCGCCATGGCGGCGACGCCGAATCGCCCTGACCGCGATTCGGCTTCCCCTGCCCCGCTCCGCGCGAGCGGGCATCCACCCCGGCCCTGAAGGACCGGGCACCCTGCCCGAAAGCAGGGTGGATCCCGAACGGTCTGATCGTCGGCTGCGAGTCCCTGTACGTGTCGTACGCCCCGGACCGGGCGGGTCTGCTCTTCGCCTTCGCGGCGTTCGGCATGTTCGTGGGCGATGTGACGACGGGCCGTTTCATCCCGCCCGCGGTCCGCGGGCGCCTGGGCATCCCGTTCCTGCTGCTCCTGGCGACGCCCTATCTGCTGTTCGCGCTGCGGCCGGGGGTGGCGGTGGCGGCGGGCGCGGTCGCCCTCGCTTCGATCGGCTTCGGGGCGAGTCTGATCCAGCAGGAACGCCTGATGGCCCTGACCCCGGACGAGTTGAGCGGGCACGCCCTGGGGCTGCACTCCTCGGGCATGCTCACGATGCAGGGGGTGAGCGCGGCGCTGGCGGGGTCGGTCGCCCAACTCACCTCGCCCGCAACGGCGATGACGGTGATGGCGATCACATCGGTCGCCGCGACGCTGCTGTTTTCGGGCCCCCGCCAACGCCAGGAAGTATCCACACCACAACAGAAGCAACCAGAAGTGAACGCCCTCTGAACGCCAAAAAGTTGTACGACCGGAGCCACAACTCCCCCGCGGAGGATGCCGTCGAACGGGGTGACCACACGCGCACAGACCTACGCGCGGACCTCATCGGCCCTCAGGGCCCCGTTGGGCCCATCGGGCCCCGTGGAGGAGAACCAACCATGTTCAGTCGCCGCATCACCGCGCTTCCGAGGGCGCTGGCGCTCGCCACCGCCGCCGTGGCCGTCACCCTCGCCGCCCCCGCGGCACACGCCGCGCCCGCCAAGAGCGCGACCGCGGTCGTCGTAGGCCAGAAGCTGTTCTACACGGCGGCCGCGGGTCAGACGAACCACCTGTCCGTCTCCTGGGCGCTCGGCGCGTTCGACCCGGATTCCCAGCTGAGCGACTTCATCTACACCTTCGACGACACCGTCAAGATCTCCCTCGGCGCGGGCTGTGTCCGCCCGGCCGGCGGCGACGACACCAAGGCCGTCTGCACGGTGACCGAGCCCAACACCTCGGCGTCCGACCTCGACTCCCTGATCGTCGACCTCGGTGACGGCAACGACACCGCGACGACCAGCAACACCAGCGGCGGGTACACGAGGATCTACGGCGGGCCGGGCAACGACACCCTGACCGGCCACGGCGTCGACGTCCTCTACGGCCAGGGCGGCAACGACCGTCTCTCCGGCGGCGGCGGGGTCTACGACGAGGGCGCGAACGGCGGCGCGGGCAACGACACCCTCGTCAACTGCAGCGCCGAGTGCCACGGTGGCGCGGGCAACGACAGCCTGTCGGGCACGAGCGGCGACAACTCGCTGTTCGGCGACGACGGCAACGACAAGCTGTACGGCAACGCGGGCCGCGACCTGCTCCAGGGCGGCCGGGGCGACGACACCCTGTACGGCGGCGCGGGCGACGACAAGCTGTACGGCAACAGCGGCAACGACGTCCTGCACGGAGGCGCCGGCAAGGACTTCCTGTCCGGCGGCCCCGGCCGCAACAAGACGTACCAGAACTGACCCGTTCGCGGGGTGGTCGGGCGGGCGTGCGGAACGCCGGCCCGACAGGCTCTCGGTCTCCCCTGGAGCCGAGAGCCTGACCCTCCCTGAGGTTCAGGCCTTGCCCGTCCCGGACCCCTCGACGGCGCGCAGGGCCTCGATGACGCTGGCCACATGAGCACGGGCGGCCGCCTCGGCGCGCTGCGGATCACGTGCGGCGATGGCCTCGACGAGGGCGAGGTGTTCGCCCAGGGAGACCTGAGGGCGCCCGGACTGCAGGGCCAGCCGGAACTGGTGGCGGACGATCTGCGCGTTCAGACGGGTGAGGAGTTCGGCGGCGGTGTCCTGGCCGGAGATGTCCCGGACGAAGTCGTGCAGTTGGCGGTTGAGCTCGGAGTACTTCAGGGGCTCGGCGGCCTGGACGGCGGCGTGCAACTGCTCGCCGAGTGCGAGGAGTTGCGTGATCTGCGCATCGGTGACCCGTTCGGCGGCCTTGGCCGCGCACAGCCCCTCGAGCACCATGCGGCACTCGTAGATCTCCACCGCCTCGCTCACGGACACGGTCCGGACCCGGGCCCCGCGGTTGCGGATCCGCTCCACAAGGCCGTCGGCGGCGAGATCGACCAGCGCGGCCCGCACGCTGGCCCGGGTGACGTCGAACTGCTCGGCCAACTCGGCCTCGACCAGGCGCTGTCCTGGCACCATGTCACCGGCGAGGATGGCCCCGCGCAGCGCGACGAGGGCCTGCTCCTTGGCCGCGGCGCCGCTGCCTTTGGCACTGCCGGTAGCTGGGGACACGTACGTACTCCTTCGGTCTCGAGCTCCTGGAGCGCCTCGGGCTTCCTCGAGCTCTCCGCTCTCCTGGGAGATGGTTACCGACCGTAGGATGGGTACACAAAATCGTCAACAATCTGGTCCCGACCGTGGGGATCCGGGCCCGGTGACTGCTGGCATCCTGGGGGTGCGGTCGTGGAGCGGATGCGGATCCGCCGGGGAGGGGAGCGTGCCATGGGCGGGGCGGAACGGGAACGGGTCGCTACGGGGCCGGTGGGTCCCGAGCAGATGATCGCGGAGGCGCGGAAGGCGTTCTTCGTGATGTTCGGGTTCCTGGCCCTGGTCTGGCTGGCGCAGCTCGCGAACTTCGCCGACCACTACGCACTCTCGCGGGACTACGGAGTGGTGTCCGGCGACATCGGCACGCTGCCCGACATCCTCACCGCACCCTTCCTGCACTGGAACTGGGCACACATCGAGAGCAACTCGGGACCGCTGTTCGTCTTCGGATTCCTCGCCGCCTACCGAGGGGTGGTCCGCTTCCTCGGGCTGAGCCTGCTCATCGTGGTGACCAGCGGCCTCACGGTCTGGTTCCTCGAGCGGGGTGACGTGGACACGGTCGGCGCCAGCGGCCTGATCTTCGGGTACTTCGGCTATGTCGTGGTGCGCGGGCTCTTCGACCGGCATCTGATCGACACCCTGATCGGTGTCGTCATGGCGGCCTCCTTCGCCTACATGCTCACCGTGGCGGTGCCCGGGACGCCGGGGGTGAGCTGGCTGGGACACCTCGGGGGCCTGATCGGCGGCCTGGTCGGGGCCTGGCTCTTCCGGGACCGACGCCCCCGGCCCGCCAAGGACACCCACGCCGGCGGCGGCACCGGCCTGACCACCCGCGGCACCCTTCAGCCCCGCCCCGACAACCCCCGCGCCGACCTCCACAAGGAACTCGGCGACCTGGGCCTGCTCTAACGCCCAGGGTCGGTGAAGCAGGTGCACGCCTTTGTGTACCTGCGTTGGTGGCGTGTGCGGCCTGGATCACACCGATAGACCCGTATCGCACGGTGGACAGTGGGTACGCGCCATCCGTGGGCCTCGGCGGCGCCGTCATCCAACCCCGAAGGGTGCATATCCGGCAACCTTGTGATTTGACCGTCGGGCACGTGATCGGGGGCTTCCGCGGCCTGTCCGAAAAAGAAGGACGACCCTGGAACGGGGGACGCATGACCCAGGCGGACGATCGCAGGGGACTGGCCGGCGTGGCCACGAGACAGGGGCTCGAGGGGGCGCTCGTAGAGGAAGCGCCGTTGCCGCAGGCGGCCCCCGGGCCACGGGTGATCCCGGCCAGACGGGGCGCCCGCGCGGACCGGCTCGCCGCGTTGGACGGGCTGCGATTCCTGGCGGCGCTGTCGGTGGTCCTCTTCCATTTCGTCGGCCAGACCCCCGGGGCGATGGTCGTCGTCTGGGGTCGCTCGTACCAGAGCACCTTCCCGCAGGCGCACGCCTACTTCGCCTTCGGACGGCTCGGCGTCGACCTGTTCTTCCTGATCAGTGGCTTCGTCATCTGCATGAGCGCGTGGGGGCGCACCCCGCGTGACTTCTTCATCTCACGCGTCACCCGCCTGTACCCGATGTACTGGATCGCGATCGTCGTGTCGGCGTGCGTCATCTACTTCGTCGACACCCCGTTCGGGCACCCCAACCCACGGGTGCTCTTCGCGAACTTCACGATGTTGCAGACCCCGCTCGGTGTGTCCAACCTGGACCCGGTCTACTGGACGCTCTGGCCGGAACTCTGCTTCTACCTCACGTTCGCGGTCGTGGTGTGGAAGGGCCTCACCCACCAGCGGGTGGTGATCTTCTGCGGGTTGTGGACGGTCGCCGCGGTGCTGGCGCCCAGCGCCCACATCCCGCTGCTCACGCAGATCGTGAACCCGACGTCCGCTCCGTACTTCATCGCGGGCATGGCCTTCTACCTCATGTACCGCTTCCGGCCGTCGCCGCTGCTGTGGGGGATCGTCGCCATGTCGTGGCTGCTGGCGCTGCACTTCCTGCTGGCACCCCACGGCGGCCGCGTCAACTGGGCCACGTGGGCGCCGTGGCGCGGCTGGCTGATCCTCGTGACCACGCTGTTCTTCCTGGCGATGGGCGCCATCGCGCTCGGCGGCACCCGCCGGATCCGCTGGCGCGGGCTGACCGTCGCGGGTGCGATGACCTTCCCGCTGTACCTGTTGCACGACACGATCGGAATGACCGTCGCCCACCACTACGGCGACCGGATCGACCCCTCGGCGCTGGTCGTGGCCACGGTGACCGCTTTGATCGTCCTGTCGTACTTCGTGCACCGCTTCGTCGAGCGGCCGATCGCGCTCGCCATGCGGCGCTCGCTGAACACGGCCGCGTTCGACCTGCAGCCGCCGACGCCGCGCTCTTGACGGGCGGTGGTACGACGGCGCCCCCCGCGCGCCATGAACGTGCTGGCCAAGCAGGCTGTTCCGCCGCAGGTGCTGTTTGGGTAAAGGGTTCGGCATCGAGTGTTCAATGGTCTTGTCCTGTGCATGTCTCACTCGATGGGATGCACGGAGACCACTCCGTGCAACTCAGGACCACCCAGGGGGATTCATGCACATATCCCGGACCGGGCGCGGCGTCGCGGCCTCCACGGCCGCCACCGCCGCCCTCGCCGTCGCCGCGCTGGCGACCGCTCCGCTGGCCGGCGTCACCACCGCCGCGCCTGCCGCCGTACCGCACACCAAGGCCGTCCCGGCCATCGCCGGGCACACCCTGGTCCGCGACGTGGCCAGCCCGCTCTCCAGTGAGCAGTGCCAGGCCAAGTGGCACATCGCCTGTTACAACCCGCTCCAGTACCGCACCGCGTACGACCTCAACGCGCTGTACCGGAAGGGCATCACGGGCAAGGGGCGCACCATCGTCATCGTCGACTCGTACGGCTCCCCGACCGTCCAGCACGATCTCGACGTCTACAGCAAGCAGTTCGGCCTGCGCAGCACCAAGGTCAACGTGGTCAAGTGGGGCAAGGTTCCCGTCTTCGATCCCAAGAACGCCGACATGACCGGCTGGGCGGGGGAGACCACCCTGGACGTCGAGATGGCCCACGCCGTGGCGCCCGACGCCAAGATCGTCCTGGTGGAGACGGCGGTCGCCGAGACCGAGGGCACCACCGGTCTGCCGGAGATGATGGACGCCGAGAAGCACCTGATCGACCACGGCGTCGGCGACGTCATCAGCCAGAGCTTCGGCGCCACCGAGGACACCTTCCCCGGCTTCGACAAGGGCGACTTCTCCAGCATCAAGAAGCTGCGCTACGCCTTCGAGGCCGCGAACCGCAAGCACGTGACCGTCCTCGCCTCCTCCGGTGACGGCGGCGCCACCGACCTGAAGGCGGACGGCAAGACCTACTACGACAAGCGCGTCAACTCCTGGCCCTCCTCGGACCCGCTGGTCACCTCCATCGGCGGCACCCAGCTCCACCTGAACGACAAGGGCCGGCGCGTCAAGCCCGACAGCGTCTACAACGACTACGGCTCGGGCGGCGGCGGCCAGTCCCACGTCTTCTCCCGCCCGGCCTTCCAGTACGGCGTGAAGAACGTCGTGGGCGCCCGCCGCGGCACCCCGGACGTGTCGCTGGCCGCCGCGGTCAACGGCGGTGCCTGGATCTACTCCAGCTTCGACCCGACCGCCACCGGTTGGGACGTCACCGGCGGCACCAGTGAGGCCAGCCCGCTCTTCTCGGGCATCGTCGCCCTCGCCGACCAGGCGGCCGGCCACCGGGTGGGCAACATCAACGAGGCGCTGTACGCCCTCTCCAAGCGTTCCGCCCACCACGACAAGAGCGCCGGCGTCGTCGACGTGAACGACGGCACGAACAACAGCTACGAAGGCGTCACCGGCTACAAGGCCGTCAACGGCTACGACATGGCCACCGGCGTGGGCACCGTCGACGCCCTCCGCTTCGTGCCCGCGCTCGCCCGAGCGAGCCACCGCGGCTGAGTCGCCCCTGCGAGTCGGCCCCTGAGAGGTGCCCCTGAGACGGCCCGGGTTCCACACCCGGGCCGTCCGTCTGTGCATCTGCAGAAATCAAGTCCGTGGATTCAGGCTGAGAGGATCGAAATACTCGAAATCGACGGCAGACTGATTCATGTCCGCTTACACATGTCCTCCTTCGGTATGCCGCCCTCTTCCTCGATTAGCGTGTCGGACAAAAGGCCACGGTCACCCTTGTTACTGTGCGGGCCCCAAGGGCTGCTCATGCAAGGGCCGTCCATACAGGGGCTGTCCATAAAAGATGTCACGCGCCGCCCTGCGGACAAGATTCGCCTTGGTCGAATTCTGGCGCAGTCCGGTCGAGAGGAAACGGACCATGCACGACTATTCTCGTCGCGGCCTGCTCAAGGCGACGGCGGCCGCCGGCGCCGGGGCGGTGGTTCTCCCGGGTGTCGCGGCAGGGGAGGCCCCGGGCGCGAGCGCCGCGACCGAAGAGGCCGAACACGCGAAATGCAAGCCGGCGAAGCTGACCGGCCGCATCGTCCGTCCCGACGACCCCGGGTACGCGAGTGCGAGCCTGGGCTGGGACGAGCTCTTCGCTCACTATCCGCTGGTCATCGTCTTCGCCCAGAACACCCAGGACGTGGTCAACGCGCTGACGTGGGCGCGGCAGAACGACGTCGCGCTGCGGGTGCGCAGCGGCCGCCACAGCCTCGAGGGCTGGTCGAACGTGGACAACGGCATCGTGATCGACATCAGCGAGTTGAAGTCGGTCCACATCGACACCGACTCGCGTATCGCGACGGTCGGCGCCGGACTCAGCCAGTTGGAGGCCGTGACCACCCTCGCGAAGAAGGACCTCGCGGTGACCACCGGGACGGAGGGCACCGTGGGTCTGTCCGGTGCGACGCTCGGCGGCGGATTCGGCTTCCTCACCCGCTACCTCGGCATGGCCTGCGACAGCCTGGTGGGGGCTGAGGTCGTCGTCGCGTCGGGTGCCGAGTGCGCCAAGGTGGTCAAGGCGGACCTGAACCACCACTCGGACCTGCTCTGGGCGCTGCGCGGGGCGGGGAACGGCAACTTCGGGATCGTCACGTCACTCACCTACAAAGCGGCTCGGCTGAAGAGCGTCACTTATGTGCAGGCGACGTGGGCGGGAATCGGGGACCTGCACGGGGTCTTCGACGCATGGCAGCGTACGGCGCCGACCTCCGACAACCGCCTCGGAACCCAGGTCGAGATCCACAAGAACCAGATCCTGCTGTTCGCGGTCCTCGCTGAAGGATCGCCGGAAGAGGCGAACGCGTTGCTGGCCCCGATTCTGTCGGTCGGCAACCCCCAGCTCTCGGTGCAGGTGGGTAACTGGGGCGACGTGTACGCGAAATTCCAGATTCCGACCGGGGACGAGCCCGCGAACTGGAAGTTCTTCTCGCAGTTCACCAGAAAGCCGTTCCCGGAGGAAGCGATCAGCCTGATCGCCTCATTCATGCAGGACGCTCCCACGGATGACAGCAACTTCTTCACCCAGGCCTTCGGCGGGACGGTCAGGAGGAGTCCCCGCGGCGGCGCGGCGTTCCCGCATCGCGACGCGCTCTTCTACTCCGAACCGGGCGCCGGCTGGGGAACGCGTACAGGACAGCCAGGTGTCTGCGACCCTCTCACCCCGCAGGCCCAGGCCTGGATCGCCGAGTTCAGCCAGGCACTGCGGCCGTACGTGAACGGCGCCTACGTTAACGTGCCGAACATCGGAATGCAGGATTGGGAGACCGCCTACTGGGGATCCAACTTCGACCGGCTGCGCAAGATCAAGGCGAAGTACGACCCCCGCAACGTCTTCCAGTACGAGCAGAGCATCCCGCCCGCGTTCTGCTGACCGAACCAACACAAAGGGCCGGCCCGGGAGAGAACCTCTCCCGGGCCGGCCCTTCTCGGGCGTCGTACGTGCCATGTCGCCGCACTGCGTCATCTACCTGTCCGCGGGCGTCCCTTCAGAAGGCGCACTGCCACCAACGATGTGGTGGATCGCCGTACGGCACAGCGTCAGGACGCTCGAGGATCTTCAGATCGAGAGGCTGCACGATGCTGTGGAGCTCGCGCGAGCTCTTCTTGGGGAGAGCACAGATCGCCAGCTCCAGTAGATCCCGTTCGTCCGCCGGTTCGGGGCAGCAGTCCGGGATGCCGCACCGGTCGCTGAACGGGGAAGGGAGTTGATCTCTTGGTGCCCTTGCGATGGCAGCCCACCGGGTGAGCGCCTGCTCGATCAGACCGGGCTGGAGCCGCGTCCGTTCCAGCAGAATGATCCGTGCTTGAGCTGGGCCGGAGAGCCGACCGACCTTCGAGTAGCTTCGATGTGCAGGAAAGTGCCTGTTGTCCGCCCTGAGGCGTGAGGGGCGCCTACGCGGCATAGCCCTTTCGGCTGTGCGTCATGGGCAGCAGTCTGACGCGCGGCTGGATTGGTGCGAAGGTAGCCCGTCGGCGTTGAGCGGGTCCGGCGCGCGCCTGGCGCGAGGCCACACGAAGTGGCGTACGCGGGTCACTCCAGGAATGGCGGGCTCCCCGGTCATGAAGTGATGGCGCCTGCGACCAGCTGTCGTCGGCCGTGACCGACCGCACGATGCGGCACGGCAGCGACAGCCGGTCCTCGCCCAAGGACGCAGGCCCGCCGGACGCAGGCCCGTCAGTGTCCCAGCGAGGGATCGCGACCCCGCACCGCCGGCTGGTAGCGGCGCGGCATCCGCCGTAGAAGCCCGGCCCGCGTCCACTCGGCGGTGGTCGGCAGATCGGAGACACCGACGGCGTCACTGGCGTCGCGTGTCATCCGTATGCCGCAACGGAAACCGATTCACCCGTCCGGCCGACCTGGCGTGCCGTCGGCTGACATGCCGGGAAGCCTAGGATCCGCCACTAGAGAGAGGGGCGTCGCCCACCCCTGTCTGGCATCGGCGAGCCCACGTCATGACCGGAAGGAGACGGGATGCTGCACCGCGGCAGAACCTCCTGGAAGCGCTTTGCCGCCGTCCTCGCGCCGAGTGTCATGGCCGCCGCTGCCCTCGGAGTCGGCATGGCCCAAGGAGCACTGGCCGCGTCGTTCCTCATCTCCGGCCAGAAGTTCCAGGTGGCCCTGGACACGCTGGACGTCCGTGGTCTGAGCATCTACGGCATGGTGGACGTGACCAGGAAGGGCACCCTGGTGCCCGTCTTCGTCACCGGGGCCAGCCGTGCGGAGATCAGCGGGCTGTGCCAGTCCGTGGTGGTTTCGGTCCCGGTTCTGGGCCCGTACACGCTGAGGATCACCGGCGGCGACCGCAGGCGGGTCGAGGCGAAGAACCTGTTCCTCGACGCGACCTCCTTGTCGAGCACGCAGGCGAACTTCGATGACCTCGACATCGGTGTGGCGGCGGGAGCGGTCAGCAAGGGCCCGATCAACCGGGGGGACAGGAACTCCCGGTTCTTCGACCCCAACGGCTTCGCCCAGCAGGCGGATTCGGCCTTCCTGACCGACGTGCACTTCACCACGGTCGCGGTCTCGGCCGCCACGTTCAACGTCCCGGACCTCGATGTGCGGCTCAGACAGGGCCACCACGAGTGCTTCTGACCCATCGTCACGAAACACCCATCCTTCGCGCCCGCTCGCCCCGTACTCCCGCCCGCCGAACATCACGGAAAGCCCACGTGTTCTTCGAACGATTCGGCAGGCGCCAGAACGTGCGCGTCGCCGCCACCGCCGCCCGACGAGGATTCAAGACCTGGCGGGACGAACGCCCCTTCTGGGCAGGCCTGTTCACCTTCACGGCGGGCTTGCCCATCATCTACTTCCCGTACGCGCACCTGAAGTTCGGCGCCATCACGCTGGCACTGTCGACCTCGGCCGGCGCGGGGTCGCTGATCATCGGAGTTCTCCTCGTGGCCCTGGCCATCTCCCTCTGGTTCCACCAGCAGGTGCGCGTGTTCGCGGGGATCGCGGTCATTCTGCTCGCCCTCGTCTCCTTTCCCGTCGCCAACTTCGGAGGCCTCCTCATCGGGTTGACCTCCGGCCTGATCGGCGGATCCCTGGCCTGTGCCTGGATTCCTCCGACGGCCGCCGCCGAGTCGCAGCCCGCAGCGAACCCCGCGTCAACGACCATCCCCGCGGGTGAGGACCACGGTGGCACGTGACGCCCTGACCGGCTGTGCGGCAAGCGGGCCGGAGTCCGATCCCCGCCGTCCGAGCAGTGCGGTGAAGAACCGCCCGGCCGGCCAACTGCTGTGGCCCCTCGCCTGCGCGCTGGCCGTGGCCGGCCTGCCCTTGGTCCTGCAGCTCGCCACACCAGCGGCCTCGAAGGCGTTGCTCGCCCCCGGCGGCATCCGTACGTCCAAGGCACCAGCAGATGCCGGCACGTCGGTCGCCCGACTGCCGGGCCGTCCGGCGAACGTCCCCTGGGTGCTGCGCGCCGACAGACTCGTACTCCACGGCGGTGCCTTCCGCGGCGTGGTCACCGTCCGGACCGCGGCCGGGTCCACGCGGGTGCTGAAGTTCACCGCACGGTCGCTGGACTTCGGCGACCTCGACCTGACGGCGGGCCGCGGCCGGGCGGCGATGCGTCTGCGGACCAAGCCCGCGACCACATCCACGGTCAAAGGCAGGGACGTGGTGACTCTGTACACCCAGAAACTGTCCGGCACGCTCGTCGGACTGGGCGGCGCTCCGCTCCCGGCGGACCGCAGCGTCACCGTCACCCCCGACGCACTGCCCCCGTGGCTCTCCCATCCCGCTGTTCTCACCCGCACCATCACCTTCGAGAACGTGACCGTTTCACAGGTCGCCCAGCTCAGCGGCGACATGTCCATCGCCGGGCCGGCCCTCAGCGCGAGGCCATGAGTCCGGCCGTACCCCTGTCCGGCGATCCCGCCGACGGACCCCTTCCAGCGGGGTCCACCACTCAACCTCTGCCGTCGAGAGCCGCTGCCTCGCCTGTCGCCCATCCGAGCTCCCGGCTGATGTCCAGCGCGCGGGCGTGGTGATCCATCGCCTGCCCGGCGTGCCCCCAGTCCCACCGGACCACTCCAAGGCTGTTCTGCATGGCTGCCTTGCCGTACAGATCGGCCTCGGCCGTGGCCGCGTCCAGTGCCGTCTGCGCAGTGGCCAGCCAGGTCGCCCGAGGCAGATGGAGCCAGAAGTGGCCGAGGAGTACGGAGGTGAGGTGCCAGGCGACAGGGCGCGGTCCGTTCCGGGCGGCAGCTCTGGAAAGAGCCAGGTCCCCGAGGCGGCGCGAGCGGCGTGCAGGTACCAGATCAGGAGCCGTTCCAGCGAGGCGCCACGGTTCGCCTGCGTCTCTTGGACTCATCTCGTGGTGATTGAGGGTGCCGTCGTGTCATGCGGTAGTGACAGGGAGATGGAGTCGCCGCAGGCATCGATCTGTGCCGCTGCATGATGTGTGTCCATGACTGGGACGTTCGTGCGGTCACGGTCGGGGTTGTGCGGTGCCGAGACCAGCGCTTCGCCCTCCTTGACGCAGTAATCGCCGGCGCCTTTCGCACCGCGGGGCGTGTATTGAAGGTCGAATTTCACTCCTGCCCCCTTGTGCAGGGCGACTGGCTTGGGGTGTCCGTGGCCCACGCCCTCCATGCTGTTCGCCTTTCCGTTGTGGACGCTGAATCCCGGGTAACCGGCGAACACGCAGGTCTTGGGCCCCTTGTTGGCAGCGGTCAATAGCGCGTTGCGTCGACTACTGCTTTGCGTGGGGAGCAGGACCAGCGTCCACGTCAAAGAACCGGTTCGGCACTCGGTGGGGTTCGGCGCCTCGGAGGACGTGGCGGATGAAGTGACGGACGGACTCGCCGCGCCACTCGCGGAAGTGGCGGTCCCGTCCTCTCCGGCTGTGTGGCCACAGGCCGTTACGGCCAGGCCCACCATGAGCACACCCAACCCGGCGGTGAGACGTGTGGTCGCTCGCATCGTTCCCCCTGAATGCATGGTCTATCCGTTTGACGAACGGTTGGGCGCCGCGGTCGCAGGCAGCGCCCGGAAAAATCTGTGTACTCAGTACGCGCGAGCCGCCTCGCACGACAGCGACTACCTGGCCGGGGCGCACGTAACCGGCATGGTGCGAGGCGGCTGTTGGGTCCTGCGGAACTGCTGTACGTGTCAAGTGCCCGGGTAGACCAGCGTGTTCTCGGTACCGAGAGACGTGTGAGCAGTATCGGCGTACAGGGTGGTCTCGCCGTCGGACCAACGAACGATCAGGTCGTCGTTGACGCCATTGGGCGTGTAGTTGCCCGCCGTCATGACCAGGTCGTGCTTCCACAGGTCGTTGGGGTCGCGCATGCGGGCCTCGGCGCCGAGGCCCGCGGTCGAGGTGGCCACGTAGGTGTCGAGCTCGCCGTCCACCCAGCGTACGAGAACGTCCCAGTTGGCCTTGCCGCTGAAGTTCCCGCTGGTCAGCAAGGTGGCGTTCTTCCAGGTGTCGTTCGGAGCCAGAAGGCGCTTCTCGGTCCCGAAGGTGCCGGCACCGACATAGGTGTAGAGGGTCAGTTCGCCGTCGACCCAGCGCACCATCAGGTCCGTGGCGTACTTTCCGTTGTGGAACTGTCCGGCCGAGATCTGAATTGCGTTCTTCCAGACGGAGCCGGCGGGCGCCATCCGGACTTCATTGCTCATGCCCGAAGCGCTGACGTCCGGGTAGAGAGTGACCTCGCCGTCGGACCAGCGCACCATGAGGTCGGAAAGATCGGAGCCGGTGAAGTCCCCGCCTGTGATGGTCTCCGCGTGTGTCCAGGTGGAGTTGGGCGCCTGAAGCCGTTTCTCCGGCAGGAACGCGCCCTTGCCGTCACCGGGGTACAAGGTGACTTCGCCGTCGGACCAGACCACGATCATGTCGCTGCGGCGGTTGCCCGTGTAGTCGCCCGAGGCCAGCAGCTTCGCGTGCTGCCACAGCGCCGCTCCTCCGGGGAGCTTCGCCTGGATGCCCTGGTACGGGGGCAGGTTGGACGGAGGCTGCCGGTCGGCTATGGCGTCGGCGAGGAGGTTGGCGGCGTCGGAACCGAACGCCGGGGCGTAGCTGATGTAGTCGACGTTCGCGTCGTTGCCGCCGCCGTTGTAGCCGCCAAGGTTGCCGATGACGTGGCCGGAGCGGGCGTCGTCCTGGTAGTCGGTGATCCACGGGCTGCCGGAAACGCCACCGTAGTAGCCGCCACAGGTCATCGACATCTGACGGAACCCAGGCAACTGCTCCGTGGGTACGGTGCACTTGATGGCCTGTCCGGCTCCGTTGTGGTCCTTGCCCGGATAGCCCACGACCGTGATGTCTTTGTGGTTGTAGCCGGTCGGCCGGGTGAAGGTCAGCCCTCCACCCACGGCGTCCTGGAGCTGCTGGCCGCGCTGATTCGCCGAGACGCGAGCGAACGCGGTGTCCAGATCGGACCAGGGCTTCTTGGTCGACGAATGGCCACTGTCAGGTATGTAGCGGGGGTCGATGAAGGTGCGCTGGATGTGGAAGATGCCGTAGGGCTGCTGGTCGGGTCCCGCGCCTTTGATGAATTTCGGTACGAAGATGTAGTTGTTGCTGTAGCCGAGTCCGCAGTGTGCTGCGGTGAGGATCACGTTCCTGGCCGGGGTATCGATCACGCTGCCGGTGCACGACCAGTTCGTACCGGTGGGGCTGCTGGAGCCGAAGAACGTTCCTACGAGGCGGGTTCCGCCGAACAGGGTGCCGTTCCGAGAGACGTTTCCCGCCGCCGGCATCGCATGTTTGTGGGCGGACGGTGCTGACCGGAGGGCGTTCAGCGGCTGGGCGTTCGCCATGCGCTCTGCGGTCCAGTACTTGGCAGCCTCCTGGGCCTCATGGCCCGCAACTGCCCCCGGAGACGCCGACGGAGACGGAGGCGGGGACGAGGTCGTGGACGGGGATGAGACTGCGGGCGGAGAGACGACCGCGGAGGGGCTCCGCGTGGGCGCTGACGCTGACGCTGACGCGGATGGTCGAGGCGTGTTCGTGGCGGTCGGCGTGGCAGCGTCCGTGGCGGCGGACGGACGCGGTGACGGTGACACAGCCCATGTGGTCGGGGCCGCGGCGCCGAGTACGGCCGCGCACAGCACGGCGACGACTGGCAGGTGTCTTCGATACGACAACGTTCCACTCCTGTGGGCTTCACGGAATCTGAGCACGAAAAATCGGCCTACTGTCCCGAGTGGTTCCGCGGAAAGCCGGCGGTAACGTGAGGGATGGGGTGGCCAGTTGCACACAACGGCATGGGGCAGCACTACGGCCGCCATTCCCTTTGATGTCACGAGGTGGTACTGGTAGCGCGGCTCAGCCGTGCTACCGCCCTGGGAATGTGCCTGTCACGTACATCACGCTCACCGAAACTGGCCCCCACTGCGCAGAGTTGGGTCATATTTCGAGAGGTCTTCAGCGATCTCGCTGACGAGAACCACCTGGGAAAACAGGCAGGTTCGATCAGACTTGGCAGTGGTGTCCCGGCTGGGCCGGACGTTGCACCGCTTCGCACGACAAAGCCCGGATCGATGAAACGGGCGCCGCACCGACGGCTGCCAGTGCACGGTGGCCAGGGCGGTACGCTGGCGACTTCGGCGAAAAGAGCATGGAGATTCCCCCTGAATCATGCCCGCCACCTGGTCGGATGGCAGCAGACCACGCGATGTTGGCATGAGTTCCGCAATCAGGACCAGGGAGTTGAGCAAAGCTTGAGGGCTGGAGGCTGTGTCCTGAGACGTGGAACGCGAGACCCCTCACCCGCGGACACGTACACCTCGGCTCATGCCCCAGTTCGCGAAAGAGGCCGCCGATGCCCCGGTCGCGTCGGTGCCCCGCAGGGAAGCGGTGCAGGGACAGTAAGAGCCGTGACCAGGACGTCGCGTAGCGTTACGTCCCGTCCTGTCCCTGCCCGCACGGGTGATGCCAGCCGGACGATCTGGGCCCGCCGGGACCTGCCCGGTCCCGGCGGGGCGAGTGACCTGGTCGGCTAGCCGTTGACGCAGACGTTGCCCGTCGCCGGGTTGAGCAGTCCGATGACGTTCACGGAGTTGCCGCAAGCGTTGACCGGCATGTCCACCGGTACCTGCACCACATTGCCGGACAGCAGACCGCCCGAGCCCGTCGCGGTGCCCACTGCTGTTGCTCCCTTTTTCTTGACGATCAGGGTCGCGGGGTCCGGGAGATTCAGGCCAACCGTGGTGATCGCTTCGGGGCGGTTCACGTAGGTTCCCGCCTTGTCGGCGGTGACGTTCACCGTGACCGTGCAGGACTTCTCGCCGGCGGCCAGGTCGCCACCGTTCAGAGCGACGGACGTGCCCCCCGCCGTCGCGGACACCGTGCCGTCGCCGCAGGTCGTCGACGCGTTCGCGGTCGAGGCCACCTTCACTCCGGCGGGCAGGTTGTCGGTGAAGCTGAAGTCGTTCTTCGCCGCCAGTTCACTGGTGTTCGTCACCGTCATGGTGAGCGTCGACGTGTCACCCTTGTCCACGGTGGCAGGACTGAACGCCTTGTCCAGTTGCGGAGTCGCATCCAGGATCCGGATGTTGTCGAATGCGTGGTCATTACCGAACCATTCGCCTTGCTCATTGACCATCTTGATGCCCAACTGGCTGTCATTGAACAGTACAGCTCTGTTGCTGGCGAACGCCCCGGCTCTCAATCCGTTTCCTCCGGGATAGGGCTTGGAGTTGGGATCGGCGCAGGGATTGATGGGGGTGGTGAAGGTCGGGATGTCTGACCCGTTGCCGGTCAGATAGAACTTCAGCAGCGGACGAGCTTGGTCGCAATTCACGGCTGCTACATCCACTGCGAAGGTGATGTAGCGGTTCGGCTTCGCGATCGGAATCGGCCGCTCGGTCTGGAACTCCACCCGGTCGGCGCCAGGTGGTACCCAGTTGGTGTAGGCCGCGACCACGTGGTTGGTCGGCGGATTCGTTCCGCCCACCTGTCCCAGCGCATTGGCCATGTTCTTCAGTACCGCCGGGCAGTCAGGCTGATCAGCGCCGGTCTGATCGAGGATGATGCCGTTGCACTGTCCGTGGTCGAGCCATGGGGGGTCGGCTGTGTATGTCTCGTTGAGCGGTGGAGCGCCGACGTAGTCCTCAAGGAAGATCGGAGTCTCGCCTGCGGTTTCGAAGTCTTCGGCGAACACCGTGACCGGGGCCTGCGGGACCCCCGGAGTGCCAGGCGCATGCCGGGCGTTCACACCCAGCGGCATCACCAGGGCCTGGGCTTGAGGGGCCAGCGGAGCACTCGCGATCGCAAGTGCGACCAGGGACACCGGCGCAGTGCGCGTGCGCCAGGAAATCTTAACCGCGGAAATTTCCACCATCTCTTTTCCAATCGCCACGGCGTACCAGCAACAGCGGACATGGGAAGAAATGGCGCAGCCCAGACTATTAGCTATGCACCCCGATGGGCAGGTCGCCGACATTCCAGCACACGCCCTCAAAAGAAGACAACCAGCGAGCGCGGCGACTGCATGTTTCACCGCATTGGTCGCACTCGGACCAAAATCCTGTAGACGTGTATCAGAATTTGATCCGGTGATATGACTCGCGACGGCGGGGCAGGCCCCTCGGTTCGATCCGGGTCCGCTCCGGCTGCTGCTGTCGACTGCTGCGACGGCCGGACAGAGATGCTGGTGTACGCCCTCCGCCCGGCCTCGTTGATGCCGGCCGTGGATGTCAGAAGCCTTCTGACCCTCGCCGGCCGGACGGCCGAAGACTGCAAGGAACGGTCTTCGGCCCTCCGGCTGGGTAATGGCGGCCGTGCCGGCTATGACGACGGGTGGCAGAGGGTGTGGGCCTCCGCGTCACAGCACAGCCTCCAAGGCGGGCTAGTGGTGGCCGAGGTAGCGGTCCAGGTCCCAGCCCCGGCCCCGGTCCCGGTCGTGGCCCCGGTCCCAGCCCCGGTCGTGGCCCCGGCCCCGGTCCCAGCCCCGGCCCCGGTCCCGGTCGTGGCCCCGGTCCCAGCCCCGGTTGTGGCCCCGGTCCCAGCCCCAGCCCCGGTCCCGGTCGCCGAAGTGGCCGTCGCGGTCGTGGTCGCTCCTGTGGCTGTGCGAGTAACCCCTCCCGTTGTCGCGGTCGTGGCCCCCTCCGGCGCCCAGGGCCGGCATGGCGGCCGCGCCGACGAGTGCGCCCGAAGCCACACAGGTGGCGATCAGGCGGACCACCGTACGAGAAACAGACATGAATCTGTCACCTCACGTTCGTGCACACCGACCCTGGTCGGGGTCGGGCGTGCAATCCGAAGTTCCCGGCTCGGTGCCGAGGCCCCACACTGTGGCCCTCCATGGCGACACCAGACCAAGGAATCGATTCGCGTTACAAAGTGCAGATATATCCGTAACTCTCCCTTGTATGGGCCATTGACGTCGGGGAGGGATGTGGGTGTCGGCTCCGTCCTGGCTCGGAATCACGCTGAGAGCAGGAAAATGAGCAGCTGAGGGTCCGTGACACTCTTGGCTGCCTCGCTGCCTCAACTCCTTCGAACGGCCCAATGGCTTCAGTAACAACGGGGAGCCTCTGTTCGGGGGACCGTTGCGGTCCGCGGCGACCCGGTCGATCGGTAACAGGGTGTCGTCGTGATTGGGGGACGCCGTGGTGAAAGCAGCCTTCGCGGCCTGGAGGCCAGGGTCGCCGGTACCTCCACGGCGTTGGCGAGGCAGCCGGACCCGGGTCGACATCCGCTGGACCCCTGGCGCCCGTGTCGTATCCACCGGGTGAGCCGGTCGCCATACCTGAAGGCAAACGGGCACCTACGGCGATCCGTAGGTGCCCTTCTTGCTGTGCCCCCGGCGACCTCGTCCAGGCGCGCCGGAGGCCCGTGCGTGTGAGGGTGCGGAGTCCAGGTCTTGTTCGGCCCAGATGACTTTGCCGCCCGATGTCGTGCGGCAGCCCCATCTGCGGGACAGCTGGGCGACCAGGAAGAGGCCGCGGCCGCTCTCGTCGTTGGCGCGTGCGCGACGTAGACGTGGAGGGCAGTCGTCGGTGTCGAACACCTCGCAGGTCAGGACTTGATGCTGGATCAGGCACAGACGGATCGGGCCGGTGCTGTGGCGGACGGCGTTGGTGACCAGTTCACTGACGATCAGCTTCGTGGAGTCCTCAAGACCTTCCAGGCCCCATTCGGTCAGTCGGCGGGCTGCCAGGTGCCGGGCGCTGGGGACAGCGGTCCGGTCGTTCGGCAGCGTCCAGGAGGCGACCTGGGTGGGGCTGAGTGAGAGCGTCCGTGCCAGGAGCAGGGTGACGTCGTCGGATGGTGCCTGGCCCTGGAAGGTCTCCGTGGCTCGGGTGCACAGGTCTTCCAGGGAGCGACTGGGTTGTGCCAGGGCGGTGCCCAGGCGGCGCATTCCCACGTCGATGTCGTGGTCGCGGGTTTCGACCAGGCCGTCGGTGTACAGGGCGAGGAGACTTCCCTCGGGCAGTTCCAGCTCCACGGCCTCGAACGGGACCCCCAGCCCGATGCCGAGCGGGGTTCCGGTGGGAAGGTCGGGGAAGGTGACCCGGCCCTGCGGGTCGATGATCGCGGGCGGGGGATGCCCGGCCCGCGCCATGGTGCACCGGCGGGTGACCGGGTCGTAGACGGCGTACAGACAGGTGGCGCCTACGACCGTGGGGGTCTGGTCCGCGGCGTCGGCGTCTTGCTCGGCCAGTCGCTGGAACGTGTCATCGAGATGGGCCAGCAGTTCGTCGGGAGGCAGCTCCAAGTCGGCGAGCGTGCGTACGGCGGTGCGGAGCCTGCCCATGGTCGCGGCGGCGTTGATGCCGTGTCCGACGACATCACCGACGACGAGGGCCACCCGGGCGCCGGACAGCGGGATCACGTCGAACCAGTCGCCTCCGACGCCGGCTTCCGCGTCGGCCGGCAGGTAGCGCCAGGCCGCCTCGACCGCCGCGCCGCCCATCAAACGGCTGGGGAGCAGGTTGCGTTGGAGGGCGAGGGCCGTGGTGTGTTCGCGCGTGTATTGGCGGGCGTTGTCCAAGGACAGCGCGGCCCGGGTGACGAGCTCCTCGGCGAGGAGCAGGTCATCCTCGTGAAACGGAACGGGGTCCTCGGTGCGGAGGAACAGTGCGATACCCAGGACGGCGCGCCGCGCAATGATGGGCACGATCATCAGGGAGTGCATCCCGTACTCACGGATCTTTTGCGCCCGCGCTGGATCCTGGTCGACCCATGTCCCGGGGGAGGCGTCCAGCACCGGTTCCAGGTGGGACCTTCCCGTGCGTACAACGCCGGCGAGCGGCGAGGTCGGGGGGACGAAAACCGTCTCCCCTCGCGCAAAGGTCGATTCTGGGATTCCTGGGTGGATCGAGGCCTGACCGGCACGGAGGAAAGCGGTAGGGCGATGGCTCATCGTGTCGATTCGGGGCGAGGGCTCTTCGCCGAACGGGATGGAATCCCCCAGGTCGACGTAGGCGTAGTCGGCCAGCAGGGGCACGGCGAGGTCGGCCAGTTCCTGCCCGGTCTGCATGACGTCCAGGGTGCTGCCGATACGCGTGCTGGCCTGGCTGAGGATGGCAAGGCGCTCGCGCGCCCGCTGACTGCTGGTGACATCCACGCTGATGCCGCACAGCCCCAGTGTCTTGCCGTCCGCGTCCTGGAGGCAGAAGTACGAGGCCGAGAACGCATGCTCCCGGCGCGGATCTTCCGCCGGCCACGCCCGGTACTCGTGGACCGCGGTGGTGCCGTTCCGCAGCGCCTGCCGCATCACCGCTTCAAGGGCTTCGGCCTCGAAGCCGGGCCGTGAACCGGTGAGTCGCCGGCCCAACCGCCGGTCACGGGAGATGCCGTCCTGGCTCTCCATCGTGTCGTTCACCCAGACGCAACGTAGCTGCGGGTCACGAACGATGATGCCGATCGGCGCACGGGTGAGAAGCGACTCCCGCACCGATCCGTTTCTCGCTTCCTGGGAGAGCCTGCCGATGTCGGTGACGGACACAAGCCACCGGAATGTTCCGTCCTGCCCCCACACCATCGAGATCCGATGGTTGATGTCGAGCATGTGGCCGTCGCGGTGGCGCACCGTCATCGCGCCCGACCAGCTGTTGTGGGCACGCCACTGCTCGATGAACGCCGATATCGTCGGCGTTCCCCCGGAAGACGGCAGCACGAATGCGCCGGAGCGGCCCACCACGTCCCCGGCGGAGTACCCGAGAAGCTGCTCGGCGGCCTGCGTCCATGCGAACACCGTCCCACGCTCGTCGAGCATCGCGACCGCCGACTCGGATACCTCGCGCGTGTTCAATCGCTCACCAAGGGTCAGCTTGTCAGTGCTGGTCATCGAGCTGTCCTCCTCACCTAGGGGACTGTCGTTCTCGCGTAGGTCGGATGCGGCTGCGGCGACCAGGACCACGGCAGGGTGGACAGCTGGAGCAGCATGTGTCCGGGCAGGACGTGGACGGCCTCGGCCGGGTCCTGCTGAGATCAATCCGACCAGATTTGCCCCTTTTGGTAATGGACCGGACAGAGCTCCGATCTGTGACAGGGCTGCAGCCATGGCTGATACCAACGTGGTCCACCACGGCCGCCGCAGGGCCGCGGGAGGGGTGGACACGCGGGCGCCGCAGATCCGGCAGGGCGGCCGCCGACCTCCCGGCACAGGCAACCCCCGCGCTCCCGTAGGCCAGTGACCTGGAGTTTCCGGGGCCTTGGCCCTGATCGACGCTGTGCCCCCGGCAGGATGCGAACCTACGAGTCGGTGGGTACCCACTGACGCACACCGTGTCCGTTCGTGCCGTACCAGTAGTGGGACAGGCCTTTGATGCTGCTGGTGCGGAACGGGCGGCCGTGGTCGTCGATGCGGACCGTGCCGGTGCGGCCCTGGGAGGACCAGTCGAGTTCCAGGTACCACTTGCAGTCGTAGGTCTCGGTCGTCGCGGTGACCAGCAGCACCTCCGGGTCCTCGGCGGAGACGCGGTAGGGGAACTGCACGGCGGGCGCGTGGGGGATCGGGCGGTTGATGTCCAGGTTCACGGAGAAGTCACGGGGTGTCAGGCCGCCGCCGCATCCCTGGCCCATGGCGTACGCGGTGCCGGTGACCGGGGTGCCGCGGCTGACGATACGGACCCGGAGAGCCTCCAGGACCACGGCCGTGGACGACTTCCCCTGCACCGAGATCTGCACCATCGTCTGCCGCCCCGGCACCGCCCCCAGCGTCGCCGCCCACACTCCGGCGTCCTGCTCCACCGGCGGCGGGGGCACCTGGGTCGGCTCCTTGTCGATGACGTAGTCGTATCCGCAACCTCCGTCCCAGACCTGAGAGTCGACGGCCCAGGCGAGCGGCACACCGGTCGGCGCGGGGGCGCCGCTCTTCGTGCCCGCCGACGGTCCGCCCTTTGCCTCGGGACTCCCCGTAGCCCGTGCTCCTGCGGACGGCGAGGCCGACGCAGGGCTGGAGGAGGGGCTGGTCGCAGTGGCCGAGGGGTGGTGTGACGTACCGGTTTCTGTCGTACGGGACCGACCGGTGGCCTTTGCCGAGTTGTCGTGAGACCGGTCGGCCGACAGCGCCGACAGACTGCCCAGCGTCACCAGCAGCACGGTCGCCGTGGCGGCGCCGACGGCGGTGCGGCGATGGCGGTACCAGGGCCGTCCGGTCGAGCGGGTGGCATCCCGCTGGACCGTCGGCTCGGGACGGCCTGGTCCGGGAGCGTCGGAAGCGGGCAGCCCCGCGTCGGATGCGCTCGCGTCGGATGCGCTCGCGTCGAGTCGCCGTGGTGCACCGCTCGTGCCGTCCCCGTCACCACCGATGCCGTCCGTGCTGCCGCCCGCGCCCAGTGCCGTCCGGCTGTCCGGACCCGAAGCCCGCCGGCCACCTGCCGGCTCCGGCACCCCCTCGGCGTTCGTCGGCTCCGTTGCCTCCTCGGCCGTTGCCGGCTCTGCCGCCCTCTCACCCGTCCTCAACCGCTGTCGTGCCGTCACCGCGAGCAGCCACAGGCGGTGCAGTTCGAGGCGTTCCTCCGGTGTCGCTCCGCAGAAGGCGGCCAGGCGCTCCACCGGGGCATAGTCCTGCGGGACCGCCTCGCCCGCGCAGTAGCGGTGCAGCGTGGAGGTGTTCATGTTGAGGCGCCGGGCCAGGGAGCCGTAGCTCCGGTCCGTGCGGTCCTTCAGCCGGCGCAGCAGCGCCGCGAACTCCTCGACGTCGTCCCCGGTCGACATCGTTCCCCCGTCTACCCACGTATCCCCGTATCCCAGGCGGTCCATATACCTGCACGTCAGATGGGCTGGGATGGTTCCACCGTCGCCGGACGGGCGTCCGGCGTTGCGCCGGGCCGCCGTGACGGCCGATGCTCTTGGTGTCGCACCGACCAGGACCGGGCCGACCAGCCGGAGGCGGGCGACAGCCGACACCCATCCACTCATTCACGGGGGACACCCATGCCCAAGCGCACCAGAGCGGACGCGCTCCTCACACTCACCGTCACGGGCCTCGCCCCCGGTACGACGCTCGCCACACCGGCGAACGCCTCGGCCAAGGCGCCCGGCTTCCTCACGGCGGCCGATCTCCCGCCGCACCCGAGCTCCTCCTGAACGACCGGCAAGGTCGCCGCTGTCTCAGCATGCCGGGCGGCGACGGCTCGGCTCGCGGCTGACCAAGAACGGCCTTCTCGACATCCGTCTGCTCTCCGTCGGCTGGGACGGCAGGACCGTCACGGCCGCGAACAAGCTCCACTGACCACATGACCGGGGCCGCCCTCCGTCACGGGGGTGGGGAGGGCGGCCCATCGCCCACCGACAGCGCCATTCGGCGCGATTCGTCACGACTCGAAAAGCCACGACTCGAAAAGCAGGGAACACACATGAGCAGCAAGACCCGCACCGTCCTGACCGCCGGCGCTCTCGCCATTGCTCTCGGCCTCGGCGCCACCGCCCAGGCATCCGCCGGCGCCCCGCGCAGCGTCAGCGGCAAGCCGTCCGACAACATCACCCGCATCGCCGACTTCTACGGCGCCTACAGCGACGCGGTGCTCGGAGAGGACCGCGGCCACCTCGGACAGGCCCTGCGCAGCCACTACCTCACCCCCGCCTTCCAGAAGGAGCTGGCGGCCTGGGAGAAGAGGGAGCACGCCGACGGCGTCCTGCGCGCCCAGAACGTCCCGCTCGCCTGGAAGGTCACCGACAACGGCAGCACCCGCACTTACACGGAGGCCGTCGTCACCCTCACCTGGGGCAACACCACCACCAAGCTTGTCGTCGACATGGCCCGCGACAGCCACAGGATCTTCCACATCGGAGACAAGGGCGTGGGACGCAAGTAGTCACTCCGGGCGCAGGTCTGACACCTCGGCCCGGCCCACCGAGAACCCCGGACCCAGGTGGCCCGCGCCCGCCCCCCGAGGACTCGTACAGCCGCACCATCAGATTCCCTCCGCCGACTTCACCGACTCGACGGTCACGGCCGGCTGGTCAAGGCCACCTACGGAGATCCGTAGGTGGCCTTCTCCTTGGTGCCCCCGGCAGGATTCGAACTACCCGGGCTCTGTTTGGGCCGCTGAGCGCAGGCTGGCGGTTCGGGCTCACTATGGGACCAGCTCGTACAAGATGCTCGGTCGGGCCTTCGGCTTGTCGACCTGGCTAGGCCGTCCGTTCTGCGGTCCACAGGTCACGGGCAGGGGCAGTGCACGGTCGGAGATCGGGCGGTCCAGGTCGACTGCCCGCCACGGGACGTGGCCCGGCGTGCTGGCCGAAGTCGTTGAGTACCTGGGTGCTGGCGGGATGACCGGCATCATCGATGGCACCGAGATCCGGGTCCGGTGTCCCGCCATCGGGCGCAAGGACCGGGACACGTTCACCTCCGGAATGAGCAAGCAGAACGCCGGCTGGCTGCCAGGGTCGAGGTGCGCAGACCGGCGGGCGGGTGGTGACCCCGCCGCACTGCAAGTTCAAGTAGAGCGCGCCGGATTGGTACGAGGACATGCGCGAGCGTCAGTGCAAGGCGCACTCCTCGCGACGCGTCGGGATTGAGCACGGCATCGCTCGCCTTCGGAGCCGCGCTGGAACAGTCCTGTCAGCCAACCTGTAGCTGACTGCCTCGCCGTGTCCGCGGCGGCCCCGAGCCGCTGCGCCCCCTCCGACACGGATCGCCAGGAGTCGACGAAGGTCCGGCCCACGATGGGCGAGTGGGGGAAGATCTCGTACGACGCCTGAGGTGGAGGAGGGGCGGGCGGGCGGCGGCCCGGGCCGCGGGTCCGTGTGTCAGGCGTCCATGTGGAACTTGTCGATGTCCCAGTGCTGGTTGCCCCGCTCGGTGAAGACCAGGACGTTCAGCCGACCGCTGTTGAAGTTGAAGTCGCAGGTCTTGGACTTGCCCTTGCCGCCCACCTTGCACACGCGGACGTTGTCTGAGGCGGGCCCGAAGAGACTGACGGCGAAGGTGCGGCCGTCTGCCTTGAGGTCCTTGACCGTGACAGTGTCGGTGGCAGGGTTGTACGACATGGAGCCCTGGGCGTACCGCTCGTTGACATTGTGAGGGGCGGCCGAACTCGTGCCCGCGCCGATGGTGAAGGCGAGGCCGAGGCCGACGACGGCGGAAACGGGGGCGGTGATCAGTGCCCGGCGTAGGGACTTACGCATGCGTGTTGCTCTCTCCAGTTGAATGACCGCGAAACAGTGATTTCTGTGCAGATGCTAATCGCACGGGGTGACTTGGCCGCCCGGGGGGGACGTCCCGATGGCATGCATCACGCCGTCCAGTCACGGAGCCTGACACCTCGTCACCGAAGAAGGCATCGCACGACGGCAGTAGGCCTCCTGCTTTCCGCCCTGGCTGGATGTCGACGAGGTGGAGTACTCCAGATCCAGGCCGACGGCTTCGCACAACTCGGCGTGGAGCGAGGGTGGGAAGCGCAGGTCGAGAAGCAACCGGGCGAGTCTGCCGAGCAGTTGCGGCTCGCGTCGCAGCGCTGCTCTCAGGTCCGGCGTGAGCCGCCCGCGCGGCCCACCGCACCCCCTCCTTCCCCCTCGCCCTCCGCGGCGGCGGCTTGTGCGGAGCGCGGGTTCCGCTCCTGGTCCACTGCCTCGGCTTCGCGGTCCGCTCCAGCCAGTCCATGGCGGCCGATCGTGGACGGCCGTCCCGGACGGATGACGGTGCCGCCATGCTCCTGCGGCTCCTCCTTGAGGATCCCAGCCGTGTCGGCCACGCAGGAGTTCGTCACACCAGTTCGGAAGAACGGGCATGGCAGTCGGAGCCACCGGGCCGGGCGGTGGCAGCGTGGCGTGTACGGCGCACAGTACGACGTCGTAGGAGTGCGGCTCCGAGGGCCACCAGGACGACGACGGCTACGGCAGGGCCGCCCAGAGTGAGAATCTGCTGAAGCGACTTCGCGGCGGCGTAGCCGACGCCTGCTTCGGCTGTGGCCCACAGACAGGCGGCTGTGACGCTGTAGGGAGCGATGCGGCGGTACGGCAGGCGGGTGGCGCCTGCGAAGTGGGGGGGCGAGCGTGCGGATCACGGGCAGGAATCGGGCCAGGAGGACGGCCCGGCCGCCGTGGCGCGTCATCAGCGTCTCGGCCCGGTGCCAGGCGACTGGGGGGATACGACGGCCCACGCGGCCCGCGTGCAGCCGATCGCCGAGGAGCCTGCCGGTGCGGTGGGCGAGGAAGTCGCCTGCCACCACGGCGCCCGCTGCGACCGCGATGACGAGGGGAAGGCTCAGGTAACCGGTGCGGGCCAGGGCGCCGGCGGTCAGCAGCAGGGTGAGCGTGGGGATGAAGGCACCGACCAGGAGGATCGACTCGGCCAGGACGGCCAGGGCCAGCACCGTGTAAGCGGAGGCAGGGGGGAGATGGCCGAGGAGGTCGGACAGCGCGTTCACCGACTCGCTCCGTCGGCTGCGTGCTGTGAGCTGTGGGCGGCGGCGTGGGGCCGTTGCAGGTGCCAGACGTCGGCCGGGGGCAGGTTGGCCCAGACTGTCCAGCGGCCGATGGCGTACCTGCGCTGGTAGGCGGCCATGATCTTGTCCACCGCGGCGTGCCGACGTGCTTCCGCCCGTGACGCGGTCAAGGCGCGGGCCTGGCGCGTGCCGAGGTAGGCGAAGTAGGTCAGGATGCCGCCGGGGTGCAGCAGGGCCATGTAGCGGGCCATGATGCGCTCGACCTGTGCGGGGGCGAAGTTGGTCAGCGGCAGCCCGGAGACGATCACGTCGTAGCGTTCGGTGGTGTCGAGGTCCTCGACGTACGTCTGGTGCACGTCGACCTGCGTCGGACGGTCGGCCAGGTTCGGGTGCGCGGCGACGAGGGCGCGTAGCCGTGCGGCGAAGCGCGGGTTCGCCTCCACGATGTCCAGGCGGCTTCCCCGGGGCAGTCGGGGGATCAGGCTGCGGGTGACCGCGCCGGTGCCGGCGCACGCTGGTGCACCCCGCACAGACACTCCCGGCTCCGGATACGGGCTCGTCGGCCTGCGGGAACGCGTCACGGCCCTCGGCGGTCACCTTGCCGCCGGACCTGCCGGGGCGGGTGCCTGGCGGCTGACAGCCCGCATCCCCCATCCCCCCGCCGGCGACGGACAGAACGGCACCCCCACATGATCCGCACCATGATCGTCGACGACGACGCCCTGGTCCGCCTCGGCCTGGCCGACCTGCTCGACGGTGACGAGGACATCGAGGTGGTCGCCCAGGCTGCCGACGGCCTCCAGGCCATCGAGCAGGCCACCGCTCACCGCATCGACGTCGCCCTGGTCGATGTCCGCATGCCCCGCATGGACGGCATCACCGCCACCACCCGGCTGCGGGCCCTTCCCCACCCGCCGAAGGTGATCACTCTGACCACCTTCGATCTCGACGAGTACGTCTACAACGCCCTGGCCGCCGGAGCCGACGGGTTCCTGCTCAAGGACACCGACCCGGCCGAGATCCTGCGCGCAGTACACCTGGTCGCCGTCGGTTCGGCGATGCTCCACCCCACCGCGGCCCGTCGCCTCATCGACCGCTACCACGCGTCCAACCAGCCCCAGGCCATCGCGGCCCAGGCCCGGCTGGACCGGCTCACCCCCCGCGAACGCGACGTGCTCGCCCTCCTCTCCCGAGGCGACACCAACGCCGACATCGCCACCCGTCTCGCCATGCGTGAGAGCACCGTCAAGGCCCACGTCAGTCGCATCCTGACCGCGCTGGAGGTCACCAACCGCGTCCAGGCCGCCCTGCTGGCCCGCGACGCAGACGCGGCCCAGTGAGCATCAGGAGCGCTGCCCAGCGGCCCAGGTACGCGCGGCCCCCATGCCGCCTGTGCCGATGAAGCCGTAGCGGACCCAGATGTCCTGTCCGGCGGTGGTACCAGGGGCGGGTGCCGGAACAGGCCATGGGGAGGCCGGAGTTCGACGGTCTGGACGGTCTGGACGGTCTGGACGGTCGGGCGGCAGGTGGCCCGCTCGGTGTCATGGTCGAGTTCGGTGCTGCGCGTGCGACGGCCTTCCCATCCGCCGGACGGGAAGGCCGTCGACCAGGTGTTTCTCTGTGCCCCCGGCAGGATTCGAACCTGCGGCAGCCGCTTTAGGAGAGAGGTTTGAGACTCCCTCCGCCGGCCTGGGGCTTCGATACCTGGTGAGGCGGACCGGCAGCGCGGCTGCAGGACGCCCTCGTTGACCGTGGATGACCCCTGTATCTGGCACGGTTGTGGTACGAGCCTCAGCCGACGACAGCCAGCCACGATGGCGGGTGCGCCGTCCGCCCAGGCGCGCGCGTATGTCTCGCTGTACCCCCACCGGCCTTGGCCACGCCACCGGCTTGTGTCGTCGGCCGGATGCCACGGCCGTCCCGTGGGGAGTGCCGGAGCGCCGTGCCTCGGAACTCTCTGCTTGGGAATCTGCGGCCATTCGCGGCCAGTTCGGGCGCTTACCTGGGCGAACGGTGACGCGCGCGGTCAAAGATCAAACCGAGGTGGTGGGGAGGGGCTGTTCGGTCCAGATGGACTTGCCTGTGCGGGTGTGGCGGGTGCCCCAGCGTTGGCAGAGTGCGGAGATGAGCTGGAGGCCGCGGCCGCCCTCGTCGGTGGCGGAGGCGTGGCGGATGTGCGGTGTGGTCAGGCTGGTGTCGGAGACCTCGCAGATCAGTGCGCGGCTGCGGAGCATGCGCAGCCGGATGGGGCCGCAGGCGTGCCGGATGACGTTCCCGACCAGCTCGCTGACCAGGAGTTCGGTGGTCATGATCAGGTCCTCATCGGCCAGGTCCCAGTCGGTGAGCTGGGCGCGGACCAACTCCCGGGCCTGGCCCGCCGCCACCGGGTCCTCCGGCAACGGCCACTCGGCGACGTTCTCCGCGTCCAGCGGGTGGGTGCGGACCAGCAGCAGGGCGGCGTCGTCTATCAGCTCGCCGTGGGCGGGAAGGAGCGCGGAGGTGATGGTGGCGCAGAGGGCGTCCAGGTCGGACGCGTCCGCCGGTGAGGTGGGCATGGCGTTCACGGACTGAAAGAGGAGCTCGGCGAGGCGGCTCATGCCGGTGGTGACATCCCTGTCCTTGCTCTCGACCAGGCCGTCGCTGTAGAGGGCGAGCAGGCTGTCGGCGGGCAGGAGGGTCTCGAGGGCTTCGAAGGGCGGAGCGGCCACCCCCAGCGGAGGGTCCGGGGTCATGGACAGGAAGGTGACGGTGCCGTCGGGGTGGGCCACCGCCGGGGGCGGCTGACCTGCGCTGGCGTACGACAGACGCCGGGTCACCGGGTCGTAGATGCCGTACAGGCAGGTGACGAAGGCATCGGTGCCCAGTTCGCCGACGATGTCGTTGAGGTGGCCAAGGATTTCGTCGGGCGGCAGCTCCAGCTCCGAGAGGGTACGGACGGCCGTGCGGAGCCTGCCCATGGTGGCGGCCTCGGCCATGCCGTGGCCCATGACGTCTCCGATCACAAGCGCCACCCGGGCCGCGGAGAGCGGGATCACGTCGTACCAGTCGCCGCCGACGTCGGCTCCCTGCTTGGCCGACTGGTAGCGCGCCGCCGCCGTCACCTCGGGCAGCTTGGGCAATGCCTGCGGCAGCAGGCCGCGCTGGAGCGTACGGGCCCGGGTCGTCGCCTCGTCGTAGAGTCCGGCCCGCTCCAGGGCCTGCGCGATCAGTCCGCTGAGAGCGGTCAGCAGCGTTCGTTCGTCATCGTCCAGCACCCGCGGTCGGCCGAAGGAGATCACCGCCGCGCCGATGTCGCGCCCTGATGCGGTCAGCGGCAGAACGGCCCACGCCTGCTTGCCGCTCTCCCGGACCAGGATCTCGGTCTCCGGGTACCGCTGCAGGAACTCCTCCGGGGAGGAGATGAAGAGGGTGGTGCGGGTGCGCAGGGCGTCCCCCACCGGGTTGGCGGCGTCCCTCACTGTCCAGTGCCCGTCCAGCAGTCGGGTGAAGCGCTCCGAATACCCACGGGAGCCGACCACGGTCAGTCGGTCGCCGAACACGTCGAGCATGACGAGTCCGGTGGCCCCGAGGGGTGTCATCACGCCTTCGGCCACCGCCGCCATCACGTCCTGGGCCGTGACAGCCTCGGCCAGCTCCCGCGTGATCCGCTGCACCAGGGCCGCCCGCTTCCCGGCCGCCCGCTCCGCGGCGGCCCGCTCGACCTCCCGTAGATGTCGCTCGGTGGTGTCGGTGATGTAGAGCGTGAGGCCTTCCGGCACCGGTACCAGCCGCAGGTGGTACCAGGACATCCCGTCCGACCCCGGTACGTCGAATCCGGCCGGCCGGCCCTCGGCAGCCGTGGCCCGGCACCGTTGCTCCAGCCCCGGCACGGCACGTACCGCGGGAATGTCCCAGAGCAGGGCTCCGGCCACATCTCCCGCGGCACCGAAGTGCCGCTCGGCGGCCTGATTGAGAAATCCGATGCGCCAGTCCGTGTCCAGGGAGACGAAGCCGTCGCTCATGTGTCGCAGCGCCCGCCCCACCGATTCGGCGGCGGCGTGCGTTTCGCTGCTGTCCCGGAGGGTGCCGATCACCTTCACCGGCGTCCCCTCTTCGTCCGTGATCGTCCGGGCACGGGCCTCGATCCAGAGGTATGTGCCGTCCTGGCGCCGGATCCGGTACTCGTTCTGGAAGCCGCCGCGCATCTGGATACCGGTGTCGAAGCCGGCTACCGCCCCTGGCAGGTCGTCCGGGTGGATCAGCTCTGCCCACGCCTCGATGCCGCCGCTCATCACCTCCGGATCGATGCCGGCCAGTACCTCCACGACGGGCCGGTCGGAGGTCAGCTCGCCGGTGCGCAGGTCCCAGGTGTACGTGATGGAGGGCAACCCTTCCACGTCCCACAGGGGGGTGGCCTCCCGCGGTTCTGGCCCGTTCTCCAGGGCGCGCAGCAGGGTGGGGGACGGATTGAGGATCCCGGACGACTTGAGCCTCCCGGACATCCAGCCCGCCACCTCGTTCAGAAACGCGCGCTCCGCCGCGCCGGGCTCGGTGCCCGGGGCGAAGAGGACGGAGAGCGCGCCGCGTCGCCGGCCACCGCCCGGAATGGGGACGGCCAGGTGACCGATGCCGGCGGGGAGTCGGGAAGGCCACAGGGCGGCGGGGTC
This sequence comes from Streptomyces sp. NPDC111656, assembly GCF_055656965.1. Classification (NCBI taxonomy): domain Bacteria; kingdom Bacillati; phylum Actinomycetota; class Actinomycetes; order Kitasatosporales; family Streptomycetaceae; genus Streptomyces; species Streptomyces sp. NPDC111656. Next base: position 32,488 of record NZ_JBVKCA010000019.1, read on the forward strand.
CCGGCCTGGCACCGGGTCAGGCGGGGCCAGGTCGGGCTGCCAGGTGATGGTGTCGTTGCGGGCGGCGCTGCTGGGCGGCGCCGTGCCCCGTACCGGGATGATCAGCCAGGGCCGGGTCATCGACTCCGGCAGGCCACTGTCGGCGACCAGGTAGAGGATGCCGCTCATGCCGCCGCCCGGGAGATGCACCATGCCGCCCAGGCCCTGCACCTCGGCTACCGCCTGCTGGAGCGCGGTCAGCAGCACTTCGACATCGCGCCGGTCCTCGTCCACGGCGTCGAGCAGCCGCATCCGCATGCGGTGTCGCTCCAAGGGCCGGGGTCGTACGGTCTTGGTCCGCAGGCCCTGAGGCTGGTGCAGTGGATGGGGGACGTGGGGTATGGACGGGCCGGTGTTGTCCGCTTCGCCGCCTCTGGTATTCACCACTGCCGACTGTCGCCTCCGCTCACCGCTTGGGTACCCGCTGGGCCGCATGTGATCGGATGTGGACCTGCAGCGATCTATACGCAGCCATTTCATGCTAATCGGAATAACTTAGGCGATTTCATCGCCATGGGGAACCTTTCGTATCCGATCAACCTTATGTGGCGTTGGCTCACCCTTAGTTACGGCTGAGGTCTTGTCCGCCGGCTTGGCGCGGCGGGGCTACTGGCAGTTCGTCAGACCCGGCAGGAGAGATCAAGGCCGTGTCCCGCAGTGACCGCGTCGATCAGGGCTTGGAGCGGCACGCATGTGGCACGGCGCCTGAAACGGTGAAGGGCCCGCCGGGGAGGGGGTACCTCCTGGACTGCCCCTGTGTTCTGTGCCCCGCCAGGATTCGAACCTGCGACTCGCGTGCTCACGGGGCTTCCCGGCCTCATGTGTGCCGAATCCGTTCGCGGAGCGTCTGCGCAGCAGCGCCACTGGTGATCGGTGCGGAATCGCGCATCGTTCCTGCGAACGCCTCTCGCGGGCTGTGGCTTTGGCCGGACGATGGGATCGCGGGTGCCGAGCAGAGACAGTTGGTCGAGGAGGGGGACGTTGACGGTCCTCGGCCGCCTGCTCGCCGGTGATCTCTTCGTCCGCGCGCCTTTCGAAGCCCCGCCACGCGTCGTCGTCGGCGAGCCTGCGTCAACCGTGAGTGATCTCGGCTCACCGTCTCGTCACGGGCCGCGTCGCCGCCTTCCTCTCCTCGCCGACCCGGATCGACCTGCCCGGGCAGATGAGGGAGGCGATGCTCCATGCGCGTGCTGTACCTGGTGAACATCTCCGACCTCGACCGGCTGTCGGCCGATTCGGTGGCGGGCCTGTCACGGTGTTTTCCGGCATGCAAGCGGTGGTCCGCCCCGGGTCGGACGGAGTGGGGTTACTGGACCGCGTGCAGGCCCGACGGGTGCGCAGGTGGGTCGAGGCAGGCCGTCTGAAGTTTGCCATCCCATGGTCCCAGGAGCACTGTGGATACTGCCTGCGACGAGAGATCAGAGACCACCATGCACACCAGGGGCAGGCGGAACACTCGCCAATTCACCGGTGCTCGCCTGGACGTGTCCGCTGCGGCAGGCGTGCTGGACCGGGACGGCTGCGTGACCCACTGGAGCAGTGGTGCGCAGGAACTGCTCGGATACGCCCCTGTTGAGATCATCGGCAGGCCGGTGGACGACCTGCTGACGGCAGAGGGAACGCTGCGGCACCGCGACGGCCTCCCGCTGCACGCGCAGGTGCACTTGTGCCCGCTGCAGGACACCGATCGGGATTGCGGCTTCCTGCTCCTGCTGACGGCCGTGCCCGAGGCCGAGACAGGCACACCACGGCATGCCTTGCTCCCGCAGTGGATATTCGAGCAGCAGCCGCTTGCCGTTGCCATTTGCGACCTCGACGCGCGCCTGCTGTGCGGGAACCAGCCGATGCTTGGAGTGGGGGGCCTTTCCGAGGAGGAGGCCCGCGGCCGGCGCCTGACCGAGATTCTCCAGGGCAACGCGATCGAGGAGGTGGAGCGGCGGGTCCTTCGAGTGGCCCGGACCGGAAAAGCGGAGACGGTGGAGCCCATCGTCAGGCTCCCCGGGGAATCCAAGGCTCACGCCTGGGCCATGGACGTCTTCCCGCTCAAGGACGCGGACGGCTCGGTGCGTGCGGTGGGCGTTGCGGCGTCCGACTACTCCCAGCAGTACGACTCCAGGGAGCGCATCGCCTTGATCAGCGAGGCCAGGACCCGCGTGGGTACGAGCCTGGACATCGTGGGAACCGCACGAGAATTCGCGGAACTCGCTGTCCCTCGCTTCGCCGACTTCGTCAGCGTGGACCTTCTGGAGCCCGTCTTCCAGGGGGAGCTGCCCGCGCCCGTTCTTCCTCGGGGTGTCACTGCCCTGCGCATGGCGGCATACCAGTGGGCCGCCGGGCACGCGCTCGATGCGGTGATCAGCGCTACGGAAGTACACACCCATCCATGGTCGTCGCCGGTCGCGCGGTGTCTGGCCGAGAACCGGGCCGTTCGTCACAGCACCAAGGATCCCGAGGTCATCCGTTGGCTGGCCGAGGATCCCGTTCAGGCGTCGCTCGCGGAGACGTTCGGCCCCCACTCGCTCATCGCTGTGCCGATCCGTGCGCAGGGCGTTTCCCTCGGGGTAGTCCTGTTCGTCAGGTACGAGGCCTCGCATGAAGAAGCCTTCGGCCCCGACTGCACGGCGATCAGCGAGGACCTCGTCGACCGGCTCGCGATCTGTTTGGACAACGCTCGCCGGTTCACGCGGGAGCGCGGCATCGCGCTCGCACTGCAGCGGGCCTTGCTTCCCCGGGAGTCGACCGTGCACCCCGCCGTGGAGACGGTCGCCCGTTATCTGCCTGCGGGCGGCGGCGCCCAGGCAGGCGGTGACTGGTTCGACGTGGTTCCCCTCCCCGGAGCACGAGTCGGCTTGGTGGTCGGCGACGTCGTCGGACACGGCATCAACGCCTCTGCGACCATGGGCCGCCTGCGTACCGCCGTGCGCACCCTCGCCGACATCGACCTGCCGCCCGAGGAACTCCTCACTCACCTCGACGACATCATCACCCACACCGCGGGTGAGCAAGGTGGCGAGCCCACCGGTGAGATCCCCGGCGACATCGGTGCCACCTGTCTGTACGCCGTCTACGACCCGGTCTCCGGCACCTGCTCCCTGGCCCGCGCTGGCCACCCCGCCCCCGTGCTGATCCACCCGGACGGCACCAGCAGTGTCATCGACATGCCCTGTGGCCCTCCGCTGGGACTCGGCAGTCTGCCGTTCGAGGCGGCGGACGTCATCGTGCCTGAAGGGGGCCTGCTGGCACTGTTCACCGACGGTCTCCTCACCACCCGGGATCGCGATGTCGACGAAGGGTGCTCCGACCTGTGCAGCGCCCTCGCCCTCCCGGCCACCTCGCTTGATGCTCTGTGCGACACCGTCCTGGACACCCTGTGCCCCGAACCGCATGCCGACGACGTCACCCTGCTCCTGGCACGCCCCTGCGTGTTCGGCGAGGACCGCCTCGCCAGCTGGGACCTGCCCAGCAATCCCGCGGTCGTCGCCGACGCTCGCCGGCTCGCAGCGGAGCAGCTCGCCCTGTGGGGACTGGCGGAGGCCGCGTTCGTCACGCAGCTGGTGGTGAGCGAGCTGGTCACCAACGCGATGCGGCACGCCGGCGGGCCGATCCGGCTGCGGCTCATCAAGGGTGAGACGCTGATTTGCGAGGTCAGCGACGGAAGCAGCGTCAGTCCTTATTTGCGCCGGGCCCGAGTATTCGACGAGGGCGGCCGCGGCCTGTTCATGGTCGCCCAGTTCACTAAGCGCTGGGGCACCCGCTACACCCGCACCGGCAAGACCATCTGGGGCGAGCAGGTGCTGCACATGCCGTAGGTACGGCAATCCGGCCCGGGAGGGCGTTCAGGATCGGCAGCGACATCAGGCTTGTAAGTTCAGACGCCGGTGCCGCTGGTCACAAACCTGTTCATAATGGAAAGGCAGCAGCTTGGAGCACTCGTGATGCCGGATCCCATGCAGGCCGGGGAGCGGACGGCTGCGGTCGGACAGGCCGCGGCATGGTGGAATCTGTTGCCCGTCGCCTTGATCGTCTCCGACGGCACCGGACGGATCAGACAGTGGGCGAAGGCAGCCCCCGAACTGCTCGGCTACGCCACCGGTGAGGTCATCGGCCGTGACCTCACCGATCTCGTCCTCCCCGACCATCGCCGGGAGGCACGCGCCGTGCACGATGCGGTTGCCGCTGGGCGCAGCGTGACCGGGCAATTTCCGATGCGGCACAAGAACGGCTCCACCATCGGGCTGGAGGTGTGGGCGTGCCCCGTGGCCGCACAGGGCGGGGAGGGGTGGGACGTACTGCTCCTGGCCGCCGATGCCCGTGAAGCGCGTCAGACCCGTGAAGCGCGTCAGCTCCGCGAAGTCGGTGGCCCGCTGGACGCGCTGTTCGCCCGCTCGCCGGTGGGACTGGCGATCTTCGACACCGAGCTGCGGTTCCAGCAGATCAATCGCGCCCTGGAGGCGATGAACGGGCTACCCGCCGCGGCGCACATAGGGCGCCGACCGTCGGAGGTGCTACCCGGGGTCAACAGCGAGCAGATGGAAGCGGCGATGCGTCGGGTGCTGGTCACCGGTGACCCCGTGGTGAACTTCCGCCGTATCGGCCGCACGCCCGCCAGCCCCGACCACGAGCGCGTGTGGTCCTGCTCCTACTTCCGCCTGGAGGACGCGGAAGGCGAACCGCTGGGGATCAACGCCTCGATCATCGATGTCACCACCCAGGAGAAGAGCGAGCGGGAGGCCGCCGCCGGCCGTCAACGCATGGCGCTGCTCAACGAGGCCACGCTGCGGATCGGCACCACCCTCGATGCGGCCCGAACGGGACAGGAACTGGCTGACATCGCCGTGCCCCGCCTCGCCGACATCGCCACCGTCGACGCCCTGGCCGACCTCACCGAAGCCACCGAGCCGATGACCAGCCTGTGGGGCGGCGCCGCTCTGCGCCGCCTCGGCAAGGCTCCCGCCCGAGATCACGCGGCCGCCGACATCCTCACCCCCGTCGGCCGCACCTTGCACTTCCCCGCCGACGCGCCCTACGCGCAGGCTGTCATCGACCGTCGGCCCTTCCTCCTGCGCCGCATCGACGCCCGTGCCGTCGCCCAGGCCGCACGCTACTCCTCGATTCCCGAACGGCTCCGGTCCCTGGGCGTGACGTCGATGATGATGGTGCCCCTCACGGCCCGCGGCCTGGTTCTCGGCGTCGCCACCTTCCTGCGGGATGGCGACCGGCCTGCCTTCGACGCCGCCGACCTAGCGCTCGCCGGCGATCTGGCCGCCCACGCCGCCGTCTGCATCGACAACGCCCGGCTGTATCACCGCGAGCACGACGTCGCGCTCACCTTGAAGCGCAGCATGCTTCCCAGCCTCCCGAAACCCCCGGCGGGCATCGAGATCGCCCACTGCTACCGGCCCGCCTCCGACGTCCACGAGGTCGGAGGGGACTGGTTCGACGTCGCCACCCTCGCCCCCGGTAAGGGCGCCCTGGTCATCGGCGACGTGATGGGCCACGGCATCCAAGCTGCCGCGATCATGGGGCAGATGCGCACCACCGTGCGGGCCTTCACACACCTCGACCTGCCCCCCGATCAGCTCCTGCACCATCTCGACGACGCGCTCCAGGAACTCGACAGCCCCCTCCTGGCCACCTGCCTGTACGGGATCTGTGACTGCACGGTCTGCCGCTGCTGGCTCGGCCGCGCCGGCCACCCCCCGCCCGCCCTCGTGACGCCCGACGGCAGCGCCCGCCTGCTCGACCTGCCCGCCGGCGCTCCCCTGGGTATCGGCGGTATTCGCTTTACCACCACCGAGGTCGTCCTGGACCCGGGCAGCATCGTCGTCTTCTACACCGACGGCCTCATCGAAACCCGCGGGATCGACCTGGACGAGCGTCTGGACGAACTCATCCGCCTTCTCTCCGGCGCGCACAACGACCTCAACCAGTTGTGCGACAGCCTCATGAACCACTTCGCCCCCAGCCCCGCCGAAGACGACATCACCATCCTCGCCGCCCGCATCGGCACCCCCACCGGTGCCACCGAACCCCCTCCTCAGCGGTCCTGCGCACCGCCGGTCCGCCCGCCTGACCCCGCTCGGTCCGGCCGAGGATCCGACGAAGGCCGGCACCGCAACCGGCAGCTCTGACTCGACCTCAGCCCGACAGGGCACTCTCGGACGCCGCACGTGGGGATCGTGCTGGTTGCCCCGCCCCTGCGGCCGCGACTGGACGACAAGCACCACGTCGCTGATCGCGTTCCGAGGTCTGCAACGAGGACGCCGGTCTCATCACCGTCGCCAAGCAACTCGTGGTGGACGGCTGGGAGGTGTACGAGGACGACCCCAAGACTGACACCGGCGCGCGGACCATCGCGCTGGACTCCGACACGGTCCAGGCCCTCATGCGGCACCGCGCCCAGCAGGACAAGGACCGCGAGGAATGGGGGAGTGCCTGGGCGGAGTCCGTATGCGTCTTCACCAATGAGAACGGGGAGATGCTTTCAGGAGATGCTCGGCCACTCCGCGATCACCATCACGGCCGACACGTACACAAGCCTGCTCCCCGAGGCTGATCTCGCCGTCGCTGAGGCCGCAGCCCGGCTCGTACCGCGCGCCCGCGCCGGCTCCGTGTCAGATGATGTTGATCCGTCGGGCGATATTCGGGAGATCAACTCCCCGTCCGCTCACGGATCGCCCACGCAAACGGCCCCTGACGAGACGTCCGAGGCCGAGTAGGAGCCCTCCCTGAGGGATAACCCCAGGTCAGGGCGGTAGCGCGTTGTGCCCCCGGCAGGATTCGAACCTGCGACACCCGCTTGAGGAGTTTCGCCTGGACGGGGCTCTGACCTGGCTAAATGTCAAGGTTGGCATGTCTGAGCTGGGAAAACACCCCTCCGTAGCTCTCGCGTGTTCGCGGTGTGTCCCGTCCTCATGTGTGCTGAATCCGTTCCACGGGGACTCCTCTGATGACCTTGGCTTTCTATGGGGCACCCGTGAGCGAGAGCGTGGTCCCTGCTGGTCGTCCGACAGGGTAAGCCGCCTATGGCTTGGGCACGGGTTGCTCCCCCGAGCCTCGGACGATCAGTCGTGTCGGAACGGTGATGGTGCGGGCGCGGGAGCGGTCGCCGTCGAGTCGTGCCAGCGCCATGGTCGCCGCTGTTCTGCCGAGTTCTTCCGCGTCCTGGGCGACGACGGTCAGGGCCGGTTCGAGTGCCTCGGCCAGCGATACGTCGTCGAAGGCGACGACGGCGACATCCTTGCGCTTGCTGCGGGCCAGTTCGGCGACGATGCCCAGCGCCATGATGTTGTTGCCGGCGAACAGGGCAGTGGGGGGATCGGCCAGGCCGAGGAGTTGGGCGGTCGCGGCCTCGGCGCCCTGCTGGTCGTGGGCGTTGGTGACAAGTGAGCGGTCGTAGGGGATGTCGGCTTCCTGCAGCGCGGAGCGGTAGCCGGCCAGACGTTCACGGCGGGTGTACAGCTTCGGGGGCAGGTCGCCGACGAAGCTGACGCGTCGGTGGCCGTGGGCGATGAGGTGGGCGACGCCGTCGTGGGCTCCGGCGCGGTTGGAGCTGACGATGCTGTCCGTGGCGAGGCCGGCTCCGGGGCGGTCGAGGAAGACGACGGGCAGTCCCGCCGTGCGGTGGGACTTGAGATGGGAGTGGTCGGCGCCGACGGACGGAACGACGATCAGGATGCTGACCCGCCGGGCGAGGAACTTGTCCGTCAGGGCGCGTTCGCGATCGGGGTCGTCCGCGGAGGAGCCCATGAGCAGGGTCAGTCCGCGGTCGCGGACGGTGTCCTCGATGGCGCGGGCCACGGCTCCGAAGAAGGGGTTGGCGAGGTCGGGAATGACCAGGCCGATGGTGGTGTCCGGGCCGCCGACGCGGATGTTGCGGGCCATCAGGTTCGGCTGGAAGCCGAGCTTGGCCACTGCGGCCAGCACCTGTTCCCTGGTCTGCGCGGAAGCGGGTCCGTCCTCGTTGAGGACTCGGGAGACCGTCTTGGCGCTGACGCCGACTTCGCGGGCGACGTCGGCCAGGGTGGGGCGGCGGTTCGCTGCCATGGAGAAACCGTCTCCTGAGGGCTCTCGGTTCCGGCCGCGGCCTCGGCCGGAAACTGCGAGAGCTGGGTTGTGCTGTCAGGTGGCCTGGACTCCGGCGGCCTTCGCGGCCTTGGAATCCGCTACGACAGTATCTCCGGCTTCGTCGACGGTGAGAGCGCCGGTCATGATGGCGACGACCTCGGCCATGGAGTAGTCGGAGGGCTTGATCACGGCAGCGCGCCGGCCCAGCCGGTGGACGTGGATCCGGTCGGCGATCTCGAAGACGTGGGGCATGTTGTGGCTGATCAGGACGACCGGCATGCCCTTGTCGCGGACCCGGCGGATGAGGTCGAGGACCTGGCCAGACTCCTTGACGCCGAGCGCTGCGGTGGGCTCGTCCATGACGACGACGGAGCGGGCCCAGGCGACGGAACGGGCGACCGCGACGGCCTGCCGCTGCCCGCCGGAGAGCGTCTCCACCGACTGCGTCAGCGAACGCAGGCCGATCTTCAGGTCGGCCATGTGCTCGGCGGCCTCCTGCCGCATGCGCTTCTTGTCCAGCATGCGGAAGACATTGCCGAGGACGCCGGGGCGACGCAGCTCGCGCCCGAGGAACATGTTCGAGGCGATGTCCATGGAGGCCGCCACGGCGAGGTCCTGATAGACCGTCTCTATGCCGTGGGCGCGTGCGCTCTGCGGGCCGGAGAAGGTGATGGGCTCGCCGTTGAGTCGTATCTCCCCCGCGTCGGGGGTCACCGCGCCGGTGAGGGCCTTGATCAGGCTGGTCTTGCCGGCGCCGTTGTCGCCGATGACGGCGAGGACCTCGCCGGGGAGCAGGTCGAAGTCGGCGCCGTCGATGGCGGTGACCTGGCCGTACCGCTTGACCAGACCGCGGGCCTGCAGCACGGGGGTGGGGGAGGAGGTGGCGGTCATCGGGCCTTCTTCCGGGAGAGCTGGTCGACGGTCACCGCGAGGATCACCAGGACGCCAGTGATCAGGGTCTGGTAGATGGAGGCGACGCCCATCAGCTGGAGACCGTTGCGGAAGACGCCGACGATGAGAACGCCGATGAAGGTACCCAGGACCGATCCGCGTCCGCCGAAGAGGCTGGTGCCGCCGAGAACCACGGCGGTGATGCTGTCGAGGTTGTCGGTCTGTCCCGCCTGGGGGTCGCCGACTCCGGTGCGGGAGATGAGCAGCAGGGCGGCGATCCCGTACAGCAGACCCGCCACGGTGTAGATGCCGATCGTCAGGCGGGAGGTGCGGATACCGTTCAGCCGCGCGGCTTCCTGGCTGTTGCCCAGGGCGTAGACGTGCCGGCCCCAGCCGGTGCTGCTCAGCGCGTAGGCGAGCAGGAGGAACAGGGCGATGGTGACCAGGGAACCGTAGGTGATGTCGGTGTGGCCGAGCGGGAAGGTCTGCCCGAGGGCCGTCAGCGGGCCGGGCAGGTTGGTGACCGTCTGCTCCTCGGAGTAGATGTGGGTCAGCGCGAACGCCACGTTGAGCATGCCGAGGGTGACGATGAACGGCGGCAGCGGGATCTTCTGCACCAGCAGCCCGTTGAGTAGCCCGAAGCCGCCGCAGACGACGATGCCCAGCGCGATGGCGACGAGCGGGGGCAGGGAGCCCTCGGCGGCCATCTTGGCGATCACGATGCTGCCGAACGCCATCACGGCTCCGCAGGACAGGTCGATGCCCGCGGTGAGGATGATCAGGGTCTGTCCGATGGCGAGGGTGCCCACGACCATGACCTGCTGCACGATCAGCGAGAAGTTCCCGCCGGTCAGGAACTGGTCGGTCGAGACGGAGAAGAAGGCGCAGGCCAGGAGGAGGGCGACCAGAGGGCCGGTGGTCGGCGCCGTGAGCAGTCTGCGGGCCGTGGTCGGCGCTTTGAGCTCGGCGTACGGCGTGGTCGTGGCTGTCATGCGAAGTCCTTGTCGGAAGACAGAAGTCCCGGTGGGAGGACAAGGGGGCGGCCGTCCCCGGTCGGGGAGGTGGGGCCGGCCACCCCGCTGAGGGGTTTGGAAATGGCGGCCAGGGGCGGGTGAGCGGCTCAGCCCCAGCAGTTGTCCAGGCCGTAGGCGGTGTCCTTCGACGTGACCCCGTCCTGCGCCTTGTCGGTGATCAGCGTGACGCCGGTGTCGGTGTAACCGGACGCTTTCTTGCCGTCCTTGGCGTACGTCACGACGGCCTTGACGCCCTCGGCGGCCATCTTCAGCGGGTACTGCTGCGAAGTCGCGGCGATCTTGCCGTCCTTGACGGCCTGGGTGCCGGTGCAGCCGCCGTCGACGGAGACGATCAGGACGTCCTTCTCCCGGCCCTTGGCCTTCAGCGCGGTGTACGCACCCAGGGCCGCCGGTTCGTTGATGGTGTAGACGACGTTGATGCCGGGCGCCTTCTGCAGGCAGTTCTCCATCGCGGTCTGGCCCTTGGCCTGGTCGCCACCCGTGTCCTGGGCGCACACGACGTCCTTGTCGGTGGCGCCGAAGCCCTTCAGGAATCCGTTGTGCCGCTGGACGCCGACGGAGACACCCGGCGCGAGGTCGAGGGCGGCTATCTTCGCCGTCTTGCCCTTCATGGCGGCCTTGGCGTACTCGCCGATCAGCTGGCCGGCCTTGAGGTTGTCGGTGGCGAAGAGGGCGTCGACCGCGCTCTCCGGCTCGGTCGGGGTGTCCAGGGCGATGACCAGGACACCCTTGGCGCGGGCTTTCTGGATCGCGGGCACGATCGCCTTGGAGTCGCTCGGGGTGATCAGGATGCCCTTCACACCGGCGGCGACCATGTTCTCGATGGCCGTGACCTGACCTGCGTTGTCCCCGTCGAACTTGCCCGCCGCGGTCGACAGTTGGGCGCCGTTCTCCTTGGCGGCCTTCTCCGCGCCCTCCTTCATCTTCACGAAGAACGGGTTGGTGTCGGTCTTGGTGATCAGACCGACCTTGACGCTGCCCGATCCGGTGCTCGCGGTGCCCGATCCCGATCCGGATCCACAGGCGGTCAGGGCGAGGGCTGCGACACCCGTGCAGGCAGCGGCTCTGAGCAAGGGGGAGGGCAGACGAGAGATGCGTGACATGAACGACTCCTGCGGGATTGCGGGCGAACGGCCGGCATCGGGGCATGCCGTCCCTCGGTGTCATCGTTGACTTATGTCATCGTTGACACTGCTTGGCGAGGATGATGGACTCCGTTCCCAGGCAACGTCAATGCCTTGCACCCGTCACAAATCGGCAACGCACGCCGCCGTCGTCCGCCCGAAGCCGTTCACCGGCTGCCCGGGACGTGCTTGTTTCTGTCCGCGCATCCCGAGAGAAGAGCAGCCCATGAACCGGCGCCAGATCACCGTCCTGGGGGAGTGCGTCGCGGACGCCTTCAGTGAACCCGCAAGCGTCCCGCACGAGCTCGCCCTGCGGGTGCTGCCCGGTGGCGGACCTGCGAACACGGCGGTGGCCCTGGCCAGGCTGGGTACCCCGGCCCGCTTCCTGGCACGCCTGTCCGGCGATGTGTTCGGCCGCCTGTTCCGGGCCCATCTCGAGGCGTCCGGCGTGGACCTGTCGTACGCCGTCGCGGCCGCCGAGCCCAGCACGCTGGCTGTTGCCGAACTGGACGCCGAGGGTCAGGCTGCGTTCTCCTTCCACGCGCAGGCCACTGCCGACTGGCAGTGGACCAGTGCGGAGCTGGTCGGCGTTGACCTGGCCGGCACCGCCTGTGTGCACACCGGCTCGCTGGCCCTGGTCAAGGAGCCCGGAGCGGCCGTGCTGGAGGACTTCCTGGCTGCCGCCGCGCCTCGGGCCACGATCAGCATCGACCCCAACGTCCGCCCGCTCCTGGTGCACCCCGAGATCTACCGTGCCCGGCTGGCGCACTGGTGTGCCCTCGCGGACGTACTGCGGCTGAGCGAGGACGACCTGGAACTCCTCCTGCCCGGAACACCGCCCGAGCAGGCGTGCGACATCTGGCATGCCGCCGGTGCGCGGCTCGTCGTGATCACGCGCGGTGCCGACGGCGCCCTGGCCTCACTCGACGGGGAGCGCGTGCAGGTGCCCGCGGTGGCGACGCCGGTTGTCGACACGGTCGGTGCGGGTGACTCTTTCACCGCGGGGCTGCTGCACCACCTCGGCACCCATGGACTCCTCGGCGGCAGGCTGACGGACCTGCGTCTCGGCGATGTCGAGGCAGCCTGCCTGTTCGCCGCGCAGGTCGCGGCCCTGACCTGCGCGGTTGCCGGCCCCAACCCGCCGTGGCCGAACCAGTTGGCGCAGTTCGCGACCGTCGGCGACGCCTGATGGTCTGTCGGTCCGCACCGGAGCAATCCCGCCCGAACCGTTGACGCGCTGGCCGGATTGCGCTTCATAATCGGACACTCGATGTCATCGATGACACAAGTCGACGATGACACCCCTGGTCGGCGGCGTGGACGCCGGCCTCGGCCCGGGGGCTTTCGGTCCGTCCGCGCCGGGGCCGCAGTCGCCGCTGCGCGGATAGCCGGGGGACAAGGAGACATCCTGAGCCCTGTACGCGTAACCCGGCATGCCCGCATGCGAGGGATCGGCTCGGTGAATCTGGACAAGGCCGTTGCCTGGCACCTCGACTTCGCTCACTGACAAGGACACGAAACCGTGAAGAAGACCCTGCTTGCCGAGTTCACCGCCCGAGAGGGAGCGGAGGACGAGGTCGCCCGCCTGATTCGGGACTACGCCCTGAAGGTGCGGGAAGAGGAAGGCAACCTGGCCTTCGACGTCTACACCAAGGCGGCAAACCCGCGCGGATACTGGATCTTCGAGGTCTACCGGGACGAGGACGCCTTCAAGACACACCTGGACGCCCCGTACGGTGCCCCGTTCAACGCCGCCCTCACCCCGCTGATCGAGGAGGACGCCTCCGTGCTGACGTTCCTCGATCCGCTGGCCACGCATCCGTAACGGGCGCTGAACACCGGCGGCGCCCTGGAGCTGGAGCGCAGAAAGATCGAACTGCTGCTCCAACTCCGGGTCGACGGGGTCTGTACGCGTGCATGTACCACCGGGTCGTGGAGGTGCCGGAGCAGTTGTGACGGAACGGCCCGCCGCGCTCTGCTTTGCTGGTCAGCCGTGCTCTGCCGCGCCTGGCTGGCGCGGCAGAGCAGGACAGGGCCTGCGGTCAGCTGATCGCGTCGGCGAAGATGCGCATCCGCTCGATGTTGGGGAGACCGGCGAAGGCGACCTGCTTGCCCTCGGTCAGCGGGACCGTCGTCGCGTAGAGGCTCACGTTGACGAACCACGGTGCCGGCCCATCGCACATCCGCCTCGTCGGGTGGCACGGGCGCCGGAAACGGTGAAGGGCCAGCCTGGGAGGTAAATCCTCCTGAGCCGGCCCTTCTCTCTGTGCCCCCGGCAGGAGTCGAACCTGCGACACCCGCTTTAGGAGTGGGATCGAATCCTTGCCGGGTGGTGCCTGGCGCTGCCGCACGGTGCTGCTTTCCCTGGTCAGAACCGCACGGCGAGCCACTTGATCCGACTTATGCCGCCCTGTATCGGGCCGTCCGCTCACGCATCGCTCACGCGCTGCCGGCTGCTGAGCAGCGCGTGGTCAGACCTGGCCGAGGTCGATCTCCACCGGGAAGGGGGCAGCTACCTTGAGGACGCCGGTGAACACGTCTCCGTCCCGGTAGGTCTTCGTCGCGGGGTCGAGAACGTAGGTGTACACGAGAGGAACGCCTGTCGCGGCCTGCTCGATCCGCCAGTAGAAGCCGATGCCCGCCTTGGCGTACTGGTCGACCTTCACGATCCGGTCGGTGGTCTCCGAGCCCGGCGACACCACCTCCGCGACCAGCAGCACGTGCTCAGGGCGGGTAGGGGTGATGTCGATCGTGTCCGCGCGGTACACGACCACGTCCGGGCGGCGATTGGTGAGAGGGACGTCCTGAAGCCGGACGTCGAAGTCCGTGTCGGCGTTCCATGCCGGGCCCGCGGCGGCGTCCAGGGCGTTCGCCAGAATCCGGGCCAGCCGGTTGTGCCGCTTGGACGCGCTCGGACTCACGACGACCATCCCGTCCACGACCTCGATGCCCGCGCACTGCTCCTCGGACCAGGACTCGTACTCATCCGCCGTGATCTGCTCATGCATCCACGCCGGGGCCACCATCTCGGCCGTCATGAAGCACCTCCCGGACACTGTGCTGCGGGCCCGATCCCGCTGGATTCAGCGTACTGTCTGCCATCCGTCCGGCACGCTGATCTCGCTCAGGTCCCCTCCCCGGCGGCCGGCATCCGACCAGCGAGCCCACGACAAGTGAGGAACCGGCGCGGTGGACTCGTCACCAGACGATCGGAACGGGCGACGCCCCGCCGTCCGGCCCGAGCAGCCTGCACCGGCTGGTCTTCGACATCACCGAACGCGACCTGTACGTCTGCAGCCCGCCCGCCATGACCAGGGCCGTGCTCGCCGGCCCGCGAGACCTGCGGATCCCCGCGCGACAGGTGCACGCCGAGAAGTTCGGCCTGGCCTGAACCGGAAAGGGGTCCGACGTCCAGACCCGCGCGGAGAGACCCGCTGCAGGCCCAGCAGTAACCGTCGCTCACGCAAAACGGCCCCGGACGAGCGGCCCGAGGCCGAACAGAGCGCCTCCCTGGGAGAGAAGCCCAGGCCAGAGCGGCAATGCGCTGTGCCCCCGGCAGGATTCGCACCTGCGACACCCGCTTTAGGAGGGCGGACGTGGTCACCACGGGTATAGCGGTTGCCCGGCTCAGCGACGCATCTGGACTACGGCAAGCCGTCGTTGACCGTGGCTGACCGCACGATGTGGCACGACTGTGGCACGCGACCTTCTGATCCGTAGCTCTAGGCGGATCGGCCTGAGGACCACACCGGTTGCGCTACGTCCTTACGAGGTCGCTGTCGGACGGGGCGGGTTGCTGTACCTCACCACGGGTGCCGCCTCTGGGTCAGGACAGTGGATGCTCCTGTGGCAGCGGCTCCCGAACAAACTGGGTGCGCCGCTCGTCGCAGGCGCCCATGGCGTGGAAGTTCCGACGGGCCTGAGTCAGACTCAGCCGGCCGTTCGGTCCGCCGCGTACCCTGTCGGCGTCGTGATCGTCCTGGCCGTCGTCCTCCCAGAAGCACACGGGGCAGATCTCATAGAGGCCACGCTCGGCAAGCGTCAGGTAGCCGCAGCACGGACACCGATAGGGCCCGGTCTCAGAGCTGAGGTTCACGTTGATGAAGGGTTCAGTCACGGCCGTATCCTGGCGAAGCCTTGCCGCCGACGCACCTGGATATCCAGCCCGATCTACAGACCCAGCCTGGAAAATCGCGCGAAAGCGGTGCTTCGCAGTATTGACATGCAATCTGTATGCGGCGCCGACTACGTCGTCCTCCCCGCCCTCCGCTGGGCCCGCCGCGGCGGTGCTGTGATGATGGTCGGGTGAAAGAAGAGTCGCCCGTACCGACGCCCGTCATCCTTGGCGTTGACGACCTCCGGCCGCTGCCCTGGGCCACGCGGATCGCGCGCACCAGCGGCGAGGGTGTCAAGCTCCTGCAAGAGCACCGCGACAGCTTCATCGACGAACTCTGGCTCGACCACGACCTCGGCGGCGACGACAGCATCTTGCCCGTGGTGACCCTCATGGAAGAAGCCGCTTTCAATGGACGGCCTTTCCGAATCGGAACGGTCTTCGTACACAGCGCCAACCCCATTGGCGCCGAGACCGTTGTCCGGTCGCTCACACGCTGGAACTACCAGGTTCGGCGAGCGGCGGCCTAGGAATCTGATTTTGGAGTCTGGCCTCATCCTTATCAGGTCGATCGCGAGGGACCATCGACGTCGGCCCATCGGTCCTACGCTTCGGCTGATCGTCCGTTGCGATCCGGCGGCGACCGCCACTGTTCGCGCTTGTTGGTGTCAGCCGCTGATGTCAGAAGGCGTCCATGTCCCCTGGGCCTGCGACGCATTTCCCGGTCTCGTCCACTACGTAGATGACGTCACGCGTGCCCACGTTGTCTGGGTCCTCCGTCTTGCCGGGCTCGGGGTCGATGACCGGGCAAATCGCCCATGCCGGATCAAAGGCGCGGACAGCTACGCCGGGTCGTGATCCGACGGGCACAGGCCGAGTTGCAGAACGGTCGGCTCTTCGACAAGGCGCCCAAGTCGGCCGCGGGCGTCCGGACTGTTTCCTTCCCCGCTGAGCTGGCCGGCGGGATCAGCCAGCACCTGAAGAGCTACGCCGTCGAAGGACAGGAGGGTCACCTGTTCGTTGGTCCGCAGGGCGGGCAGCTTCGGCGGAGCAACTTCCGGGATGACTGGATCAAGGCCAGGAAGGCGGCGGGCATCTTAGCCGAGCTGCACTTTCACGACCTGAGGCACCGGCAATACGTTGGCTTCGACGGCTGGCGCCAGCACCCGGGAGCTGATGACGAGGATGGGGCACAGCAGCTCGCACGCGGCGTTGATCTATCAGCACATGGCGAGTTGACCGTGATCGGGCGATCGCTGATCGGCTGGGCTCGATGATCCGGGAGACAGAAGGGAAACGGGCTCCTTAAGGATACTTACAGCCCTCACCACGCTCAATGACGTCGCCGCCGTCGGGCCGTCGACTTCGGTCACGACCGATCGAAGCGCCCTGCCCTCGGCCGACTCGTGTGTACCGCCGGCCTGCCTCTGGCTCTCGTCAGCCGCCGGTTTGCCTGAGCAGTTCAGCCGCGATGGAGAAGGGCGGCGCCGCATTCGGAGACTTTCGGGCGTGCTTGACGATGGCCACCTGGAGCGAGCGGTCATCAGGCGACCGCGGGTAGGCGAGACGCACGGGCTCCTGCAGCTCGGGGGAAAGCTCGGTGAAGCGGCCGCCATCGGTGAAGACGCCCTTGTGGGTCAGGTAGGTCAGCAGGCCCATGCGGTCGGCGAGGCCGAGCGAGCTGTGCAGGGCGATGGCTTCCCAGACCCGGCTGATGTCGCCGTCAGGGACCCCGTGCTCAGCCAGCAGCTTTGCGGCGATGTCCGCGCCTTCGACCTCGAATCGAGCATTGCCCTCGGCAAGCGTCCCCAGCCCGAGGTCGTGCATGACCGTGGCTGCGAACAGCAGGCCCTCGTCGTATGCCGCATCGGTTAGCAGGCTTTCTTGCTGAGCAGTCAGCCGTGCGAAGTAGAAACTGCGCAGGCTGTGGTCGGCGATCTGCTTGTCCACCGTCTCGTGCATGATCGCGAGGGCTGCGTCGGCGATGTCGCCAGTTGGTAGAACCAGATGATCGTTCATGGTCCGAACCTAAGCAACCACAGCCGTCCTCAACAGTGGCCCGCGGGCCTACTGCCGCCATAATTGGGCCATGATCTCCAATGATATGGCCGTGCCCCTGCGCCATCACGTTGTCGTACTGAGCCTGCCCGGCGTGCTGCCGCTTGAGCTCGGCATCGCGGCGCAGATCTTCTCGACAGACCCGAACTACGAGCTGACGGTCGCGACGTATGAGCAGGTCGTGCCCGTGGCCCGCTCAGGGTTCTCCGTCACCGGCGCAGCCGGCCTTGATGCGCTCGAAAAAGCAGACACGGTTATCGTCCCGGGGTACGACGACGTTGACGCCGACGTCCCGAGCGCGGTCCTGGCCGCTCTCCGCGCGGCGCACGGCCGCGGCGCACGAATCGTGTCCATCTGCTCCGGAGCCTTCGCCTTGGCGGCGACAGGTCTTCTCGACGGAAGACCCGCCACGACCCATTGGCAGGTGTCTGACCAGCTTCAAAGGCGCTACCCAAGCATCGAGGTCCAACCGAACCGCATGTTCGTCGACGACGGCGACATCCTCACGTCGGCAGGCGTGACCGCCGGAATCGACCTGTGCCTCCACCTCATCCGGATTGACCACGGAGCCGCTGCCTCGAACGCGAGGGCGCGGTCCCTGGTGGCGCCGCCCCAACGACCCGGCGGCCAGGCGCAATACATTGACCGGCTCCGCAGCCAGCCGAGCGGCCAGGAACTCGCCACCGTCCGGGACTGGATGCTCGACAACATGGCAGCGACGATTACCGTCGACGATCTCGCCGCACGCGTCCACATGGCTCGGCGCACCTTCGTCCGCCGCTTTCGCAACGAGACCGGGACCTCACCCATGGCATGGCTGACCGACGCACGCATCGACCGCGCGCGCGAACTACTGGAAGCCACCACGGAGCCCATCGAGCGGATCGGGCGACTGACCGGACTCGGGAACCCGACGTCTGTGCGCGCAGCCTTCCACAGGCGTGTCGGGACCTCGCCCCAGGAGTACCGCGCTCTGTTCCGGCAGAAGGCGCGAGCGGACGTGACCGCCTGAGCGCGGGGGAGGGCTGTACCGCCATCGTCGGCCGGTGGCGCAGCGATCCCCACCGGCCCTCACGGGCGTGGCGGCAGCATGGATGACCTTCAACGACCGAGCTACGGATCGGAAGGCCTACATCGCGGCAAAACCGCAGGTCAAGCGTGCCCCCGGCAGGATTCGAACCTGCGACACCCGCTTTAAGAGTTCGGCGGGCTCGTTTCCCGGAGGGAATGGGAACGCCGTGGGAACGGAATCTGGCAGCCCATCAGGGCCGAGCGAAGCACAGCAACCCAGCAACGTCCGCGGAACTCTCTCGGGCGGGCCGAGCACAGGCAGCGGCCTGCCTACGACTCCATGCCTGTGCCGTGGGGCTACGAGCGCTGCGAGGCAGTTAGCTTGGCGTTTAACGCCGCAGGTCACCGCGCTCCGGCTGAAATATGGTCATTCGTGTGGTGGAGTGCGGCGCGCGTCGGCTTGTGTGAACAGGCCGCGCCCGATTGTCTGCGTCACGTCAGCCAGCATGTCCGCTGTCAGCCAGGATGTCCGCTGGCGGGCGGCTACTTCGGGAGTTACCGTGCGCGCACGAAGCCTATCTGTCGCGGCCGCAGCCGCTGCTCTCGTCCTGATCCAGCCGGGCCTCGCCGTCGCGGCGGACGACCCGAGCACCACGGTCACGTACACCGTCACGTCCGGCGCATTGACGCTGTCGGTACCGGCCAGCGCCGCCCTCGGCTCGGGAGCGCCCGGCACCACGATCAGCGCGCCGATCGGCCCCATGACTGTCACCGACGATCGCGCCCTCCTCTCGGCCTCCTGGACGGTGACCGCGGCGGAGACGGACTTCACGAGCGGCGGGTCGACGATCCCCGCCACCAGCGCTGCCTACGATCCCGGGTCGATCACGACGACCGGTACCATTACCGCCACCGGAACGCCCGTGACGCTGAGCAACTCCGGGCAGACGGTAGTCACCGGGAGCGCCGGTGTCGGAGACAACACCGCGACCTGGAACCCGACAGTCGCCGTTAGCGTGCCCGCCAGCGCCGTCGGCGGGGCCTACACGGGAACGCTGACCCAATCCGTTGCCTGACGGAATGAAGGGTGCGCGCCGGTACTGGGTTCTGCTGCTGGTGCTGGCCTTCGTACAGGCGGCCGGGGTGATGCCGGCGGCGGGGCACGGGGCGCCCGGGGTGTCCTCCCCCCAGCACCCGGCTGCGGGCAGGATCATCAGTATCAAGCTGCTCGACGCTCCGGAAAGCCGCCGTGCCGATCCCAGGGCGCAGGCCTACATCGTCGACCACGTCGCGCCCGGCTCGACCATCGAGCGGCGGGTGGAGGTCACCAACGAGTCGTCCACACCGATGCACGTCAACGTCTACGCCGCGGCGGCCACCATCGCGAAGGGTAAGTTCACCTTCGCGCCGGAGCGCACCTCCAACGAGCTGACCGGCTGGACGTCACTCGATACGGCGGACCTTGACCTGGCGACCTCCGGAACGGCGCGAGTACGCACCACCATCCGGGTGCCCAGGGATGCCGCCGCCGGGGAGCGATACGGCGTCATCTGGGCGCAGACGGGCACCCCCACGGACCGCTCGCACAATGTAGCGATGCTGGGCCGGGTGGGCGTCCGCATGTACATCGACGTCGGTCCCGGTGGTGAGCCACCCTCGGACTTCAAGATCGAGCGGCTCTATCCGACCCGAGCCCGCGACGGGCGGGGGGAGGTTCGCGCCCGGATCCACAACACGGGGGGCCGTGCCCTGGACATCAGCGGGGCACTCTCCCTCTTCGACGGGCCGGGCGGACTGCGCGCTGGACCGTTCTCGGCCAAGACGGGCACCACACTGGCTCCGGGCGACCTTGCGGAGGCGGTCGTCCCGCTGGACGCACGGCTGCCGGACGGCCCGTGGACCGTGAAGCTCACGCTCAAAAGCGGCCTGGTCGAGCGCACCACGCGCGCCACCATCACCTTCCCGACGACTCTCGGTAGCGTCGGAGCGGTCGCCGCGTCGGTCGCCCAGCAAGGGCACTTCCCCACCCCTGTGGTCGCCGGGCTTTCAGCCCTCGTCCTCACCGCTCTGTGCCTTCTGCACTTCAAGTTCCTCCGGCGCCGCCGGTGACCACTCCGACGGAGCCCCGCCCCCGTAGCCGGCGCTCCGGCCCAGGTGCGCCACTCGCCCACCCGCTGTGTTTGTCGAGTCTCGTGTGCTCGCCGCGATCACCGTCGTGTCGTATCCGCGAGCCCACTCACGGAAGCGTAAAGTGATGTTCATGTCACGATGAGTATCTATGGCTTGTTGTCGACGGTTTGGAAGCGGAGATGTCGGTGTTCAGGCATGGGAGAGGGCGGGCTGAAGCAAGCCGCGGCACGGGAGGCATGTTTCGACTGTGGCTGAGGGTGTGGCCCCGCAAGACGGGGGCGGTCGTGACAGTCGGGCTGGCCGTCCTGTCGATCGTCCTGGCCACAGCCTGGACCGCCACGGTTCAGCGCGCCTACGTCGCCCAGGTCAACGACGGGACGGGGCCGGTGAACGACACCTTCACCACCACCGGCCTCACCGAACCCAGTGGCACCGCAACCACTGACCCCAGCAACACCGACAGCACCGGCAATACCGGCCTCACCTTTACGGTCATCCCAGTCGGCCACCCCTCCCTGACCATCGCCAAGAGTCACGCGGACACCTTCACCCGGGGCGACGACGGCGTTTACAGCATCACTGTGGGTAACGTCACCGCAGCCGGCCCGACCAATGGCACCAAGGTCACCGTCCACGACATCCTCCCCGCAGGTCTTCGGGCCGACAGGATCACCGGCAGGGGATGGCACTGCATTCTGGCCACCCTCACCTGTACCCGCAGCGACGTCCTGCCTGCCGGGCACAGCTACCCGCCCGTCACCCTGAAGGTCGACGTCTCCTGCAACGCCCGTGGACGGGTCACCAACACCGCCACCGTCACTGGAGGCGGTGACACCACCACTCACACCGCCACCGACACCACCACGATCGAGCACCACGGGCACGACGGCGACGGGCACGACGGCCACGACGGGCGTCATGACCACTGCGATCGCCACGACCACTGACAACACTCAACCCGCGTGGGCGTAGTAGCGGAAGGTGTGCAGGTCCATGAGTCACACTGCCTGGTCGGTAACGTCGCGGTCGGCAGAGCGACTTTGGCCGGGAGCTGTGTTGGCGGCTCTAAAACTGCCGATCATCGTTGACACCTGGGTCTCTGATCAGTACGGAGATCCCCATGTCGCGACGGTGGCCGCGCCGACTCCAGCGGTGTAGTACGCCTGTCGGCTGATCCCGAAGTACCGGCAGGACAACGCGACGTTCCCGGTGACCTCTTCGACGTGCCGGGTCAAAGGCGCGGGGACGGTCACCCACACCGAGCGGCCGTTCCTCTCCGCGCCCGAGGTGTACCGGCTCGCCGACGCCGTTCCACCTCACTGCCGCGCCCTGATCCTCCTCGCCGCCTTCACGGCGCTCCGCTTCGGTGAACTGGCCGCTCTCCAGCGCCGGGACATCGACCTGGAGGCCCGCACCGTGTCCGTCCGCCGCTCATACGCCGAGACTCGGACAGACAGCGCCCAAGAGCGCGGCCGGTGTCCGCACCGTCGCCTTCCCGGCCTCGCTCGTGCCCGAGCTGGCACACCACCTGGCCGAGCATGCCTCCGCCGGCCGAACCGGGCTCGTCTTCGTCGGCGCCCGCGGTGGTGTCCTGCGCCGGAACAACTTCCGGCGGATCTGGCTCCGCGCGCTCGACTCGACCGGTCTCGGTGACGTCCACTTCCACGATCTCCGACACACCGGGAACACGCTCGCCGCGACCGGCGGCGCCACCACCCGCGAGTTGATGCACCAGATGGGCCACTCGTCGCTGCGGACACGTAAGTGGCACGGCCCCCCGGCGGCCGGAAACGACAGAGGCCCAGATCACCGGATTCTCACCGGCTGACCTGGGCCTTGTTCGTGTCCCGAGACTGGTGGGCGCGGACGGTTTCGAACCGCCGACATCCGCCTTGTAAGTTCGATCCGGCGACTCTTCTCGGCCTGCATAGTGGCTTCGTAGAGACGTTGGCGAGTACGCCCTCAGCTGCACTGATACGCCGACGTTCGCGCCCGTTGATGTCAGGCGTAGATGTCAGCCGCCTCGCCCGACGCCTTGACCCGCGGATCATGGGGTAAGGCGTTTGCGGGGTCACAGGTCGTATCGCCCCAGACCGTGTGGGGGCGATACGACCTACCGCTCCGCTGGCTAACCCATGGTCTTGGCGCCGTCCAGGGACTCGCGGATAATGTCGGCGTGGCCGGCGTGCTGGGCGGTCTCGGCGATGATGTGCATCAGCACCCGGCGGGCCGACCATCGCGCACCCGACTCGGACCACGGGGCCTTCGGCAGCGGTTGTGTGGCGTCCAGGTCGGGCAGGGTGACGACCAACTCGTTGGTCCGACGGGCTACCTCGGCGTAGTCGGCGAGCACGCCGGCCAGCGTCTCGCCTGGCAGCATCCGGAACTCGTCGGCCCGCCGGGCCCAGTCG
The DNA here is from genome assembly GCF_055656965.1 of Streptomyces sp. NPDC111656. Classification (NCBI taxonomy): domain Bacteria; kingdom Bacillati; phylum Actinomycetota; class Actinomycetes; order Kitasatosporales; family Streptomycetaceae; genus Streptomyces; species Streptomyces sp. NPDC111656. The sequence goes on from NZ_JBVKCA010000019.1 coordinate 55,367, forward strand.
GCCTCGGTCATGGTGGTGAAGTCGGGCATCGCCGACGGGCCGTCCAGGATGAACTGCACCCAGGTCCGCTCGACCGCAGCGACATGCTTGATCAGACCGCCCAGGCACAGCTGGCTGGCGGTGGTCCGGCGCCCGGCCTGCTCGTCGGTGAGGTCGCGGGTGGTGAAACGCAGGAAGCGCCGATGCGTGGCCAGCACCTCCAGCAAGTCTGCGCGCTCCCCGCTGGCGGTCGGCTCATCGGCCGGGTCGTGGGTCGCCAGTTCGTTGACAGTCACGGTCTCGCTCATGGTCGCTGCCTTCCGTGGTTTGTGTTCCGCCGGGCAAGGAGGACGCTAGAGGCCGTAGAGGTCAGATTCTGACCTAAATTAGGGGAGAGGCGAGATTTTCGTGATCCACTCCCCGGCGCCTCCCAAGAACGCACCAGGCTCGGTCCCCTGAGATAGAGACCGGGCCTGACCTGGTGTTTCACCTGTCGGGGGCGGCGGGATTTGAACCCACGACCTCTTCGTCCCGAAGCAACTTGGGCGGGCGTCTGACCTTGAGTCGCTGTGCCTCCTACCTGCCGCGATGGTCCACAAGTGTGCGCGCCTGTCCGGCGCTGTTCGTGGGCGTTGTCACGCAGTCAGACACGCACGCCGGGTCTAGGCACCGGCTCCGCTCAATCGACCCCAGTGCGCTGCAATGCCTCCCGAAGAGGTACGCCCAGTCGTACCGCGGCGATCCGTCTGGCGCGTACTTCCGCAGGTGTGCGTGGCCGGAACCCTGGACCACCACAGCCGCACGAATGAAAGGTCAGTCCCGCTTTCAGCACGACGCCGAGGGCCTTCCATCCGGCGGCGTCGCGGCGGCGTGGAACAGCGAGATCGTGCCCAGCATCGATCATGGCGGCACCGCAACGCGGGCAAGGCTGCTCACGCTCGTTTGGCCAGTCGCGTTTGAACGATGACCGGCACGCAAGACACACGAAGTGGCGCTTGTAGTGGGCCATCCCATAGCGGCACATGTGCGCAGGGTATGAGGCGGAGCCTGCTGGTACCACCGCTTTGTAAGGGCGGACGTGGTCGGCGGCGCACTTCCCCAGGTCGCTCCGGCTGTAGCCGCTGCTGCCCAGGTGAACGGCGCATCTCGACTGTGGCGAGCCGTCGTTGACCCTGGTTGACCGCACGATGTGGCACGGCTGTGGCACGCGCCCTTCTGATCCATGGCTCTAGAGAGATCGGTCAGTGTGGCACGGCCAGCCGGTCTACCGAAGCTCTCGCCGGGCATCTGGAATGCCGGGCGGTGTTTGAACGTCAGTGCTTACCTGGCCACCCAAGGTCATCACGTTGAGGGTCGCAGAGTTCTCGTTGGCGATTGCGCTCTCTACACGGGCGACCAGAGTCGTGAATGCTTCGGTCTCCGAGAGTAAGGCCCTACCTTGGTTTCGAAGCAGATCCGCTCGTGCCCAAGGAGCTGTTCGGTCGACCTGTAGTTCTTCCACTGTTCGCGGTAGCGGTACACGCTCTCCAAGGAGACGGAGCCGACAACGATCAAGCTCAGCACCGTAGCGGTAAGTTTGGCGAAGGACAGGTCAAGGTTGACTAACACGGGTACCAAGGCTCCCCCGACGACGGATATCGTCCTCATCCGGAGATGCATGGCCTTCGTCTTACTGACTTCGGCTCGTCAAGGTGACGCTGGATTGCCGAGGGTTAGGCCGGTGCCTGCTATGAAGCCGTCGAGGGTGTCGGGCCGGTACTGGAGGCGTTTGAGCCGGTTGCGGACCAGGGTTTCGAGCCGGTCGAGAGCAACCACGGCGAGGTTGGCCAGGCTGCGCTTGACGTGGGCCCATACCCACTCGACGGGGTTCAGGTCCGGCGAGTACGCGGGCAGCAGAAACACCGTCAGCCACTCACGCTCGGCGATCAACTCACGCATGGCATGGGAGACATGAGTGTTGAGCCGGTCCCAGACCAGCACGATCGGCGCCTTGACGAGGTGATGGGTGCCGTCGATCAACGCGATGAAGTCGCGCTCGCCCATACTGCGGCGCTTGCCCTTGCCCGCAGGGTGAGTGCGCAGACGGTGGCACAGCCGGGTCCGGGAGCCGGGCCGCATGGCGATCAGCCCGGCCACCGACAGCCGTCCCGAGCGGCGTCCGCTGATGGTCACGACCGGGGTGCGGCCGCGTCGGCCCCAGGTCCGTCCTTGGGGCGGCCGCCGCGTGAACCCGGCCTCGTCCTCGAAGCAGACGTAGCCTCCGCAGGCCGCCCGGGCCCTTTTACCTCCGCCCAGGTCGCCTCCTTCCAGACGGTGACGGCCTCCTCGTCGCGCTCGGCCACCCGCCGCGCAGGGATCTGCGGGCTGAAGCCGAGCCGGTGCATCAGCCGGGTGGCACCCGAGACGCTGTAGGCGACGTGGAACTTCCGGCCAATCAGTGTGGCCACCCGCGCCGCGGTCCACACCTGGTCCTCCACCCAGCCATGCGCAGCCGGCCCTTCATCGAGGTACGCGGCCAGTTTCTCCAGACAGCGCGGGGACAGCCGGCATCGCGATCCGCTCGGGCCACGAGAGGCCAGAGCCTGCATGCCACCGTTCCGCCACAGCCGGTGCCACCGGTAGGCCGACTTCAGGCTCACCCGCAGGCGCCGTGCAACGTCCGGCGGCTTGATGTCCTGCTCGAACAACTCGGCCGCCTGTATCCGGACCGTCTCCCGGCACCGACGTCCCGCAGGGGTCAGCCCGCCCCCATCCGCATACCTCATACACCACGGGATACAGACAACACTCCCGGCTCATCAGGGCCTTCGAGAAAGATCACCCTAACGAGCCGAAGTCAGTAACAGCCTTCTTGTCGTACCACTTCTGGTACTGAGACAGCCTCCCCTCTACGTAGTCCTGCGCCGCGGCCACAGGCCGGGAGACAGGCGGGTGGGCTTCGAGTGACTGACCGTCATCCGTTCCTGACATGCGCGGAAGTACATCGGTGGTCTAACGACGCAGTCAACTCGGCAGCCCCAGGACAGCCCTGGAGCACCAGTTTGGAAGATCGCGTAACCAAATCGGGCCTACCTGGCGAGACGCTGACCTGTGTGTTCCCGGGGTGCTCACCGTCACTCCCCGTTGTTCCTCGTCGCGCGCTGCTCGATCGGGCATGCAGGGGGCACAGGTGGTCTTCTCCCGCTGTCGCGGGGCGTTGGCGCTCTCGCCCTCCCCGCCCGTTGGAGCCTAGTCGGCGCTCAGGCGGCCGAACAGGGGCTGTGAGGCATTGCCCTGGCGGTCTGGGCGTGATGTTCAAGCGCACCGGGTATCGCAGGCGCATGCGGTTATGGGGAGAGGCCTTGTCGGCGGAACGCTGGGTGGAGGCTCTTCTGCCGGGCGTAGTGAGGCGTGTGCTGGCGGGTGCGGAGCCCCAGCCGCGTTGGATGCCGCGGCGCGTGATGATGGTGGTGTCGGCCGATGTCGACACCACGGCCGGTGTCGGGGCGGTTTGGATCGTGTGGCATCCGAAGTCGGCGCGAGCGCGTGAGCACACGCCGCTTCTGGAGTGGTACGACGAGCAGTGGCGGTACGTGGGTGGCGGTAGTGGCCCGGTGAACGACCCTGCCAACGTCGCCGTGATCGAGCTCTGCGGCGGCGGGGGCGCACTCAGCCTCACCCGCCGCCTTGACCTGCCGCACTCCATCACCACGGCCCCATGGATCGCCTACGTCATGATCTACCTCGGGCGGGACGTCAGCCACCTCCTCATCGGCAGCCGCCGGATCAACGTTCCCGAGGGGCGCAAGCTCGTCGCCGCCTGGATGTCCCCATATGGCAGCCGTGGAGTCCGTCCCGTCATCGTGGCTCTCGGCCGCGACGGCACGGAACTCTCCCGCATAGGCCCCCACGACAGCCTGGACACCTACACCTGGGCACGGCTGAGAGCGGAGTTGTAGACGGTCCGGTTCTGAGGCGCGCACATGCCCACGCGGTCGGTGGAGCGGCTTTGGGCGGGAGCTGCTTTGGGGCGAGTGATCATGGCCCCTTAAGCTTCCGGCGAGTCGGGCAGTCTGTGGACCTGGCTGCATAGGAAGGTCTCCGCAGTTCGAGGGGATTGACAACCCTGCTTACAGCGGCCGGAGTCGCGCCCCGCGTCGTGATGGAGATCCTCGGGCACAGTCAGATCAGCATCACCATGGACGTCTACACACACGTCGTCCAGGACACGCAGCGCGAGGCCATGAGTCACATGGATCGGCTGCTCAGGAGGCGTCCCGGTCGTCAGTGACCGTGCTCGTTGATGTCAGCTGTGGATATCAAAGGCCCCGGACCATGATCGGTCCGGGGCCTTTGCCCTGGTGCCCCCGGCAGGATTCGAACCTGCGACACCCGCTTTAGGAGTGGGGTCCAATCCGTGATCGGGGGTGTTCGTTCATGCCGGGTGTTGCTGTCCTCGCAGGTCGGAAGTACCTGGCGGGCCGCTTGATCCTGCTCGTGACGGCTTGTGCTCGACGATCCGCTCACGCATCGCTCACGCGTGGAGGCCCTCTGGCCTGGTGTGAGTGGCCATGCCATCAGGTTGCCCTGATGCCCGGGATGGCGCGACGCCAGGGATGGCACGAGTGGTCGCTGACGGGAAGGCGATGGGCCCTCAGGGGCGGTTCACCGCGTGGATGTGCGAGTTGGTGGCGTCGGTGATGAAGTCGCGGGTGCTGTCGGCGCCGAGGGCCTGGGCCTGGAGGCCGTCGTACATCACGTGGCTGCGGAACTGTCCCCGTCCGGTTGATGATTGTCGGCGCGCGGCGTGGCCACGGCGGCCTCCGGGCTCCACGTGGCGGTGACCGCCAGGTGGGCTTGGCCGTTGCCGTTGACGATGCCCAGTTTCAGGTCCTGGCCGAGCTGTACGCCGAACGTGACGGTGATCTCGGTAGGCGGAGTGGGCACGGCGCTCATGGCGTCGTGGACCTCTTGGACCAGGGGGCCGAGCGGCTTGAGCGTGGTGCGCAGCACGCCCGCGGCGACGGTGGCAACGGCTTCCCCTCGCCTGCCCACGGGGATGACCGGGCCGAGACCGTCTGCCGAGTCGTCGTCATCGAAGGCGGGTTGTCCTGCGCCAGCGAGCAGGAAACGGACTGTGGTGCCGTCGTCGAGGAGGTAGTTCTCTGAATCGGTCATGGGAAGAAGTGTGCAGAAGGGGCGCTTGGTGAGGCCGGGCCGCGAGCAACTCGGTTACAAGATCGTGGCAGTTGGGGCTCGGGGAGCCACCCGCGCTCGCCGTGCGTCCCGGTCAGGGACAGGGGGGACCGGGCGGGGTTCCCTCCGGGAGGAGGTCGCGCTCCGCCTCGGTGTAGTCGCGTCCGGCGGCTGCGCAGAGTGTGCGGAACTGGTCTGCGGGGCGAAGGCCGAAGGTCCGGCGCCCGGCGCTGTTGTCGATGAGTAGCTGGTACCCCGGGGTGATTCTTGCCGTCGCGTTGGTTATCTCCTCGTCGATCTCCGCCGTCACGTTCAGAGTCACGGAGGAGCCGTCCGTCAGGTCGTGGATCTCGATCAGTCCCTTGTCCGCGACGTGCGAGACGAGACTGCCGTCCGGTCCGAAACCGATCAGTTGGTTCAACAACAAGCGGGACACCCCTTCCGGCAGCTGTTTTCCGCGGTCGACGTCCCACACGCGCACCTGTCCGTCGGAGTTCTGCACGGCGAGGCGCGAACCGTCGGAGGTGAAGACGAGTCCACTGCCGAGAGAATCCTCCGTATTCGGCATGCTGATGACAGGTCCCGTCAGCTTCGCGACCTGTCGCGGAGCACGGACATCCCACAGCAGGATCTGGCCGCGACGCACTCCTGCCCTGGTCACGACGGCGACCTGTCCCAAGTGCCCGGGACGGGGCATGAGTTGGCCGTAGATGAAGAGGTCCCCGATGGGACCGTTGGAGTTGGGTCCCTGGGCAGCGAGAAAAGGCTGGGTAAGTACGGTCCCGTCGGTGGCGTCGAGACGCGCCAGCGTCCCGTCCTCGGTCAACAGGACGATCTCGCTGCCCCGTAGCCCGACGACGCTGTCGACCTTCTTCCCTCTCCGTACCGCGTCGGGGAGCGGCACGCCCTCACCGAGGTTCCGCGCCGGGTACGCGCGGTGGAGGCCGCTGTCCCGCCCCCACACCACGACCCACCGCGAGTCGGCGGTCCAGGTGACCTTCCAGTCGCTGGAGCTCTCCGCGGCCGGGATCGTCACGGACCGGAGCCGGGTACGGGAAGCATCCATGACTTCGAGGGTCTTCTCGGTGACCTTGGCGAGGAAGCGCCCGTCGGGCGCTAGCGCGTAGCTCCCGCCCAGAAGGGCGTCGGCCTGGAACCGTGCATTGCCCGACCGCTCGGCACGCACGGCCATCAGTGTCGTACCAACCGGTACGAGAACGGTGAGCCCGCCGCCCTTCCGCGGCACAGCCGCGACACCCGTGTACCCGGCGGGAGCCTCGCCCGAGGTGGGCAGGCGAGTGCGGTAGGCCTGCCCGGTACGCACATCGGTCAAGGTCGACTCGGCATATCCCCCCTTCTCGACTCCCCCGTCGGCCGCCGAACCGTCGACGTTGTAGTTCCCCGTGGCGTCGCCGCTCGTACTCACAGCGGGAATCGCGGTCTTCGGTCCGGGCGTACGGCCGAGTGACTGGGCATACCACCGGTCACCGACCGCCGAGATCGCCGATTCACCTCCGGCTCTGAGAAGCGGGGTGCCAGCCGACATCCCCTTGGGCTCCGGGCCCGAGCTGTAGAGCTGTCGCCCGGTCGTGAGGTCCTTGATCTGAACCTGCCGTCCGCTCTTGCCCCAACTGGTCACTACCACGGTGCCCGGGTCCGTGGTGAAGGCCGCCTCGTCCACTCCGGAGGCGGACACGAGACTGTCTGCGACAGGCAGCCGGTCACCGGAGGGCACTTCCCACGCCTCGGCGAAAGGCGGGACACACTGCCGGACGTCGTTGTTGCACTCCACGGAGTGGTCGTCCATCGTCACCAGCAGCCGTTTCCCGTCACTGCTGAAGTCCGCGGTGGCTCCGAGCCTTTCGGGGATCTCGTGCTTCCCGCGGTTCAGGAGGATGGGATCCTTCGGGCTGCTCATCCGCCACAGCCGGACCGTGTCCCGTGTGGCCACGGCGAAAAGGCGGCCGTCGGGGCTGATGGCGCTCGTGAAGTCGCCCGCGGGGACTCCGCCGAGCTCCGTGGTCCGGATCTTTCCTTCGGCGGCGCCTGTGACCACGGTGAACGTCCACCGGTCGGTGCCGTTCGGCTTCGACACCACTACGAGCGTACGGCCGTCCGGTGTGGCGTCCATGCCCCTGACCTGGCCCTTCCACACTGACGGATGGGAGCCCACCAGGTACTGCCCCCGCACGTACTGATGCATCAGCGCATCGCGGGTCTTCGTGGTGTCTTTGGTCTTCCACGCGGCCAGCGCCAGCTGCAGGGCAGTGGCAGGGTCGCTGCCGGGGGTGCCATCGGCGGCTTGGGCCAGCAGCCCCGCGGCCTGGTCCCGCAATTGCTGCTTGGTGCGTTGAAGGCTCTGCCAGGTAGATATCGCCAGAACGAAAGCAAGCACGGTGAGAACGGTCAGCGCTCCCACGGCGGCCTGCTTGAGACGGGTCCCGCGCCGGGAGTGGCGGCGGCTGGCCAGGATGTATCCGCGCTCGTCGGCGGAGACGTCGTCAGGGTGCGCGGCCAGCCGACGATCAGCCTCCGCGAGTTCGCTTCCGCTCAGCAGCCGGGCGGACTCCCGCTGCTGCGCAAGCCAGCGTCGCAGGTCGGCCCGCAGCTGCTCCTGCCAGGCACGGAAGTCCCGGGACTCGGCCAGCCACTGCCGGAGGCGCGGCCAGAGCTGCGTCAGAGCCTCGTGCGCCAGATCGACGATCTCCTCGTCGCCGCCCGGGGCCCTGGAGAGGACGAGAAGCTTGCTCGGTGCCAGCTCCCGGGCCAGGCTGATGAGTTCGGGCGCAAGGTCGGCGACCTGGGCCGGACGACGGAGGAAGGCGTCCCCGTCAGGCCGAGCCAGTTGTACGAACAGCCGTCGCGCGCAGACCTGTTGGACCTGTGTCAGACCGGCGAGCGTGTCGTCCGCGTATCCGACAAGAGCCCCCGCCACACCACCCTGCTCGTCGTACGCGGTATGCGTCAGCATCGACCGGCTGCGACGCTTCCACAGCTCAACCAGGGCGAACTGAATCATGGGCATCCGGCCGGGCTCGTCGCCCGCGTCCGCGACGATCCGCTCCGGCAACCCCGGCTCGAACCACAGCCCCGGTACGGCGTCGACGGGCGCGGTCACCGCCCGCTCCAGGTCCTCGGCGGCCAGCGGGGCGAGGAACTCCACGGCGTCGCCGACCAGATCGGATGTGTCGGTCGTCACCAGCGCTTCCAGGGAGTCGGGCCGTGCAGTCGCAACGACCCGCAGTACCGCCGCGCCGTCCTTGCCCGCCAGGGCGACGAGCAGTCCGAACAGGTTGCGAGCGGCGGCCGCTTCGGCACCCGCGTACTCCTCGAGTTGGTCGACGAAGAACACGTGGCCGGCGCTGTCTCCGTGGGCGAGGATCCTGCTGCGCAGCTCGGCCGGCAAATCGTCACGGGTCTCCAGCAGTCCTGCCAGGTCCTCCGCCTTGGCGAGCCGATCGGTCTCGCCGAGCTCTGGCTCCAGGAATCCCATCAGCACCCGTGCCAGCACCACGGACGCCCGTGCGCCGGGCACGGGCCGCAGCTCGGACACACTCATCCCCTCGGCCCGGAGGCGGGGCAACACACCGGCCCGCACCAGGGACGACTTCCCGCACCCCGAGGGCCCCACGACCAACGTCACCGACCGCCTGCGGACGGCCGTGTGCACGCGGGCGGTGTCGCTGTCGCGTCCGTGGAAGAATTCCGCGTTGTCCTCCGTGAACGCCGCGAGCCCTTGGAACGGGCAGCGCGGCCGCAGCGTCTCCTCGTCGACCAGTTCGGCTGACGGCATCAGGTACGCAGTGCGCTCGCCCCGGTGCGCGGCGACCGTCATTCCGACGACGCCGTCCTGCGCGTCGTCCCAGACCGGTGACCCGCTGAATCCTCCCGAGATCCGCGGCCCCGGCCCCTGCGTCTCCATCTGCACCCAGCCCGAACCCTGCCCGGCCCGCAGGGTGCCCGAGGCCCATATACCCCGATCGGCGCCGACGGGGTAGCCCAGCGCCCGGAACGTGTGGCCCCATACGCCGGTCCCGTCGACCAGAGGTACGGGCCGCGCGCCCTCGACCGCCTCCTCCAGCCGCAGCAGTGCGACGTCCAGCCCGCCGTGCCGCCACGACACCACGACCGCGCGTGCCCTCGGCCGGCCCTCCAGCAGCGGAAAATCGAGATCCACCGCCTCGCCGGGTGCCTCTTCCGAACCGTTAGGCACCCCGAGGGCCTCGGCCACGACATGGGCACAGGTACACACCACATCGGCGGAAACGAGGAACCCGGCGCCGACCACCTCGCCCCCGGCCGAGCAGACCCGCACCTGCGACGCCTCGAGCACGTCGCTCCCCCGTACCGCGGTCATGAACTCCCCCAGTTCTTGACTTGTCTCCCGCCATGCCACAAGCCAGCATCCTCGGCGCAGTCACCCCACACAACTCATCACCCGAAGAACGCAGTTGAAGAGGAGCACGCCTGCGGTCCCGTACCAGGGGTCTTGGTGCGAAGTGGGTTGCTCCGATCCGTGCGTGATGCGGTGAGGTGCCCGACAAACGCGGCCCGGACGGGGCAGGCACGGGGTCTGCGACATCCCGGGGCCGGACGGCGACGGGCGGCGGCTCGTGGGCAAATTTCAGGGACTGGCGATCCATCCGCTCACGCAATCGGCCCCGGACGAGGAGCCCGAGGCCGGTTAGAGCGACTCCGGGGGGATAAACCACCAGGTCAGATGGGTAATGCGCTGTGCCCCCGGCAGGATTCGAACCTGCGACACCCGCTTTAGGAGAGCGGTGCTCTATCCCCTGAGCTACGAAGGCGGGGGGATCTCTGTGAGACCCGGCGACTAGCGTAGCGGATTCGGGGGGGGTGGGGGTTCTGGCGTTCGGTCAGTGGGTGGTTCGGGTTTCCAGGCCGTCCAGGACGCGGGCGAGGCCGTACTGGAAGTTCTCGTCGCGGGCGGTGCGGGGGTCCTTGCCGCGTTGTTCGGCGTAGCCCTCGCGGAGGTGGGGGTAGGACTCGGCGGCCTGTTCGGCGGTGGGCCAGAGGCTTTCCACGTACTGCTGTTCGGTGTGGCCGCTGCGGGCGAGGACGTTGAGGTAGGCGGCCTCGCTGGTGGCCATGCCGGTGACGTAGGCGACGAGGGTCGAGGCGGCCTGGTCGGCCTCGGTGGTGGGCAGGCCCGCGCGGGTGAAGAGGGCGAGCAGGAACTCGGCCAGGCGCATGGCGTTCGGGCCGAGGTACGACATGCCCATCTCGCCGAGGACCGAGGCGATCCACGGGTGGCGCAGCATCGTCGCGCGCAGGCTCTGGGCGCAGTGGGTCGCGTCCGTGCGCCAGGTCGCGGGGTCGGTGGACCGGGGGATCTCGATTTCGCCGTAGATCTCGTCGATGGCCAGCTCGATGAGCTCGTCCTTGTTGGCCACGTGCCGGTAGAGCGAGGTGGCTCCGGCGCCGAGGCGGGTGCCGAGCTTGCGCATGCTCAGGGCGTCGATGCCGTCGGAGTCGAGCAGGCGTAGCGCCTCGGCGACGATCTGGTCCCGGCTCAGCGCCGGCTGTTCGCGACCGGCCCGAGGGCGGGTCCACACCGACTGGACGGGCGTCGGCGGCCCCGCTTCGGCCTGCTCCTGGGGGGACATGCGGCTTCCTCTCTCCCGGTCCGGCCACCGTAGCGCACAGCATGCGCAGGATGCGTACGCGTAGCCATGGACCCGTACGGTGTTCTCTCTTGCGTACAGTGTGCGCATCGCCGTACGGTGTTCCGCGAAGCGCACGGTGTGTGCGGCTCAGCCCGTCGTTCGAGAGGTAGTGAGATGGACCGTCATCCGCGTCGCTGGCTCATCCTGATCGTGTTGTGCCTCAGCACCCTGGTGCTGGTCGTCGACAACATGGTTCTCACCGTGGCGATCCCGACGATCGCCGAGGACCTGAAGGCCGGCGCCCAGGACCTCCAGTGGATCCTCGACTCGTACATGCTGGTCTTCGCCGGGCTGCTGCTGACCGCGGGCAGCCTCTCCGACAAGTTCGGGCGGCGGAAGGTGATGGTCATCGGGCTCGCGCTCTTCGGGGCGGCCTCGGTGGTGGCCATGGAGGCCGCCACGCCCGGGGCGCTGATCCTGGGGCGGGTGCTGATGGGCGTCGGGGGCGCGCTGATCATGCCCAGCACGCTGTCGATCCTGGTCACCGTCTTCGACGACGCCGAGCGGCCCAAGGCCATCGCCGCCTGGAGCGCCGTCGCCATGGTCGGGCTCGTCGGTGGTCCGGTCGTCGGGGGCGCGCTGCTGGCCCACTTCTGGTGGGGGGTCGTCTTCCTCCTCAACATTCCCATCGCCGGTCTCGCGATCATCGCCGCGCTGGTCCTCATGCCCGAGTCCAAGGGGCCCTGGCGCAAGGCCGACCCGATCGGCATGGTGCTGTCGATGGTCGGCATGACCGCGCTCATCTGGACGATCATCGAGTTCCCCGAGGGCGGGCTGAGTCAGCAGGGCACGCAGCTCTCGCTAGGCGTCGCCGTGCTCGCACTGGTCGGGTTCGGGGTGTGGGAGAGCCGCTGCTCCTCGCCGATGATCCCGGTCTCGATCTACCGCAACCGTGTCTTCACCGGCGCCAGCTTCTCCCTCGTGCTGCTGACCCTGGCCCAGGGCGGCCTGATGCTGGTGCTGACCCAGTACCTGCAGTTCGTCCTCGGCTACTCCGCCACCCAGACCGGTCTCGCCTTCACCCCGCTGGCCCTCGCGACCCTCGCCTTCAACAGCGTCGGCGCCGCCCTGCTGCCGAAGACCGGCAACCGCGCCATGGTGGTCTTCGGACTCCTCGTCATCGCCTCCGGGTTCGGGTTGCTGTCCACACTGAACCCGGAGAGTGGGTGGGGCGTCCTCGCCGGTGCGATGTGCCTGATGGGCGCCGGTGGCGGGCTGACCATGCCCGCGGCGATGTCGGCCATGATGGGTGCGATCCCGGACGAGCACGCCGGTGTGGGCTCCGCGCTCAACGACACGGTCCAGCAGGCCGGAGCCGCGCTCGGTGTCGCCGTCCTCGGCGCGGTCCTCTCCAGCACCTTCACCGGCCGCATGCCGGCCGCCGCCCCGGCCGCCGCCCGCCACTCGATCGGCGACGCCCTCGCCGTCGCCGCCCGCACCGGCGACACGTCCCTGCTCGCCTCCGCCCACGACGCCTTCACCAGCGCGATGTCGGCGAGCTTCCTGGCGGGCGGGGCGGGAGTCCTGGTCGCGGCCGTCCTCGCCGTCTTCCTGATGCGCGACGGCGGGCCCGCCGGAGCCTCGGACCAGGGTGCGGCGGACGAGGGTGTGTTGGGTGAGGGTGTGTTGGGTGAGGTCGTGTTGGGTGAGGTCGTGTCGGCTGGGAGTGCGGAGGTCAGCCGCTGACGTACAAGGGGCACCCTCACACCTACCTGCTCACGCCTTTGTCCGGATCCTGCTCACGCCTTTGTCCGGATCACGTTCCCGTGGTCCGGACAAAGGCGTTCACGTGCTCAAACGGTCGTCGGAAGGGGTACGCGCCTGCGCGTCACGTCCGTGGTACCCGGCGGAACCGTCCCGCCACCCACAGGTCCTCCTCCATCCTTCCCACCGTGGCCCGCAACTCCGGCAGCACCTCGGCGACGCACTCCTCGGGCGTACGGCGGCTGCTGTGCATCGCGACATTGACGGCGGCCACGACCCGCCCACCGCGCTCGCGCACCGGCACCGCGACCGAGCGCAGCCCCACCTCCAACTCCTCGTCGACCAGGGCGTATCCCTCTTCCCGTACGCGGTCCAGGACGGCCTTCAGTCGAGCGGGGTCCGTGATCGTGCGGGGGGTCAACGGGAGCAGTTCGGTGAGAGGGGGCTCGGGCAGGTCCGCCAGCATCACCCGGCCCAGCGCGGTGGGGTACGCGGGCAGGCGGGTGCCGATGGTGATGTGGACGCTCATGACGCGGCTGGTGGAGACGCGGCCCGTGTACTGGATCTCGTCGCCGGTCAGGACCGCCAACGACACCGAGTCGTGCAGCCGCTGCGAGAGTTCGGTGAGGTGCGGGGCGGCGATCTCGGCGAGCGAGGTCCGTGACAGGGGTGGGAAGCCGAGGCCCAGTACGCGGGGGGTGAGGCGGAAGACGCGGTCGTGCGCGGTGACGTATCCGAGGTGTTCCAGGGTGATCAGGGCGCGGCGGGCGGTCGCCCGGGCGAGTCCGGTGGCTTGGGCGACCTCGGTGAGGTTCAGTTCGGCGCGGCCCTCGCCGAAGGCGGTGATGACGGTGAGGCCCCGGGCCAGCGACTCGATGAACTCCCGGCCCAGTTCCTGCTTGGAGGCGCCGGTCCATACGGCGAGGCCGGAGGGAGCGGCGGTGGTGCGGGGCGTGGCGGATTCGGCGTGCCGTGCCTCGCGCAGTTCCCGTTCCATCGCGGCGACGGCCTCCCGCAGCCGGGGCAGCAGGGTGTCGCGCAGATCGGCCGCGGTGTGCCGGCTGGTGTGGCTGACCACGCTCACCACACAGGCGATGCGGCCCGCCTCCCGTACGGGCATGGAGAGGGCGACCAGTCCCGGTTCGATCAACTGGTCGTCCAGCGCCCAGCCGGCCTCCCGCGCCTCGGCCGTACGCTGCTCGAAGTCGTCGCCGAGGGTGGGGAGTCGACGTGCGCTTCGGCCGGCGCCCGGCTCCTCCGGCCTGTCCGCCGCGAGGCTTTTGCCGACGGTGAGGTCTTTGCCGACGGTGAGGCCCTTGGTGACGGTGAGGTCTTTGGTGACGGTGAGGTCTGTGCCGTTCTTGCTGTTCGTGCGGCTCGCGCCGATCCTGCCCTTCTCGTCGTTTCGGTCGTCCTCGCCGTACTCGATCGGCCGGCTCCGCGCCGGGACCGCCGGAAACCCCCGGTCCTCCGGATCGGCCGCGCGCCGCTCGCGCCACCGCGCCCACTCCCGATCTCCCCACTCGGTCGCGAACAGCGGGCCGGGCGCGGTGCGTTCGGCGGGCAGCAGGTCGCCGATGCGGAAACTCAGCGACATGGCGCGGCGCCGGGTCGCCTGGTGGATGAAGCGGATGCCGTCCTGGTCGCCGACCGCGAGCGAGACGGACTCGTCGAGCTCGTCGGCGAGGGCGTCGGCGTGCGCGTCAAGGAGGCGGGGCAGGCGCAGGGCGGCCAGGTAGGCGTTGCCGAGTTCCATCAGACGGGGGGCCAGGACGGCGTCGCGGCCGTCGAGGCGTACGTACCCCCGGCGCGCCAGGGTCGCGGTGATCCGGTCGACGGTGGAGCGCGCGAGCCCGGTGGACCGCTCCAGACCGCTGAGGCTGGACACTCCGTCGGCGTCGGTCAGCCGCCGCAGTACGGCGATACCGCGGATGAGGGGCGTGACGGCCTCGGCGGGCACCGCGGTCTCGGCGCCTGCGGTGCTGCCGGCGCTGCTGGTGCCGGTCCCGGGGGCCGGTGCGACGTTCGATGGCATGGGCTCTCCGATGCGGATCTCTGAAGAGACGCAGTCGCGGATCTCCGAAGAGACTCAGAACAGACACCGTAGTCCTTGCACGGCCAGGTCAGCAGGTCGGAGGCCGGGAGGGGTGGGGGAGAGATCGGTAAGGGGAGGGGGAGCGGCCGGTCAGCGGCGGGTGACGGACACCCGGTAGTCACCGCTCGGATCCGACGCCGTGACCGCGATCGTGATGCCCGTCTTGGGGTCCTTGAAGGACTCGCCGGGGGTGAAGGGGGCGTCGGAGAGTTCCGCGTGGACGTTGGGGCTGCGGGTGCAGCCGCCGCTGTGGCGCTTGGAGTCGTAGACGGTGATGGGGCCGTTTCCGGTGTCCACGCCCGCGTCGACCTTGTAGATGAGGATGCCGGGGCGGCAGACGGCGGAGTCGTTGCCGTCGTGGGTGCGCAGTTCGAAGGCGTACCCCGTCTTGGTGCTGGTGGGTACGAAGACCAGTTTCTCGCCGCCGGGCCGGGACAGCGGGGTGAGGGTGTACTCCGTCGTCCCGGGCGACGCGACACATCTGACCTGCGACTCGTCGAGCCAGCCCAGCTTCCACTTGTGCCAGCCGAGGAGGTCGTTGTCGGCCCCCCAGTCCTCGCTCATGATGTCCCAGTGGCCGACCGCGCCCCCGCCCTCCGGGGTGTAGAGGTCGGGCAGGCCGAAGGTGTGACCGTTCTCGTGGGGGAGTACCCGGTAGCCGGTCTCGGCGTAGGAGCCGGATCCGTCGTCCTGGCGGCTGTAGACGAAGGACGCGTTGGAGACGGGGACGCCGTCGGCTATGGGTGCCTCGGTGTTGCCGGCGAAGGTGACGGACAGGACGGTGTCCAGGGCGGAGGGCCCGGCGTTCGGCGTCACCAGCACGTTCAGGAGGTCGTACGAGTGGAAGTCGACCTCGGGGTCGGCCGTCGCCACTATGTCCTGGACCAGATCGCGGTAACCGGGGTCGAAGGGGGCGCCGCGTTCTATGCCGTACGCCTTGAAGGGCTTGGGCATGCGCAGCCAGTGGTGGATGGGGGTCTCGGGGCGGTAGTCGAGGCGGCCGTAGGAACTGGTGCGAAACCAGTTCTGGGTCTGTGGGAAGAACTCGGCGAGCCGGTCGAGTGCGCTGCCCGGGCCGGGCGCGTCGGAGAAGTCGACCATCAGGGTGAGGGCTCGGACGGTGCCGGTGGAGCGGGCGTATCCGGGTTGGGTCGGTATGCCCTCGCCCATCTGTACGCCCATCGGGCCGGTGATCATGCAGGGGCCGAGCGCCGTGGAGCGGGCCAGCGCGATGGAGCCCGCCGTCGTGGAGCCCGCCGGGAGGTGACCGGTGCCGGCGGAGGTGCTGACCGTCAGCGTCAGAAGGGTCACCGTGGCGAGGGCGGCCACGCGGCGCGAGCGTATCCGGCGGGTGGTGGGCTGCATCGGCTGCATGCAGGGGCCCTTCGCTCACGGCAGCCGCCCGGTCACCGGCTGCACCCTGTGCGATCACCCTGTGTCGGGGGATGCGGGGGCGCGCGCTGGAAGAGCCCGAACGTGGGTTTCTTGCCGGGAGAGGGGTGACGGGAGCCGCGCCAGAGGTTTGGCCAGGAGTCGGGGTGGGGCGGATGTGTGGGGTGGGGTGGGCGTGCGGGAGTGGGGCGGGGTGGGGTGGATGTGCGGGCGTGGGTTGGGACGGATGCCGAGCTGTGGCTGGGGCGGATGCTGAGCTTCGGGCCGCGTCGGATCTTCGGCACCCCGACGCCATGCCGCCCCCCACCCCCAGCACCAGTCCGCCCCCACCCCCAGCACCAGTCCGCCCCCACCCCCGACACCGCGCCGCCCCACCCCCAACGTCAGACCGCATCCCGCCCCCAACCCCTAGTGACGCAGGTCACATCAGATCTCTGGGGATGCGGGAAATAACCGGGGACCGTTTCCCCGTTTAGCCATGTGTCCGAGCGAAACGGGGATGGATTCCCCGGATCGCGCCACAGTCTTCCTACACCTACGTCTGAGGAGTACGCCGTGGAGACCGCCACCCCCGTGAAGCGTCGCGTGCCCCGGCCCCGCGCCGATGCCCTGCGCAACCGGGAGCGGATCGTCGCCGCCGCGCGTGAGATGTTCGTCGAGTTCGGCCCCGACGTGCCGTTCGACGAGATCGCCCGCCGCGCCGGTGTCGGCAACGCCACGGTGTACCGCAACTTCCCGGACCGCGACGCGCTCGCGCGGGAGGTCGTCTGCTCGGTCATGGACCGTACGTCGGAGTGGATCGAGTCGGCTCTCATGGAGGGCGGCGACGCCTTCCAGGCGCTGAGCGACTTCGTGCACTTCGCGGCGGACGAGCGGATCGGCGCCCTGTGCCCCATGCTCTCCGAGGCCTTCGACCAGCACCACCCGGATCTGTTCGCCGCACGCGAGCGGACCATGGAGTTGGTCGGCGCGCTGATGAGGCACGCCCGCGAGGCCGGACAGTTGCGGCCCGACGTCGAGTCAGGTGACCTCATGGTCGCCGTCAGCCAGCTCACCCGGCCGCTGCCCGGCACCGCGTGCCAGGGCATCGACCGCTTCGTGCACCGTCATCTGCAGCTGTTCCTGGACGGTCTGCGGGCACCGGCCCGCTCCGTACTGCCCGGAGTGGCGGCCACCGTGGAGGATCTGCGAACAGCCTGACCAGCAGCCAGACCAGCCCGACCGATGAGATCGGCGCACAGCGCCAGTCTCTTAGTCCGACGTCAGTCCCAACTTAGTCCGACAAGCTTCCGGAGGCTTGCGGCCGTCGTCGACGACGAGCCGCCGGCTCCCGTGACCTTCCCTCACCTTTTTCACTGCGAAGTACCGGAGTGGGTATCCCCATGTCTGAAACAGGCACCTCAGCCTCGGCGAAGTCGGCGGCCGAACTCGCCGACGCACACAGCAACCGCTGGAAAGCGCTCGCGTTCATCGCGCTCGCCCAGCTGATGGTCGTCCTCGACGCGACCATCGTGAACATCGCGCTGCCCTCCGCCCAGCAGGACCTGGGGATATCGGACGGCAACCGGCAGTGGGTCATCACGGCCTACGCCCTCGCCTTCGGCGGTCTGCTGCTCTTCGGCGGCCGTATCGCCGACCTGTGGGGCCGCAAGCGCACCTTCGTCACCGGTCTGATCGGCTTCGCGGGCGCTTCCGCCATCGGCGGCGCCGCGCAGAGCGAGGCGATGCTGCTCGGCGCCCGCGCCCTGCAGGGCGCCTTCGGTGCCCTCCTGGCCCCCGCCGCGCTGTCGCTGCTCGCGGTGATGTTCACCGACGCCAAGGAGCGCGCCAAGGCGTTCGGCATCTACGGTGCGATCGCCGGTGGCGGTGGCGCCGTCGGCCTGATCCTCGGCGGCTTCCTCACCGAGTACCTGAACTGGCGCTGGACGTTCTTCGTGAACATCCCGTTCGCGATCATCGCCGCCCTCGGCGCGTACTTCGTCATCCGTGAGCCGGCCGGCGGCCGCAACCGCTCGCCGCTCGACATCCCCGGTGTCATCCTCTCCACCCTGGGCCTGGTCTCCCTGGTCTACGGCTTCACCCGTGCCGAGTCCAACGGCTGGAGCGACTCCACCACCATCGGTCTGTTCGTCGCCTCGGCGGTGCTGCTCGCGGCCTTCGTGTTCACCGAGTCCAAGGTCAAGGCCCCGCTGCTGCCCCTGCGCGTCATCACCGAGCGCAACCGCGGCGGTGTCTACCTCTCGCTCGGCCTCGCGATCATCGCGATGTTCGGCCTGTTCCTGTTCCTGACCTACTACCTGCAGATCGTGAAGGGCTACTCGCCGGTCAAGACCGGCTTCGCCTTCCTGCCGATGATCGCGGGCATGATCACGGGCTCCACCCAGATCGGCGCCCGTCTGATGACCCGCGTCCCGCCGCGGCTGCTGATGGCACCGGGCTTCGCCCTGGCCGCCCTGGGCATGCTGCTGCTGACCCAGATGGAGATCAACTCCTCCTACGCGGGTCTGCTGCTCCCGGCCCAGCTGCTGCTCGGCCTCGGTATGGGTACGGCGTTCATGCCCGCCATGTCCCTGGCCACGTACGGTGTCCAGCCGCAGGACGCCGGTGTCGCCTCCGCGATGGTCAACACCTCGCAGCAGGTGGGCGGCGCGATCGGTACGGCCCTGCTGAACACGATCGCCGCCTCGGCGACCACCTCGTACATCAAGGACCACATCGGTGGCGCCGCCTCCAAGTCGCAGCAGCAGCTCGTCCAGCTGCAGGGCATGGTGAACGGCTACACCAACGCCATCTGGTTCGCCGTCGGCATCCTGGTGGTCGCGGCCACGATCGCCGCGACCCTCGTCAACACCGGCCGCCCGGACATGTCCGCGGCCTCCGGTGCGGGCGACGGCGCCGAGGACGAGGTCAAGGTGCCGGTGATCGCCCACTGATCACCCGTACCGCCCGTACCGCCGCTGGTACCTCCGGTGCTTCAGGTGCTTCGAGTACGGGCGCGGGGTGGGGACGCCTCGCCCGTACGATTCCCAGGGTCCGCCCCGGTTCCGAGTTCATCGGGACCGGGGCGGACCCGCGTCCGCTCCCGGTCAACCCGTAACCCCGTAACCCCGTAACCCCGTCAGCCTGTCAGCCCGTCAACGCAGCCAAGGCAGGTCCGCGCCCGCGTCCTTCGGCTGCAGCCCCTCGGCGATGATCCGCATGGCCTCGCCGAGGGCGTTGTGCTGTTCGGGCGTGAGCCGGTCGAAGAAGGCCTGCCGTACGGCGTCGACATGGCCCGGCGCGGCCTTGCTCAGCACCTCGTAACCGGCGTCGGTGAGGACGGCGAACTGGCCCCGCTTGTCGGAGGGGCAGTCCTCGCGGCGCACCCACCCGTTCTTCTCCAGGCGGGCGATCGCGTGCGAGAGGCGCGAGCGGGTGATCTTCGCGTTCATGGCCAGCTCGGTCATCCGCAGCCTTCTGCGCGGCGCCTCGACGAGCTGGACGAGCAGACCGTAGTAGACGTGCGGCATGCCCGCGTCGCGCTGCAGCTGACGGTCGAGATGGTCCTCGAGGAGGGTGGCGGCGTTCATGTACGCACGCCAGGTGCGCTGTTCCTCGTCGGTGAGCCAGCGCGGCTCTTCAGCGGATGCGGATGCCGTAGTCATGTACTCCACTGTACGAGCCCCTTCTTGAATATTAAACAAATCGGGAGTATGGTTCCGCGTGGAAGCTTGAGACTTCAAATAACTTCCCAATCGGTCTTACGATGGACCCCCGGAGGGAGTAGCCGCCATGTCTGTCGCCACGTCTGCCGTCACCGAGGGGCGTGCCCCGCAGGAGCGCATGCCTGCCCTCTACCTCAGTCATGGCGCTCCGCCGCTCGCCGACGACCCGATCTGGCCCGGAGAGCTGGCCGCCTGGTCCGCCGAACTGCCCCGTCCCAAGGCGATCCTGATGGTCTCCGCCCACTGGGAGGAGGCCCCGCTGGCCCTCGGTGCGGTCCAGACCGTACCGCTCGTCTACGACTTCTGGGGCTTCCCCGAGCACTACTACCAGGTCCGGTACGCGGCTCCCGGCGCCCCCCAACTCGCCGAGTCCGTACGGAAGCTGCTGCGCGCCCCGGGCGTTCCCGTCCAGGACATCCCGGACCGCGGCCTCGACCATGGTGCCTACGTCCCCCTCGTCGAGATGTTCCCCGACGCCGACATCCCTGTCCTGCAGATCTCCATGCCGACCCTCGATCCGGTGAAGTTGATGGAGATCGGACGCAAGTTGGCGCCGCTGCGCGACGAGGGCGTCCTGATCGTGGGCTCCGGCTTCTTCACCCACAACCTGGCCGCGCTGCGCCAGGCCGGCGTCCCCTCCTGGTCGGTCGAGTTCGACGACTGGGGCCACCGCGCCCTGGACGCCCGTGACTGGGACGCCCTGCTCGACTTCGGCCACAAGTCCCCGGCCGGCCTGCTCGCCCACCCCCGCACCGAGCACTTCGCCCCGCTCTTCGTGACGATGGGCGCGGCGGACGCCACGGGCGAGCTGGACGAGCAGCGGTCGGTGATCGACGGGTTCTGGCTGGGGCTGGCCAAGCGGTCGGTTCAGTTCGGCTAGAGGTTCTTCTCGTATCGGCTAGAGGTTCTTCTCGTACCAGGCCACATCCCAGTACCGGCCGAACTTCCGGCCCACCTCCCGGTACGTACCGATGTACCGGAACCCGAAGCGTTCGTGCAGCCGCGCGGACGCTTCGTTGGGTTGGGCGATGCCCGCGTAGGCGCGGTGTACGTCCTCGTCGGCGAGCGCCTCGAAGAGGGCCTCGTAGAGCAGCGTGCCGACGCCCCGGCCGCCCGCGTCCGGGGCGAGGTAGATGGTGACCTCGACGGAGGTGACGTAGGCGGGCTTGGGGCGGAAGGTGCTGGACGTGGCGTATCCCAGAATTCGCTGTGCGTTCCCGGGAACCCCCTGTGAGTCCGTGTCCGTGGCAACCATCAGGCGGTGCGGGCCGTCTTCAGGGTGGGAGAGCAGCCAAGGGTGACGCTCTTCCGGGGTGAAGACGGCGGTGTCGAATGTGATGGGGGTCTCGCGAACGTAGTGGTTGTAGATGGCCGTGAGAGCGTCGAGGTCGGCCTCGACTCCTGGCCTGACCTGCACCTCTGTACGTTCCGTTGACATCCGACCTCCCGCTGTGGCGGCACAGGGTACTGCATGATCAGAAAAATAGGAGGGCGGGTTGGGAATTCTGTCCGGATTCCAGTCGTTGTTTCCTTCGGATGCCGGGCACTCGGAAGAGTGTCCGAGCCGCCACTAGGACCCGCAAGCCCACCATCGCAAGGGAGCACGCATGGCAACCCGTGCCGTCGCCCGTCGTCAGTCCGCCACCGGCGAGACCACCGACGCGGCACGCAGTGTTCGCGCCGTAGGCGGCGAAATCGCCGACCGCGACCTGGTCGGCATGTACCTCGACGAGATCGCGCGTACGCCGCTGCTCGACGCCGCCAAGGAAGTCGAGCTGTCCCAGATCATCGAGGCGGGTGTGTTCGCTCGGCAGATCCTCGACGACGAGGTTGATGCCCCCCAAGCGGACGCGACCCGCGAGGAGCTCGAGGCGCTGGTCGCCGAGGGGGAGCGGGCCAAGGATGTCTTCATCCGCTCCAACCTGCGGCTGGTCGTCGCCGTGGCTCGGCGGTATCCCCGTAGTGGCCTGCCCCTGCTCGACCTGATCCAGGAGGGCAACGCGGGCCTGGTGCGCGCGGTCGAGAAGTTCGACTACCGCAAGGGCTTCAAGTTCTCGACGTACGCCACGTGGTGGATCCGTCAGGCCATCACCCGCTCCATCGCCGACCAGTCGCGCACGATCCGCCTCCCCGTGCACCTCGTCGAGGAGCTGGGCCGGATCCGTCGCGTGCAGCGCGAGTTCAACCGCAAGAACGGGCGCGAGCCCGAGCACGCGGAGATCGCCGCCGAGCTGGACTCGACCCCGGAGCGTGTGACGGACGTCCTGGACTGGGCCCGCGACCCGGTCTCGCTGAACATGTCGGTGGACGACGACGGCGACACCCAGTTCGGTGACCTACTCGAGGACACCTCCGCGGTCTCGCCCGAGCAGTCCGTCCTCACCCTGCTGCGCAGCGAGGAGCTCGACGACCTGATCGGCCGCCTCGACCAGCGCACGGCCTCGATCATCAAGATGCGGTACGGCATCGACGACGGCCGGGAGCGCACGCTCACGGAGGTCGGCAAGGAGCACGGGCTCACCCGTGAGCGCATCCGCCAGATCGAGAAGCACGCGCTGCTGGAGCTGAAGAAGCTGGCCCGCGACACCGGTTTTGACGCGGCGGCTTAAGAATGTCCGCGGTTAGTGCGGTTTGCGTGGTTCATGTGGTTGGTGCGCCACGTATGGTTCGTACGGGTTCGACGGATCTGACGGATCCGATGGCCCCGAGGTCGGCCATAAGTCGACCGGACATGGCCATGTAACGCCGCTTAACTCGCTGGGCTCTGGGCACAAGACTTCAGGGCCCAGGGTTCAGGGTCCCGGGGAGCAGCCCCAAGACCCCCCAGAACCGAGTCCCGACGCACTCCCCCCCCGCGCCGGGACTCTCCAGAGCCGAGCTTCGGCGCCTTCCCCCCCCTGGCGCCGGGGCTCGGCTCCTTTTTGTGCGGGGTTCGGCGCGGTCGGTCGGGGTTCGTCCGGGGACAGGGCGGGGTTCGTTCGGGGGTGGTTCGGTCGCCGCTCCGGGGGAGCGGTGGTTTTCGGGCAGGCCGACGGGCCACCCCGTACCTGAACCCCGGGGTGACCCGGATGGCAGATTGTGCCACAGGGGCATAACCTGCCGTCCGTGACCGGTACCGACCGCCCGGCCGCCGCTCCCGGGCTCTCCCTCACGGAGCGACGCAAGGCCGCCACCCGGATGGAGATCGCGCGGGCCGCGGCCGGACTCTTCATGAGGCACGGTCTGCGCGCCACCCGAGCCGAGGACATCGCCCGCGCCGCCGGTGTCGCGCCACGCACCTTCTACCGCTACTTCGCCGGCAAGGAGGAGTGCCTAGCCCCGCTCTTCTCCGCGGGCGTCGAGAGGTGGGCCGAGGCCGTCCGCGACGCCCCGGCCGACCTGTCCGTGCCGGAGGCGCTTCGCCACGCCGTCGTCCAGACCCTCACCCCGGGCGTCGGGGTGCGACCGGAGTCCATGGACCGGGTCCGCGCTCTGCTCCGCTTGGCCGAGGGGAGCCCGGCGCTGCTGAGGGTGTGGGGCGAGGCGTGTCAGGGGGCGGAGCGGACGCTGGCGCAGGTACTGGAGGCGAGGGCTTCCGCGGCGGGCGGTGGGGCGGAGTTCCGGCTCGGTGCCGCCGTGGCCGGTGCGGCGGTTCGCGTGGCGGTGGAGGCCTGGGCCGCCGGTGACGAGCCGGCCGACGGTCCGGCCGGACCGGTCGCGCTCGCGGTACGTCATCTGGAAGCGCTGCGTGACTTTCCCTGGGGCGCCGCGTGACTTCCGCTGGGCTCCGTGTGAGCGCGCCGCGGACCGGTCGGACCCGCGCGGGGCTCACCCGGCCCTGACGCCGCGCCCTTCCCGGCGGCCGCCCTCCGACCCGTCTCCCGCCCCGCCCCCCGCCCCGTCTTCCGAGCCGCCCGCCGCCCGAGTCAGGCGCCCGCCCAACTCCCGTACGCACTCCACCAGTTCCGCCGGCCGTCGCACCGTGAACTCGCAGTCGACCATCGCGAGCCGTACCGCCAGCCACTCCACGGAGTCCCCGGCGGAGGAACGCAGCAGACAGTTGCGCTCGTCGATCGGCTCGGGCGCGCCGAACCACTTGGGCAGGCGGGCCGCGACGAACGCGGCGGGCGCGGCGAAGGCGACCTCGAAGTCGTACGTCTCCTGGCGCCCGTACATCGACTGCCGCAGGTATTCGGCCGCGTTCCCCGTCGGCAGTTCGCGTGGCGTGAAACGGACGCCGGTCGCGAAGGGCTCGGCGATCCGGTCGACGCGGAAGGTGCGCCAGTCGTCGCGGTCGAGGTCGTAGGCGACGAGGTACCAGCGACGGCCGGTGGACACGAGGCGGTAGGGCTCGGCCAGGCGTCGTGAGGGGGTGTCGTCCCCCGAGCGGTAGGCGAACCGCAGCCGTTCCCGCCCGGTCACCGACGCGGCGATCACGGTCAGCGTCTCGGGCGCGATGCTTGCGCCGTCCCCGCTGGTCAGCGGGGTGGTCGCGGCCTGGAGCGTGGACACACGGTGGCGCAGCCGGGACGGCAGCACCTGCTCCAGTTTGGCGAGGGCCCGTACGGAGGCCTCTTCGACGCCCTCGACCGCGTGCCCGGCGCCGGCCCGCAGCCCCACCGCGATCGCCACCGCCTCCTCGTCGTCGAGCACGAGCGGCGGCATCGCCTTGCCCGCCACCAGCCGGTATCCGCCGTCGGCCCCCTTCGTCGCCTGCACCGGATAACCCAGCTCCCGGAGTCGGTCGATGTCGCGGCGGACGGTACGCCGGGACACGCCCAGCCGCTCGGAGAGCTCGCCGCCGGGCCATTCGCGGGGCGTCTGGAGGAGGGAGAGCAACTGGAGGAGCCGGGCCGGGGTGTCCGTCGTCATGTTTCCCAGAGTGCCGCACATCTAGGACGTGATCTGACCTAATGGGGGTCTACCTTCAAGCCATGACCTCCACCGAGACCACTCTCAGCAGTCCGGCCGAGCCGCCGCAGGGCCCGGCAGCCGTGGCCGACCGACGGCGCTGGTTCGCGCTCGCCATCGTGATGACCGCGGCCTTCATGGACCTGGTCGACGTCACGATCGTCAACATCGCGATTCCCTCGATCCAGCGGGACGAGGGCGCGTCCTTCAGCCAGATCCAGTGGATCACCGCCGGCTACGCGCTCGCCTTCGCCGCCGGGCTCATCACCGGTGGACGGCTCGGCGACATCCACGGCCGCAAGCGGCTCTTCCTGGTCGGCATAGGCGGCTTCACGATCGCCTCCGCGCTGTGCGGCTTCGCCGCGAACCCGGAGATGCTCGTCGCCTCGCGCATCCTGCAGGGTGGGATGGCCGCGCTGATGGTGCCGCAGGTGCTGTCGATCGTGCACGCGACCTTCCCGGCGCACGAGCGGGGCAAGGTCTTCGGCCTCTTCGGAGCGATCGTCGGCCTGGGCGCCGTGTCCGGCCCTCTGCTCGGCGCGCTGCTCACCGAGTGGAACCTCTTCGGTCTCGAGTGGCGGCCGATCTTCCTCATCAACCTGCCGGTGGGCATCGCCGCGCTGATCCTGGGACGACGCTTCATCAGCGAGTCCAAGGCCCCGAAGGCCCTCAAGCTCGACCTCGTCGGCGTGGCCCTCGTGACGCTGGGCCTGCTGATGCTGCTCTACCCGCTGACGCGCGGGCGTGAGCTGGGCTGGCCGCTGTGGGGGTACGTGTCGATGGGCGGCGCCCTCCTCGTCTTCGCGGCGCTGGTGGCGTACGAGCGGCGGAAGGCGGCGCGGGACGGTTCGCCGCTGGTCGAGCTGTCGCTGTTCAAGGTGAAGAGCTTCGCCGCGGGCATCGCCGTCCAGACGGTCTTCGGGGTCGGCCTCGGCATCTTCTTCCTCGTCTGGACGCTGTACATGCAGGTCGGCCTGGGCTGGAGGCCGCTGCGGGCGGGTCTGACCGGGGTCCCGTTCTCGATCGCGGTCTCGGCCGCGGCGGGCATGTCGGTGCAGCTGCTCGTCCCGCGCTTCGGGCGCAAGGTGCTCCAGGCCGGCGCGCTGATCATGGCGGCCGGGGTGCTGCTCTACATCTGGGAGTCCGAGCGGTACGGCCTGTCCATCGCCTCCTGGCAGATGGCGCTTCCGCTGGTCGTCATGGGCGCGGGCATGGGCTTCATCGTGGCCCCGCTGACCGACGCGGTGCTGTCGGAGGTCCCGCGCGAGCACTCCGGTTCGGCGTCGGGCCTCATCAACACCGTGCAGCAGATGGGCAACGCGCTCGGACTCGGCCTGGTGTCCGTGGTCTTCTACGGCCAGATCGGCGACCGTCTGACCGCCGCCCAGGTGGGCCCGGCCTTCGTCAACGGCTTCCAGCACGCGCTGGGCTGGGTCGTGGCGGTGATGGTCGCGATCTTCCTGCTGATGTTCGCACTGCCGAAGCGGCCGGCGCAGCATGTCGAGGGGGCGGAGGACACCGCGGCCGGCGAGCAGGAGAGCGCGAACCCGGCGGCGGGCACCTCGGTGTCCGACAGCGAGCCGGCACTGCTGGGCTGACGTCCTGGTGTCGACGCCCTGGTTGTGTGCCCGCCCTCCGCCGTCGGAGGGCGGGCACACCTCGCTGGGGAGTGGTTCTGCGTTTCTTGACAGCACACGTTGATATACGGTGACGTAATGTCATCGAGGGAACACGTCACCCCCCGTGAAGTGGTGGTGTCCGGGGCGCCGCAATCCTGGCTTCCCACGTTGTCGGCACTGTCGCTCGAGGAGGTCGCGGCCCTTGATGACGCCGTTCTACGGCCGTCGATCGAGCGCTTGACTTATCGCGTCGGCCGTCCTGTGTCCACGATCGCGGGCAGCGAAGGCGGCTAGGCCCGCGGATGCGCCTTCACCACCTCTCCAACCCCGTCCTGGACGCGCTGAACTCCGTCACCGAGAACGAGCAAGCCGTCGGTTTTCTGCTCGACGCGGAGTCGAGCCGACGCCTGTTGCTGTTGCGCGCGATCCTGGACGCGGCAGCGGACGCCGACGACGTCCGTCGGGTCTGGAAGCTGCTCGAAGCCGCCGAGCGGGCGGACCCGGCGGCCTTCCGTACGGTGCTCCTCGACCCGCAGGTGGGTGTGTGGGCGGCGAGCCTGCTGCGCAGACTGTCCCTCCCGGATCCGGCGGCGACCGAGATCGAGACACCGCTGCACGTGGAGCTGGGGTTCCTCGGACAGTTGGCGGCGGCCGTGTTCATCACCGCCGGGGCCGACTTCCGTGCGTGTGTGCCGGTGCGGGAGGGGCGGGTGTTCCTGCCAGGCCTTGGCCGGGCCACGGTCGGTGGCGATCTCCGGGGAACCGCCGAGGTGTGGAGGCAGGACGGGGTGGTCCGGGTCGGCGCGGGCGGGGTGACCGTGACGGTGCCGGACGAGACGGAGAACGACGCCCCGGGATGGGAGGGGCAGCGGTGGCTGCGTGCGCAACACGCGGGAGTCGACCTCACCCTCGCCCTCGACGACCTCGGCCCCTATGCACCGGTGCCGCAGCTGACGGCGCCCGGACGTCTCGCTCCCGCGCAGTTCGCTTCCTGGCAGCGCTGGTTCGAGCGCATGTGGCCGGTACTGGTGGAGGGTCACATGGACGGCGCCCGGGCCTTGGCCGCG
Source organism: Streptomyces sp. NPDC111656 (assembly GCF_055656965.1). Taxonomy (NCBI): domain Bacteria; kingdom Bacillati; phylum Actinomycetota; class Actinomycetes; order Kitasatosporales; family Streptomycetaceae; genus Streptomyces; species Streptomyces sp. NPDC111656. Next base: position 82,679 of record NZ_JBVKCA010000019.1, read on the forward strand.
GGCTTGCGATCCGTCATTCCGCTGCCGCGGGGCGAGCGGCTGCGCGCGCGGGCGGCTTCGTCGAGCGACGCGTTCGGGTGCCTGCTGCTGTCCGAGCCGGACGAGGACGAAGACGTCCTCCCGGCGCAGCTGGGGGTCGCCGTCCTGCACGAGTTCCGGCACACCCTGCTCAACGGCCTCATCTTCCTTACGCCGCTGTTCGATGAGTGCGACGACCTGTTCTACGCGCCCTGGCGCGACGATCCGCGCCCCCTCGGGGGGCTGGTGCATGGGGCCTATGCCTTCTCAGGGGTCGCGCACTACTGGCGCACGCGCGGTCCGGAAGGGCTTGCGGGCTTCGAGTACGCGCTGTGGCGGAGCGCCGTCCGCACGGTGCTCGGGACCCTGCGCGACCACCCCGCCCTGACTCCGCTGGGGCGCTCGCTGATCGGCAGCCTGGACGAACAGACCGCGCCCTGGCATGAGGAGTCGGTGGGAGCGCGTGAACAGCGCCTTGCGCACCTCGCGACGGTCCACCACCGTGCGACCTGGCGTGTGCACCACCTCCATGTGCCCCCGGCGCATGCGAGGGAGCTGGCTGACGACTGGCGGGCGGAGCGGCGGGTGGATGTCGGCATGCGCACCGAGCGCGCGTTGCGGGCCGATTCGGGCGCCTGTCGGCTCGACACACTCGCGCTGCTGGCGCGCCTCAGCCTCATCGCCCCCGGCGAGTTCGACGCCCTGCGCGCGGCGGAGAACCCGGCGAGGACGGTGCCGGGTGTCGTACCCGCCGATCTGGCGCTGGTGGACGGCGACGCCGCGACCGCGGTCAAGCTGTACACCGAGGAACTCATGGGTCCGGTCGCCAGACCCGCCGCCTGGGCCGGACTCGGCCTTGCGCTGGCCGAGTGCGGCGAGCGAGCCGCCGGGACCGCCCTGATCGAACGACCCGAACTGGCCCTGGCCGTCAGCCGGTCGCTGCCCACCCCGCCCGATCCGGCACTCCTGGCTCACTGGCTCGCGGAGTAGGGGCACTGCTCGGGCCAAGCTCGACCCGAGCGGCGCGGATCCGTCACAGCGGCATCGGATCGATGTCGCAGTCCGCGCGGTGGTCCCAGTCCGCGGCCTGGGCGACGGCCGGGTGTCCGCTGCCCAGGGTGCGGTGGAGACGGTCGCGGGTGTCGCCGTGCAGTGCCTCCGCCTCCTCACCCCGTCCCACGGCCCGTAGATCCATGGCGAGGTTCGCGGCACAGGCCAGGGTGGAGGGGTGTGCGTCGTCGAAGACCTCCCGGGACCTGCGGAGTGTTTCGGTGTCGAGGTCCAGCGCGCCGACCGCGTCACCGAGCGCGTAGTGGTCGCTGGCGAGATTGGTGCGGCACACCAGCGCGGAGGGGTGCGTCGCGTCCAGCGTCTGTGTGAACTGCTCGAGCGCCACGGCGTCGATGTACTGTGCGGCCGCGGCGTCGCCCAGGAGCCGATAGGTGATCGCGAGGTTCACCGCGGCGGACAGGGCATGCGGGTGGTGCTTGCCGTACGTCTCCTCGTACCGTCGGCAGATCGCCGTACCCAGACGCAGTGCTTCCTCCAGGTCTCCCCGGTGGCGCAGGTGGATGGTCAGTTCGAGGGTGGCGGCCATCGACTCGGGGTTGCGGTCGCCGTACCGGCGGACGAGTTCCGCGCGAATGCGCTGCGCCGTCGCGGCGGCCTCCTCGTGCTCGCCGGCCTTGCGCAGGGCGACGGCCAGGAGGCGGATGCAGGACAGGGTGAACGGATTGCTGCCGCCGAGCAGTGTGGTGGCCTGCTCGGTGATCTCGCGGTGGTAGGTCAACGCTGTTTCGTAGTCGCCGAGTTCGCGGAGGTCGACGATCATCCCGAGCCAGGTGCTCAGTGAGTCGATGTGGTCCTGGCCGAAGATCTGGATGCGGTTGTGCCAGGTCTGCTGGTCCAGTTCGTAGGCGCGGGCGAACTTCCCCACCAGGCGCAGGCTCACGCCGAGGTTGTGCGCTGCGCGCAGTGTCTCCGGGTCGTCCGGACCGATGAGTTGCAGGTACTGCTGGTGCACGGAGTCGGAGAGTTGGAGGGCCTCGGTGAACGCGCCGCGCACGCGGTGGTCTATGGCGACGTTGCCGAGCGCGGCGAACGTGTCCTGGTGGTGGGGACCCAGCGACCTGAGATGTGCTTCCAGCGTCTTCGTGTTGAGCTCGGCAGCCTCCTTGTAACGGCCCATGCTGAACTGGAGGAACGCCAGCCACCGGGCGATCTGCAGAGTCTGGGTGTGCTCAGCGCCCAGGCGACCGGACCAGTCGTCGTAGGCGGATCGGGCGAGTTCCAGACAGGATTCGTAGTCCCCCCAGCGCCGCAGGTACTTGACCTCGTTCACCACCAGCCTGCGTACCCAGGTCTCGTCGGACTGCATCGCGCCGGAGACCACCACGTGGGGATAGAGCGCGCCGTACCGGTCCCAGCGCAGCGCGTTGCTGGGGTCGTTGGGGTCGCTCGCCACCAGCAGCATGTGCGCCCCGTGCCGCATGGTGGACCGGTCCGCCTCCGTCATCCGGAACTGCAGCGCCGCCTGCACCAGCCGGTGCATCTGGAGGGAGTTGGTGCGGTGGTCGAAGCGGGCCAGGGAGTAGCGGCCGATGTCGCGGATGGCCTGGCCGAGCCGGATCGGATCCTCCAGGGCGGCGTCCAGCTCGGGGGTGATGGGACTGGGCGGCATCCGCATGAACATGGTCCGCGCGATGGGTTCGGGCGCGTAGAAGGAGCACACCTGAAGCAGCTGGTACGCGGCCGGGCTCTTGGCCTCCAGCCGGTCCAGGGAGATGTTCCAGGCCGCTATCACCGGATGCTGGTTGCCGAGCGGCGCGGTGCCGCGCAGCAGGTCCACGCGCTTCTCGTCGAGCAGCCGCAGGTACTCGTCCACGGGCATGCCCGTCTCCGCGTGCCAGGCGGCGGCCTGCTCGATGGCGAGCGGCAGGTCACCGAGTGCCTCCGCGAGCCGGTCGGCCTCCGCGTCGCTGATCTCCGGGCCGCGTATGCGCAGCAGCTGTTTGCTCTCCTCCCGCATGAAGACGTCGACCTCCAGCGGCCGGGCGACGGAGGCCCATTGGGGATTGCGCGAGGTGACGAGGATGTTGCCCGGTCCTTGGGCCGGGAAGAACTGCCGTACGGATTCCGGGCTTTCGGCGTTGTCGAAGACCAGGATCCAGTTGGCGTAGGGCACGCCGATGCGCAGCGCCTCCAGGACCGAGGCGACGGTCGAGGAGACGTCGGACCCGGTCGGCAGGCCCAGGCGCGGTGCCAGTTCCACCAGGGACAGGGAGATCTGCGCGGTGCGCTCCGCGGAGATCCACCAGACCACGTCGTACTCCGCCATACGACGGTAGAGGTACTCGACGGCCAGCAGGCTCTTGCCGACGCCACCCATGCCGTGCAGCGTGTGGGGCAGCACGGCGGTCGCCTTCTCCCGCAGCAGCCGCTGGTGCAGCTTGTCGAGGAGTTCCTCGCGGCCCGTGAAGTTCGGATTCCTGGGCGGGATGTTTCCCCAGATAGTGGGCGTGCTCCTGGTACGTCCGTTGCCCACCGTGCTCGCCGGGGCCTGCTGCGGCATCACCGGCCTCCTCTTCCCCTGATCGGTCCGACGGTCGGCGTCGCCCGGGGGCCGGACGACGGCATCGCTGGGTGCTGTGGGTGTTGCGGGTGCGATGGCGGTGCCGTGGTGCTGTGCGTGCTGCGGGCGGGTCCGGTCGGCCGGGGCGGCCGCGAGGGCCTCGTCGACCTCCCTCGCCGGCTTCAGGAACGGCCCGGACAGGGCGTGGAGCACAGCGCTCTCCGCCATGAGCCACGGCCCGGACTCCGCGTCGACCGGCGGGAGTCGGTGCACGGCGGCCCCGCGCAGCAACCGGGGCAGTCGCCACAAGTGTTCCCCGCCGGATCCCCGGCGATCCCCGATCAACTCGACTACCCGCACCACATCGGTACGCCGTCCGGTGGCCAGCAGCTCCTCGCGGATCCCGGGGGCGAACGCGAACGTGGTGTGCCCGCCGTCGGCCGGCCGGACCAGGCCGTGCACCAGCAGGTGTGCGACGTCGGTGAGGGAGGTGCCGGGCAGGAGCGCGCCCCGCACCTCCTCGATCAGCCCGGCATCGAGGGGTGTCGCGGAGAGCATGGTGGCGAGCGTGAACACGCTCCGGGGCACGGAAGACTGGAATCGCGCCACCCGAGCCGCCGGGGTGGGGTCGGGCTCCGCCGCCGGAGCGGCGGGTACGCGCGCGTGGGGGAACATCACCGTCATCGGCAGCCACGACGGCGGGCCCCCGCCCAGCAGGCCGGACCAGGCGTCCAGCCAGCGGGGGGCGAGCTCGAGCACGGGCACCGCCACGTCGGGACGGTGGGCCGGTGGCAGGCCGTGGAGATCGGGGCCCAGGCCGCGGGGCCGCCACCGCATCCGGTGGTTGGCCGCGCCCGGGGCGGGCGCGCGCAGCAGCACCTGCCAGCCGCGCAGCCCCGTCGTGTGCCACACCGGGTGCGGCAGCAGGTGGATCAGCGCGAGCGGTCCGGACTGGCCCCAGCGGCGCAGCAGCGGTTCCACTTCGTGGGTGCGCCAACGCGGGCCCGCGCCGTCGGTGAGGAGCAGGGTCAGCCGGGTGCCCGCACGGTGACGCGGCAGGGTCGCGGGGTCGGCACTGTGTCCGTACGGCAGCCTGTGCGTGGTGATCCGGCCGAAGGCCCCGCACCGATGCAGCGCGGTGGCGAACTCGTGGACCGTCCGGTGCCAGATCCCCATCGTCGGCCCCGTGTCGGCCACCACCGCCACGTCCCGGACAGCGGTGCGGCCGAGCGCGGTGCCGATGTGCCGCAGGGATTTCGGGAGCCCCGGCGGGAGCGCCGCGGGAAACGGGCCGGGCCCCGTCATGGCTCCTCCGGCGCGGTCCACTGCCAGAGAGTGTCGACGGCCTCCTGCCAGGCGCCGTCCTCCGCCACGGCCTGGAGGACACCGTCGGCGGCCAGGCGGAGTGCGTCCAGGAACCGCTCCAGCACCGGTCCCTCGGTGGCGGTGGCCCGTTCGACGAAGGCGTCCACGGCGTCCGGCGCCGGGCCGGGACGTCCGGGCTCCGCAGGGAACCGGTTCGCCGCGATGGCGCGCAGCAGGTCCGGGCCGGGCCGCTGGGTCCGCAGGGTCACACAGCGGCGTACGAGATCCGATGGCAGATCCCGCTCACCCGTGGTGGTGATGACCACCACGGGGAAGGCTCGGCAGCGCACCGTTGCGTCCGGCAGGGAGAATCCTCCGGCCGTCAGTACCGTGCACAGGTCCTCGGGCAGACTGATCTCGGCCCGGTCCAGCCGGTCGATCAGCAGCACACGAGGCCTGTGGTACGGCAGGAAGGCGGTGCCCAGGGGCCCGAGCCGGATCCCATCGTCGGGCCCGCCCGCGTCAGGACCCTCGTGCGGGCGGTCGTGCCGGCCGTTGTGCGGGCCGTCGTACAGGCCCTCCCGAAGTGTGCTCAGGGAAGTGATCTGCCAGCGCAGGACCGGGCCGAGGCCGAGCTCCCCGCTGATGCGGTAGGCGAGGGACGACTTGCCGGTGCCGGGCTCGCCCGTGACGAGCAGGGGGCGGCGCAGGTGCAGCGCCACGTTCACCCGGGCCACCTCGTCCGGTGGAGCGGGCAGTGGCTGCTCGATGGTGCCCAGCACCGCGGGGGCGCACGGGTCGTCGACGGGTGGCGGGGGGAGCTCGGGGCCGCCGCCGAAGCTGCGCCAGGCCGGTGCCTGGGGCCACTCCTGCGGTGTCGCACCGGGCAGCCCCGTGCCTCGGTACAGTCCCCACGACTGGCTGTTCGGCGGCATGAGCGGCGTCCCTCCGTACGACGACTGGGGTGGCGATGCCCGGACCGGTGGCGCCGGTCCGCACTGCTGGTCCGTGGTCATGGATCCGCGCGCTGCTGGTCACGTGGTCCGTGGTCACGGTGGCTCGGGACGCACGGGTTTGCGGTCGGGGTCGTCCCACAGGACCGCGAGGTGGCGGCCGATGTGTGCGGCGTCCTCGTCGTCGGCGGCGTCGATCGCCGCACGGCGGCGGTAGGCGGCCACCTTGGCAGGGAACCGCGACAGGCCCTCGGTGAGGAGCCCGTCGAGGACACCCCGGAACTCCTTGGTGGAGCGGCCCGCGCGGTGCCAGATCACCACGGGCAGCCCGCTGCGCAGGGCCGCGTGCAGCTCCCGGCGGCCGTTGCCGTGGTCGGGCAGCGGCGGCTCGCTCAGCACCAGGGCCACGCAGTGCTCGTTGTCCCCGAGGCGGGCCTCCAGGCCGCGCAGATGGTTGCCGTTCTGGTGCGCGACGTTGACGTACACCGACTTCGACGGGTGTTCGTCGCGCGCCAGCTGCTGCCAGCGGGTACGCCAGAACCGGTACCAGTCCCGGTTCTGCAGCCGGTCCAGGCTGCGCACGACCACCGGGTAATCCACCGCGAGCGGCACGTTCGGTACTTCGGTGGTGTCCCGGGGCCACCAGTCGACGGGCAGGTTGAGCAGTTCGAAGGGGAGCACGAACTCCAGCCACACATGGGCCAGCCGGTCGCCGCCGCCCCCTTCGACCGTTTTGATGATGCGGGTCACGGCGTGCTGCAGCCCGTCGGTCGGCACCCGCTGCATCGGGTCGCCGTGCTGCCAGTTCGGGCCGCCGGCGTCGGACATGAGGGAGTGCGAGACCGTGTAGCGCCCGTTCTCCAGCGGGTCCGGAGCGATGTGGATCGCCAGGTACTCCTGGCCCGGCCTGACCGCCGGCGGTGGCGCCGGAGTCCGGGCGCGGTCGAGGTCGAGCAACTCGGCCAGGTCGCATCTCAGGGCCCACTGCCGGTTGCGTGCGAGCAGCTCGACCGCGACGGGGTGGCCCATCGCGTCGGCAGTGCGGTCGAGGTAGACCATCCACGGTGGCAGCCCGCCCCGTGGAGCTCCCTGCCCGGCCATGTGCAGGAAGTCGTGCCAGCAGGTGTCGGCGTGCGGCGGCGGTGCGGAGACCCTGGCCTCGGTGGCCGTCCGGACGAGGGCCGTCCGCATGGCGTACGACATGGCCAGCGTGCCCAGGGTGGTACCGAGGAACTGCCAGGAACCGGTGACCTCCGGCAGGCCGTCCAGCGAGTCCACGGCCGTCCATTCGTCGGCGAGCCGTTGCACGACGGGTCCCTGCGGGCAGCCCGGCTCCAGCATCGGCAGTTTCCGCGCGAGCGCCGACAGTCCGTCCTGGTGACGGGTGCAGAAACGGAACAGTTCCAGCAGCTGCAGCGGCACGGTGGACTGTTCCCGCAGGTCGGCCCGGTGCCCCAGCGCCTCGCCCACCAGATCGGTCAGCAGGGCGCGCGCGTATCGGTCGTGGAGCGCGGGGACCGCGAGCAGTGCGTCGAGGGTCTCCTCGCCGATCCGCTCCCGTATCCGTAACGCCGGGTTGTGGCGGCCCGCGCCGCCCCGTCCCGTCAACGTCGGCCCGCCGGGTCGGGGAAGCGCGGAGGTGCGGCGTGCCTGGTGGGGACGGTGCGGGTGACGCCGACGGCGTCGAGCAGCCGGGTGCGGGCCTCGTCCTCGCCGAGGCCCGTGAGGTCGGTGTGCGCGATCGTGGACAGTGGCCACGGGGGCCGGCACGGCTCCACCATGACCGGCACCAGCAACCCGGCCATGCCCTCCGGGCTCCGGCGATGCACGGCCTGCCAGGCCTGCTGGACGGGTGCGGAGCCGACGTAGGCCGGGGACAGGACGGCGAGGACGCGTTCGCGCTGTTCCGGACCTTTCTGTTCCAGGCCTCTGTGTTCCGGATCTCTCCGTTCCAGACCGTTCAGCGGTCCGTCGAGGAGGTCGAGGCGTACGCCGACGCCCGCGTCCTCCAGGTGCCAGGCGATCCAGGACGCCCATGCGAGGTCGGTGACGGCGCAGGAGAGGAACAGGTGAACGGGGAGGTCGGCGTACGAGGGGGCATGCGGTGGTGCGGCCCGTACGACGTGCTCCCGCACCAGCTCACCGACGGCGTCGGCCGTCCGGCTGCGGCCCTCCAGCAGTGACACCGCGTCGGCCAGCGCGGACAGTCCGTGGTTCGCCGCGATCTCCTCGCGGACGCAGAACCGCACCAGTTCGAGCAGCTGCAGCTGCGTGGTCGCCTGTTCCCGCAGGACCACCGGCCGCCCCAGCCGGTCGCCGATCAGCTCGGCCAGCATCGCGCGGGCACTGCGGTCACCCAGGACCGGGGAATCGCTCAGCGCCTGGACCACGGCCTGCTGCCAGTCATGGTCCGGGCGGGCGCGGAGACCGTCCCTGTCCACAACACCCCCCGAGAAGTTGTGTCCCGCATTCCAGGATACGGACGCGATGACACGGCGTCAGGGCTTCTGCGAGGCCGGAACGAGCGGGGAGGAGGGCTCACCTCGATGCCCGTTTGTGTCCACCTGAGACCCGAACCTGTTTACTTTCCGGAAATCCGGGCGTAGCCTCCCAGCGAAACCACAAGTTCGGGCATCGGCCGCACAGAAATCGGAGGCGAACGGACATGTACGCACCGGAGCGGCAGCAGGAGATTCTCCGGCTCGCCCGTGATGGCGGTCGGGTGGACGTGCTCTCGCTGGCCGAGGAGTTCCAGGTCACCGCGGAGACCATCCGCCGCGATCTGAAGACCCTCGACCGCGCGGGACTCCTGCGGCGGGTGCACGGCGGTGCCATACCGGCCGGGAGGCTGGACTTCGAGCCCGACCTCGCCGAGCGCGAGTCCACCGCGGCCGACGAGAAGGACCGCATCGCACAGGCCGCCGTCGCGGAGCTGCCGGACCAGGGCACGATGATCCTCGACGCGGGCAGCACGGTCGCCCGGCTCGCCGGGGACCTTCCGCTGGAGGCGACGCTCACCGTCGTCACGCACAGCCTGCCGATCGCGGCCCGCCTCGCGGACCACCCCGGCATCCAGCTCCACCTGGTCGGAGGGCGCGTCCGGCACCGTACGCGCGCCGCCGTGGACGCCTGGGCGCTGCGCGCGTACGCCGAGATCCGCGCCGACGTCCTGTTCGTCGCGGCCAACGGCTTCTCCGCCGAGCACGGACTGACCACCCCCGACCTCGCCGAGGCCGCCGTGAAGCGCGCGGCCATCCGCGCCGCGCGCCGCGTGGTGCTGCTCGCCGACTCCTCCAAGCACGGCCAGGAGCACTTCGCCCGCTTCGGCGACCTGAGCGACGTGGACCTGCTGATCACCGACAGCGGGCTGAGCCCCGAAGACGCCACCGACATCGAGCGCGGTGGCACGGAAGTAGTGCGCGCATGATCCTCACCGTCACCCCCAACCCCTCCCTCGACCGTACGTACGAGGTCCCGTCGCTCGACCGCGGCGAGGTCATCCGGGCCACCGGCGAACGCATGGACCCGGGCGGCAAGGGCGTGAACGTCTCGCGCGCGGTCGCGGCGGCGGGGCAGCGCACAATCGCCGTACTGCCGCTGGGCGGTGCGCCCGGCGCACTCGTCGCCGAGCTGCTCCACGCGCAGGGCATCGAGGTCGCGCCGGTCCCGGTCACCGGAGCCACCCGCTCGAACATCTCGGTCGCCGAGCCGGACGGCACGCTCACGAAGATCAACGCCCCCGGCCCCGAGCTCACCGCCGCCGAGGCGGAGCTGCTCCTGGAGACGGTGCGTCAGCAGTATCGTTCCGGCGACACCGACTGGATCACCTGCTGCGGCAGTCTGCCGCGCGGTCTCGGTCCTTCCTGGTACGCCGACCTCGTCGCCCGCGCCCACGCGGCCGGCGCCCGGATCGCGCTGGACACCTCCGGCCCCGCGCTGCTCGCGGCGCTGCGCGAGCGGCCCGACGTGGTGAAGCCCAACGCCGAGGAGCTCGCCGAAGCCGTCGGGCGCCCCCTCGTCACCGTCGGTGACGCGGTCAAGGCCGCCGAGGAACTGCGTGCGATGGGCGCCGACGCCGTGCTCGCGAGCCTGGGCGCGGACGGGCAGCTGCTCGTGGACGGCGCGGGCGCCTGGTTCGGCAGCGCACGGGTGGATGCCGTACGCAGCAACGTGGGCGCCGGTGACTCCTCCCTCGCCGGATTTCTGATCGCCGGTGGCCGCGGCCCGGAGGCCCTCGCCTCCGCCGTCGCCCATGGCGCCGCGGCCGTACAGCTGCCCGGCAGTGTGATGCCGGGCCCGGCCGACCTCGACCCCTCCGCCGTGACCGTCACGTCGGAGGTCCCCGTGGACCGCGTACTGACGGAGCCGGTGTCATGACGAATCCCCGTGTCATGACAACCGCCACTCCTGCGGCCCCACCCCCTGGACCGGCTCTGATGAGGCGGGGTTTCCCCGGCCCCGCCTCCGCCATCTCAGTCCCGGTCTCTCTTCCCCTGTACCCCGCGCTCCTTGAGCGCGGCACCCCCGTCCCCACCCCCGCCCAAGACTTCCCCCGGGCGATACGCGTGCGAAGGAGCCCGCGATGAGCGAGATGATCACCGCGGACCTGGTCGATCTCGACCTGTCCGCCGAGACCAAAGAGGCGGCGGCACGCGCCCTCGCCGAGCGCATGGTGACCCTGGGGCGGGTGACCGACCTCGAAGGCTTCCTCGCCGACGTGGCCGCCCGCGAGGCCCAGATGCCCACCGGCCTCGACGGCGGGATCGGCATCCCGCACTGCCGGAGCGAACACGTCACCGAGCCGACGCTCGGCTTCGGCCGCAGCGCGGCCGGGATCGACTTCGGCGCGCCGGACGGCCCGGCCGACCTGATCTTCCTGATCGCCGCCCCGGCGGGCGCCGACGACGCGCATCTGACGATCCTGTCGTCGCTGGCCCGTCAGCTCATGAACGCCGAGTTCACGTCCGCGCTGCGGGCCGTGGACGACGCGGCGGCCGCGGCCGCGCTCATCCGCGGGGACGAGTCCCCGGCGGCCGCGGCCTCGACCGCGCCCGAGGGCACCGAGCCCACTGAGGGCTCCAAGGACTCCGTGGCGGTGTCGGCGGCGGCCTCCGCCGACACCGCCACGGGCACCACGACCGACACCGGCGACACCGCCACCGCGGACACCGGAGCCTCCGGCGAGCGTCCGTTCCGGATCGTCGCCGTCACCTCCTGCCCGACCGGCATCGCGCACACCTACATGGCGGCCGAGTCGCTGGAGAACGCGGGCCGTGAGGCGGGCATCGAGGTCGTCGTCGAGACACAGGGCTCGGCCGGCTTCACCCGGCTCGACCCGGCGGTCATCGCGGCCGCGGACGGTGTGATCTTCGCGCACGACGTGCCCGTACGGGACAAGGACCGGTTCGCCGGCAAGCCCACCGTCGACGTCGGCGTGAAGGCGGGCATCAACAAGCCCGCCGAGCTGATCACCGAGGTGCGTGGCAAGGCCGCGCGCGGCGAGGTCAGCGCGGGCTCCGCGCCGGGTACGCCGGTGGAGCGCTCCGGCGACTCCGCCGAGGGATACGGCACCAAGCTCCGCAAGTGGCTGATGTCCGGCGTCAGTTACATGGTCCCGTTCGTCGCCGCGGGCGGTCTGCTGATCGCCCTCGGCTTCGCGATCGGCGGCTACAAGATCAACAAGGCGCCGTCGGTCATGGACCACTTCATGTGGCTGCAGGCGGACAGCTGGGGCGCGCTGTTCTTCCAGATCGGCGTCGTCTCCTTCGGCTTCCTCGTCCCGGTCCTGGCCGGCTACATCGCCTACGGCATGGCGGACCGGCCGGGTCTCGTGCCCGGCTTCGTCGGCGGCGCGATCTCCCTCACCATCAACGCGGGCTTCCTCGGCGGTCTGGCCGCCGGTCTCATCGCCGGTGGTGTGGTGATCGCGATCCAGAAGGTGAAGATCCCGGCGGCGTTGCGCGGCATCATGCCGGTGGTGGTGATCCCGCTGATCTCCGCGGCGATCGTCGGATTCCTGATGTTCGTGGTCATCGGCAAGCCCATCGCCTCCGCGCAGAAGGGCATGACCGACTGGCTCAACGGCCTCACCGGCACCAACGCCGTCCTGCTCGGCGCGCTGCTCGGCCTGATGATGTGCTTCGACCTCGGCGGCCCGGTCAACAAGGTCGCGTACACGTTCGCCACCGCCGGTATCGCGGTCGCGAGCCCCAGTGACTCGGCGATGAAGATCATGGCGGCCGTGATGGCGGCGGGCATGGTTCCGCCGCTGGCCATGGCGCTCGCCACGACGGTGCGCGGCAAGCTCTTCACCGAGACCGAGCGGGAGAACGGCAAGGCGGCCTGGGTCCTGGGCGCCTCCTTCATCTCGGAAGGCGCGATCCCGTTCGCGGCGGCCGACCCGCTGCGCGTGATCCCCTCCGCCATGGTGGGCGGCGCGGTCACCGGCTCCCTGTCGATGGCCTTCGACGCCACGCTGCGGGCCCCGCACGGCGGCATCTTCGTGGTCCCGCTGATCGGCAACCCGTTCCTCTACCTGATCGCCATCGCGGCCGGTGTCTGCGTCACCACCGCCCTGGTGGTCGTCCTGAAGGGCATGCGCAAGCAGGCCCCCGAGGGGACCGGTGCGGGGGTCGCCGACACCGCGATAGCGGCGAAGGTCGACTCCAAGGAGCCGGTCGCGGCCTGAACGGCCAACTACTCGCCCTTTTAGGGCATCTGCGAGATACGTCACGGTCCGGGGCCAAAGTCCCGGACCGTGGTGTCTACTGGAGGGCATGCCTGAGCATGTGTCGATCCTCCAGCTGATGGGCGTGGCCGTCCTCGCCCTCGCGACCGTCATCTGGGTCGTCGGCCTGTCCCGCCTGCTGCGCCGCGCGCGCACCGGGGCCGCCGTGCGCCACCACGGGCAGGTGCTCCGCGCCATACCGCGTCAGCGCCGGTCCGGCCCCGCCGCGGAGACCGTGGAACTCACCCCCGAGGAACGCGCCGCGTTCGCGGGCCTGGTACGCCAGTTCAGCGACAGTCGCCCCTGACGAAGGCGGGTTCCCCTGAGGGATGAGGGTTCCCCCTGACGAAGGGGGTGTTCGGCTCAGCCCGCCAGGGCCTAGGCGAGCCGCGCCGCCCGGCGTTCCATGGCGGCCCGGGCCGCGTGCTCCGTCGGATAGACCTCACACATGTGCCGGCCGTCCGGCGTCGCCGTGTGCTCGACCTCCCACAGGGAGATCTCCTGGCCGTCGCGGAGCAGGAACGCGTGCTCGTAGAGCGAGAAGCACAGCCCGACCTGGCCCGCCCGGCAGGGGCGCCCGAAGGCCTGGGTGATCTGGTGCGCGAACGCGGTGCGCAGCAGCAGCGTCGTGATGTCGGCCCCCGGCCGGTCCGCGTTCTCCGCCCGCCGCAGCAACCGCCGCGCGTGATCCGCCGAGTCGTCCGTCAGGTAGACGTGCCGCGGCTCGGGGACCGGTGACGGATGGACCATCACGGGCAGCTCGAAGTCAGGCGCGTCCGGCGGCAGCGGCAGCCGGGCCGTGGCGGCGCGCAGCTCCTCCTCGTCGACATACACCTCGTGCTGCGGCTCACTCCCGAGCGCCGTGTTGTGCACGAGCTCCCACAGCGTGACCGCCGAGCCGTCGGCGAGCAGCCAGGTGTGCCGGTACGTCTCGCGGTGCAGCCCCGCGCTGTGGTGCGCGGAGTGCAGCGAACTGTCGTGCGCCAGCGCGCAGTCGAGCCGCCTTATCGTCTCGTCGGGCAGCTCGAAGGAGTTCAGGGCACGGCCGAGGAGTCGCTCGAGGTGCTCCTCCGGAGACTCGGGCGACTCGGGTGGTTCGTACGCTGCTGTCTCGTACGGAACGCTCAAGGCTTCTCCCGGCGTTGCTGCATGTCACCTTGTGGGTGCATACCGTAGCCCCTCGGTCGGACATCAATCCTGCGAACCGAGAAAACGTACGGACAGAAAACGAGCGGGCCGCGCGGCAAGTTCCCGCGCGGCCCGCCGTGACGTCAACGGCCCCAGGTCAGACCGTACTTCCCGCGGTCCACGCACTCCAGGACATGTTCCAGCCGTTCAGTCCGTTGTCCGGCGAGACGGTCTTGTCGGGCGAGTTCTTCACCACTACGACGTCCCCGACGAGAGAGTTGTCGTAGAACCACTTCGCGCTGGTGTCGCCCTGCGCGCCCTGTACATCGGCGAGACCGACACATCCGTGGCTGGTGCCCTGCTGTCCGAAGGGCGGGTTCCCGCGGTTGTACCAGTAGTTGCCGTGGATGAAGGTCCCCGAAGACGTCAGTCGCATCGCGTGCGGCACGTCCGGGATGTCGTACTCGCCGCCGTAGCCCACCGTCGAGCCGTTCATCCGCGTCTGGACGAACTTCTCGGAGATCACCATCTGACCGTTGTACGTGGTGTGCTCCGGGCTGCCCGCCGAGATCGGCACCGACTTGAGCGTCTTGCCGTCACGCACGACCGTCATGGTCTGCGTGTTGACGTCGACCGTGGAGACCTGGGAGCGGCCGACGGTGAAGGTGACCGTCTTCTTCTGCACCCCGAAGACGCCGTTCGCGCCCTCGACGCCGTCCAGGTCGATCTTCATCGTGACCTTGGAACCGGCCTTCCAGTACGTCTCGGGCCGGAAGTCGAGCCGCTGCGAGCCGAACCAGTGCCCGGCCACCTGCTGGCCGCTGCTGGACGTGACCGTGATGTGCGACTGCACGGCCTTCTGGTTGCTGATCACCTTGTTGAAGTTGAACGACACCGGCATTCCGACGCCGACCGTGGTGCCGTTGTCGGGCGTGTACGTGCCGATGAAGCTGTTGCTCGAGGAGACCGTCGTGAAGATGGAGTTGGCGGCGGCCGTGCGCCCGCTCGCGTCCTTCGCGGTCGCCGAGATCTGGTACTTCGTGCCGCGCTCCAACTGCGCCGCCGGCTTCCAGCCGGTCCCGTCCGCGGTGATCGCCCCCGGCACCGCCGTCCCGGACCCCGACACCGTCATCTTCACGTCGGTCAGCTTGCCGTCGCTGACCTTCACGCCGGTCGCGTTGATGGACGCGTCCGTCGAACCGTCCTTGGCCGAGATGACGATCTTCGCCGTGGACGTCTTGGCCGAGGTACCGCCGTCCTTGCCGCCCTTGGCGTCGGCGCTGGCGTTGCCGCCGCAGCCGGTCAGGGCGAGGGCGCCGACCATCAGGGCGGCACAGGCCCCCAGTGCGCGCCGCGCTGTCATGTTCGGCGTTGTCACGGGCTACTCCAGTTTCTCGTGATGTGCGTGATCCGCTCCAGTGCGTGGAGAAAGAGCGAGCGGTGCCGCGAAGGGTTCCCGCCGTCCCCGGCCCAACACCGTCGCGTGACAGAACCGGGACAATCACCCACCGGGCCCAGACGAACTCCCCCTCCCCCTGACGCGACTTGGCGTCAGCGAGGGCAGCGGGCCACCCGCGGCCACGGGCCAGGACTCGTCCTAGGCGCTCCCGTACAGCTCCCCGTACGACGGCCACACCCCGCCCGGTCCGTCCACCGGGTCGGCCGCTCGTACCGCGCGGACGATCGCCCGGGTCACCAGATCCGCGCCCGCCGCGAGGATCTCGTTGAGGGCCAGGGGGTTGTCGGAATGGAGCGGGTGGGCGCCCGTGGCCAGGGCGAAGACCGTGTCGCCGTCGTTCAGGAGGTGGACCGGGCGGACGGCGCGCGCGATGCCGTCATGGGCCGTGCCGGCGAGCTTGTGGGCCTGGGCGCGGGTGAGATCGGCGTCGGTGGCGACGACGGCGAGTGTGGTGTTCAGCGGGGGAGGCGCGTTCTTCGCGGCGGCTTCGGCGAGCCGTCGCCGCGCCGCCTCGTGGACCTCGGCGGCTGGATAGGCCGTACGACCGTCTCGCAGCAGCTCCCCGTACAGCACCCCCGTCTCCGGATCCACCGCCGAACCCGCCGCGTTGGCCACCACCAGCGCGGCCACCGTGATCCCCGAGTCGAGCACGGCGCTCGCCGTCCCGATCCCGCCCTTGATCCGCCCGACCGTCGCCCCCGTCCCGGCGCCCACGCACCCCTCCGGCACCGGCGCGCCCGGCCCGCTCGCGTCGGCAGCCTCGACCGCGGCCCGGCCCGTGGCCGCGTCCGGCCTCGCCCGGAAGTCGCCACCGCGACCCAGGTCGAAGACACAGGCGGCGGGCACGACGGGCACGACGTGCGCAGGATCGAGGCCCACCCGCACCCCGCGGCCCCGCTCCTCCAGCCAGGCCATTACCCCGGACGCGGAGTCCAGCCCGTACGCGCTGCCGCCGGTCAGTACGACCGCCTCCACCTTCTGCACCAGGTTGCGCGGGTCGAGCGCGTCGGTCTCCTTGGTGCCGGGCCCGCCGCCGCGTACGTCCACGGCCGCGATGGCGCCGCCCGCAGGGGCGAGCACGACCGTGGTGCCGGTGAGCCAACCGTCGCCGGTACGCGTCGCGTGTCCCACGCGCAGCCCCGCGACATCCGTCAGAGCGTCAACTGTCATGTCTCCAGTGTTTCCCGCCCCGCGCTCCCCGCCCCCTCCGTTGTGACCATCCGTGCCGTCAGGACGACCCCGACCGCCACCGACAGCGCCGCCACGACGCCCGCCGCGAGCACCGCCCAGCTGTGCAGGAAGGTGCACAGGATCACCAGCAACGCCGTCGTCGGCAGGACGAGTTGCTGTGTGATGCCCATCTTGAAATGGCGCGCGTGCAACAGCCACACCGTGAGGAAGTACAGCGCCGTCGGCAATGTCACCGCGGCGGACGCGGCGAGCGTCGAGATCTGTGTCTTGCCGACCGCCTGCTCGACCGCGACCTCCAGGCCCGCGCCGATCGCCGCCGCCGACGCGAAGATCAAGTAGTGGCCGTATCCCCACAGGAACGCGTGGACGCTGGACCGCAGGCGTCCGTGGATGGGTACCACGAAGTAGATCCACCAGGCAGAGAAGACGATCAGCAGTCCGCCGGCGGCGATCGGCAACAGCTCGCCCAGCGCGTCGTGCGCGTCCACCGCCGACTTCACGGCCATCGTCGACGCGGCGATCGCCTCGCCCAGCACGATGATCGTGAACAGGCCGAACCGCTCGGAGACGTGGTGCGGATGCCAGGAGGTGACGAAGTCCTTCTCCGCGTACGCCGGGACGCACATCTCGGCGATCGCCATCACCAGGAACACCCAGGGACGCCCGTGCTCCGGCAGGACCAGCAGCCCCAGCCAGCCGACCTGGCACAGCAGCACACCTCCCGCGTACCGCAGCGCCATGGTTCTCTCGGGGCCCTTCGTGCCGCGGGCCACCCGCAGCCACTGGGCGATCAACGCGAACCGCATGATCACGTAGCCGAGCCAGACGGCCAGGTACACATGGTCCTCGAACGCCCGCGACACTCCGGCGGCGAGGACCAGGACACCGGCGATCTGCACCAGCGTCACGACCCGGTAGAGCGCGTCGTCGTTGTCGTACGCCGAGGAGAACCAGGTGAAGTTCATCCACGCCCACCAGATCGCGAAGAAGATCATTGCGTAGTTGAGGATGCCCTCGCCCGCGTGTCCCGCCGCCACGGCGTGCACCAGCTCGCCGCCCGCCTGGGCGATGGCCACGACGAAGCACAGGTCGAAGAAGAGCTCCAGCGGCGACGCGACGCGGTGCGCCTCGTCCCTCCTCCGGGCGGTCATTCTGCGCAGGGGCCCGAGTCGGGCCGTCCTGGGCGTCGGGGTGGGTTCGGAAGCGGCGCTGGACGTCATACGGCCAAGCACAGCAGAAAAGAGTCCAGGTCGCTCGGGTTGACGGCCGCAGGACGCGGCCGTAGCGGGGTGGGCCGGGGACCCCTCGGCGTACTCTGGGACGCATGAGTACCGGCCCTGCCCCCACCTCCGAACCGCGTGACGCGTCCGCACCGCGCGATCCGAAGTCCGCGCTGATCTTCGACGATCCGCTGAGCCAGCAGTCCTCGGACGACACGGACCGGGGATGGGGCGAGCAGTCCGGCGGTGACGGTGACAGCGTGGCGGACCTGAAGCGGTTCCTCGACGAGAAGCCGCCGCACCACCTCTGAGCCGCCGTACCTCGGCGCCGGCTGCCGCCGACCCCGCCATGGCGAGCGCCGGTCCCGAAGCCACCGCGCCCGGACCCGCGGTCGCGGATCCCGGCCTGGGGAGAACGAAGGACGATTCCGATCGTCCGGAGCCGGCCACCGAGAGTCTCAAGCCTGGCCCGGATCGTGCGGGGTCGACTTCCGAGCTTCCCGGGCGGGCACCCGACGGTCCGGAGCCGACCTCCGAGCTTCCCGAACCTGATGCCGACGGTCCGGGATCGCGCTTCGAGCCTCGGGAGCAGGCCGCCGGGCCTTCGTATCCCTACGGCGACTGCCCGGCACCAGTCCGGACGATTCCGGGGTCCGACTCCGATGGTCCGCAGCCGGCCTCGGAGCTTCCCGAGCCCGACCCCCATCGCCTGGCGTCGGCCCCCGGGCTTCCGCAGGCCGACCCCGGTCTTCTCCGTCAGTGCCGGCTGTTGCCCGAACCGCGCTGGGCCACCAGGGCGTCGCGGATTTCCTTGAGCACCTCCAGCTCGGACACCTCGATGACCTCCTGGGTGCCCTCCTTCGCCTTCTGCCGGGCCGCCTGCCGGGCCAGGAACTTCGACATCGGCAGGACCATCAGGAAGTAGACGACGGCCGCGGTGATCACGAAGCTGAGCGTGGCGCCCAGCACGGAGCCCCACATGATCCGGATGCCCGTCGCCGTGTCCCCGGTGCCGGTGCAGCGGGGTTCGAGGCAGGAGCTGTAGCTGTCGAGGTTCTTCGTGCCTATCGCACCCACCAGCGGGTTGATGATGCCCTTCACCACCGAGTTGACGATGTTGGTGAAGGCCGCGCCGATGACCACCGCGACGGCCAGGTCGATGACGTTGCCCCGCATCAGAAAGGCCTTGAAGCCCTCCAAGACACCGGGTTGCTTCTTCTCGCTCACCAAGAGGCCCCTCTGCACAAGTTGTGGAACAAACAGCTCCGCAACCTACGGCAGGGCCCGCCGGACCTGTCCAATTCGGTAGCACCATCGAGCGAGTTGACACCGATTCGATATCCAGGAAGTCCGGCAGTACGGCATTGCGCACGACGCTCAACACAGCGTCACCGCCAGCCGTGCCGTCGTGCCCGCGCCCGCCAGTCGCGCCGCCGTGGCCCGGGGCACGGAGAGGACCACCAGCGCCCCGGTCTCGGTGGCGGCGAAGTCCGGAACCTCGGCCACCCGTGCCCCGGCCGCGACCACGCGGCCCTCGCCGCTCCCGTCCGCCGCGATCACGTCGACCCGGTCGCCCGGCCTGAGCAGCCGCACCGTGGCCGCGTCGGCGATCCGCACCGGCGCCGCCACCGTCTCCACCGCGCCCCGCCCCCGCACGGACGCGGTAGCGGAAGGGGAAGAGAGGGAAGGCGGAGAAGAGGACATGGGGGAGGAAGCGGACGTGGAGGGGGAAGCCGCCGAGGGATGGCCCCGTGCCCGCCCGGAGTCACCGGGGCCCGCCGCCACGAGGGCCGCCGCCGTGACGGCGAGTCCCGCGGCCACGGCCCGCCGCTTGTGACGGGTGAGGCGCCGCAGCCCGTACCGCCCCCCGCGCACGTGCACGGGGGCGAACTGCGGCACCTCGCGGATCGGAGGCGCGTCCACACCGGGCGGACGTACAGGATCCGTGCCCGGTGCCCGTACGAGATCCGTGTCCAGCGGGCGTACAAGAGGAGCGTGCTGTGCCATGGGACCACCACCTGCGACGAGGGATCGGCTTGCGATCCCACGATGAGGCCTCGCGGCGGAGCCCGTCGGCGCCGGTGGACTACCGACGAGTTGTGGACAACTCCCTCACCCGAACGGGAAGTTCCACGGCGTGGGAACGCCCGTCAGCGCCTGGCGGAGCCCATCGGCGCCCGGCAGCACCCGTTGGCACTCACCGAGCGCCCGTCGAGGCCATCGTCACGGCAGCTCGAAACCCGGGTCCATACCACCCAGCGCCTTCGTGCACAGACAGTCCCGCGTCCCGTTCTGCGGCAGGGCCGCCACCGCGTCGTACAACACGTCCCGCAGCCGGTCCACGTTCGACGCGAACACCTTCAGCACGTCGTCGTGCGAGACGCCCTCGCCGGCCTCCGCGCCCGCGTCGAGGTCGGTGACCAAGGTCAACGAGGTGTAGCAGAGCTGGAGTTCACGGGCGAGCGCGGCCTCGGGGTGGCCGGTCATGCCCACCACGGACCAGCCCTGCGCCTGGTGCCACAGCGACTCGGCGCGGGTGGAGAACCGCGGTCCCTCGATCACCACGAGCGTGCCGCCGTCCACCGGCTCCCAGTCACGCCCGCGCGCCGCTTCGAGGGCGGCCTTGCGGCCGACGGGGCAGTAGGGGTCGGCCAGCGACACGTGCACGACGTTCGGCACGGTGCCGTCCGGCAGCGGCAGCCCGTCGAAGAACGTCTGCGTCCGCGTCTTCGTACGGTCGACGAGCTGGTCCGGCACGAGCAGCGTTCCCGGCCCGTACTGGGGGCGCAGTCCGCCCACCGCGCACGGTCCGAGGACCTGACGGGCGCCCACGGAGCGCAGCGCCCAGAGGTTGGCCCGGTAGTTGATGCGGTGCGGCGGCAGATGGTGGCCGCGGCCGTGGCGGGGAAGGAAGGCGACCCGTCGCCCGGCGATCTCACCGAGGAACAGGGAGTCGCTCGGCGGCCCGTACGGGGTCTCGACTTGTATCTCGGTCACATCGTCGAGGAAGGAGTAGAAGCCCGAGCCGCCGATGACACCGATCTCTGCGTTCGCCATGACGATCACAGTAGCGGGCTTCGAAGATCTGACCCCGAAAACGTCGAGGACCCTGTCTCCCGAAAACGCCGAGGACCCCATCGTCGTACGACGACAGGGTCCCCGCGAGAAAGTCCTACGCGGCCGAGCTGCTGCTCGACGAGCCGCTGCCCGACGACTTCGAGTCCGACGAGGACGACGAGGTCGTCGACGGCGAGGACGAAGTCGAAGCGGTCGACGGCTTGGACGCCGGCGAGCTGCTCGACGAGGAGCCACGGCTGTCATTGCGGTAGAAGCCGGAGCCCTTGAAGACAATGCCGACGGCCGAGAACACCTTCTTCAGGCGTCCACCGCAGTTGGGGCACTCGGTCAGGGCATTGTCGGTGAACTTCTGCACCGCCTCGAGGCCCTCGCCACACTCGGTGCACTGGTACTGGTAGGTCGGCACTTGTCTTCCTCCTGGCACTCTCACTCAATGAGTGCTAACGACGATCCATACTGACGTATTCCGTGGGATCAGTCCACTGTCACCGGCACTCGGTGACCGACGCCACGTGCGACGGTGCGTCCGGTGGGCCGCGTGGCCAGTCGTGAGCGCAGGGCCACCAGGGTCGCCAGCGCCAGTGCCGTACCGGCCATCGGCACCAGGAATCCGGCACCGTTCCACAGGCGGTCCTCCAGCTGTCCGGCGACCGTGACGGCCGCCGCCTGGCCGAGCGCGACGGCGCCGGTCAGCCAGGTGAAGGCCTCGGTGCGGGCGCCCGCCGGGACCAGGCCCTCGACCAGCGTGTAGCCGGTGATCAGGGACGGAGCGATGCACATGCCGACCAGGAGGCCGATCGCGGCGAGCACGACCACGGAGTGCGCGGCCCACAGTCCGCACGCGGCGAGCGCCAGGGCGGCGTAGCCGATGACGAGCCGCCGCTGCGGGGCCACCTTCCAGGCGATGGCGCCGCAGACGACGCCGGAGAGCATGTTGCCCGCGGCGAAGACGCCGTAGAGGACGCCGTTCAGACCGGGCTCGCCGATCGACTCGCTGAACGCGGCGAGTGAGACCTGCATGCCGCCGAAGACGGAGCCGATGCCCAGGAAGGTCACGATCAGCACGCGCACTCCGGGGACCCGCAGCGCGGAACCGTGCTCCACGCGCGTGTGCCCGGCGGCGACAGCGGGCTGGGTGCTCTTCTGCGCGGCGAAGAGGAGACCGCCGATCAGGGTCAGCCCGGCCTCGGTCAGCAGGCCCGCGGCCGGGTGCACGGCGGTGCACAGCGCCGTGGCGAGCAGCGGGCCGAACACGAAGGTCAGCTCGTCCGTGACGGACTCGAAGGCCGCCGCGGTGGTCATCAGGGGCGAGTCCTGCAGTTTCACGCCCCAGCGGGCGCGCACCATGGGCCCGACCTGGGGCACCGAGGCGCCGGTCGGCACGGCGGCGAGGAAAAGAGCCCACAGGGGGGCGTCCGTCAGCGCCAGCGCCGTCAGGGAGAGGCCCGCCAGGGCGTGCACCAGGACGCCGGGCAGCAGAACGGCCCGCTGGCCGTGGCGGTCGGCGAGACGGCCGGTGAAGGGTGCGAACAGCGCCATGGAGACGCCGGTGACGGCGGCGACGGCGCCGGCGGCCCCGTACGAGCCGGTGGTGTGCTGGACGAGAAGTACGAGGGAGAGCGTCAGCATCGCGAAGGGCTGACGTGCGGCGAAGCCGGGAAGCAGGAACGTCCAGGCGCCGCGGGTGCGCAGCAGCTGTCCGTATCCGGGGCGGGAGGTGACCGTGGATGCCACGGCCCGTGCCTTTCTGCCACCTGGTAGCGCGGCCCCTTTTGTTGGGCGGGGGCGCCGAGAGCTGTCCTCTTGCGCGGAACTGCGGTAGATGCCGCGCCGCCCACTGCGGGGACGTCGCGACCGCCATACGGTCGCGCCAGCTCTGCTTCAGGCAGAGTTGGTTCGATCAAGTGCCTTCATCGTACAGGGGCGAGTGCTGCGGTGCCTGTGAAAGTGAGCACCATGGCGGTGTTCGCCTGTGAATGCACATCGCCCCTTAATGCCCCGTTTACTGTCCGGAATGTCGGGAGTGCGGTCCGGTGCCGTTGCCCGCGAGGCCCAGCCAGCCCGCCAGCTTGCCGCCCTGGCCCACCGCGCGCAGCCGTCGCTCGGCCGCGTCCCGGACCGGGTCGGTGGTCACCACGAGCAGCTCGTCGCCGCGGCGCAGGACGGTCGTGGGCAGCGGCACGAAGGAGGTCCCGTCGCGCACGACGAGGGTGACGGCGGCCCCCGAGGGCATGCGCAGCTCGGCCACCTCCACGCCGTGCATGCGGGAGCCCTTCGGGATCGCGACGGACAGCAGATGGCCGCGCAGTCGCTCCAGGGGCGCCGATTCGATCCCGAGGTCGGCGGCGCCCTCGGACTCGCCCAGCCGCAGCTTGCGGGCCAGCCAGGGCAGCGTGGGGCCCTGGATGAGGGTGTAGGCGACGACCAGGACGAAGACGATGTTGAAGATCCGGCGGCTCTCCGAGATGCCGCTCACCATCGGGATGGTCGCCAGGATGATGGGCACGGCACCGCGCAGGCCCGCCCAGGACAGCAGCGTCTGCTCCTGCCACGGGATCCGGAAGGGCAGCAGGCCGACCACGACGCTCAGAGGGCGCGCCACCATGGTGAGCGCCAGGCCGATGACGAGGGCCGGCACGATGTCGTCGCCCATCTCGTGCGGGGTGACCAGCAGGCCGAGCAGGACGAACATGCCGATCTGGGCGATCCAGCCGAGCCCTTCGGCGAAGCCTCGGGTGGCGGGCCAGTGCGGCAGTTTGGCGTTGCCGAGCATCATCGCCGCGAGGTAGACGGCGAGGAAGCCGCTGCCGTGCGCGAGCGCGCCGGCGGCGTAGGCGGTGACCGCGATCGCCATCACGGCGATCGGGTAGAGGCCGGAGGCGGGCAGCGCCACGTGCCGCAGCCCCCAGGAGCCGAGCCAGCCCACCGCGAGGCCGATGGCCGCGCCGATGGCCAGCTCCAGGGCTATCTCGCCCAGCAGCACGTACCAGTGCTCCACGGGGCCCGCTGTGCAGAACGCGACGACGAGGATGACCACCGGGGCGTCGTTGAAGCCGGACTCGGCCTCCAGGATGCCCGTCACGCGCGCGGGGAGGGGTACTTTCCGCAGCACCGAGAAGACGGCCGCCGCGTCCGTCGAGGACACCACCGCGCCGATGATGAGCGCCTGCCGCCATTCCAGGCCGATCAGGTAGTGGGCGGCCGTGGCCGTCACTCCGACGCTCACCGCGATGCCGACCAGTGCCAGCGAGGTGGCCGCCGGCAGGGCCGGCTTGATTTCCTTCCACTTCGTGCCGAGGCCGCCCTCGGCCAGGATCACGACCAGGGCCGCGTATCCGATGACCTGCGTCAGTTCGGCGTTGTTGAAGTGGACGTCGCCGACCCCGTCCTGGCCCATGGCGATGCCGATGCCGAGGTAGACGAGCAGGCTGGGGAGCCCGCTGCGCGAAGAGATACGAACCGCTGCCACCGCGACGAGCAGAACGAGCGAGCAGACGAGCAGGAGCTGGTTGAGGTGGTGGACAGTCAGCGGCTGTTCCCTTCTCGCCAATCCGGGCACTGGATTCGAACGTGTGGATGTGAACACGTCGATTCGATGTGATCGCGTCGAGGTCGACGCGTGGAATCGAGGTGATCGCGTGGATCCCAGCATGTCGATCCGACCACCCGAAGTCGGTACATGAGTCCAAGTACTTCGTTACCTTACCTAACTCTTGACGCTTTCTTGACACTCCAGGGGCCGAGATCGAACGCCCGTCCGTCCTCTACCCGACTCCGCGTCAAGGCGCGTCGGGCCCTGCGCCTATGGTTGCTCCAGCACTCCAGGACCGCCTGCCGCTCGCGTTAGGACAGCAAGGACAGCGATGCCCCCGAACACCACCGCCTCTTCCGGCCAGAAGCCGGGCAAGTCCGGCAGGAAGAAGGGGCGCAAGGCCCGACTGTTCCTGATCGTCCTGGTTCTGGCCCTCTTCGGAGGCGTTGCCTATGGCGGCTACTGGGGGGTCAGTACCGTCCGTGCCTCCTTCCCGCAGACCAAGGGCTCCCTCACACTCGACGGGCTGTCGGGCCCCGTGGACGTCAAACGGGACGGCAATGGGATCCCGCAGATCTACGCCTCCTCCGACGAGGACCTGTTCATGGCGCAGGGTTACGTCCAGGCGCAGGACCGGTTCTACGAGATGGACGTACGCCGTCACATGACCTCGGGCCGACTGTCCGAGATGTTCGGCTCCGGCCAGGTCAAGAACGACGAGTTCCTGCGCACGATGGGCTGGGACCGGGTCGCCAAGGAGGAGTACGACAAGAAACTGTCGGCCTCCACGAAGAAGTACCTCCAGGCGTACGCCAAGGGAGTCAACGCCTACCTGAAGGGCAAGGACGGCGAGGACATCTCCCTGGAGTACGCGGCCCTTGGTTTCACCAACGACTACAAGCCCCAGGAGTGGACCCCGGTCGACTCGGTCGCGTGGCTGAAGGCGATGGCCTGGGACCTGCGCGGCAACATGCAGGAAGAGATCGACCGCTCCCTGATGACCAGCCGTCTGGGCCCGAAGCAGATCGCCGACCTGTACCCGGAGTACCCCTACAGCCGGAACAAGACGATCACCCAGGAAGGCCAGTACGACAGCGTCACGGGGTCGTACGTCCAGGGCAGCAGTACGACGGCGGGCAGCGGGACGCAGTCCACAGCGGGCACCGGCCTCGCGGGAAACACCACCGCGCCCGACGGCCTGCAGAGCCAGCTCTCCAAGCTCTACAACGTGCTCGACAACGTGCCCACCGCCGTCGGCGTGAACGGCAACGGCATCGGCTCGAACTCCTGGGTCGTCGCGGGCGAGCACACGATCACCAACAAGCCGTTGCTGGCCAACGACCCGCACCTGTCGGCCTCGCTGCCCTCGGTCTGGTACCAGATGGGCCTGCACTGCACGAGCGTCTCCAGCAAGTGCCAGTACGACGTCTCCGGCTACACCTTCGCGGGCATGCCCGGCGTGGTCATCGGCCACAACCAGGACATCGCCTGGGGCATGACCAACTCCGGGGTCGACGTCACCGACCTCTACCTGGAGAAGATCACCGGCGAGGGCTACGAGTACGACGGCAAGGTGCTGCCCTTCACGACCCGCAAGGAAACGATCAAGGTCGCGGGCGGCGCGGACAAGACGATCGTCGTCCGGGAGACCAAGGACGGGATGCCGCTGCTCTCCGACCGCGACGACGAACTGGTCAAGGTCGGCAAGAAGGCCACCGTCGACAGCGGGGCACCCGACCGCGGCGACGGATACGCCATCGCGCTGCGCTGGACCGCCCTGGACCCGGGCAACTCCATGGACGCCGTCTTCCAGCTGGACAAGGCGTCGAACTGGTCCGAGTTCCGCACGGCGGCCGCGTCCTTCGACGTGCCCTCGCAGAACCTGATCTACGCCGACACCAACAACCACATTGGCTACCAGCTGCCGGGCAAGATCCCGACCCGGTCGAAGGGCGACGACGGCTCGCTCCCCTCGCCCGGCTGGGACTCCAAGTACCAGTGGACCGGCTACATCAAGCAGTCCGAGCTGCCCTACGAGTACGACCCGAAGCGCGGCTACATCGTGACCGCCAACCAGGCGGTCGTCGACAAGGACAAGTACCCCTACACGCTCACCACGGACTGGGGTTACGGAACGCGCAGCCAGCGGATCTCCGATCTCATCGAGGCGAAGATCAAGGGCGGCGGCAAGATCTCGACCGACGACATGCGCCAGATGCAGCTCGACGACAGCAGTGAGATCGCCAAGCTGATCGTGCCCAAGCTGCTCAAGATCGACGTCGCCGACAAGAACGTCCGCGACGCGCAGAAGCTCCTGGAGGGCTGGGACTACACCCAGGACGCCGACTCCGCGGCGGCCGCGTACTTCAACGCGACCTGGCGCAACATCCTCAAGCTCGCCTTCGGCAACAAGCTGCCCAAGGAGCTGCGGGTCAAGGGCCAGTGCCTGAACGTCGCCCCGGTCGACTCCACCGGCCCCGCGGACGAGAACCAGACCGTGCGCGAGTGCGGCCAGCGTGAGGCGGACCAGGCGCAGCCGGACGGCGGCGACCGCTGGTTCGAGGTGGTCCGCAAGATCATCGACGATCAGAACAACGACTGGTGGAAGGCGCCCAAGACGCGCCTCGACAAGGCGGCCGACAACCGGGACGAGCTGTTCGCGCGGGCCATGAAGGACGCCCGCTGGGAGCTGACCGCCAAGCTCGGCAAGGACATGGACACCTGGAGCTGGGGCCGGCTGCACCGCCTGTTCCTGAAGAACCAGACCCTGGGCACCGAAGGTCCCGGCGTCCTGCAGTACATGCTCAACCGCGGCCCCTGGAAGCTCAGCGGCGGCGAGGCGACGGTCAACGCGACCGGCTGGAACGCCGCGGGCGGCTACGGAGTGGTCTGGGTGCCGTCCATGCGAATGGTGGTCAACCTCGACGACTTCGACAAGTCGAGGTGGATCAACCTCTCCGGCGCCTCCGGGCACGCCTTCAGCGCCCACTACACCGACCAGACGGACAAGTGGGCCAAGGGCGAACTGCTGCCGTGGTCCTTCTCGGACAAGGCGGTCGACAAGAGCACGAGCGACACCCTGGTGCTCAAGCCGTGAGCCATTGACGGCGACCACGAGTCGATGAACGCGACCGTGAGTCACTGACGGCGACAGGCGAAAGGGCCCTCCACACGCGTGGAGGGCCCTTTCGGCTACCCGGACCCGTCAGTCGAAGCGGCGCACCCCCGAAGGCGTCACCACCGCGTGGACGGGACGGTCGTGAGGTTCCGCCGGGACGTGCGCGACGACCTCCGCGTCGTACAACAGCACCACCAGCGCGGGATCGGCCCCCGCGCGCTCCAGGCGGGCCAGTACGCGGTCGTACGAGCCGCCGCCGCGCCCCAGACGCATTCCGCGCCGGTCCACGGCCAGGCCGGGCAGCAGGACGGCGTCGGCCTCCTGGACGGCCTCGGGGCCGAGCCGCTCACCCGCCGGCTCCAGGAGAGCCATCCGGCCTCCGTGTTGGACCTGCTCCAGGGAGCCCGCTCCGGCGTACGCGCCCCAGTCCAGGTCGTTGTCCGCCATCAGGACCGGCAGCAGCACGCGCGCCCCGCGCGTGTGGAGCGCGTCCAGGAGTGCGAGGGTGCCCGGCTCGCTCCCCACGGAGACGTACGCCGCCACCGTGCGCGCGTGCGCCAGCTCCGGCAGCTCCAGCGCCCGCCGGGCCAGGGCCCCGGCGGATTCCTGCAGGTCGTAGGGTGTCAACCTGTTTCTCACCGCGAGGAATCCTCGCCGCAACATTCGCTTGTCAGGCTCTGCCGCACGTCCCACGTGGCTCACAGCTCACTCCGTACCGTTCCTTATGCGCTCATATGAGAGCTATTTAACGGGACCAACAGATTGCGCTCATAGCCACCGGATATGGTTACGCGCATGACTGAGTCGCACCCCAGGATCAGCAAGGCTGTCATCCCCGCAGCAGGCCTCGGCACCCGGTTCCTGCCGGCCACCAAAGCCACTCCCAAAGAGATGCTGCCGGTCGTCGACAAGCCGGCGATCCAGTACGTGGTCGAAGAGGCCGCGTCGGCTGGTCTCGACGACGTTCTGATGATCACCGGCCGCAACAAGCGCCCCCTCGAGGACCACTTCGACCGCAATTATGAGCTGGAGTCCGCCCTTCAGAAGAAGGGCGACGCCAACCGGCTCGCCAAGGTCCAGGAGTCCAGCGACCTGGCCACCATGCACTACGTGCGCCAGGGCGACCCCAAGGGCCTCGGTCACGCCGTCCTGTGTGCGGCGCCGCACGTCGGCCACGAGCCCTTCGCCGTGCTCCTCGGCGACGACCTGATCGACCCCCGCGACCCCCTTCTCGCCCGCATGGTCGAGGTCCAGGAGCAGCACGGCGGCAGCGTCATCGCGCTCATGGAGGTCGAGCCCGAGCAGATCCACCTCTACGGCTCCGCGGCCGTCGAGACCACCGCCGAGGGCGACCTCGTCAAGGTGACGGGCCTGGTCGAGAAGCCGGACCCGGCGGACGCGCCCAGCAACTACGCGATCATCGGGCGCTACGTCCTCGACCCGCACATCTTCGACATACTCCGCAAGACCGAGCCGGGCCGCGGCGGCGAGATCCAGCTCACCGACGCCCTCCAGCAGCTCGCGCAGGACGAGAAGGTCGGCGGCCCCGTGCACGGCGTCGTCTTCAAGGGCCGCCGTTATGACACCGGCGACCGAGGCGACTATCTGCGTGCCATTGTCAGGCTCGCGTGCGAACGTGAGGACCTGGGCCCGGACTTCCGGACCTGGCTTCGCAGTTACGTAGCCGAGGAGATGTAGGAACTTGAGCAGCGCCGCGACCCGTGTCACCGGCCAGGACCACCTCTGGTCGGTGACCGAGCACCTGGAGGACATCCTCGCGACCGTTCGCCCTCTCGAACCCATCGAGCTGCAACTCCTCGACGCCCAGGGCTGTGTCCTGGTCGAGGACGTCACGGTGCCGGTCTCCCTGCCGCCGTTCGACAACAGCTCGATGGACGGGTACGCGGTCCGGGTCGCCGATGTCGCGGGCGCGAGCGAGGAGTACCCGGCGGTCCTCACGGTCGTCGGCGACGTCGCGGCCGGCCAGGGCGAGCAGCTCCGTGTGGGCCCCGGTGAGGCCGCCCGCATCATGACCGGCGCCCCGCTGCCGCCCGGCGCCGAGGCCGTCGTCCCGGTGGAGTGGACCGACGGCGGCCTGGGGGAGGGTCCCGTCTCCGGGATGCGCGCCCGCAGCGCGGCCCCCGAGGGCGCCTCCGGCCAGGTGCACGTCCACCGCCCGGCCGAGGCACGCGCGCACGTGCGCGCGAAGGGCAGCGACGTGAAGGCGGGAGACCGCGCCCTCGAAGCAGGCACGATCCTCGGCCCGCCGCAGATCGGCCTGCTCGCCGCGATCGGCCGCGGCACCGTACGCGTGCGCCCGCGCCCGCGCGTGGTCGTCCTGTCCACCGGCAGCGAACTCGTCCAGCCCGACGAGCCGTTGGGCAGCGGCCAGATCTACGACTCCAACAGCTTCGCCCTGTGCGCCGCCGCCCGCGACGCCGGGGCCATCGCCTACCGGGTGGGCGCGGTCGCCGACGACGCCGAGACGCTCCGCGCCACCATCGAGGACCAGCTCATCCGCGCGGACCTGCTGGTCACCACGGGCGGCGTGAGCGTCGGCGCGTACGACGTCGTCAAGGAGGCCCTGTCCTCGGTGGGCGACGAGGACGAGGAGGGCAGCGGCATCGACTTCCGCAAGCTCGCCATGCAGCCCGGCAAGCCCCAGGGCTTCGGCACGATCGGCCCCGAGCACACCCCGCTGCTCGCGCTCCCCGGCAACCCCGTCTCGTCGTACGTCTCCTTCGAGCTGTTCGTCCGCCCCGCGATCCGCACCCTGTCGGGCCTGGACGACATCCACCGCCCCACCACCACGGCGACCCTGGAGACGGGCAAGGCGCTGACCTCGCCGGACGGCCGCCGGCAGTTCCTGCGCGGGAGGTACGTCGACGGCAAGGTGACCCCGGTCGGCGGCGCCGGATCCCACCTGGTCGCGGCCCTCGCCCAGGCCGACGCGCTGATCGTCGTCCCCGAGGACGTCACCTCGGTCGAGCCCGGCACCGAGGTCGAAGTGGTCCTGCTCGGCTGAGTGCCCCGAGTGGCGGTACCGTGTCGCGCACAAGAGGCCCGACCGGGAGCGCCGCGCAGACATGAGTACGCAGGACCGACTGACCCACATCGACGAGGCGGGCGCCGCCCGCATGGTCGACGTCTCCGGGAAGGACGTGACCGCGCGCACCGCCCGCGCCAGCGGCCGTGTCCTGGTCTCGCCCCGTGTGATCGAACTGCTGCGCGGTGAGGGCGTCCCCAAGGGCGACGCCCTGGCCACCGCGCGCATCGCGGGCATCATGGGCGCCAAGCGCACCCCGGATCTGATCCCGCTCTGTCACCCGTTGTCGGTCTCGGGTGTCAAGCTTGATCTGTCGGTCGCGGACGACGCCGTCGAGATCCTCGCCACCGTGAAGACCACCGACCGTACGGGCGTCGAGATGGAGGCCCTCACCGCGGTCAGCGTGGCGGCCCTCACCGTGATCGACATGGTCAAGGCGGTCGACAAGGGGGCGGTCATCACGGACGTACGGGTGGAAGAGAAGACCGGCGGAAAGTCGGGCGACTGGAGCCGGGCATGACGACACCGTCGTACCGCGCGCTCGTGGTCACGGCCTCGAACAGAGCCGCCGCGGGGGTCTACGAGGACAAGGGCGGCCCCTTGATCGCCAAGGGGCTCACGGCGTACGGCTTCGAGGTCGACGGCCCCCGGGTGGTGCCGGACGGAGACCCCGTGGAGGTGGCACTGCGCGCGGGTGTCGACGCCGGGTACGACGTGATCGTGACGACGGGCGGTACGGGGATCTCGCCCACCGACCGGACGCCCGAGGCGACCCGGCGCGTACTCGATCACGAGGTGCCGGGCATTCCCGAGGCCATCAGGGCGTTCGGGAGAGAGAAGGTGCCCACGGCGGCGCTGTCCCGGGGGCTCGCCGGAGTCGCGGGACGGACGTTGATCGTCAACCTGCCGGGTTCCACCGGCGGGGTGAAGGACGGCCTGGCCGTTCTGGAGCCCCTTCTGATCCACGCCGTCGACCAGATCCGTGGCGGCGACCACCCCAGACCCAGCGGCAGTGGGGGTGCGAGCTGAACAGCCCATCCTGGCCCGTCGAGCTGGTGGACGGCGATGTCGTCCTTCGGCCGATAAAGGTGCGCGACCAGCGGGCCTGGCGCGAGGTGAACCGGCGCAACCGGGACTGGCTGCGGCCCTGGGAGGCGACGATTCCGCCACCCACGCCCAGCGGTCCGATAGCGCACCGGCCGACCTACCGCCAGATGGTCCGGCATCTGCGCGCCGAGGCCAACGCGGGCCGGATGCTGCCCTTCGTCATCGAGTACCAGGGCCGTCTGGTCGGGCAGCTGACCGTCGCCGGGATCACCTGGGGATCGATGTGCTCCGGGCACATCGGCTACTGGGTGGACCAGTCGGTGGCGGGGCGCGGAGTGATGCCGACGGCCGTGGCGATGGTGACCGACCACTGCTTCCGCACGGTCGGACTGCACCGCATCGAAGTCTGCATTCGCCCGGAGAACGGGCCGAGCCGCCGAGTGGTGGAGAAACTCGGATTCCGCGAGGAAGGGCTCAGGCCGCGCTATCTGCACATCGACGGGGCCTGGCGGGACCATCTCGTCTTCGCACTCACCGCGGAAGAGGTACCGGAGGGGTTGCTGGGGCGTTGGCGGCGGGCACGATCGATGCAGGCCCGTTCGGAGAACCAGAGCAAGCCCGGCACTCAGTAAATGAAATGTATGTTCGAAATTGATCGGTGCGTGATCGGCTCGGGGCATTAAATTCGCGCTCCCTGCGGCCTGCTGATCGCATCGGTCACAAAAAAAGCTCGAAATATCAGCCGGATCGTGCGACACACCGGCCGAATTGGCAGATGGCCTCACGCAAACCCCTCTACCGTGTGAGGCGTGAGCAGCAGCGGCCTCATCTACGCAGTCATCGTCGGGGCCTGGGCCGCCTACTTGGTGCCGATGTGGCTCCGTAGGCAGGACGAGCTGAACGAAGCCCGTCCGACGGAACGCTTCAGCACCGCCATCCGGCTGCTGTCCGGACGGGCGGGAATGGAGCGCCGGTACGCCAAGGACTTGCGGGCGCGCTCCGCCGAGGAGGGGGAGCCCAGCGCCGATCCGGACGCCGTCACCGACTCGGTGGACGTCCGGGCCTTCGCCATGCCTCCGGTCCGGCAGCAGACCAAGGCCCAACTCCCGCCGCCCGCCCGGCCCGAACCGCAGCAGGCGCCACAGGCCGCCGCCCGGCAGGGTGCCCCACAGGGCTCCTCGACGGCCGGCCGGGCGGTGCCGCAGCAGTCGGCTCCACCCGAGCCGAACTCGGGCTCGGGCCCGGGCTCGGCATCGGACTCAGGATCGGATTCGGCCAACTCCGGGGCTTCCAGAGTTCCGGCCGCACGGCGGGCCTCCGCGGCGGAGGCCGCGGCGCGCGCCCGGCGCTCGAAGGTGCTCGCGCGCCGACGGCGTACGACCGTGATGCTCTTCCTCGCCTTCACGCTCGGCGCGATCGTGGCGGCCGTCGGGGGGCTCGCGTTCCTGTGGGCGCCCGGCGTGCCCGCCGTGATGCTGAGCTCGTACATCGTGTACCTGCGCGCCCAGGAGCGACGGCGCTTCACGTACACCATGGACCGGCGCCGGGCCGAGGCCGCGGCGCAGCGGCTCAGGGAGCGGCAGCCGCGTCGGCGGCCCGCCCTCGACCCCGGCGCCGACGAGCCCGACGACAGTCCCGAGCCGGAGACCGACCCCGGTCTGTCCGCGCTCGCGGCCGACCGCCGCGCCCTCGTCGAGCAGACCGACCACGCCGAGTGGGTCGACCAGCAGCGTGAGCGTCAGCGGGGCCCCGGCCGGGGCGACAGCTGGGATCCGGTGCCGGTTCCGCTGCCCACGTACGTGACCGCGCCGGTCGCGCCCCGGGCCACGTCCAGTGTCGATCTGGGGGCGCCGGACGCGTGGAGCTCGGCGCGCTCCAGCGCCGCGGAGCCGAGCGAGCCGGAGGCGGAGTCCGCCGCCGAGGAGGGCCACGAAGCCGCCGAGACGGCCGAGGCCGCCGATGACGGTCGCAGTGACGCCCGGCGTGCCGCGTCCGCCCGGCGGGCCCGTGAGCGCGGTCGCACTCCGCTGT
Organism: Streptomyces sp. NPDC111656; assembly: GCF_055656965.1. Taxonomy (NCBI): domain Bacteria; kingdom Bacillati; phylum Actinomycetota; class Actinomycetes; order Kitasatosporales; family Streptomycetaceae; genus Streptomyces; species Streptomyces sp. NPDC111656. The sequence goes on from NZ_JBVKCA010000019.1 coordinate 116,103, forward strand.
TCGACCAGTACGAGGACGGCGAACGGCCGCGTGCCGCCAACGAATGACCAGGCGCTCGGGAGCCCCGGCTGACCTGCCAGGAACGGATTTCCAAGCACCCCGACGGGGATGCTAGAGTTTCACTCGTTGCAAGGGCCTGTGGCGCAGTCCGGTAGCGCACCTCGTTCGCATCGAGGGGGCCAGGGGTTCAAATCCCCTCAGGTCCACTGCAATTCAGAACCCCGTCGGATTCGTCCGGCGGGGTTCTTGCCTGTTCGGCCGCACTCTCTCGTTCACTGAATGCTCAGCGGCTTGGCATAGCAGAGGCTCAGTTCGTGGAAGCGGTAGTAGCCGAACTTGGCGCAGGGCTCGTAGCCGCTGGAGAGGTAGAGGGCGACCGCCTCGGGCTGTTTGGCGCCGGTCTCCAGGACCATGCGGGTGCGGCCGGCCGCGCGGGCGTCGTCCTCCAGGGCGGCCAGGATGCGGCGGGCGAGGCCGAGACCGCGGGCCTGAGGGGTCACGTACATGCGCTTGAGCTCGGCGTCGCCGTCCGCGTACCCCTCGTCGTTCGTGTCCTGGCTGCGCCAGCCGCCGGACGCGATCGGGCGGTCCCGCTCGTCGTAGGCGAGGAGGTACAGGCCGAGCGGCGGCTTGAACATCGACGCGTCGAGCGGTGTGACATCGCCCTCATCGCCGTAGCGCTCGGCGTATTCGGCCTGCACCTGGTCGTTGAGCTTGACGGCGTCGGGGTGGTCGTACGGGACCGGGCGGATACTCATGCGATGTATCGTACATGTATGCGCCCGCTGGGTGGAATGGATTAAGTATCGTGCCCAGGTGCTGACTGTTACCTCGGTGAATGTGAACGGGCTCCGGGCCGCCGCGAAGAAGGGCTTCGTGGAGTGGCTCGCGGAGACCTCCGCGGACGTGCTGTGCCTTCAGGAGGTGCGGGCCGAGCCCGGGCAGCTGCCCGAGGAGGTGCGGGCGCCGGAGGGGTGGCACGTCGTGCACGCTCCCGCGGCCGCCAAGGGGCGCGCGGGCGTCTCCCTGTACACCCGACGCGAGCCCGACCGGGTGCGGATCGGGTTCGGGTCCGAGGAGTTCGACTCCAGTGGACGGTACGTCGAGGCCGACCTCCCCGGTGTCACCGTCGCCAGCCTCTACCTGCCCTCCGGCGAGGTCGGCACCGAACGACAGGACGAGAAGGTCCGGTTCATGGACGAGTTCCTCGCCCACCTGAAGGAGCTGCGCGAGCGCGCCGCCGCCGACGGGCGCGAGGTCGTCGTCTGCGGCGACTGGAACATCGCCCACCAGGAGGCCGACCTCAAGAACTGGCGCGCCAACAAGAAGAACTCCGGCTTCCTGCCCGAGGAGCGCGCGTGGCTGGGGCGCGTCCTGGACGCGGACGACGGCGGGTACGTCGACGTCGTACGGGCACTGCACCCGGACGCCGAGGGGCCGTACTCGTGGTGGTCGTACCGGGGGCGGGCCTTCGACAACGACAGCGGATGGCGCATCGACTACCACGTCTCGACACCGGGGCTCGCGGGCAAGGCCGTGAAGGGGTTCGTGGAGCGGGCGGCGACGCACGCGGAGCGCTGGTCCGACCATGCGCCGGTGACGGTCGTCTACGAGCTCTAGGCCCTGTCGTCACATTCCTGTCTGCCCTGCGACGCCATGCACGCGCCCCCAAGTTCTCGGCTTCGCTCGAACAGGGAGGGACCCCCTTCGCCGCACCGGGCACGGACCCAAGTACATCCAGTACGAGGGCCTGCGCCCGGCACGCCGAGAGCACGCTCCCCCAAGCTCTCGACTCCGCTCGAGCGGGACCCCCATGACGCCGCAGGGCCCGCCCTCCGGGCGGACGACGGGAATGTGACGACAGGACCTAGCCCTGCAGCCGCCGGTGGCGGTCGTCTACGAGTTGTAGTCCCGCAGCCGCCGGTCCAAGGCCATCGACACCTCGGCCTCCACCACGCTCTTCGCCAGGGGGCGTAGGCGTTTGAGGTCGTCGGTGGTGCGGTTCTCCGTGAGGACGATGCCGGCGAAGAGGTCGGCGAGGGCGTCGGCGTGGTCGCGGACGCGGCGGGCGGCGGTGAGGACGTCGGCCAGGGGGATGCCCTCGCGGACCAGGGCCGCCGAGACGTCGAGCAGGCGGCGGCTGATGTGGACGATCTCGCCGCCGTCGATGCCGAGATAGCCGAGGTCGAGGGCCGCGGCGAGGTTCTCCGGGGTGGCCTGGCCGGCGAAGACGTCGGCGAGTTCCTCGGGGGAGAGGCGGACGGGGGTCTCCTCGGTGGGCTCGCCCAGACCGAGGAGTTCACCGACGTCACGGCCGTGGTCGAAGGCCTCGGCCAGCTCCGCGATGCCGTTGAGGGTGTGGCCGCGTTCGAGCAGCGCCGAGATCGTGCGCAGGCGGGCCAGGTGCGTGTGGTCGTACCAGGCGATACGGCCCTCGCGGCGGGGCGGCGGTATCAGCTTGCGCTCCCGGTAGAACCGCAGGGTGCGCACGGTGATGCCGGCCTCCTTGGCCAGCTCCTCCATCCGGTACTCACGCTTCTCCGCCACGTGCGAAACCCTACGTCGTACCGTCGGTAACTTTCGTCGTCGCAACCCTACCCATCAGTACGGAGCTGCTCTACGCTCCCATTGCGCCAGTGTTCACTGGCAGAGTCGGGCGGCTAGGGAGGCGTGGGATGGTCGGGATGACCGAGCACGAGCATGTGCGCGTCGCGGTGATCGGGTCCGGGTTCGGCGGTCTGGGGGCCGCGGTGCGGCTGCGCCGCGAAGGGATCACCGACTTCGTCGTCCTGGAACGGGCCGGAAGCGTCGGGGGAACGTGGCGGGACAACAGTTACCCGGGATGCGCCTGCGATGTGCCCTCGCACCTGTACTCGTTCTCGTTCGCGCCCCACCCCGACTGGCCGCGCACCTTCTCGGGACAGGAGCACATCCGGGCCTATCTGGAGCACGTCTCCGACGTCTTCGGGCTGCGCCCGCATCTGCGCTTCGACTCCGAAGTGAAGATGATGACGTGGGACCAGGAGAAGCTCCGGTGGGGGATCGAGACCAGCCGTGGCTTCCTCACCGCCGATGTCGTCGTGTCCGCGACCGGGCCGCTCTCCGATCCCAAGATCCCCGACATACCGGGGATCGACTCCTTCCCCGGCAAGGTCTTCCACTCGGCCCGCTGGGACCACGACTACGACCTGCGCGGCAAGCGCGTCGCCATGATCGGCACGGGCGCCTCCGCCATCCAGATCGTGCCCGCCATCCAGCCCGACGTGTCCCGGCTGACCCTCTTCCAGCGCACGCCGCCGTGGGTGATGCCCCGCGTCGACCGGGCCATCACCGGCGCCGAACGGTGGCTGCACAAGCAGCTGCCCTTCACCGCACAGGCCCGGCGCGGACTGCTGTGGGGGATCAGGGAGCTGCAGGTCCAGGCGTTCACGAAGCGTCCCGACGAGCTCGGCCTCGTCGAGCGGCTGGCCAGGCGGAACATGGCGCGGGCCGTCCACGATCCGGCGCTGCGGGCCAAGTTGACCCCCGACTACCGGATCGGGTGCAAGCGGATCCTGCTCTCCAACACCTACTATCCGGCGCTCACCCGGGCCAACGTCGACGTCGTGGCCTCCGGGCTCGCCAAGATCGACGGCTCCACGCTCGTCGCCGCCGACGGCAGCACGGCCGAGGTCGACGCGATCATCTTCGGTACGGGCTTCCACGTCACCGACATGCCGATCGCGGACCGGGTCGTCGGAACGGAGGGCAGGACGCTCGCGGAGGTGTGGCGCGACGGCATGAAGTCGCTGCGCGGGGCCACCGCGGCCGGGTTCCCCAACTGGATGACGATCATCGGCCCGAACACCGGGCTCGGGAACTCCAGCATGATCCTGATGATCGAGTCCCAGCTGAACTACATGGCCGACTACGTGCGGCAGCTGGACGTCCTGGGCGGGCGCGCGGCCCTCGACGCCCGCCCCGCCGCCGTGGAGGGCTGGAACGACAAGGTCCAGGAGCGGATGCTGCGCACGGTGTGGAACACCGGCGGCTGCACCAGTTGGTACCTCGACGCGAACGGCCGCAACACCACCATCTGGCCCGGCACGACGACCGAGTTCCGTAGCGCCACCCGGCGGGTGGACCTGGGAGAGTACGAGGTGCTGCGCGCCCCCGGGTCGAACACACCCGGGCCGCGCACACCCGAGTCGCGCACCAAGAACTCCGGCACACAGGGCGCCAAGAAGGTGGAGGCGGGAGCGTGAGTCGACTGACGCATGTGGAACACGGGGCGTACGCGCCGCCCGCGCCCGCGCGCGAACTGACCGCCGTCTCCGCCGACGGCGCCCGGCTGCACGTAGAGGTGCACGGACCCGATGACAAGCCGGCCGCGCCCGTCGTCGTCCTCGCGCACGGCTGGACCTGTTCGACCGCCTTCTGGGCGGCGCAGATACGGGACCTCGCCGTCGACCACCGGGTGATCGCGTACGACCAGCGCGGGCACGGCCGCAGTCCCGCGAGCGAGACGTGCACCGCGGACGCGCTCGCCGACGACCTGGAAGCCGTGCTCGCGGCCACCCTCGCGCCCGGCGAGAAGGCCGTGCTCGTCGGGCACTCCATGGGCGGGATGACGCTGATGGCGGCCTCGACGCGGCCGCGTTTCCGGGAGCACGCGGTGGCGGCCCTGCTGTGCAGCACGGGCAGTTCGCGGCTGGTGGCCGAGTCGCGGGTGGTGCCGATGCCGGCCGGACGGCTGCGCACCCAGGTGACCAAGAGGATCCTCGGGTCGGCCGCGCCGCTCGGGCCCGTCACACCGCTCGCCCGCCGGATCCTCAAGTACGCGACCATGGGCGCCGGTTCGTCACCGGGCATGGTGGAGGCGTGCGCGCGGATCGTGCACGCCTGCCCGCGCAGGGTGCGGTACGCCTGGTCGAAGGTGCTCGACCTGCTCGATCTCGACCACGGCGTACGGGCGTTGACGGTGCCGACGGCCGTGGTGGTGGGTACGGCGGACCGGCTGACGCCCGTGGTGCACGCGCGCGCCCTGGTCGCGACCCTGCCGAACTGTGTCGGCGTCACCGAACTGACCGGCCTTGGGCACATGACACCGGTGGAGGCGCCGGAACTGGTCACCGCCCGCATACGCGAACTCGTCTCCACCTACGCAGAGATCAAGGAGGGCAGCGCATGACCAAGGTGAGCCTGGAAGGGCAGGTCGCGGTCGTCACGGGGGCCGCGCGGGGCGTCGGCGAACTCCTCGCCCGCAAGCTCTCCGCGCGCGGTGCCAAGGTCGCGCTGGTCGGCCTCGAGCCGGACGCGCTCAAGCAGGTCTCGGACCGGCTGCACGGCGAAAGCGGCTTCTGGCATGCCGATGTCACCGACCACGAGGCGATGGCCCAGGTCGCGACCGAGGTGAAGGAACGGTTCGGGAAGGTCGACATCGTCGTCGCCAACGCCGGTGTGGCGAACGGCGGTCCCTTCGTCGAGTCCGATCCCGTCGCCTGGCGGCGGGTCATCGAGGTCAACCTCATCGGATCGGCGGTCACCGCACGGGCGTTCCTGCCCGTGCTCATGGAGAGCCGGGGGTATCTGCTGCAGATCGCCTCGCTCGCGGCCATCACCCCGGCGCCGATGATGACGGCGTACTGCGCGTCCAAGTCGGGCGTGGAGGCGTACGCGCACAGCCTGCGTGCCGAGGTCGGCCACAAGGGCGTACGGGTCGGGGTCGGCTACCTGTCCTGGACCGACACCGACATGGTGCGCGGGGCCGATCAGGACGAGGTGATGCGGGAGTTGAGGCAGCGACTGCCGTGGCCGTCCAACAAGACGTATCCGCTGGGGCCGGCCGTCGACCGCATCGTCGCGGGGATCGAGCGGCGGTCCAGTCATGTGTACGCGCAGTGGTGGCTGCGCGGGATGCAGGGCGTCCGGGGCTACCTCCCCGGGATCATCGGGGCGGTCGGACAACGGGAGATGCGGCGGTTCGAACCGCGGCTCAAAGGCGTGAGTACGGGGCTCGTGGGTGCCGGCGGGGCGGCCGACGAGCAGCGCCAGCAGGGGATATCACCGTGAGTGACTGATCGAAATGCGTGCGTAGTCCGTGCGTGTAAGTCTGGTCGAGCCCGATCCCCCTCACCCACAAATGGGAGTGAAACCTCATGGGCAAGAAGGACCAGATGCAGAACAAGGCCGAGCAGATGAAGCAGCAGGGCAAGAAGAAGATGGGCCAGGACATCGGCCACGAGAAGGCCCGTCCCGGCGAGCACTCCCCGCAGCCGGGTGCCCGCACCTCGCAGCAGGGCGCGCGCTCCCCGCAGTCGCCTGAGCGCTCCCCGCAGAGGGGCGACCGGACGATCCCGGAGGCCGAGCGCACGCAGCGTGAGGCGAAGGACCGGCTCGACCAGGACTACGACGTCTGACGGTTCGCTGCGCCGGCTTAGGCCGAGTTGTGGGGCGCCCCTGTTGGTTGGGGGCGCCCCACGCTTTTGTCTGGGTCGGACAGGTGCGTTGTCTGGTGCGGGTTCTATGTGGGTGGGCGCGCCCACGCGGCGGAGCCGCATATGTAAACAGCCCCGCGCCCCTTCAGGGCGCTTGACCCCGCCCCCTATTGAGATCGTGGGGGGAGTTTTGGTCTTGATCTGTCGGGGGCGTCCGAGTAGTCGGGTGGGGAGGCTGCGTGGTGGGTGGTCAGGAGGTCCAGGGCCAGTTGGATGGCGGTGTCCATTTCGGTGTGGTGGCCCTCCGCCCAGTCCAGGGGGGTGCGCAGGACCGCCAGGTCCGGGGGGACGCCCTGGTTCTCGACGGACCAGCCGTACGCGTCGAACCAGGCCGCGTTCATCGGCACCGTGATCACCGTGCCGTCGCCGAGGCGGTGGCGGCCGGTCATGCCGACGACTCCGCCCCAGGTGCGCTGCCCGACGACGGGCCCGAGCTTCAGCAGCTTGAACGCGGCGGTGATCATGTCGCCGTCGGAGGCGGTCGCCTCGTCGGCGAGGGCGACGATCGGGCCGCGCGGGGCGTTCGAGGCGTACGACACCGGCTGGGCGTTGCGTGTCAGGTCCCAGCCGAGGATCGTGCGGGTGAGCTTCTCCACGACGAGTTCGCTGATGTGGCCGCCCGCGTTGCCGCGCACGTCGACGATCAGTGCGGGGCGCGAGACTTCCAGGCGCAGGTCGCGGTTGAACTGGGCCCAGCCCGAGCCGCCCATGTCGGGGATGTGGAGGTAGCCGCACCGGCCCCCGCTCAACTCCCGGACGACCTCGCGGCGTTTGGCCACCCAGTCCTGGTAGCGCAGGGGGCGCTCGTCGATCAGCGGGACCACGGCCACCCGGCGTGAGCGGCCCTCGCCCGCCTCGGGGATGAACGTGAGCTCCACCGTCGTACCGCCCGCGCCCGCGAGGAGGGGATAGGGGCCGGTGACCGGGTCGACCGGGCGGCCGTCGACGTGGGTGAGGACCGCGCCCTCGCGGATGCCGGTACCGGCGAGTGGCGAGCGTGCCTTGGAGTCGGAGGAGTCGCCGGGGAGGATCCGCTTCAGGGTCCAGCTGCCTTCGCGCCGGACGAAGTTGGCGCCGAGCAGGCCCTGCCAGCGTTGGTATTGGGCCGGGCCCTCGTTGCGGCGGGCGGCGGCGACGTACGCGTGCGAGGTGCCGAGTTCGCCGAGGACCTCGCGCAGGAGGTCGGCGAAGTCGTCGGGCGAGGCGACCCGTTCGACCAGCGGGCGGTACTGGGCGAGCACACCGTCCCAGTCGATGCCGCACATGTGGGGTTCCCAGAAGTAGGCGCGGGTGAGGCGGCCCGCTTCCGCATAGGCCTGGCGCCACTCGGCGGGCGGGTCCACCTCGTGGATGATGCGCCGCAGATCGATCCAGACCGTCGAGTCGGAGTCACCGACCTCGGTCGAGGGGACCGCTCGCAGGTCGCCCTCGTCCACGACGACCAGACGGGAGCCGTCGCCGCTGACCGCGAACCAGTCCAGGTGCTGGACGAGTTCGGACTTCTTCGCCTTGCTGATGTTGAAGAACTCCAGCGTCGGCCGGCCGGAGGTGTCGTCGGGGTTGACGAAGGTCTCGCCGAGGGCGCCCGAGATCGGCCAGCGCAGCCAGACCAGGCCGCCGCCCGCGACCGGGTACAGCGCCGAGTACTTGGAGGCGGTGACCGGGAAGGGGGTCACCCGGCTCTCCAGGCCTTCCAGTTCGACACTCACCGCGCCGTCCGCGCTCTCGTCCTCGATGGGGTCCAGGCCGCCGGCGACCGGCCGCCCGTCGGGGTTGAGCGCGAAGGGGGAGGGGGTGGCGGAGGACAGGGGGACGAGGTAGGGGCGGCAGCCGAGCGGGAAGGAGAGGTCGCCGGTGTGGACGTCGTACACCGGGTCGAAGCCGCGCCAGGAGAGGAAGGCGAGGTAGCGGCCGTCGCGGGTGAACACGGGGTTCTCGTCCTCGAAGCGGCCGTTGGTGACGTCGACGATGAGCCGGTCCTTTATGCGCGCGATCTTGATCTGGCGCAGGGAGCGGCCGATCCCCGGGTGCGACCAGGTCAGCCAGGCCCCGTCCGGGGAGAAGGCGAGGTCCCGGACCGGCCCGTTGATCGAGGTGATCAGCTCGGTGACCTCCCCTCCCTCGGACTCGGTCGGCGAAGTGCCCTCGGACTCTGTCCGTGAGGTGTCCTCGGACTCCGGCTCCGAGGTGGTGCTGTCGGGCTCTGGCAGGGAGGCTTCCTCGGGCTCTGGCCCGGACGTGGACGTGTCCCCGGACTCCTCCGTCGCGTCGAGGATCAGCAGGCGTCCGTCGTTCGAGGCGATCGCGAGGCGTTCGCCCTGCGGGTCGGAGACCATCTCCAGCACGCGCCCCAGTTCGCCGGAGGCGAGGCGGCGCGGCTCGCGCTGGCCGGAGGCTCGGGGGAGGAAGGCGATCTCGACGGCGTCCTCGCCGTCCGCGTCGGTGACGTAGGCGATCCGGCCGCCGGAGCCGAGCATCTCGGGGAGCCGGACGCGTACGCCGGGAGTGTCCGCGATGGTGCGCGCGGGGCCGTCGCGGTGGGTGAGCCAGTACAGGCTGCCGCGTACGACGACGGCGCTGGCCCGGCCCGTCTCGTCGACCGAGATGCCGTCCACGTGCTGCGCCGCGGGCACCTGGTACGTACGGCGTCCCGCGCGCGGACCGCCGAGGCGGACGTCGAGGCGGCGCGGGGCCGAGCCCGCGGACAGGTCGTCGACGATCCACAGGTCCCCGGCGCACTGGTAGACGACCCGGGTGCCGTCGCTGGATGAGTGCCGGGCGTAGAAGGCGTCGTGGTCGGTGTGGCGGCGCAGGTCCCCGCCGTCGTACGCGCACGAGTACAGGTTCCCGATGCCCTCGTGGTCGGAGAGGAAGGCGATACGGCCGCCGACGAACATGGGGGAGTCGAGGTGGCCGTCGAGATCGGCGAGCAGCCGTCGTCCGTGCAGCCACAGCCGGCCGGTGGCGCCGCCCCGGTAGCGCTTCCAGGAGGCGGGTTCGTGCGGCGGGGTACCGGTGAGCAGGAGCGTCTTGTGTTCGCCGTCGAGGTCGGCGACCTGGATGGCGGCGACCGGGCCCCAGGGGAGCGCGCCGCCGGGGTCGCCGTCGGTGGGGACCTTGTAGGCCCAGGTGAAGTACGAGAAGGGCTGGCCGTGGGAGGCGACGGCGAGGATGTCGCTGTGTCCGTCCTTGTCGGGCGGCGACCAGCCGCAGACCTGGGTGTCCGCGCTGCCCCAGTAGGTGAGTCGGCGGGAGGGGCCGCCGTCCACCGGCACCAGATGGATCTCCGGCACGAGGCTGCGCCAGCTCGTGTACGCGATGAGCCGGCCGTCGGGGGAGAAGCGGGGGTGGCCGACCTTGGTCCGGTCGACGGTGAGCCGCCAGGCGCGGCCCGGCCCGTCGAGGGGGGCCATCCACAGGTCGTCCTCGGCGGCGAAGCAGAGGTGGTCGCCGCTGAGATGGGGGAAGCGGAGGTAGCCGGCGTTGCCGTCCGTCCGCGGAGGGTGGGAGGTCTGCGGGTGGTCCGTGGCTGGTCGCGCAGTTCCCCGCGCCCCTGACGGGGCGCTGTGCGCCTTCTCGTACGCATCGCTCACCTACCCATGCTTTTCCTCTCGGAGGCGCCCGGCAACTTGTGGGTGGGTGTCCTTTCTGCTGTGCGTGACCCAGCACACGTACGAAACGGTTTCGTTTCTTTGAATCTCGGGGTATCTTCATAGGTGTACGAAACCGTGTCGTCCGGAGCAGAGAAGGTGAGTGGGATGACTGAAGCCGCAACGGTGCGTCGCAGTCGGATCACCCCCGAGCGTGAGGCCGAGCTGTACGCGGCCGTGCTCGAACTGCTCCGAGAGGTCGGCTACGACGCCCTGACCATGGACGCCGTCGCCGCCCGCACCCGGTCGAGCAAGGCCACCCTCTACCGCCAGTGGGGCGGCAAGGCCGAGCTCGTGGTGAAGGCGCTGCGGCACGAGAAGCCGACCACCGGCGACATCGACACCGGATCCCTGCGGGGCGACTTCCACGCGATGGTGAAGCGCGAGGAAGACTGCGACATGGAGCAGAACTCCGCGCTGATGCGGGGTCTGGCCACGGCGCTGCACGGGAACCCCGATCTCCTGCGCGCCTTCCGGGAGTGGATCATCGATCCGGAGATCGAGACACTCCGCACGGTCCTGCAGCGCGCCGTCGACCGGGGTGAGATCCGGGCGGACAACCCGGCCCAGGACTATGTGCTGCACATGATGTTCGGCGCCTTCGCGGTGCGTGGCGTCCTCGATCAGCTGCCCCCCACCCAGGCCTTCCTCACCTCGTACATCGACGCCGTGATCCTCCCCGCTCTCGGCGCCTGAGCCTGCCCGACCTTCAGTAACGCCTACGTGCACCTGACGCGACCGCTCACGTCGTCGGGCTGATCTCCCCTGCCCAGCTGCCAGCAAACGACCTGACCGGGAGTATGCCCTCGTGGCCACATTCCTTTATAAACTCGGCCGATTCGCCTTCAGGCGACGCCATTTCGTCGCCCTGATCTGGGTGGCCCTGCTGACGCTGGCGGGTGTCGGCGCCGCCTCCGCGCCCACCGCGGGAGCGTCCTCTTTCTCGATCCCGGGCACCGAGGCGCAGAAAGCCTTCGACCTGCTCGAACAGCGCTTCCCCGGGATGAGCGCCGACGGCGCGACCGCCCGTGTGGTCTTCAAGGCGCCCGCCGGCGAGAAGATGGGCGACAAGGCCAACAAGGCGACCGTCGAGAAGACCGTCAAGGCGCTCGGCGACGGCTCCGAGGTCACCTCCGTGTCCGACCCCTTCAAGTCCCACGCGGTGAGCAAGGACGGGTCGGTCGCGTACACCTCGGTGAAGTACAAGGTGTCCGGCATGGAGTTGAAGGACTCCTCGAAGACCGCCCTGGAGGAGGCCGCGCAGCAGGCGCGGGACGCCGGGCTGAGCGTCGAGGTCGGCGGTGACGCGCTCCAGGCGACGCCCGAGACCGGGTCGACCGAGGTCATCGGCATAGCGGTCGCCGCGGTCGTGCTCGTCATCACCTTCGGTTCGCTGATCGCGGCCGGGCTGCCGCTGCTGACCGCGCTGATCGGCGTGGGCATCGGCGTCTCGACGATCACGGCGCTGGCGAACGCGCTGGACCTGGGCACCACCACCTCCACCCTGGCGATGATGATCGGCCTCGCGGTCGGCATCGACTACGCCCTCTTCATCGTCTCCCGCTACCGCGCCGAACTGGCCGAGGGCCGGGAGCGCGAGGAAGCGGCCGGACGGGCCGTCGGCACGGCGGGTTCGGCGGTCGTCTTCGCCGGTCTGACGGTCGTGATCGCGCTGGTCGGTCTGTCGGTCGTCAACATCCCGATGCTGACGAAGATGGGTGTCGCGGCGGCGGGCACGGTCGCCATCGCGGTACTGATCGCGCTGTCGCTGATTCCGGCCCTGCTCGGCTACGCGGGCCGCAAGGTCCAGCCCGCGGGCAAGAAGAGCAAGCTGCTCGGGGGTGGGCGTGCCGCGAAGAAGGAGGGCAAGCCCAACATGGGCACCCGCTGGGCGAGCTTCGTCGTGCGCCGGCCGCTCGCCGTGCTGCTGCTCGGCGTGATCGGCCTGGGCGCCGCCGCGCTCCCGGCGGCCTCGCTCGAACTGGGTCTGCCCGACGACGGTTCGCAGCCGACGTCGACCACGCAGCGCCGGGCGTACGACACGCTGTCCGACGGCTTCGGTCCCGGCTTCAACGGTCCCCTGATGCTCGTCGTGGACGGCAAGTCCAGCGACGACCCCAAGGCCGCGGCCACCAAGGTCACCGACACGGTCAAGGACATGAAGGACGTCGTGTCGGTCAGTCCGGCGGCGTTCAACAAGGCCGGGGACACCGCGACGATCACGGTCATCCCCGACTCCAAGCCGTCCTCCGTCAAGACCGAGGACCTGGTGCACGCCATCCGTGACGCGGGCGGCAGCATCACGACGGAGACCGACGCGAAGGTGCTGGTCACCGGTACCACCGCGATGAACATCGACTTCTCGCAGAAGCTGAACGACGCGCTGATCCCGTATCTCGCGCTGGTCGTCGGCCTCGCCTTCCTCCTCCTGATCGTGGTCTTCCGCTCGATCCTGGTCCCGCTGAAGGCGGCGCTCGGCTTCCTGCTGAGCGTGATGGCGGCGCTCGGCGCGGTCGTCGCCGTCTTCCAGTGGGGCTGGCTGTCCGGCCTCCTGGGCGTCGAGGAAACCGGCCCGATCATGTCGATGATGCCGATCTTCATGGTGGGTGTCGTCTTCGGTCTCGCGATGGACTACGAGGTGTTCCTCGTGACCCGGATGCGCGAGGCGTACGTCCACGGGGAGAAGCCCCACCAGGCGATCGTGACCGGGTTCAGGCACGGCGCACGGGTCGTCACGGCGGCCGCGGTCATCATGATCGCCGTCTTCTCGGGCTTCATCGGCTCCAGCGAGTCGATGATCAAGATGATCGGCTTCGGCCTCGCGATCGCGGTCTTCTTCGACGCGTTCGTGGTCCGCATGGCGATCGTTCCGGCGGTGCTGGCCCTGCTCGGGAAGAAGGCCTGGTGGCTGCCGAAGTGGCTGGACCGGGCGCTTCCCAACGTGGACGTCGAGGGCGAGGGCCTGCGCACGGCGGCGGAGAAGGGCCAGGGACCCGGCGACGGGGGCCGGGACGAGGACCGGGAGCTGGTACGGGTCTGAGGCCCGACCGGCTGGCCGACTGATGCGCTGAGGGGCACCCCGCGTTGCTGCGGGGTGCCCCTCACTTCTTGCTCCTGGCTGTGGAATCATCCGGTTCCAGGCTCTCTCACCAGGAGGTCCGCCGATCGTGTTGCACGAGTCGGTCTTCAAAAGCGCGGACCTGCCGGTCGGTGACCGGTTCGAGGCGTGGACGCAGCGCATGGGCCGTACGCACGCGCCCATGCAGCTGGCCAGTGACCGCGCGGCGGACTACCGCGCACACCAGCGCATGATCGGGCTGGGGGACGTCACGGTCTGGCCGGCGACCTTCGACCACCTGGTCTTCCGTCGGACGCCGAAGCTGATCCGCCAGTCCGATCCCGAGGTGTTCCACCTCTCCCTGCTGCTGCGTGGAGAGGGAGCGGCCGCCTGGGACAGACAGCAGGCCGCGTACCGGGTCAACGACATCCACACGAACTGTTCCTCGCGGTCGTACGAGATACACACCGGCGCCGACCCGGTCAGTCTCGTGGGAGTCGAGATCCCGCGGTCGCTGGTGGCGCTGCCCGCGAACCGGGCCGACCAGGTGATCGGCAGCCGGATCTCGGGCCGTGAGGGAGTCGGCGCGCTCCTGGCGCAGTTCCTCGTCCAGCTGGCCTCGGACACCGGCTCCTACCAGCCGTCGGACGGACCCCGGCTGGGAACGGTCCTCTCCGATCTGGTCACGGCCGTCTTCGCCGGTGCCCTGGACGCCGAGGCCCTGCTGCCGCCGGAGACCCGCGGCCGGACGCTGACCCTGCGCATCAAGGCGTTCATCCGCCGGAATCTGGGCGACCAGGAGCTGACCCCCGCCCGGATCGCCGCCGCGCACCACATCTCGCGCAGCCATCTGTACCGCCTCTTCCAGGCCGAGGGCCTCACCGTGGCCTCCTACATCCGCGATCAGCGGCTGGAGAACGCCCGCCGCGACCTCGCCGACCCGGCACTGCGCGCGATGCCGGTCCATGCCGTCGCCGCCCGCTGGGGCTTCCCCCGCGCCGCCGAGTTCACCCGGGCCTTCCGCGCCGCCCATGGCGTCCCGCCGAGTGAACTCCGCAGGCAGGCGGTGGCCGAGGAGCGTGAGGCAGGTCCGGAAGGCCGTGGACCCTGCGCCAAGTAGGTGGCGACTGTGTGCCAACGACAGGCGGGCGGTCGGCCGCGCATTCTGGTGATCGCCGCGCGGCGAGGGACGGGCGGACCGGAAGGGGCGGGCCAGGATCGCGGGGGTGTCCTGGCACGGCCCGGCCGGATCGACTACGCCGCGTCCCAGGTCCGATCAGCTACGCCGCGTCCCCGCCCCGGTCGGCTACGACGACAGCGCCGACCGTACCGCGCGTACCAGCGCCTGCGCCCGTGGATCCGCCGTCACCGTCTTGCGGAAGCCGTTCGTGATGTAGCCGAAGGCGATGCCCGACTCGGGGTCCGCGAAGCCCAGTGGGCCGCCGCGGCCGGGGTGGCCGAACGAGGCCGGGCCCAGCAGCGGGGAGGCCGTGCCGTGGAGCATGTAGCCGAGGCCGAAGCGCGTGGTGATGACCAGGGTGCGGTCCGGTCCCGCGGACGCCTCGGCGCGGGCCAGGTCGACCGTGGCCGGGGTGAACAGCCGGGTGCCGTCCAGCTCGCCGATCAGGGCGGCGTAGAAACGGGCGAGACCGTCGGCCGTGGCGATGCCGTTGGAGGCGGGGAGGGCCGCCGCGCGATAGGCGGGGTCGTTGTCGTCGGGCGGCGGGGTGATCGCGGCGAAGGCGCGGACGGTCGTCGAGTCCGGGTCCTTGTAGGCCTCGGCCACCGAGCGCTTCGGGCGGGTGCGCAGGGCGCTCGACGGCTCGGGCGAATCGACCCGGCCCGCGCGGCCCACCCGGTGGGCCTCGGCCCCCGGCAGCCCGACCCAGAGGTTCAGGCCGAGCGGGGCGGCGATCTCCGTCGCGATGAACTCGCCCACGCCCCGGCCGCCGGTGACGCGGCGGACCAGTTCGGAGAGCATCCAGCCGAAGGTGTGGGGGTGGTAGCCGTGGTCCGTGCCCGGCTCCCAGAGGGGGGTCTGCGCCGCGATCGACTCGGCCGTACGGTCCGGGTCCGCGGCCTCGGCCGGGGTAAGCGGCGTGTCGACCACGGGCACGCCCGCCCGGTGCGACAGCACATGCCGGACCAGGAGGTGTTCCTTGCCCCGAGCCTTGAACTCGGGCCAGTACTTCCCGACCGGTGCGTCCAGGTCCAGCTCGCCGCGCTCGTGCAGCATCAGGAGTACGGCGGCCCCGACACCCTTCGTCGCCGAGTGCATGACGTGGGCCGTGTCGTGCTCCCAGGGCGCCGAATCCGCCGTACCGTCCACGTCCCGCGTGCCGCCCCACAGGTCGACGACCTTGCGACCGTGCCGGTACACGGAGACCGCCGCACCCCGTTCCCCGAGCGTCTCGAAGTTGTGTGCGAACGCTTCCCTGACCGGCTCGAAGCCCTCGGCCACTTCGCCGTTCACGTTCACGTCCGTACTCCCTGTCGCCCGGCCACCCTCAACAGTGGATGCAACACACACGCGGAAGGCTCGATTCCTAGCCGAGCAGGATCGTGACCTCGATGTTGTTCCGGGTCGCGTTCGAGTACGGGCAGACCTCGTGCGCCGCGTCCACGAGCTTGGTCGCGACGTCCTGGTCGAGGACGGGCAGCGAGACGCTCAGGGCGACCGCGAGGCCGTAGCCGCGCTGCTTGTTGGGTCCGATGCCGACCTTCGCGGCGACGGTGGAGCCGGTCAGGTCCAGTCCGGCGCGACGGCCCACCAGTACCAGCGCGTTGTGGAAGCAGGCGCTGTACCCGGCCGCGAAGAGCTGCTCGGGGTTGGTGCCGTTGCCGTCACCGCCGAGCGCGGGCGGCATCGCGACCTTCAGTTCGATCTGGCCGTCCTGGCTGGTGACATAGCCGTCCCGGCCGCCGTGCGCGGTGGCCTCGGCGACGTACATGATCTTCGTCGGACGAGTGTCGACAGCGGTGTCGCCGACAGTGGTGCCATCGATCATGGCGGGACCTCCCCCAGGACGGAAAACACAGGAGTGCGCAAGTACATCGTGCACAAGGTACCGGCCGGTACGGCAGGTGTGCCTACCAGGGGGCAGAAACCGTCGGTAACCCCCGTCCCGTCCCGGACGGGCAGGTCAGCGCCCGCGCCCCGCCGCACCCTCCGCGCGCTCGGCCAGCCCCCACAGCTCCTGCCGCAACCTGGCCACCTCGTCCCCGGTGAGACCGGTCGACGCCAGCAGCGCCCGCGGTACGCCCGCCGCGCGCTCCCGCAGCGCCTCGCCGCGCCGGGTGACCGCCACCAGCACCGACCGCTCGTCGCGCGGTGAGCGGTCACGGCGGACCAAACCGGCCGACTCCAGGCGCTTGAGCAGCGGCGACACCGTGCCGTAGTCCAGCCGCAGCGCGCCCGCCAGCTCCTTGACCGTGGTCTCGCCGCGCTCCCAGAGGAACAGCAGGACGAGGTACTGCGGGTAGGTGAGGCCCAGCTCCTCCAGCAGCGGGCGGTACGCAGCGGTCACCGCGCGCTGGGCCGCGTACAGCGCGAAGCACAACTGGTCGTCGAGGAACAGCGACCCGGCCGATCCGAAGTCCTCTTGGTCCCCTTGTTTCGTCACGCGCCCATTGTCACGGAGTACGCACAGCTGTCGAGCGCGGATCGAAACCGAAGGGCAGCTCCAGGCGGTGGGTGCGCATCAGCTCGTCGTCGGAGAGCAGCTCGCCGGTCTTCCCGTCCGCCGCGATCACGCCGTCGCTCAGGATCAGCGCCCGGGGGCACAGCTCGAGGGCGTACGGCAGGTCGTGCGTGACCATGAGGACGGTCACGTCCAACGACCGCAGGATGTCAGCGAGTTCGCGGCGTGAGGCCGGGTCGAGGTTGGAGGACGGCTCGTCGAGGACGAGGATCTCCGGCTCCATCGCGAGGACGGTCGCGACGGCCACCCGGCGTCGCTGCCCGAACGACAGATGGTGCGGGGGGCGGTCGGCGAAGTCCGCCATGCCGACCCGCTCCAGGGCCGTACGGACGCGTTCCTCCAGCTCGGCGCCCTTGAGGCCCGCCGCGGCCGGTCCGAAGGCGACATCCTCCCGCACGGACGGCATGAACAGCTGGTCGTCCGGGTCCTGGAAGACGATGCCGACCTTGCGCCGGATCTCCGCCATGTGCCGCTTGCCGACCGGGAGTCCGGCCACCGTCACGGTCCCGGCGCCGCCGGTCAGGATGCCGTTGAGATGGAGGACGAGGGTGGTCTTGCCGGCGCCGTTCGGGCCGAGCAGCGCGACGCGCTCGCCGCGCCCGACGGTGAAGTCGACGCCGAAGAGGGCCTGGTGGCCGTCGGGGTAGGCGAAGGCCAGTCCGGCCACTTCCAGAGAGGGGGTCACAGGGTCCATCCCAGCAGACAGACGACAAGGGCGGCGAACGGGAGGGCGAGGGCGTACGACCACTGTGCCCGGGACGCGGTCACCTCGTCGATGACCGGCATCGAACCGGCGTACCCCCGGCTCACCATGGCGAGATGGACGCGCTCCCCGCGCTCGTAGGAGCGGATGAACAGCGCGCCCGCCGACTTCGCGAGGACGCCCCAGTGCCGTACACCCCGGGCCTCGAAGCCCCGCGACTCCCGCGCGATCCGCATCCGCCGCATCTCGTCCGTGATGACATCGCCGTAGCGGATCATGAAGGAGGCGATCTGCACGAGGAGCGGGGGCAGCTTCAACCGCTGGAGCCCCAGCAGCAGTTCGCGCAGTTCGGTCGTCGAGGCGAGGAGCACGGAGGCGGCGACGCCCAGGGTGCCCTTGGCGAGGACGTTCCAGGCGCCCCACAGGCCGTTCACGCTGAGCGACAGACCGAGGACGTCCACCCGCTCGCCCTGCGCCACGAACGGCATGAGCACGGCGAAGGCGACGAACGGGATCTCGATCAGCAGCCGCTTGAGCAGGAAGGCGGCCGGCACCTGGGCCTGGTACGCCACCGTGGCCAGGAGCGTGGCGTACAGCGCGAAGGCCCACATCGCCTCGCGCGGGGTGGAGACGACCACGACGACGAAGGCGAAGGCCGCGGCGAGTTTGGTGTGCGGGGGCAGGGCGTGCACGGGGGAGTGTCCGTGCCGGTAGAGCCGGTGGGCGTGACCCGCGCCCACCTCAGGCCACCTGCGTGGGGGAGACGTCGGCGGTGCGGCGCCTGCGTACCGCCCAGAAGATGCCCGTGCCGGCGACGACGGTGACACCGACGCCGATCACGCCCGCGAGGCCGCCGGAGATCCGGGCGTCGGAGATGTCCTTGACGCCGTACCCGGCGAGCGGGGAGTCCTCGGTGTGGTGCTTCTTGGTGTTCTGGTCGATGCCCTGGTCCTTGGCGACCTTCTCCAGGCCGTCGGGGCTCGCGGAGGCGTAGAAGCTGACGAAGCCCGCGAGGACGAGGGAGGTGACGAGGCCGACCGCCCACACCTTGCGGCGGGAGGTCCGGGCTGCCACGGGGACGGCGGCGGGCGCGGGTGTGTCGACCAGTTCGCCGCCGACGCGCAGCTTCAGCCGCTGCTGCAGACCGCGCGCCCCGTACACGAGGTCCGGTCGTACGGCGATGACCGCGCCGACCGTGAGAGCGGTGATGGTGGCCTCGCCGATGCCGATGAGGACGTGCACGCCGATCATCGCGGTGGCGACCTTGGTGATCGGGACGTCGGTGGTGCCGCCTAGGGCGTAGATGAGGGTGAAGGCGACGGCGGCCGCCGGGACGGAGAGGAGCGCGGAGACGAAGGCCGCCACGGTGATGGAGCGCTTCTTGCGCGGCAGGACCTTCACCAGGCCCCGGAAGACGGCGTACGAGACGACGGTCGTGACGATCGCCATGTCGGTGATGTTCACGCCGAGTGCGGTCAGGCCGCCGTCGGCGAAGAGGATGCCCTGCATCAGCAGGACCACGGAGACACAGAGGACCCCGGTGAAGGGGCCGACGAGTATCGCCGCGAGCGCGCCGCCCAGTAGATGTCCGCTGGTCCCGGCGGCGACCGGGAAGTTCAGCATCTGTACGGCGAAGATGAAGGCGGCGACCAGGCCGGCGAGCGGCGCGGTCTTCTCGTCGAGTTCGCGGCGGGCGCCCCGCAGGCTCACGGCGATGGCGCCGGCGGCGACCACTCCGGTGACCGCGGAGACCGGGGCATTGATGAATCCGTCAGGAACATGCACCGTTCGATGATAGTGCCTTGTTGCGAACGGCTTGCAAGAGCGAGGTGCCCATGAATAGCGGCGAGGTGGCGATGCATGGCGGGGGTCGATCAGGGAACCCGGTGGGCATGGGACTCCGTGGGCGAAATCTCCTAAATGTGCGACATTGGAGAGGTGACGGGTTCATATATTCCACACAGGTAACGCAGCGCAAGGAGTCGGTTCATGTCCGCCGTCGAACAGTACGCACGCGCCCACATCGTCTCCGACACGGCAGACTCCTTCGAGGACGAACACCAGGCTGTCCCGGTGGCCCTCAGCTACGACCCCGATGCTGATCCCCGCCAGGTGCACATGACGCTGCCCGGCCCCCACGAGTGGGCCTTCCCCCGGGAGCTCCTCGAGCGGGGCCTGCGCGGTCCGGTCGAGTCCGGCGACGTACGCGTGTGGCCGTGCGGCCGGGTGCAGGCGGTCGTGGAGTTCCACTCCGCGCAAGGCGTGTCGGTGGTGCAGTTCGACTCGAAGGTTCTGATCCGCTTCCTGCGCCGCACGTACACAGCGGTGACCCCGGTGGCTCACTGACGGTCGGTCCACCTCGCGTGCGCCATCACCTCGCGTGCGGCGTCCTCGCCTGCGCCATCACGCCGTGTGCGGCATCAGCCCGCGTGCAGCATCAGACCGATCCCCACCAGCAGCAGCCCCGCCGCCGCGATCCTCGGCGCCCCGAACCGCTCCTTGAAGAACACCGCCCCGATCGCCGCGCCGACGATGATCGAGGATTCGCGCAGGGCGGAGATGGGGGCCAGTTCCGCGCGCGTCTGTGCCCACAGCACCAGCGCGTACGCCGCCACGGACAGCACCGAGCCGAGCAGCCCCAGGGCGGCGAAGGGCCGTAGGACGGGGACGAGCCGGGAGCGCAGGCGGTAGGCGGCGTACGCCGGGATCACGACCCCTTGCACCGCCATCAGCCAGGCGATGTACCCGAGCGAGGAACCCGAGGCGCGTACGCCGAGTCCGTCCACGACGGTGTACGCGGCGATCGACACACCGGTGGCCAACGCCGCGCCGATGGCGGCCCAGTTGGGCCGCCGCCCACGCATCCCCCACAGCGCGACCCCCGTCAGCCCCGTGCACGACACCGCGATCCCCGCCGCCGCCCACGCGTTCGGCACCTCGTGCGCGAACACGGCCGCGAGCACGGTGACGACCAGCGGGGCGGTCCCGCGGGCGATCGGATAGGCCTGCCCGAAGTCGCCCAGCCGGAAGGAGCGCATCAGCAGGACGTAGTACAGGACGTGGATCGCGGCCGACACGAGCAGATACGGCCACGCCCCGGCCGCCGGCACCGCCACGAACGGCATCAGCGCCACCCCGATCAGCACCCCGCCGCCCGCGATCAGCGTGAACCCGACGAGTTTGTCGGTGATGCGGTGCGCGATCGCGTTCCAACTGGCGTGGGTGACCGCGGCGAGCAGCACCGCCGCGGTGACCAGCGGGGTCACAGGTGTTGCTCGCGCACGTCCACCAGCGTGCCACCCGCATGCGCGACCAGTGTCTTGGGGGCCATGGGGAACACGGTGTACGGGGTGCCGGCCGCGGCCCACACCACGTCGTGGTCGAGCAGCGAACGGTCCGCGAGCACCCGCGTCCTCGTACGGTGGCCGAAGGGCGGCACCCCGCCGATCGCGTACCCGGTCGTCTCCCGTACCAGCTCGACCCTGGCCCGCGTCACCTTCCCGGCCCCGAGCTCCCGCCGTACGAGCTCCAAATCGACCAGCGACGCCCCGTCCATGAGTACGAGCACGGGCACCCCTCCCCCAAGCTCTCGACTCCGCTCGAGCAGGGGGGACCCCCATGCGGCGAAGATCAGCGACTTGCAGATCTGGCTCAACTCGCACCCGATCGCGGCGGCGGCCTCTGCGGCGGTACGGGTCGCGTCCGGGAAGCGGCGGATGCGCGGCAGCAGATCAGCGAGGCCCAGCTCCCTCAGGGCCTCGGCGAAACGGGGGTGGGCTCCGGACTCTTCGGCGGCATCGGTCGTCATGGGCGGCACGCTATCGGTCGGTGTAGGAGGCACGCGAGCGAGTTCCAGCTCGACTGACATCGTTCCCTGGGCCGACCCGTTCCTCGCCCGGACAGGCCTTGGCTCCCTGCCCGGACAGGCCTTGGCCAACGCCCGGACAGGTCCCAGTCGCCCGCCCGGCTAGCTTCCCGCCTTCAGGAGTGTCGCCACGATCGGGCCCGCCGTGTCGCCGCCGTGGCCGCCCTGTTGGACGACGCCCGCCGCGGCGAGGTCGCCCTTCCACGCGGTGAACCAGCCGTTGGGCTTCTTCTGGCCGTCGACCTCCGCGGAGCCGGTCTTCGCGCCGTAGTCGGGGCCGAGGCCGGACATCGCCTCGGCGGCGGTGCCGTACGCCGCCGTGTACTGCATGAGTTCCCGGAGCTGGGCGAGGGTGGTGGCGGAAAGGGTGCGGGAGGCCGTCGCCAGCTTGCGGTTGTCGACCGTCGGAGACACCAGGTACGGCTGGTGGAAGACGCCCGTCTTGACCGTGGAGGCGACCGAGGCCATGTTCAGCGGGTTCATGCGGACCCCGCCCTGGCCGATCAGCGAGGCCGCCATCTGGGCCGCCGACTGGACCGGGACCGAGCCGTCGAAGGACGGGACGCCGATGGCCCAGTTGTTCATGGACAGGCCGAAGTACTGCTGCGCCTGGTTCGTCAGGTCGGAGTTCGACAGCTTCTTGGCCTGGCTGATGAAAGCGGTGTTGCAGGAGCGCGCGAAGCTCGCCTTGAACGTGCCGCCCTTGATCTCGAACTTGTCGTCGTTCTGGAACTTCCAGCCGCCGTACGTCACGTACTTCGGGCACGGGTGCTGCTTGTCGGCCGAGGCGAGCCCCTTGTCGATGAGCAGCGACGACGTGATGACCTTCATGGTGGAGCCGGGGGCCAGCGAGCCCTGGAAGGCCGTGTTGAAGCCGTGGCTGGTGTTGGCGACCGCGAGGATCTCGCCGGTCGAGGGACGCATCAGGACCACGGACGCCCGGTCCTTCTTGGCGACCTGCTGCTCGGCGTCGGCCTGGAGGGTCGGGCTGAGCGTGGTCTTCACGGTCCCCGGGGTGCCCTCGCTGAGGGTCACCAGGGTCTTGTCGGGGGTCTTCTGGGTGCCCTTGGTGGCGGCCTTGCGGGCCACGCGCAGTTCGATGCCCGCCTTGCCGCCGGCGATCTTTCCGTACTTCTCGCGCAGCCCGTCCAGCACCGTGCCCAGCGAGGGGTACTTGGCCGTGGTGATCTCGCCGCCGTCGCGGTCGAGGGCGGTGACCGGGGGCGTGCCCGCCGGACCGGTGACCAGTCGGTCGCCGTCCTGGAGGTCGGGGTGCACGACCGACGCCTTCCAGCCGACCAGCGCCGCACCGTCCTTGGCGCGCCGCACGACGGTCAGCTTCGAGTCGTACGTCAGGGGCTTGCTCTTGCCCTTGTACGTGACGGTGGCCTTGACGGAGAAGGGGACGGAGGACCCGGACGCCGTGCCCGGCGTGAGCTTGACGCCGGTGATGTGAGCGTCCTTGCCGTAGCCGGTCAGCAAGGTCGTCGCGGCCGCCGAGTCGTCGGTGGCCGCGGCCGCCTTCGCGACGTCACCGCTCTGCCAGGCGGTCAGGAACCGCGTGGACAGCGTCGTGACCTCGGCCGCCGACGGCGGACCGGTCTTCACGGCCTTGTGGGCGGCGGTCTCCGACGTACGGTCCTCGGCCGACGCCCCGCCGCCGTACAGGCTGTAGGCGCCGAACGCTCCGCCGCCGACGACCACCGCGATCAGCCCGCCGACCACGGCGGGCTTCGTCTTTCGTCGCTCGGCGACGCGCCTTCTGTTCCCCACAGCTCTCGATCCTCCGCCTGTTCCCCAAGTCCCCCGGCACCCTCATGCTCCTCAACGAGAACCCCCACCCTAGGGTCCCGCCCTGTCAAGGGTGACTTCAGCCGCCCGTTCGTAGCACAGCTGCGACGATCGGACCGGCCGCGTCCACCCCGTGCCCGCCTCCCTGGGTCATCGCGGCGGCCGCGATGTCGTTCCGGTAGCCGGTGAACCAGCTGTTCGACTTGGACTGGGCGTCGACCTCCGCGGAGCCGGTCTTGGCGCCGATGTCGCTGCCGAGCCCCGCCATCACCTGGGCGGCGGTGCCGCTGGTCGCGGTGAGGTTCATCATCGCGCGCAGCTGCGCGGACGTACTGCTGGGCAGGCCCTTCGCCTTCGCCAGTTCCCGGTCGTCGAGCTTGGGCGAGACGATGACCGGCTGCCGGAAGGTGCCCGTCATCGCCGTCGCCGTGACCGACGCCATGTTCAGCGGGCTCATCTGGACCTGGCCCTGGCCGATCGCGTTCGCGGCGCGGTCCGGGCCGCCGGAGGCGGGGATGTTGCCGTCGAAGGAGGGGATGCCGGTCTTCCAGTTGTTCTGGCCGAGGCCGAAGCGCGTCTGTGCCTCGGTCGTCAGGGACTCGTCCGTGAGCGGCTTCTCGTCGATCAGTTTCACGAAGGCCGTGTTGCAGGACCGCATGAAGCTGTTGGCGAGGCTCGCCTTCTCGTTCGGTGCGAGGTTGGTGAGGTTGTGGAAGGTCTGGCTCTGCCAGGTCGCGGTCGGCGGGCAGGGCGCCGGGCCGTTCATGGTGGTCACGCCGTTGTCGATGAGCATCGCCGCGGTGATGATCTTCATCGTGGAGCCGGGGGCCAGGGTGCCCTGGAAGGCCGCGTTGAAGCCGTCCGCGCGGTGGTTGGCGACCGCCAGCACCTCGCCGCTGCTCGGCTGCACGGCCACCACGGACGACTCGGCGTACCGGGAGACCGCCTTCTCCGCAGCGGCCTGCACGTTCGCACTGAGGGTGGTGCGCAGCTTGCCGGCCTTGCCCTTGGCGAGGGTCACCAGGGCGGTGTCCCCCGCGCCCTCGGTCGCGTGATGGATCGCCAGCTCGACTCCGGCCGTACCGCCCGCCGTGTCGCCGTACTTCTCGCGCAGCGCGTCCAGGATCGGTCCCAGCGAGGGGTACTTCTCCTTCGTCAGGACAACGTTGTTCCGGTCCACGGCCTCGATGGGCGGGCTCGCCGACTCGCCCGTGACCAGCGTGTCTCCTTCCTGCAACTCGGGATGCACGACGGACGGCTTCCAGTCGACCAGCGCCTTCCCGGTGGTCTCGCCGCGTACGACGGTCAGCCGGGAGTCGTACGCGAAGGGCTTGGACTTCCCTTCGAACGACACCGTCGCTTTGACGGAGAACGGCACGGTGGCTCCCGTCGCCGCCCCCGGGGTGATCTTCACACCGGTGAGGTGTGCGTCGTCGCGGTAACCGGCCAGCAACTCCTGCGCCTTCTGGGCGAAGTTGGTGTACGCGGCGGCCTTGGCGGCGTCCCCCTGCTCCCAGGCGGCGAAGAACTTCGTCGAGGTCTCCTTGACCTCCGCGCCGCTCGGCGGCCCGGTCTTCACGGCCGCGGGTCCGCCGCTCCCCGAGCCCCCGCCCTCGCTCCCGCTGAGCGCCGACATCACATTGAAGGCGCCGTATCCGGCACCCCCCACCATCACGGCGAACACACTGCCGATGACGGCGACCTTTGCCCCCTTGCGCATCGCGCGAAACCCTCCCCGTGGACCCCTCTCCCGAACTTCTGAACGCGTTCAGAAAAGCCGGTCTGCAGGGCACTGTATGCGGGAGGAGTGGTGGATGGGGCGGAGATTCTCCGAATCGTTAGACCGGGTATCCAGTCGTATCCGTGAACACCGGTCAACGACCAGGACGGCCCGGTGCGTTCTGCCCGTGTCCGCAGGGCCGGGCCACGGGGACCGGGCGGAACGGAGGAACCGGCGCCATCACCCGCTGCCAGGGGTGCGGGTCCGGGTCCTCCAGGACGCCGGGGGTCGAGGTCGTGTGCGCGTCCACGTCTGCTCGTTATCGTGGAGGGTCACTCACTCACTCGGGGGGCCGTCTGTGATCGAGCTCGGCGTGCTGTTCGGTCTGTTGGTGGCAGCGGTACTGGTCCTGCTCTTCGTGCTCCGGCGCCGAAGGAACGGCAGCACGGAGAACGTCGACGGTCGCCTGATCGAGCAAGCGCGGCGGCTGCAGGCGTACAACGACAGGGTCTCCTACAACGCTGCCTCCGTGCACAGCTCTTCGCCCACCATGACCGACCACTACCGTCCCTGACCCGACGGGGGAGACGGCAACAGCGGTGCCGACCACGACCAAGAGGGCGCGGCAGGCTGCCGCGCCCTCTTGGTGTGTCTGTGCAGCTAGACCCAGGTGTCCAGCCACATCCGGGAGCGCCACTGGTCTATGGGGATCGCGGTGCCCGTGTACAGGGGCCAGAAGTAGATGAAGTTCCAGGCGATCAGGAGGACCAGGACGCCCGCGCTCGCCGCGCCGATGACGCGGCGGCGTTCCGTGGAGCCGGGTGGGCCGAGGATCGCGCCGATCATCATGGCGACCGCCAGGCACAGGAACGGGACGAAGATGATGGCGTAGAAGAAGAAGATCGTGCGCTCCTGGTACATGAACCAGGGGAGGTAGCCTGCCGCGATGCCGCAGGCGATCGCGCCCGCCCGCCAGTCGCGGCGGAAGGCCCAGCGCCACAGGACGTAGACGATCGCGAAGCAGGCGGCCCACCAGAGGAGGGGCGTGCCCAGGGCCAGGACCTCGCGGGCGCACTTGTCGCCCGCGTCCGCCGGGCAGCCGTCCTTGCCGGGCAGCGGGGACTCGTAGAAGTACGAGACCGGGCGGCCCAGGACGATCCAGCTCCACGGGTTCGACTGGTAGGTGTGCGGGGACGAGAGGCCGACGTGGAACTCGTACACCTCGTGCTCGTAGTGCCACAGGCTGCGCAGCCAGTCGGGCAGGAAGCTCCAGCTGCCGCCCTTGCCGTCGGTCGCGGCCCAGTTGCGGAAGTAGCCGCCCTTGCCGTTCGTGGGGGAGAGGATCCAGCCGGTCCAGGAGATGAAGTACGTGGCGATCGCCACCGGGACCGTCGCGAGAAACGTGATGCCCGTGTCGTGCTTGAGGGCCGCCACATACGGGTGACGGGCGCCCGCGACCCGGCGCGCGCCGACGTCCCACAGGACCGCCATCACGCAGAACGCGAAGAGGATGTACAGGCCGCTCCACTTGGTGCCGAGGGCCAGGCCCAGCATCAGACCGGCCGTCCAGCGCCAGGGGCGCCAGCCGAGGCGGGTGGACTCGGCGATGTGCGCGTCGGGGCGTACGAGACCGTCCGGGTCCGTGGGCAGGGCGGCCGCCAGCCGGGCACGCGCGCGGTCGCGGTCCACGACCAGGCAGCCGAAGGCCGCCAGCACGAAGAACATCAGCACACCGTCGAGCAGCGAGGTGCGGCTCATCACGAAGTGCAGCCCGTCCACCGCCATCAGCGCGCCCGCGAGACAGCCCAGGAACGTCGAGCGGAACATCCGGCGCCCGATCCGGCACAGCAGCAGCACCGACAGCGTGCCGAGCAGCGCCGTCATGAAACGCCAGCCGAACGGGTTGAAGCCGAACATCCATTCGCCGAGCCCGATGACGTACTTGCCGACCGGGGGATGCACCACATAGGCGGCG
Source organism: Streptomyces sp. NPDC111656 (assembly GCF_055656965.1). Classification (NCBI taxonomy): domain Bacteria; kingdom Bacillati; phylum Actinomycetota; class Actinomycetes; order Kitasatosporales; family Streptomycetaceae; genus Streptomyces; species Streptomyces sp. NPDC111656. The sequence goes on from NZ_JBVKCA010000019.1 coordinate 143,042, forward strand.
TCGGAGGGAATGCCGACGTGCCCGTTGTTCTGCAGGATCAGATCATTGGCGTTCTTGTCCCAGTTGACCTCGTACCCGCGGTGGATCAGTGCCCAGGCGTCCTTGGCGTAGTACGTCTCGTCGAATATCACCGCCTTCGGGCTGCCCAGGTTCCAGAACCGCATCAGCCCCGCCATCAGGGTCACGAGCAGCGGGCCGCCCCAGCCCGACCAGCGCGTGATGCGCTCCGCGACCTCGTGGCGCAGCCCGAACGCAGCCCAGATCCGGGGGCTGGGCTCGGCGTACGGCGGTACGAGCCGATCACGCACATCGCTTCTGGGCGGCGCGTTGTATCCGAAGCGGCGCAGCCGCTGCTGCCACGACGGCCGCCGTTCTTCGGTTGCCTGGCCCTGCCGGGTGTCCGTGGAGGACGCGGTACTGGTCACCGCGCCATCGTAGGGAACAGGTCTGTGGGAGTCCCGTGCACGGGCCTAATGGGTGGATGCGGCCGCCGCCGAATGCCCCTGCGAGGATGGAACCGTGACAGGAACCCTTGTTTTGGCCGGCACCCCCATCGGCGACGTGGCCGACGCCCCGCCCCGGCTCGCCCAGGAGCTGGCGGGCGCGGACGTCGTCGCCGCCGAGGACACCCGCAGGCTGCGCCGACTGACCCAGGCGCTGGGCGTGCAGCCCACCGGGCGCGTGGTGTCGTACTTCGAGGGGAACGAGGCCGCCCGCACGCCCGAACTCGTCGAGGCGCTGGTCGGCGGGGCGCGCGTGCTGCTGGTGACCGACGCCGGGATGCCGTCCGTCTCCGACCCCGGGTACCGGCTGGTCGCCGCGGCCGTCGAGAAGGACATCAAGGTCACCGCCGTACCCGGCCCGTCCGCCGTGCTCACCGCGCTCGCGCTGTCCGGGCTGCCCGTCGACCGGTTCTGCTTCGAGGGATTTCTGCCGAGGAAGGCGGGCGAGCGGCTGTCCCGGCTGCGGGAGGTCGAGGGCGAGCGCCGCACGATGGTCTACTTCGAGGCCCCGCACCGCCTCGACGACACCCTCGCCGCGATGGCCGAGGTCTTCGGGGACGGGCGGCGGGCCGCCGTCTGCCGCGAGCTGACCAAGACGTACGAGGAGGTCAAGCGCGGACCGCTGGGCGAGCTGGCCGCCTGGGCCGCCGAGGGCGTCCGCGGGGAGATCACGGTGGTGGTCGAGGGCGCGCCGGACAAGGGCGCCGAGGAACTGGACGCGGGCGAACTGGTGCGCAGGGTGCGGGTGCGGGAAGAGGCGGGAGAGCGCCGCAAGGAGGCCATCGCGGCGGTCGCGGCCGAGGCGGGGATTCCCAAGCGCGATGTCTTCGATGCGGTGGTCGCGGCAAAGAACGCGGCGCACAGCGCCCCATAGAAGGGCAAAGGGCCTGCACGGAAAGCAAAGCTCAGGCCGTGTCTCGGCGGCATTCCGACAAGGAAAGGCCAAAACGACTCCAATAGTCGACAGGCCTGATGCGTTCCCGCGCGGAGAAGCGTCCACTGGTTGAAGGGACGTACCCGTCCCTCGCCCCCGCCGACCGGGGGCGCTTGTCCAGCGGAACAGCAGGAGCTGGCATGAGTGAGATCGCAGGGCAGACCGGCAACCGCAGCGCGGCGACCGCCGTCGTCAACGAGTCGTATTCCTTCGCATGCATGCGCTGCGGGCACGGCTGGGAGCAGTCGTTCGAGATAGAGCACCACCGCGACGCCGAGGGCGGCGAGTTCGTGATGTACGTGGCGGACGGCCATGTCGTGCCGTCGCCGCTGAGTCGGCCCTCCTGCCAGAACTGCGACGGACACGTGGTGCGCATCATGCGCGCAGGACAGGTGTCCTCCGTCCAGAACTCCATGCATCAGCACACGCACCGCCCGGTGCCGGCCCACCCCGAGCAGGCCCACGACGAGGCCGTCGACCAGCCGGCCGTGCCCAGGGAACCCCACCACTGGCACCTCTCCGACCTGCTACACCCCTTCCACCACCGCAAGGCGGGCTGATCGCGGGAGCGCGGTGACCTCGCCCGGGTGAGGTCCGGTCCGGCATGCCCCTTTCGTAGGATCGGGGCATGTCCTCCGACAAGACCGAAGCACCACCGCTCCCCGAGCCGCTGCGCGTCCCCGTCACCGACTCGCACACCCACCTCGACATGCAGTCCGGCACCGTCGAGGAAGGCCTCGCCAAGGCCGCCTCGGTCGGCGTGACCACGGTCGTCCAGGTCGGATGCGACCTGTTGGGCTCCCGCTGGGCGGCCGAGACCGCCGCCGCGTACGAGGCCGTCCACGCGACCGTCGCCCTGCACCCCAACGAGGCGCCCCGTATCGTGCACGGCGACCCCGACGGCTGGTCCCGCCAGGGCGCACGGCAGCCCGGCGGCGACGGTGCCCTGGACGAGGCCCTCGCCGAGATCGACCGCCTCGCCGCCCTGCCCCAGGTCAAGGGCGTCGGCGAGACCGGGCTCGACTACTTCCGTACGGGCCCCGAAGGCAAGGCCGCTCAGGAGCGCTCCTTCCGCGCCCACATAGAGATCGCCAAGCGGCACGGAAAGGCCCTGGTCATCCACGACCGGGACGCACACGCCGACGTGCTGCGCGTCCTGAAGGAGGAGGGCGCGCCCGAGCGGACCGTCTTCCACTGCTACTCCGGCGACGCGGTGATGGCCGAAATCTGCGCCCAGGCCGGGTACTACATGTCCTTCGCCGGAAACATGACCTTCAAGAACGCCCAGCCACTGCGCGACGCGCTGGCCGTGGCCCCCCTGGAGCTCCTCCTCGTCGAGACCGACGCGCCCTTCCTGACCCCCGCCCCGTACCGCGGACGGCCCAACGCGCCCTATCTCATTCCGATCACGGTGCGCGCCATGGCGGCCGTGCGGGGCATCGACGAGGACACGCTGGCGACGGCGCTCGCGGCGAACACGGCGCGGGCCTTCGGTTACTGAGGGATGGCACTTCCGGCCATTTTGCGGGGTCACACCTCAGGGCAGTGTCGCGACACAGCGTAGCCGCGTTGCTTGGGAGAGTGACGACCGCTCCGCTAGGTTCTGGTCGCCCGCCCGTCTCCCACCACCACCACCCTGAACGAGCCCTCCGGGCACCCCTCTTACTCCGCCGGATCTCCTGGAGCGTGTCGTCGTGAGCAACTCGCCCAAGTCGCAGTACGAGACGTATGGCCTGACTGGAATGTCGTTCGTGGACCGAGGAACTGGTGAGCGGCCGCCGTACGGTGCCGCAAGCCCGGACCGCGGCGGCTACGTGGACACCTACCGGCCCGCGTACGAGGCACTGGCGGTGTCCGAGGCGCCGACCGAGCCGATACTGCCCCGGCAGACGCCGACGTTGGTGCAGACGCAGGCGCTCGGGGGTTCGGCGCAGGAGCCCCGGTCCGGCGGGCGGGCCGCTGCCCGGCGCGCAGCCCGGCGCCGGCGCGCCGCCGAGCGTCCCGACCCGCTGCGGCTGCTGCCCCAGGCGCTGGTCGTCGCCTTCCTCGCGGGCGGCGCCTCCGCCTTCGTCGCCAGCGACAAGGCCATCGAGCTCAGTGTCGACGGGAAGGCGCGCACGCTGCACACCTTCGCCGACGACGTGACCGAACTGCTCGCCGAGGAGGGCGTGCGCGTCGGCGAGCACGACGTGGTCGCGCCCGCCCCCGGCACCGGGCTGACCAGCGGTGACGAGATCGCGATCCACTACGGGCGGCCCGTGCGGCTCACCCTCGACGGACAGCCGCACGAGGTCTGGACGACGGCGCACACGGTGGACGGGGCGCTCCAGCAGCTCGGGGTGCGCGCCGAGGGGGCGTACCTGTCGACCTCGCGCTCCCAGCGCATCGGCCGTCAGGGCCTCGCGCTCGACGTCCGCACCGAGCGGACGGTGACGATCATGGCGGACGGGCGGGCACGGACGATCCGGACGAACGCGGCGACCGTCGGCGAGGCCGTCGAGGAGGCCGGGATCACCCTCCACGGCGAGGACACGACGTCCGTCCCGTCAGGGAGCTTCCCCCGGGACGGACAGACGGTCAGCGTGATGCGGATCACCGGCACCCAGGAGGTCCGCGAGGAGGCCATCCCCTTTCTGACGACACGGACGAACGACCCCTTGCTGTTCCGTGGCACCGAGGTCGTCGACCGGGCCGGGGAGCCCGGGACCCGGCGGGTCACCTACCTGCTGCGGACCGTCAACGGGGTCAGGCAGAAGCCGCGGAGGGTCGGGGACGAGGTGTTCCGGGAGCCGCGTGGACAGGTGGTGCGGGTCGGTACGAAGCCGCGGCCCGATGCCATGCGGGAGGCGGACCGTCTGAACTGGTCCGGGCTCGCGGCGTGCGAGTCCGGCGGTCGCCCCGGCGCCGTGGACCCCTCCGGCACCTACGGCGGCCTGTACCAGTTCGACACCCACACCTGGCACACGCTCGGGGGGTCCGGGCGACCCCAGGACGCGCCGGCCGCGGAGCAGACCCGCCGGGCGAAGAAGCTGTACATCCGCCGGGGCACGAGCCCGTGGCCCCACTGCGGAGCCCACCTCCACGACTGACCGGTTTTCCGGCTGCGGGCCGGTGGGGGGTGTTCGCGCAGTTCCCCGCGCCCCTGTGGCGGGGCTGCGCCCCGTATCCCCGCCACCCGCTTCGTTCGGCCGCGGGCCGGTGGGGGCCGGGCGCGCAGTTCCCCGCGCCCCTTCGGGGCGCGGCCCGCACCCCCGTAGTCTTGGGGCGTGAACAGCCCCACCCCCGACGCCCTCCTGGGCCCCGCCGACGTCCGCGAGCTCGCGGGTGCCCTCGGCGTGCGGCCCACCAAGCAGCGCGGCCAGAACTTCGTGATCGACGCCAACACCGTGCGCCGCATCGTGCGCACCGCCGGCGTGCGGGCCGACGACGTGGTCGTCGAGGTCGGCCCCGGCCTCGGCTCGCTGACCCTCGCACTGCTGGAGGCGGCCGACCGGGTCGTCGCCGTGGAGATCGACGACGTACTCGCGGGGGCGCTCCCGGCGACCATCGCCGCCCGTATGCCGGCCCGTGCCGACCGCTTCGCACTCGTGCACTCCGACGCCATGCACGTGGACGAGCTCCCCGGCCCCGCCCCCACCGCCCTCGTCGCGAACCTCCCGTACAACGTCGCCGTCCCCGTGCTGCTGCACATGCTCGCCACCTTCCCGACCATCGAGCGCACGCTGGTGATGGTGCAGGCCGAGGTCGCCGACCGGCTCGCCGCCGACCCCGGCTCGAAGGTGTACGGCGTGCCGAGCGTCAAGGCCAACTGGTACGCCGACGTGAAGCGGGCCGGCTCCATCGGACGGAACGTCTTCTGGCCCGCGCCGAACGTCGACAGCGGCCTCGTGTCGCTCGTCAGGCGCGCCGAGCCCATCAGGACCACGGCCTCCAAGCGCGAGGTCTTCGCGGTCGTCGACGCCGCCTTCGCCCAGCGGCGCAAGACGCTGCGCGCCGCCCTCGCCGGGTGGGCCGGTTCCGCGGCCGCCGCCGAGGTCGCGCTCGTCGCCGCCGGGGTCTCACCGCAGGCCCGTGGGGAGTCGCTGACGGTGGAGGAGTTCGCCCGTATCGCCGAGAACAAGGTCGAGAGCAAGGCCGAGAACAAGGAGAGCGCTCAGCCGTGACGGAGTCGAAGACCGAGCCCACGACGCACACGCACACGGGCAGGGGCAGCGGCACGGGCACGGGCACGGACGTCGTGACCGTACGTGTCCCCGCCAAGGTCAACGTCCAGCTCGCCGTCGGCGCCGCCCGCTCCGACGGCTTCCACGACCTGGCCAACGTCTTCCTCGCCGTAGGGCTGTACGACGAGGTCACCGTGACGCCGGCGGACGAGCTGCGGATCACCTGCGAGGGCCCGGACGCCGACCAGGTCCCCCTCGACGCCACGAACCTGGCGGCCCGCGCGGCACTCGAACTCGCCCGCCGGTACGGCGTCGAACCGGGGGTCCACCTCCACATCGCCAAGGACATCCCCGTCGCGGGCGGCATGGCGGGCGGCAGCGCCGACGGCGCCGGCGCGCTGCTCGCCTGCGACGCCCTGTGGGGGACGAACGCCTCCCGCGAGGAACTCCTCGAAATCTGCGCCGAGTTGGGCAGTGACGTGCCGTTCAGCCTGGTGGGCGGGGCGGCGCTGGGTGTCGGACGGGGCGAGCAGCTGCGGACGCTCGAGGTCGGCGGGACCTTCCACTGGGTCTTCGCGATCGCCGAGCGCGGGCTGTCGACCCCGGCGGTCTTCCGGGAGTTCGACCGGATGAACGAGGGTGTGCGGATCCCGGAGCCGGTCGCCTCGCAGGAGCTGCTCGACGCGCTGGCCGAGGGGGACGCCGGGGCCCTCGCCCGCGCCGTCTCCAACGACCTGCAGCCCGCCGCACTCTCCCTCTTCCCGGCCCTCGCCGACACGCTCGCCGCCGGGCGGAACGCCGGTGCGCTCGCGGCCCTGGTCTCCGGCTCGGGGCCGACCACGGCCTTCCTCGCGGCGGACGCCGAGTCCGCGGGGGCGGTCGCCGACGCGCTGCGCGCCTCCGGTACCTGCCGGACGGTACGGGTCACCGACGGCCCCGCCCCCGGCGCGACGGTCGTCTGACCCCGCACGGACACGTCACGGGCACCCGGTACTCGGAGGCAAGTCACGGGCGCGCGGTACTCAGAGGCGAATTGAGTACGGGCGCGCTGACGCCGTAGCGGCGGACGGCGCGACCGTACTCGTATGGCATCAAGCGCTCACGTCCTCGCCGCGGCCACACCCGCCTCGCGCGACAAGTACGTCGACCTGCTGCGGGTCGCCTCCCTCGGCACGGTGGTGCTCGGGCACTGGCTGATGGCCGCCGTGTCGGTGCGCGGCGACGGACGGGCCGAGGTCGGAAACCTGCTCGCCGTGGAGCCCCGCCTCCAACTGCTCACCTGGGCCCTCCAGGTCATGCCCGTCTTCTTCTTCGTCGGCGGCTTCTCGCACGCGCTGTCGTACCGCTCGCTGCGACGCAAGGCCGGGGAGCACGGAGAGAACGGGGAGCACGGGGAGCACGGAGAGAACGGGGAGAACGGAGGAGCGGCTCTCTACTCCGTGTTCCTGCGCGCCCGGTTGCAGCGGCTGCTGCGGCCGACCGTGGTGTTCATCGGCGTGTGGGGAGCGCTCGCGATCGCTCTGCAACTCGCGGGCAGGGAGGGCGGGTTGCTGGACGTGTCGCTACGACTCGTCGCCCAGCCGCTGTGGTTCATAGGGATCTATCTGGCGATGGTGGCCTTCACCCCGCCGCTGCTACGGCTGCACGAGCGGTACGGGTGGGGCGCGTTCGGCGGGCTCGTCGCCGCGGCCGGGCTCGTGGACGTGCTGCGGTTCGGGTTCGGGGTGCCGTACGTCGAGTTCCTGAACTTCGCCTTCGTCTGGCTCGCCGTCCACCAGCTCGGATTCCTGCGCGCGGACGGGAAGCTGCGACGCCCCTACCTCCTCGCGGGCGCCGGGCTCGCCGGGGTGGTGCTGCTGGTGGCGTACGGGCCGTATCCGCTGTCCATGGTGGGGATGCCCGGCGAGAAGATCTCCAACATGGCGCCGCCCACCTTCGTGCTGCTGTGCCACGGGCTGTGGCTGGTCGGCGGGGTGGAGTCGCTGCGGGGCCCCGCGCGGCGGTGGCTGCGCCGGCCACGGGTGTGGCGTGCGGTCGTCGCGGCGAACGGCGTGTCCATGACGGCCTTCCTGTGGCACCTCACCGCGATGCTCGGCGTGTACGGGGCGCTGCTGGCCCTCGGTGTACGGCTGCCGGAGCCCGCGACGGGGGCGTGGTGGGCCCAGGTGCCGGTGCGGGTGGTGGTGGCCGGTGCGGTGACGGCCCTGCTCGTCACCGTGTTCCGGAGGTTCGAACAGCCCTCTGCCGTGGTCCTGGGAGCGTCGGGGGTGTCGCCCGCGGGCGCGCGGCCGGCCGCCGCGCTCGGCGTGACGCTGTGCCTCTTCGGGGTGCTGGGGCTCTCCACGGTCGGGTTCGGCGGGTTGCTGGAAGGGCGTACGGCGGTACTGATCGCCGTCCGGGTGACGGCTCCGGTCGCCGTGGCGATGACGCTCGTGGGGTGGCTGCTGGTGGAGCGGGCGGGACGCGGTCGGCCTGCGGCCGCGTAAGTATGTGGTGCGGTGCGTTGTCTGCGGGCCGGTGGGGGCTGGTCGCGCCCGCGCGGCGGAGCCGCATACGTGTCACAGCCCCGCGCCCCTGGGGGCCGGGGCTGCGCCCCAGGCCCCCACCGGCCCGCAGCCGCAGACCCACCCGTGTGGCTCGGGAGGTGAGGGAGCCGGACTACCCTTGAGGGTCGATCGTCCCCCTTGTTCAGGAGAGAAATGGCCGTCAACCTGGTCAATGTCGAGTCCGTCAGCAAGGTGTACGGCACCCGTGCCCTGCTCGACGGAGTCTCCCTCGGCGTCAGCGAGGGCGACCGGATCGGTGTGGTCGGGCGGAACGGCGACGGCAAGACCACCCTCATCCGCATGCTCGCCAAGCTGGAGGAGGCCGACACCGGCCGTGTCACGCACTCCGGCGGGCTGCATCTGGGAGTGCTGACCCAGCACGATTCCCTCGATCCCACCGCCACCGTCCGGCACGAGGTCATCCGTGACCTCGCCGACCACGAGTGGGCGGGCAACGCCAAGATCAGGGACGTCCTGACGGGACTGTTCGGCGGCCTTGACCTGCCGGGGTTCCCGCAGGGGCTCGACACGGTGATCGGCCCGCTCTCCGGCGGTGAGCGCCGCCGTATCGCGCTCGCCAAGCTGCTCATCGAGGAGCAGGACCTGATCATCCTCGACGAGCCCACCAACCACCTGGACGTGGAGGGCATCGCCTGGCTCGCCCAGCACCTGCGGGAGCGGCGGTCGGCGCTGGTGTGCGTGACCCACGACCGGTGGTTCCTCGACCAGGTCTGCACCCGTATGTGGGATGTGCAGAAGGGCGCGGTGTACGAGTACGAGGGCGGGTACTCCGACTACGTCTTCGCGCGCGCGGAGCGTGAGCGCATCGCCGCCACCGAGGAGGTCAAGCGGCAGAACCTGGTGCGCAAGGAGCTGGCCTGGCTGCGGCGCGGCGCCCCCGCCCGTACCTCCAAGCCGCGCTTCCGCGTCGAGGCCGCCAACGAGCTGATCGCGGACGTGCCGCCGCCCCGCGACAAGAGCGAGCTGATGAAGTTCGCCAGCTCGCGACTGGGCAGGACGGTCTTCGATCTTGAGGACGTGACGGTGCAGGCGGGCCCGAAGGTCCTGCTCAAGCACCTCACCTGGCAGCTCGGGCCCGGCGACCGGGTCGGGCTCGTGGGTGTGAACGGAGCCGGCAAGACCTCCCTTCTGCGCGCCATGGCCGAGGCCGCCCGCAGCGAGGGGGAGACGCAGCCCGTCGCCGGGCGGATCAGCACCGGCAAGACCGTCAAGCTCGCCTATCTGTCGCAGGAGGTCGCCGAGCTCGACCCGACCTGGCGGGTGCTGCAGGCCGTGCAGGCCGTCCGAGACCGGGTCGACCTGGGCACGGGACGCGAGCTGACCGCGGGGCAGCTCTGCGAGACGTTCGGCTTCAACAAGGAGAAGCAGTGGACGCCCGTCGGGGACCTCAGCGGTGGTGAGCGCCGGCGGCTCCAGCTGCTGCGGCTGCTCATGGACGAACCGAACGTCCTCTTCCTCGACGAGCCCACCAACGACCTCGACATCGAGACGCTGACCCAGCTGGAGGACCTGCTCGACGGCTGGCCCGGCTCGATGATCGTGATCTCCCACGACCGGTTCTTCATCGAGCGCACGACGGACAACGTGTTCGCGCTCCTCGGTGACGGCACCCTGCGGATGCTGCCGCGCGGGATCGACGAGTACCTGGAGCGGCGCAAGCGCATGGAGGAGGTCGCCGCGGCCGCCGTGCTCGCCGCCGCGCCCGCGCCGTCCGCCAGGGCCGCCTCCGCCGCCGACGCCCGCGCCACGAAGAAGGAGCTGCAGAAGATCGAGCGTCAGCTCGACAAGATCTCCGAGAGGGAGAGCAAGCTCCACACCCAAATCGCCGACAACGCGACGGACTTCGAGAAGGTCGCCGAACTCGACGCCGAACTGCGTCAGTTGATCGGTGAGCGCGAGGAACTGGAGCTGCGCTGGCTGGAGCTCGCCGAGGACGCGTAAGCCCCTGGCAGGTGGCGCGCGCGTCCCGTGAAGGGGGCGTGAAGGCGCATAACGAGGGCATCACGGGCCGGTCCTCCCTTGGGAACAGGGGGAGTACCGGCCCCTTGTTCGAGGTCTCCAGAGTGATAGAAAGGTCCGTCTGAGAACAGTCTGAGAACCACCGGTGTGGCGCGAAATCGGCGCCGCCGACCGCGCCGCCGGTGGGGCGCCACATCAGTGAACTAGGGGGAACGCGCTGATGAGTCAGCCGCCGAGTGAGCCGCCGCAGGGTGGCTTCGGAGCACCGCAGGACCAGCCACCGACGCCGTCGACGCCACCGGTTCCACCGGCGGCACCGGCGCAGGGAGGGTTCGGCGCACCCCCCAACACGCCCCCAGGCACGCCCCCTCCGCCCGCCGGTCCGCCGGCACCCGGTTACGGATATCCGCAGCAGCCCGGGCCCTACGCCCAACCCGGCCCGTACGCACAACCGCCGCAGCAGCCGGGACCGTACGCACAACCGCCGCAGCAGCCGGGGCCGTACGCCCAGCCCGGTCCGTACGCGCAGCCCGGCCCGTACGGTCAGCAGCCCGCATACGGTCAGCAGCCCGGATACGGGTCCGGGTACGGCTACCCGGGCCAGGCGCAGTATCCCGGCGGCCCGGGTACGCCTCCGCCTCCTCCCGGTGGTTCCAAGAGTCCCTTCAAGGGCCGCCCGGCCATGGTCGTCGGCGCCGCCGTGGCCGCGCTGCTCGTCGTCGGCGGGACGGTCTGGGCCGTCAGCGGCGGGGGCGGCGACGACGGCAAGAAGCCGGTCGCCCAGGGCAGCAAGGGCGGGAAGGCCTCCTCCTCCGCCGATCCGGTCAACCCCGGTGACGGCAGCGGCAACGGTGGCGGGGACCCCGAGAACCTCAACGCGGGCCGCCAGGCCGGTGAGGCGAAGGTGCTCTGGTACAAGCAGGCGCCCGACGCACCCGGATCCGGCGCCGACGCCCCCGGCCTGTGGATCACCGACAAGGCGGCGGTGAAGGCCGCGTACACGCAGGTGTTCGCGTACAACGTCGGGGACGGCAAGCCCACTTGGGACCCGATCACGTTCCCGCAGCCGATCTGCGCGGTCACCCCGCAGAAGACGTCCGACGACAAGGTCGTCGTGGCGTACAAGAGCGGTGCCGGCGACAACGCCAAGTGCAACCAGCTGCAGCAGATAGACCTCGACACCGGTGCCAAGGGCTGGAGCGGCAAGGTCGCCGACGGAGCGCTCTTCGACAGCACGCTCACCATCGAACTGTCGGTCACCGGCAAGACGCTGATGGTCGGTCGCTCGCAGTCCGGCACGGCGTACGACATCACCAGCGGCAAGAAGCTCTGGGACAAGAAGAACTACGGCCAGGCCTGCTTCCCGTCCGCGTTCGCGGGCGGCGCCAAGCTGCTGTCCGTCGCCTCCTGCGGTGCCGCCACCGACACCGAGCACGACGAGGTGCAGCAGCTGGACCCGGCCACCGGCAAGGCCAAGTGGACCACGAAGATCCCCAAGGGCTGGACGGTCGAGCGCACGTACTCCGTCGACCCCGTCGTCATCTACATGACCAACAAGGACCAGAAGAAGGTCAACGTCACCACGTTCAAGGACAACGGTGCCGTCCGCTCGCAGCTCAAGAGCAGCGACGCCTTCAGGCCCGAGTGCGGTTTCGCCATCCTCGACCGCGATCTGACGGGCTGCTTCGGCACCGCCGCCGACGCGAACACGCTCTATCTGCCGACCGAGGCGAAGAGCGGCGCCAACGAGATCGTCGCCTTCGACCTGTCGACCGGCAAGGAGAAGTGGCGCGTCAAGTCCCCGGTCGCCGAGTCGATGCTGCCGCTGAAGATGGACGGCACGCGGCTGATCGCGTACGTCGAGCCGTCGTACGACGCCGGTGGGCAGATCGTGTCGATCCCCACCACCGGAAGCAGCCACAAGACCACCAAGCTGCTGCAGAACCCGAAGGGCACGGCGTCGGTGGAGAACGGCTTCTTCTCGAAGGCGGTCGACTACGTGGACGGGCGCTTCTACATCTCCACCACCCGGCTGACGGGCAACGACCAGTCGAAGGAGAAGTTGATGCTGGCCTACGGCAAGTGACGCACGCTCACGCCACTTTCGCCCCGTTCGTCACCTTCTTCGTCTCCCGCATCTCCGTCCCCAACGCATCCGCATCCGAGGTAGACACGTCATGAGCCAGCCGCCGCCCCCACCACCGCCGAACCAGCCCCCACAAGGTGGCTTCGGCGCGCCGCAGGACCCTCCGCCGGGTGGGTTCGGTGCGCCGCAGGCTCCGCCGCCCGGTGGGTTCGGCGCCCCGCAGCCTCCGCAGGGTCCCGGTTACGGCTACCCGCAGCAGGCACCCCCGCCGGGGCCCCCGGCCCAGCCGGGCTACGGCTACCCCGGCCAGCAGCCCGCCCAGCCCCCGGGACCCCCGTACGGCTACGGCTATCCGCAGCAGCCGCCGACCTACCCGATGCAGCCGCAGGTTCCCCAGGGCGGGGGCGGCGGGCGGAAGCCGAACAGCCAGGTGGTCATCATCGTGGCGGCCGTCGCGGCCGTCGCGCTGATCATCGGCGGCGGGGTCTGGTACGCGAGCTCCGGCAAGGACGACAGCAAGAGCAACTCCTCCGGTACGAGCGGCGGCACCGGAGGCAAGGGCGGCTCGGGCGGCGACAAGACCACCGGTTCCACCGGCAAGGAGAAGGTCCCCGCCGACACCGGCTCCAAGGTCCTCTTCCAGATCCCCGCGCCCGCCGTGCCCGCCGAGACCAGCGTGTCCACCGTCGGCTCCTGGCTCACCGACAAGGTGTACGCCAAGAGCGGCGACGCCGAGATCAACGGCTACGACCCCGACTCCGGCGCCAAGGCCTGGACGATCAAACTCCCCGGCCCGGTGTGCACGGCCAGCCGCCACACCACCGACGCCGACCGGACCGCGATCGTCTACGAGCCCGCCATGCCGACCAAGGCGAAGCCTTCCCACGGCTGCAGCGAGGTCTCCGCCCTCGACCTCGCCGCGGGCAAGCTGCTATGGACGAAGACGGTCAAGTCCGGTGACCAGAAGATCGGCCTCGACAACGTCACCACCAGCGCGAACACCGTCGCCGTGGGCAGCACCAGCGGTGGCGCCGCGTTCGACATCTCCACCGGCAAGGCGCTGTGGGCACCCAAGCCCACGGACAGCTGCTACGACGCCGGGTACGGCGGCGGCGACAAGCTGGTCGCGGTCCGCAAGTGCGGCGAGTCCGGCAGTACGCGGCAGTTGCACATCCAGACCATCGCCCCGACGTCCGGGAAGGTGATCTCGGAGTACAAGATGTCGCCCGGCATCGAGTACGCGAGCGTCGTGTCGACCGACCCGCTGGTGGTGGCCGCCGACGTCGGCGAGTCCGCCGGTGACGGCAGCGGCATCTCGGACTTCTTCTCCATCGACAACAAGACCGGCCAGTTGCGCACCAGGATCTCCGCGCCGGGCAAGACGTACGCCGCCAAGTGCGACGGCATCACCAGGATCGAGGGCTGCGCGAAGCTGGTGGTCGGCAACGACAGGCTCTACATCCCGACCGAGCAGCACGACGGCGGCCAGTCCGGCCAGATCAACGAGATCGTCGCCTTCGACCTGGGCACCGGCAAGCAGACCGGCCAGCGCGCGGACGCGGGCGACGGCTACGACATCTCCCCGCTGCGCATGGACGGCGGCAACCTCCTCGCGTACAAGCGTCCGCCCTACGACAAGGGCGGTCAGATCGTGAGCATCGACGGCACCTCCTTCAAGGAGACCAAGCTCCTGGAGAACCCGGCGACCGAGGCGATCCGCGACGCGGAGACGAGCATGCTCCCGGACTACGCCGAGATCTTTTACAGCGAGGGTCACCTGTACATGTCCGCGATCTACGCCCACAAGCCGTACAGCGCCTCCGAGAAGGAGTACCTGGCGATCGCGTTCGGCACGCAGTAGGTCAACTTCCTTTGACCATGGCCCCGTCCCAGCTCAGGGACGGGGCCGTTCGCTTACCCCTCATCACTCCCGAATGCGAGGAATTTCGATATTCCGGGGCACTTCTCACCAGTAGGGGAAGCGCAACGTCGAACAAGCGTGTAGCTTCCGGGGGATGGAGAGCCGGGGGGCTCCTAATCCACGGGGAACCAGTGGGGATGCTTGGGGGGACTGGGGGGTTGCTCGATGGGAGTGCGGCTCATGGTGGTCGACGACCACCGACTGCTCGCCGAGGCGTTGGCCTCGGCGTTGAAACTGCGGGGGCACCGGGTGCTCGCCGCGGCGGCGCCCGCCGCGGGAGCGGCGGAGCTGGTGATCACCAGGGCACCGGAGGTGTGCCTGATCGGCACGGCGACACCCGCCGAGCCGGGAATCTTCGACCCGGTGATCAGGATCAAGCGGGAGCGTCCGCAGGTGGCGGTCCTGGTTCTGGGGCCGGTCCCGAACCCGCGCGGCATCGCCGCCGCGTTCGCCGCGGGCGCGTCGGGCTACGTACGCCACGACGAGCGGATAGAGGGAGTCGAGCGCGCCATCATGAAGGCGAGGGCGGGCGAGGCGGCGGTCGCCCCCGCCCTGCTCCAGGGCGCCTTCAGTGAGCTGCTGAACCCCGCCGCCCAACCGGACGACGAGGGCCAGCGGCTCCTGCAGATGCTCACCCCACGCGAGGTGGAGGTCCTGGTGAGGGTCGCGGACGGGGAGGACACGAGGCTCATCGCGGCCGGTATGGGGATAGCCCCGTCGACCGCGAGGACCCATGTCCAGCGGGTGCTGATGAAGCTGGGGGTGGGGTCGCGGCTCGAGGCGGCCGCCCTGGCCGCGCGGACGGGGCTGCTGGACCGGGCGGGGCCGGTGACGGCGGTGCTCGGGAGTACGGAAGACCCTCGGCCCACGTAGTCACCCTGCCGAGGGTGTGTGGCGGGTCGACCGAGTACGCGAAAGGCGTTGGGATCGACGGTGCAGTACCGCCGAACCCAACGCCACGACGCCACACGCTCAGACTGCGATGTCAATCGTGTGAGTCACCGACACGGTGCACGGTGAACGACCGGTCACGTGCACGCCGCGGTGAGCTGCGCATCGGTGGCCAGCACCGCGTTCAGCGCCGCGGTGATGTTGGCCGGGACGGGCGGGTTGGCCGCCAGCGCGGCGGCGAGGACCTGCAGGTCCGCCTGCAGTTGCACAGCGAGGGCCGCGCAGGTCCGCTGCGTCGGAGGCGCTTCCGGGAGGCACCCGGCGGCGCGGAGCTGTGCGACCGTTTCCCGGGCTGCGGAGACTGCCGCCTGGGCCGCGGCGAGGTTGGGCGTCGGCGTGGCGGCCAGAGCCGTCGCGGCGGCCTGCAGGTGCGTGGAGAGCTCACCGCTCAGAGTGGCGCAGAGCGGCGGGGTCGTCGGGGGCGTCGTCGGGGGCTTCGGGGGCTTCGGACCCTTGGACTCCTGGACGACGGGCGTGACGGGCTGCGGGTCCGTAGCCGCCATTGCCGCCGGGGCTATGACCAGGGACAGGGAGGCCAGGGCCGCGGCCGACGCGACAGCGGTTCCGAAGCGCTTGAAATGGAACATTCCACGCCTTTCATTGTGTGTGAGTGAGGAAGCCGGGGAGGTATCCCCGAGCTCAGGAGGCCTCGCGGCGTGGCCGCCGGCAACTCCATTTGTCCTATTCACTCCAGGTCGTGGTGGCCGTCGAGGCCCTCGCCGGGAAGAAAGGCGCAGGTCAGAGGCGCGTGGAGAAGATGATGCGAACAGGGCCGCCCTCTACTGTGAACGGGCGACCACCTAGAGCGATCGTTCCTCGTCGGGCAACGGCACGGGCGGAGCCAGCGGGCGCAGCCACAGCCACAGCAGGAAGAAGATGCCCAGGGCGAGCATGCCGAGGCCGGTCCAGAGGTTGATGTTGACGCCTTGGGCCTTGGCGAGTTCGGCGTCGGAGGCGGTCAGGCCCGCGAGGGTGACGATGACGCCGTAGACGACGAACAGGCCGCCGATGATGGTGCGGATGTCGAAGAGACGGGTCGCGGTCGCGGACTGCTGCTCCAGCTCCGTGACCTCGCGCTGGACATCACGGTCCGAATAGTGGTCGGACATGGTTGCTCAGGCCTCCTGCGTCAGAACGAGAACGGGATGTAGCAGGCGGCCGCCAGGATCAACGCGCCCCAGCCCAGCAGTGCCGGCCTGCGGTACCACGCGTCGTCGCCCACGGCCGGCGGCTCGGCCATGCCGGGGGAGACGGTGCCGTAGACCAGGCCCTGGAGGTCCTCCGCCGGTTTGGGGGCCGTGAAGAGGGAGACCGCGACCATCACCACGGCGCCGGCCACGAAGCCCGCGATCGCCGAGACGAAGTTGGCTCCCTGGTCGGAGGGGATGGCGATGATCCCCTGCTTGTAGATGACGAAGTAATTGACCATCGCCGCCGTCGTGCCCGCCAACAGGCCCCAGAAACCCGACTTCGCCGACGCGCGCTTCCAGAACATGCCGACGATGAAGGCCACGAACATCGGCACGTTGAAGAAGGAGAAGAGGGTCTGCAGGTAGGCCATGATGTTGGAGAAGGACGACGCCAGGAACGCCGTGCCGATCGACGCCAGGACGCCGATCACCGTGATCAGGCGGCCGAAGCGGACGTAGTAGGAGTCCTCCCGGTCGGTCACGACGTATCGCCGCCAGATGTCCGACGTGAACACCGTGTTGAACGACGAGACGTTGGCCGCCATGCCCGCCATGAAGGCCGCCAGGAGCCCCGTCACCGCGATGCCCAGCACGCCGTTCGGCAGCAGTTCCTGCATCAGGTACGGGACCGCGTCGTTGTACTGGAGGTTCGAGCCGCTCGTGCCGATCCTGGGCACCAGGACCGCCGCCACCAGGCCCGGGATCATCACCAGGAAGACGATGAAGATCTTGGGGAACGCCGCGATGAGCGGGGTGCGCTGGGCCGCCGACAGGTTCTTCGCCGAGAGCGCGCGCTGCACCTCCGCGAAGTTCGTCGTCCAGTAGCCGAAGGAGAGGACGAAGCCGAGGCCGAGGACGATGGTCAGCCAGTTCGCGCCCAGCGGGTTCACATGACCGATGCCCGTACCGCCCCAGGCGGTGGTGAAGTCACTGCCGTGCGTCTTGTCGAGCGAGTGGGTCAGACCGTCCCAGCCGCCGACCCGCTTCAGGCCGAGCGCGGCGATCGGGATCAGGGCCGCGAGGATCACGAAGAACTGCAGCACCTCGTTGTAGATCGCCGAGGACAGGCCGCCGAGCGTGATGTACGCCAGGACGAAGAACCCCGCGATCACGATCGCCACCCACTGCGGCCAGCCGAGCAGCGCCTCGACCACGATCGCCAGTGAGTACAGGTTGACGCCCGCGATCAGGATCGCCGCGAAGGCGAACAGGATCGAACTCAGCAGGTGCGCCGCCTTGTCGAAGCGCAGGAGCAGGAACTCGGGGACCGAGCGGACCTTCGAGCCGTAGTAGAACGGCATCATCACCAGGCCCAGGAACACCATGGCGGGGATCGCGCCGATCCAGTACCAGTGCACGGTGTAGACGCCGTACTGTGCGCTGTTCGCGGCCATCCCCAGGATCTCGGTCGCGCCGAGGTTGGCGGAGATGAACGCGAGGCCGGTGATCCAGGCGGGCAGCGACCGCCCGGAGAGGAAGAAGTCGAGGCTGGTTTTGACCGAGGCCTTGGCGGCGAAACCGATCCCGAGCACGACGACGAAGTAGATGCCGAGGATCGTGTAGTCGAGCCCGTTCGTGGGGAGCCGGAGCCCTGCGGCGAGGTATGTGGGGGCATGCATGCCCGTATCCATGCCCCATGAGTCCCACGATGCCGCCCAAGCTTCACAGACACCCCCCAAACCCCCGCAGGCATTGACGTTCCTGTTGCTTTGTGGTTTGTTGTGTTCGGTTCTGTTTGATGGTTGGGTGTGGTGTGGATGAGGAGTCCAGCGGTGAAGAAGACCTCGACCCGGCTTGCTGACGGTCGTGAGCTGATCTACTACGACTCGGGCGACAACACGGTGCGCGACGCGGTGGACCACCGCCCGCTGGAGCCCACCGTCACCAGCTCCCAGGTGCGCCGAGACCCGCTCCTCGGCGACTCGGTCGCGATCGCCTCGCACCGCCAGGGGCGCACCTACCACCCCCCGGCGAACGAGTGCCCCCTGTGCCCCTCGCAGGGCGGCCGGCTGAGTGAGATCCCGGACTCCTCGTACGACGTGGTCGTCTTCGAGAATCGTTTCCCCTCGCTCGCCGGCGACTCCGGGCGCTGCGAGGTCGTCTGCTTCACCTCCGACCACGACTCGTCCTTCGCCGACCTCACCGAGGAGCAGGCGGGGCTCGTCCTGGAGGCGTGGACGGACCGCACGGCGGAGCTGTCCCACCTCCCCTCCGTGGAACAGGTCTTCTGTTTCGAGAACCGCGGCGAGGAGATCGGCGTCACCCTCGGCCACCCGCACGGGCAGATCTACGCCTACCCGTTCACCACCCCGCGTACGGCCCTGATGCTGCGCTCGCTGGCCGCGCACAAGGAGGCCACCGGCGGCCAGAACCTCTTCGACGACGTCGTCGCACGCGAACTCGCCGAGGGCGACCGGATCGTCCTGGAGACCGAGAGCTGGGTCGCCTTCGTGCCGTACGCCGCGCACTGGCCCTACGAGGTCCACCTCTACCCCAAGCGGCGGGTGCCCGACCTGCTCGGGCTCGACGAGGAGGCACGCACAGAGTTCCCCCAGGTCTATCTGGAACTCTTGAGGCGCTTCGACCGGATCTTCGGTAACGGGGAGCCTCCGACGCCGTACATCGCCGCCTGGCACCAGGCGCCGTTCGGCGCGCTGGCGGAGTTCGAGGGTGTGAGCAGGGACGACTTCGCGCTTCACCTCGAGCTTTTCACCATTCGCCGCACTTCCGGCAAGCTGAAGTTCCTCGCGGGTTCCGAGTCCGGCATGAGCGTGTTCATCAACGACGTGCCGCCGGAAGCCGCGGCCCAGCGACTGCGAGAGGTAGCGAGTTCATGAGTGGGAAGTACCTGGTCACGGGTGGCGCGGGTTATGTCGGCAGCGTGGTCGCGCAGCATCTGATCGAGGCCGGTCACGAGGTGACGGTCCTCGACAACCTGTCGACGGGCTTCCGCGAGGGCGTCCCGGCGGGGGCTTCCTTCATCGAGGGCGACATCCGCGACGCCGGCAAGTGGCTGGACTCCTCGTACGACGCCGTGCTGCACTTCGCCGCGTTCTCACAGGTCGGCGAGTCCGTCGTGAAGCCCGAGAAGTACTGGGACAACAACGTCGGCGGCACCATGGCGCTGCTCGCGGCGATGCGCGAGGCGGGCGTGCGCAAGCTGGTCTTCTCCTCCACGGCCGCCACGTACGGCGAGCCGGAGCAGACCCCGATCGTCGAGTCCGCGCCGACGAGGCCCACCAACCCCTACGGCGCCTCCAAGCTCGCCGTCGACCACATGATCACCGGCGAGGCGGCGGCCCACGGACTGGGCGCGGTGTCGCTGCGCTACTTCAACGTGGCCGGCGCGTACGGGGCGCAGGGCGAGCGCCACGACCCCGAGTCGCACCTCATCCCGCTCGTCCTCCAGGTCGCGCAGGGGCGCCGTGACGCGATCTCCGTGTTCGGCGACGACTACCCGACGCCGGACGGCACCTGCGTCCGCGACTACATCCACGTGGCGGACCTGGCGGAGGCGCACCTGCTGGCCGTCGAGGCGGCCACCGCCGGTGAGCACCTCATCTGCAATCTCGGCAACGGCAACGGCTTCTCCGTCCGCGAGGTCATCGAGACCGTCCGACAGGTCACGGGGCACCCGATCCCCGAGGTCGTGGCCCCGCGCCGGGCCGGGGACCCGGCCGTGCTCGTAGCCTCGGCGGCGACCGCGCGCGAGCGGCTCGGCTGGAACCCGTCCCGCGCGGATCTCGCGGGGATCGTCGCGGACGCGTGGGCGTTCGCGCAGAACAAGGAGCGGTAGGTAATTCGGTGGGCGTTCGCGAGGGGTTCGAGGAGCTGTACGGGACCGCACCGGAAGGCGTCTGGGCGGCGCCGGGGCGGGTCAACCTGATCGGCGAGTACACGGACTTCAACGAGGGGTTCGTGATGCCGCTCGCCCTGCCGCACACGGCGGTGGCGGCGGTGTCCCGGCGCACGGACGGGGTGCTGCGGCTGCACTCCGCCGACATCGAGGGCCCGGTCGTCGAACTGCATGTCGACGAGCTGGCGCCGCTGACCAACACCAGCTGGGCCGCGTACCCGGCGGGCGTGGTGTGGGCGCTGCGCGAGGCGGGGCACGCGGTGACGGGCGCGGACGTGCACCTCGCCTCGACCGTGCCGACGGGGGCGGGCCTGTCCTCCTCCGCCGCTCTGGAGGTCGTGACGGCGCTCGCCCTCGACGACCTGTACGAACTCGGCCTCACCGGTCCCGAACTGGCCCGCCTCGCCCAGCGCGCCGAGAACGATTTCGTCGGCGTGCCCTGCGGGATCATGGACCAGACGGCGTCCGCGTGCTGCACCGAGGGGCACGCCCTGCACCTCGACTGCCGCGATCTGTCCATCCGGCAGGTCCCTTTCGATCTGGCCTCCCAGGGGCTGGAGCTGCTGGTCGTCGACACGCGGGTGAAGCACGCGCTGGGCGACGGGGCGTACGCCGAGCGGCGCGAAGGGTGCGAGGAGGGCGCGCGGCAGCTCGGGGTCTCGCATCTGCGGGATGTCGCGTACGAGGAGCTCGACGCGGCGCTCGCGCGCCTGTCGGACGAGCGCGTACGCCGATACGTCCGCCACGTCGTCTCCGACGACCACCGGGTGGAACGGGTCATCGCGCTGCTGGACGCCGGGGATGTCCGGGCCATCGGGCCGGTCCTCACGGACGGGCATGCCTCGCTCCGGGACGACCTGCGGATCTCCTGCGAGGAACTGGACCTGGTGGTCGCCACGGCCAACGCCGCGGGGGCGCTGGGTGCGCGGATGACCGGGGGCGGCTTCGGTGGCTCGGCGATCGTGCTGGTGGAGTCGGCGGATGTGGACACGGTGACGAAGGCGGTCACCGAGGCGTTCGGCTCCGCCGGTTACACGGCTCCTCGGGTCTTTCCGGCGGTGCCCTCGGCGGGCGCCCGGCGCTTGAGCTGACGCTCGGGTGCGTTCTTTGTCTGCGGACCGTGGGGGCTGGGCGCGCAGTTCCCCGCGCCCCTAAAGGCCTCAGGGCAACTGCTTGGTCAGGGTGTATTCCGTGACCCCCGGCGGGTAGTCGGGGATCACGCAGACCACCTTGTAGCCGTGTTTCTTGTAGAACTCGGGGGCCTGGAAGTCCCAGGTCTCCAGGCGGGAGTTGTGGCAGCCGCGCTCCTCGTGGGCGAGGCGCTCGGCCTCGGCGAGGAGCCTGCCGCCGAGGCCCGCGCCGCGGTGGGGCGCGTCCACCCAGAGGTACGTCACGTGCAGCCACGTCGTCCAGGTGTGTCCGACGAGCCCGCCCGCGAGCGCCCCGTCGGCGTCCAAGGCCCAGACGTGGAGCGGAAGTTCCCGTTCGGCAGGGGTGCCGCGCAGAGCGCGGAGGATCGGAGACGCCTGTGTGTTCGTGTCGCGCAGTCGCCGGCGGAGCAGATCACGCCGGTCTTTGTCGTCTCCTGTCTCCATACGAAACATACGGCTCACCATAAACGCGCTGGCCAATCAGTTCTGCAAATTGCCTTCCGCTGCCCGCCCCCGGTCGTACCCTGTGAACAGCGCCGGTGGGGGCCGGCGCTGATCAGGGGGCGAGACAGTCGGGTACGACGCCCGAAGTGGGGGTAGCAGTTCCAGCACGGCGGCGGCCGTGCGGCTGCGGCACCCCGTCTTCCGAGTTCGAGCGGGCTCGGGATCACTTCGGGTGTCGTACCTGCGCCGGTCCGTCCCCCGACCAGTGGGGGTATCAGTGGTTCGCATCCGTGTCCTGGTCGTCGACGACCACCGCATCTTCGCCGAGTCGCTCGCCGCCGCCCTGGCCGCCGAGCCCGACGTCGACGTGTCCGCCGCCGGCAGCGGCCCGGCCGCGCTGCGCTGCCTGGAGCGGGCGTCAGCGGAGGGCCGCAGATTCGACGTGCTGCTCGTCGACGCCGACCTGGGCGGCAATCTGCCCGGCGCCCGTCCTGCCGTACCGGTCCAGGAGGGCAACGAGGACGGGCTCGTCGACGGCATCTCGCTCGTCGCGGGCGTCCGTTCGGGGCAGCCGAGCGTGCGCATCGTCGTCCTCGCCGAGAAGGACGATCCGCGCCGCGCGGCCCTCGCACTGCAGGCCGGCGCCTCGGGGTGGGTCGCCAAGGACTGTTCCCTGTCGCGGCTCCTGACCGTCATACGGGGTGTGCTGCGCGACGAGACGCATCTGCCGCCCGCCCTGCTCACCGGCGTCCTGCGGGAGTTGACCGCCGCGCGCAAGCACCGCACCGAGAGCGAGCGGCTGGTCGAGTCGCTCACGCCGCGGGAGCGGGAAGTGCTGCGGTGCATGGTCGCGGGGCTGGGGCGGAAGGCCGTCGCGGAGAGGTTGTTCCTCTCCCCGCACACCGTCCGGACCCATATGCAGAACGTGCTGGGGAAGTTGGGCGTCCACTCGACGCTCGCCGCGGTCGCCCTCGCCCGCCGGGCCGGGGTCGGGCCCGTCGACCTAGCCGGGGATGTTGTCGAACGGGGCGGTCAGCTGGCGTAGCAGGGACGCGAGTTCACCGCGCTGCGCCCTGCTGAGTTCGGCCAGGATCGCGCGCTCCTGGTCGAGGAGTCCGGCCAGCGCCTGGTCGGCGCGATCGCGTCCCTCGTCCGTGAGGCGCACGAGTACGCCCCGGCGGTCGCTCGGGTCCGGGAGGCGCTCCACCAGGCCCTTCTTCGTCAGCCGGTCGATGCGGTTGGTCATCGTGCCGGAGGTGACGAGCGTCTGCGTGAGCAGCTGGCCGGGGGAGAGCTGGTACGGGGAGCCCGCGCGCCGCAGTGCGGTCAGCACGTCGAACTCCCAGGGCTCCAGGCTGTGCTCGGAGAACGCCAGCCGTCGGGCGC
Source organism: Streptomyces sp. NPDC111656 (assembly GCF_055656965.1). Taxonomy (NCBI): domain Bacteria; kingdom Bacillati; phylum Actinomycetota; class Actinomycetes; order Kitasatosporales; family Streptomycetaceae; genus Streptomyces; species Streptomyces sp. NPDC111656. The sequence continues at coordinate 166,153 of NZ_JBVKCA010000019.1, forward strand.
GGTCCAGGTGCCGGGCGAGCCTGCTCACCCGGCTGAGTACCTCGAGCGGTTCCACGTCGAGGTCAGGGCGCTCCCGGCGCCATGCTGCGACCAGCCGATCGACCTCGTCCTCCATGACGATCAGTGTAGTGGTTGTGTCGACATGAAGTCTCTTGATATCAAGTCTCTTGACGTCGAGATACATGTGAGGGGAAAGTAGCAGACATGACCACTCCCACCTGGGACCCCGCCCAGTACCTGCGCCACGCCGGCCACCGCGCCCGCCCGTTCATCGACCTCCTCGCCCGGGTCCCCGACCTCCCCGGCACCCCGCCCCGCATCGCCGACCTCGGCTGCGGCCCCGGCAACGTGACCGTCCTCCTCGCCGACCGCTGGCCCACCGCGCGCATCACCGGATACGACAACTCCCCCGAGATGCTCGCCAGGACGCAGCCGTACGCGGGCCCCACGGCCGGCGGCGGACGCCTCGACTTCGCCCACGCGGACGCGACGACCTGGGCGCCCACCGAGACGTACGACCTGATCGTGTCCAACGCGGCGCTGCAGTGGGTGCCCGGGCATCTGGAACGGTTCCGCGACTGGGTCGCCGCGCTGGCGCCCGGCGGCACCTTCGCCTTCCAGGTCCCCGACAACATCGACGCGCCCCTGCACGCCCTGATGCGCGAGCTCGCCGCCTCCGCCCGCTGGAAGGACCGCCTCGAAGACGTCCTGCGACACGAGGACTCCGTCCACGAACCGCTGGTCTACCTGGACCGGCTGGCCCGCCTCGGCTGCGAGACGGACGTCTGGCAGACGACGTACGAGCAGATCCTGACCGGTGAGGATCCGGTACTGGACTGGGTGAAGGGCACAGGGCTGCGCCCGGTGCTGACGGCCCTCGCCGACGACCCGGACGCCCGCGACGCCTTGGTCACCGAATACCGCGACCTGCTGCGCGAGGCCTACCCGACGGCCCCGTACGGCACGGTGCTGCCCTTCCGCCGCCTGTTCGCCGTGGCGCACAAGGGAGCGTGAGCGGATGCTCGCCGCCGTCGACCACGTCCAGCTCGCGGCCCCGCCCGGCTCGGAGGACCTCCTGCGCGGGTACTACGTCGAGGTTCTCGGCATGAACGAGATCCCCAAACCGCCCGCCCTCGCCGCCCGCGGCGGCTGCTGGTTCCGCGCGGGGGCCGTGCAGCTGCACCTGGGGATCGAGAAGGACTTCCGGCCCGCGAAGAAGGCCCACCCCGGGCTGCGCATCACCGGCATCGAGGCGTTCGCCGCCCGCCTGCGGGCCCACGAGGCCGAGGTCACCTGGGACGACAACCTCCCCGGCCACCGCCGCTTCTACTCCGAGGACCCCGTCGGCAACCGACTGGAGTTCCTGGAGCCACTCGGATCCGCGGAGCCGTTCGGGTCCGTGAAGCAGCCCGGGTCCGCGGAGCAGCCCGGGTCCTAGGACTTGCGATGCCCGATCAAACGCGGCTTCGGCTCCAGACCGTCCAGGCCGTGCCAGGCCAGGTTCACCAGATGGGCCGCCACCTCCGCCTTGCGGGGCTTGCGGACGTCCAGCCACCACTGGCCCGTCAGGGCGACCATGCCGACCAGGGCCTGGGCGTAGAGGGGAGCCAGTTTCGGGTCGAAGCCGCGCAGCTTGAACTCCCGGCCCAGGATGTCCTCCACCTGGGTGGCGATGTCCGAGATCAGCGACGCGAAGGAACCCGTCGACTGGGGAATGGGCGAGTCGCGGACCAGGATCCGGAAGCCGTCCGTGTACTCCTCGATGTAGTCCAGAAGGGCGAACGCGGCCTGCTCGCACAGCTCGCGGGGATGACCGGCGGTGAGGGAGCCGGTCACCATGTCCAGCAGACGGCGCATCTCGCGGTCCACCACCACCGCGTACAGCCCCTCCTTGCCACCGAAGTGCTCGTAGACCACCGGTTTGGAGACGCCGGCCTTCGCCGCGATCTCCTCCACCGACGTCCCCTCGAAGCCCTTCGCCGCGAACAGGGTGCGACCGATCTCCAGCAGCTGCTGACGGCGCTCCGCACCGGTCATGCGGGTGCGGCGCGCACGCCGCGGCTTTTCACTGCTGCTCGGGGTGCTGCTGGAGTCGGTCGCCACGCCGTCAATCATGCCGCTTCAGCGGTTTCCGTCTTGCCCTGGGAGGCGGACCCGTCCGTGTTGCGCTTCGAATCGATACGCGAGCGTGACGGCCAGCGCACGTCGTACGCCCAGCCGAGCTGCTCGCACCAGCGGATGATCCGCGCCGAGGAATCGACCTGGCCGCGCTGCACGCCGTGCCGCGCCGAGGTCGGGTCGGCGTGGTGCAGGTTGTGCCAGGACTCACCGCAGGAGAGCACGGCCAGCCACCACACGTTGCCCGAGCGGTCCCGCGACTTGAAGGGCCGCTTGCCCACCGCGTGACAGATCGAGTTGATCGACCAGGTGACGTGGTGCAGCAGCGCCACCCGGACGAGCGAACCCCAGAAGAAGCCGGTGAACGCGCCCCACCAGGACATCGTCGCCAGACCACCGATCAGCGGGGGGAGAGCGAGGGACAGCATCGTCCAGTAGATGAAGTGGCGCGAGATCGCGCGGATCGCCGGGTCCCTGATCAGGTCCGGCGCGTACTTCTCCTGCGGAGTCCGCTCCTCGTCGAACATCCAGCCGATGTGCGCCCACCACAGGCCCTTCATCAGGGCCGGCACCGTCTCCCCGTAGCGCCACGGCGAGTGGGGGTCACCCTCGGCGTCGGAGAACTTGTGGTGCTTGCGGTGGTCGGCGACCCAGCGGACCACAGGGCCCTCGACCGCCATCGAACCGGCGATCGCCAGCCCGATCCGCAGCGGACGCTTCGCCTTGAAGGAGCCGTGCGTGAAGTAGCGGTGGTAGCCGATCGTGACGCCGTGGCAACCCAGGTAGTAGAAGAAGACCAGCAGGCCGATGTCCAGCCAGCTCACCCCCCGGCCCCAGGCCAGCGGCACCGCTGCCACGAGGGCTACGAACGGAACAGCGATGAAGAGAAGCAGCGTGATCTGTTCGAGTGACCCCTTCCGCTCGCCACCCAGCGTGGCGGCGGGGAGCGAAGCGTCGTCGGGCGACCGCGGGACGTCGTCGATCACGTCGGAACTCGTGGGCATGAGCATCCCCTTGTGGGGTTCGAGGGCGGGGGAGATGGCCGGTTACGGGATCTCAGAGTCCTCCTACCAGCTGACGGGAGGCCCTACGCATCCGTAACTTACGGCGTCGTAAGTATGGCAGCGCGCAGCCTGGCGGCAAGAGCCCAACAGCCTGCGCGTCCGCATGGACACCTATCCTTGGATTCGGTCGGACAGCGCGGTCCGTTCTGTTTTCTTCCCGGATGCCACGTCCCTAAGCGGCACCCCGCCGCGCGACCACCATCCGGGTTCCCTCCCTGACGAGCTTCAGACGAGCTTCCACACTCTTCAGCCGAGCTTCCACACTGCAAGGAGCCGCACCTGTGAGCAGTGCCGACGACCAGACCACGACGACCAGCAGCGAGCTGCGCGCCGACATCCGCCGCCTGGGCGACCTGCTCGGTGAGACCCTCGTCCGTCAGGAGGGCCCCGAGCTCCTGGAACTGGTCGAGAAGGTCCGCCGCCTGACCCGCGAGGACGGCGAGGCAGCCGCCGAGCTGCTGCGCGGCACCGAGCTGGAGACCGCGGCCAAGCTGGTCCGCGCCTTCTCCACGTACTTCCATCTGGCGAATGTCACCGAGCAGGTGCACCGCGGCCGCGAGCTGCGCGCCAAGCGGGCCGCCGAGGGCGGACTCCTCGCCCGAACGGCGGACCGGCTCAAGGACGCCGACCCCGAACACCTGAAGCAGACCGTCAAGAACCTGAATGTCCGCCCGGTCTTCACCGCCCACCCGACGGAAGCCGCCCGCCGTTCGGTCCTCAACAAGCTGCGCCGTATCGCCGCACTCCTCGAGACCCCCGTCATCGAGGCAGACCGCCGCCGCTACGACACCCGGCTGGCCGAGAACATCGACCTGGTGTGGCAGACGGACGAACTGCGTGTGGTCCGCCCGGAGCCCGCGGACGAGGCCCGCAACGCCATCTACTACCTGGACGAGCTGCACGCCGGCGCGGTGGGCGACGTCCTGGAGGATCTCACCGCGGAGCTGGAGCGCGTCGGTGTGCGGCTCCCGGACGACACCCGGCCGCTCACCTTCGGCACCTGGATCGGCGGCGACCGCGACGGCAACCCGAACGTCACCCCGGCCGTCACCTGGGACGTCCTGATCCTCCAGCACGAACACGGCATCAACGACGCCCTGGACGTCATCGACGAACTCCGCGGCTTCCTCTCCAACTCCATCCGCTACACCGGCGCCACCGAGGAACTCCTCGCATCCCTCCAGAGCGACCTGGAGCGCCTCCCCGAGATCAGCCCCCGCTACAAGCGCCTCAACGCCGAGGAGCCCTACCGGCTCAAGGCCACCTGCATCCGGCAGAAGCTGGAGAACACCAAGCACCGCCTCGCCACGGGCACCCCGCACGAGGAGGGCCGCGACTACCTCGGCACCGGCGAACTCCTGCGCGACCTCACCCTCATCCAGACCTCGCTGCGCGAGCACCGCGGCGCCCTGTTCGCCGACGGCCGGATGAACCGCACCATCCGCACCCTGGCCGCCTTCGGCCTCCAGCTCGCCACCATGGACGTACGCGAGCACGCCGACGCCCACCACCACGCCCTCGGCCAGCTGTTCGACCGCCTCGGCGAGGAATCCTGGCGCTACGTCGACATGCCCCGCGACTACCGCGCCAAGCTCCTCGCCAAGGAACTCCGCTCCCGTCGCCCGCTCGCCCCGACCCCCGCGCCCCTCGACGCCGCCGGTGAGAAGACCCTCGGCGTCTTCGGGACGGTCAAGAAGGCCCTGGAGATCTTCGGACCCGAGGTCATCGAGTCGTACATCATCTCGATGTGCCAGGGCGCCGAGGACGTGTTCGCCGCGGCCGTACTCGCGCGCGAGGCCGGCCTGCTCGACCTGCACGCCGGCTGGGCCAAGATCGGCATCGTCCCGCTCCTGGAGACGACGGACGAGCTGAAGGCCGCCGACTCGATCCTCGAGGACATGCTCTCCGACCCCTCCTACCGCCGCCTCGTGGCGCTGCGCGGGGACGTCCAGGAGGTCATGCTCGGCTACTCCGACTCCTCGAAGTTCGGCGGCATCACGACCAGCCAGTGGGAGATCCACCGCGCCCAGCGCCGCCTGCGCGACGTCGCCCACCGCTACGGCGTACGCCTGCGTCTCTTCCACGGCCGCGGCGGCACCGTCGGCCGCGGCGGCGGCCCCTCCCACGACGCGATCCTCGCGCAGCCCTGGGGCACGCTGGAGGGCGAGATCAAGGTGACCGAGCAGGGCGAGGTCATCTCCGACAAGTACCTCGTGCCCTCGCTCGCCCGCGAGAACCTGGAACTCACGGTCGCGGCCACCCTCCAGGCCTCCGCCCTGCACACCTCCCCCCGCCAGTCCGACGAGGCACTGGCCCGCTGGGACGCGGCCATGGACGTCGTCTCCGACGCCGCCCACAACGCCTACCGACGACTCGTCGAGGACCCGGACCTGCCGACCTACTTCCTCGCCTCCACGCCGGTCGACCAGCTCGCCGACCTGCACCTGGGCTCGCGGCCCTCCCGCCGCCCCGGCTCGGGCGTCTCGCTCGACGGACTGCGCGCCATCCCGTGGGTCTTCGGCTGGACCCAGTCACGGCAGATCGTGCCCGGCTGGTTCGGCGTCGGCTCCGGCCTCAAGGCCCTGCGCGAGGCGGGCCTGCGGCAAGAAGGGGACACCGTGCTCGACGAGATGCACGAGCAGTGGCACTTCTTCCAGAACTTCCTCTCCAACGTCGAGATGACCCTCGCGAAGACCGACCTGCGGATCGCCCGCCACTACGTCGACACCCTCGTCCCCGACGACCTCAAGCACGTCTTCGCCACCATCGAGGCCGAACACGAGCTGACCGTCCGCGAGGTACTGCGCGTCACCGGCGGCAAGGAGCTCCTGGACACCAACCCGGTCCTCCAGCAGACCTTCTCCATCCGCGACGCCTACCTGGACCCGATCTCCTACCTCCAGGTCGCGCTCCTCAAGCGCCAGCGCGACGAGGCCGCGGCCGGCGCCGAGCCGGACCCGCTGCTCTCGCGCGCGCTGCTCCTGACGGTCAACGGTGTGGCGGCCGGACTGCGCAACACCGGCTGACGCCCGAGGGACCCACGCAAAAGGGGTGCCCCGCGTTCGTACGAACGCGGGGCACCCCTCGTTTCAAGCACCCGTCACGTCAAGCACCCGTCGCTTCAAGCGCCCGTCACTTCAAGAGACAGGTCACAGAACCAGGAACGTGGCCGTCAGCTGCGCGATCCCCGCCCCCGCCAGCACCCACGCCGCCCGCCGCAGTCGCAGGCCACCCGCCACCACCACCGAGGCGAGCAACAGAGCGCCACCCAGCGGGACCCAGGCGTAGAGAACGCCCGCCGGACCACTACGGACGACATCACTGCTGCCGGGTTTCACGGTCACCGTGTACGTCCGGCCCTTGCGCACCGCGACCGCCTCGTCGATGGTGACGTGCGCCCGCGCCCGCGACCCCGTCGAGGTCGGCGCGTACGTCCCCGTACAGACATCGCCGGAGCACTCGGTCACGGTCATCGTCCCCTGCTCCCGGCCCTTGCTCAGCATCACGTGCTGGGCCGTGCCCCAGGAACCCCAGACGCCCGCGATCAGGATCAGCGCCGCGACCGTACCCATCGCCGCGAGCCGCCCGAACCGCAGCGCCGGATGTGCGCTCCGACGGGAGCCTCGATGTGCGGCGACGGCAGGCATGGCGGCGATCCTTGGCCATGGCTGCGCGCCGGTCAACTCCGGCCGGTTCCGGCGGGCGACAAGTCGGCAGTTGTACGCGTACATCGACCGCTCCTGAGACCTCCCGGAGACCTCCCGGAGACCTCCGGGAGAACCGCCCCGGAGAACCGATCAGGAGTTGTACGTGCCCTGCGCCCGCTCCAGCCCCTCGATGACGAGGCACTCCACGGCGTCCGAGGCCCGGTCCACGAAGTAGTCGAGTTCCTTGCGCTCCGCCGAGGAGAAGTCCTTCAGGACGAAGTCGGCGACCTGCATCCGCCCCGGAGGCCGCCCGATGCCGAACCGCACCCGGTGGTAGTCGGAGCCCATCGCCTTCGTCATCGACTTCAGCCCGTTGTGGCCGTTGTCGCCACCGCCGAGCTTCAGACGCAGGACGCCGTAGTCGATGTCCAGCTCGTCATGGATCGCGACGATGTTCGCCGTCGGCACCTTGTAGAAGTCCCGCAGCGCGGTCACCGGGCCGCCGGACAGGTTCATGTACGACATCGGCTTGGCCAGGATCACCCGGCGGTTCGCCGGCCCCGGCGGGCCGATGCGCCCCTCGATCACCTGCGCCTGTGCCTTGCCGGCCCGCTTGAACCTGCCGCCGATCCGCTCCGCCAGCAGGTCGGCGACCATGAAACCCACGTTGTGCCGGTTCATGGCGTACTCGGGGCCGGGGTTGCCGAGGCCCACGATCAGCCAGGGGGCGCCCGCATCGGTCGTCACGTCGGTGTCTCCCATGTGTCCTTGATACGCGGCAGCCGCCGCCCCTGAGGGGAGCGGCGGCTGACACAGATGAAGATTCCGGGGGAATCAGGCCGATCAGGCTTCGGCGGCCTCGGTGCCCGTGGCCTCGCCCTCGGTCGGCTCCTCGGCCTGGGCGGACAGGACCTGCAGGACGACCGCGTCCTCGTCGATCGCCAGCGTGGTGCCCTTGGGCAGCGGGATGTCCTTGGCGAGGATGGAGGCACCGGCCTCCAGGCCCGCGATGGAGACGGTGACCGACTCCGGGATGTGGGTGGCCTCGGCCTCGACCGTGAGGGTGTTCAGCACGTGCTCGAGCAGGAAGCTGCCCGGGGCGAGCTCGCCCTCGGTCTGCACGAAGACCTCGACGGTGACCTTCTCGCCGCGCTTCACGAGGAGCAGGTCGACGTGCTCGAGGAAGCCCTTGATGGCGTCGCGCTGGACGGCCTTCGGGATCGCGAGCTCGGTCTTGCCCTCGATGTCCAGGGTGAGCAGAACGTTCGGGGTGCGCAGGGCGAGCTGCAGCTCGTGGCCCGGCAGCGTGATGTGGACCGGCTCGGTGCCGTGGCCGTAGACCACGGCGGGAACCTTGCTGTCACGGCGGATGCGGCGGGCGGCGCCCTTGCCGAACTCGGTACGGGTCTCGGCGGCGAGCTTGACCTCGGACATGTGCACTCCTCGTAGAAATCTGGGGAAACCAGGGAAGGCGGTCACCCGGCCAAACCATCGGCCTGCTACGAAGAGCGCGTCGATAACGGACCGCCGCACAAAAAAGTGCGGCCTCCCTCGCCGAGCAACTTGAGCAGTCTACTCGGCAGGGAGGCCACACCCAAAAGGATCTCTACTGCTCCTCGAACAGGCTCGTCACCGAGCCGTCCTCGAAGACCTCACGGACCGCGTTGGCGATCGTCGGCGCGATCGACAGGACCGTGATCTTGTCGAGCTCCAGCTCGCCCGGGGTCGGCAGAGTGTCCGTGAAGACGAACTCGCTGACCTTGGAGTTCTTCAGACGGTCGGCCGCCGGGCCGGAGAGCACACCGTGCGTGGCCGTGACGATGACGTCCTCCGCGCCGTGCGCGAAGAGGGCGTCGGCGGCGGCGCAGATCGTGCCACCGGTGTCGATCATGTCGTCGACGAGGACACAGACGCGGCCCTTCACGTCACCGACCACCTCGTGGACGGTGACCTGGTTGGCGACGTCCTTGTCACGGCGCTTGTGCACGATCGCCAGCGGGGCGTCCAGGCGGTCGCACCAGCGGTCGGCGACGCGCACCCGGCCGGCGTCCGGGGAGACGACGGTGAGCTTCGACTTGTCGACCTTCGCCCCCACGTAGTCCGCCAGGATCGGCAGCGCGAAGAGGTGGTCGACCGGGCCGTCGAAGAAGCCCTGGATCTGGTCGGTGTGCAGGTCGACCGTGAGGATCCGGTCGGCACCCGCCGTCTTCATCAGATCGGCGATCAGACGCGCCGAGATCGGTTCACGTCCACGGTGCTTCTTGTCCTGCCGCGCGTAACCGTAGAAGGGCACGATGACGGTGATGCTCCGCGCGGAGGCCCGCTTCAGAGCGTCGATCATGATCAACTGCTCCATGATCCACTTGTTGATGGGAGCCGTGTGGCTCTGCATCAGGAAGCAGTCGGCGCCGCGCGCGGACTCCTGGTAGCGGACGTAGATCTCACCGTTGGCGAAGTCGAAGGCCTTCGTCGGGACAACCCCGACACCCAGCTTATGGGCGACCTCCTCGGCAAGCTCGGGGTGGGCGCGGCCGGAGAAGAACATCATCTTCTTCTCGCCGGTCGTCTTGAACCCGGTCACAGCACTGTCTCCTCAGAGGTGTCTCAGCTGGGGCATGAGGAGTCTTCTCAACCGGAGTGCGAGAAGCCTTCTCAGCTGGGGGTACGGGTGCGCATTTATGCGGGTGTGCACTTATCACGGTACGCCGTGTCAGACGCACCTGTTTCCGGTCAGGCTTCGCTCTCCGGCTCCCGGGACGCCGCCTCGGCCGCCTTCGCGGCCGCGCTTCCGGGACGCTTGCGGGCCACCCAACCCTCGATATTCCGCTGCTGGCCACGGGCCACGGCCAGCGAACCGGGGGGTACGTCCTTGGTGATCACGGAGCCCGCCGCGGTGTACGCGCCGTCCCCGACCGTGACAGGAGCCACAAACATGTTGTCCGAACCGGTACGGCAGTGGGAGCCCACGGTGGTGTGGTGCTTCTCCTGCCCGTCGTAGTTCACGAAGACGCTCGCCGCACCGATGTTCGAGTACTCGCCGATCGTCGCGTCGCCCACGTAGGACAGGTGCGGGATCTTGGTGCCCTCGCCGATCGTGGCGTTCTTCGTCTCCACATACGTGCCGATCTTGGCCTTCAGACCGAGGCGCGTGCCCGGACGGAGGTACGCGAACGGGCCCACGCTCGCCTGCGGCCCGACCTCGGCCCTGTCGGCGACGGTGTTGTCGACGCGGGCCCCCGCGCCCACCGTGGTGTCCTTGAGGCGGGAGTTGGGTCCGACCTCGGCGCCCTCGGCGAGGTGCGTGGCGCCCTGGAGCTGGGTGCCCGGGTGGACGATCGCGTCCTGTTCGAAGGTGACCGTCACGTCGATCCAGGTCGAGGCGGGGTCGACGACGGTCACTCCGGCGAGCATGGCCTCGGTGAGCAGCCGGTCGTTGAGGATGCGGCGGGCCTCGGCGAGCTGGACGCGGTTGTTGATACCGGCGATCTCTCGATGGTCGCCGGCGACGGCCGCCCCGACCCGGTGCCCGGCCTCGCGCAGGATCCCGAGGACGTCGGTCAGGTACTCCTCGCCCTGGCTGTTGTCCGTCCGCACCTTCCCGAGCGCGTCCGCGAGGAGCTGCCCGTCGAAGGCGAAGACCCCGGAGTTGATCTCACGGATCGCGCGCTGCGACTCGTTCGCGTCCTTGTGCTCGACGATCGCGGTGACCGCGCCGCTGGCGTCGTCCCGCACGATGCGGCCGTAGCCGGTGGCGTCGGGGACCTCGGCGGTGAGCACCGTGACGGCGTTGCCGTCGGAGGTGTGGGTGGCGGCGAGCTGCCGCAGGGTCTCGCCGCTGAGCAGCGGGGTGTCGCCGCAGACCACGACGACCGTGCCGTCGACGCCGCCGCCCAGCTCCTCCAGGCCCATTCGGACGGCGTGGCCGGTGCCGTTCTGTTCGGCCTGTACGGCCGTCCGTACGCCGGGGTCGATCTCGGCGAGGTGCGCGGTGACCTTCTCGCGGGCGTGACCCACCACGACGACCAGGTTCTCGGGCTCCAAGGCGCGTGCGGCCGCGAGCACATGGCCGACCAGGGAGCGGCCGCACAGTTCGTGCAGGACCTTGGGTGTGGCCGACTTCATACGGGTGCCCTCACCCGCTGCGAGAACGACGACGGCTGCCGGAGGAATGACGCTCACGGATATGCCCTTCGGCTTCGGATGGCTGGGGTGTGGACATCCGCAGGATACCGGGGCGTATCAGCAGTGACATGAGAGCGGGCCCTGACGGAGCTGTCAGGGCCCGCTCGATGGGGGCTCCCGGGGAAGGAATCGAACCCTCATTCAAGAGACCAAAACTCTTTGTCCTGCCATTAGACGACCCGGGATAGTTCGCGCGCTATGTCCGATTCGGCTCATCGGCTTCGCGTGCGGACAACACTATGCCGTACCACCAGCCCTCGATGCGACGGTATAGGTCGGCGCTTTGGAGGACGCGAACTACGAGGCAACCCCGGTAGTCCTGGCCAACGTTCCGCCGGTTGGTTTTCGGGCTGTGCTTCTTGAGGCTGGTCTTGCCGAATGCTGCGGCGTTGCCGCCAACAAGCTCTGTCCAGAAGCGCTCGGCGCCTTCTACGTCTCCCGACTCGTGGATGTGGACGTGGAACCGCAGGCGATCGGCGCTCACGCCCAGCAGTCGCAGCCAGGCCAGATAGACCTCGATCATGTGGGGATCGCTGTTGATGAAGGTGACCCGCTCTTGAGGGAGGTGCGGCTTGCTCTTGGAGCCCTCCGCCCAGTACAGGCCGACGCCGAGCAGGAAGAGCTCGCGGTCGGACATCGCGCCGATGCTGGTCGTGGCTGCTTGCTTTGTTTGCCGACGTTCCTCTTCACGCAATCGCATCGTGACTTCCCAGCCGCGCTTGGCGATGGCTGAAGCCTCCTCCCGGGTCCGCTTCTTCCTCTCCGGCGTCGGCAGATCCCGTACCCAAAGCGAGATCGAACTCTTCGAGCAGCCCAGCTCCACCTGGATCTGGTCGTAGGTCCAGCCCTGGAGCCGTAGCTCGCGGGCCTTGGTGCGGAGGTCGTCCTTCGCGTTCGGGCGTTTGGTCCACTCCGGAGGCGGCTCGCCCTCCAGGAGGCGGTTGAGGATGTCGTTGTTGTCGACGTGCAGCCGGTCGCGGATCTGGCGGCGGCTCAGTCCCGCCCGGCGCAGCGTGATCGCTCGTTCGCGCAAGGTCTCGAAATCCGCGTACTTGTTCTGTGAATGTGCCATGGGCATACCGTCCGGGCGGAATGCGATCTTCCGGGGGCGAACGGTGAGTGAATCAGCAGTTCGAGGGATATTGGTGGGTTTCGCTTCTGTTCGATTGCGGGGTGTGGTGTAGGCCAGGAGGTGAAAGTCACCGGAAATGGGGCGGGGTGCGAACGTAGGCTGGAGGCATGACCACGACGGGGGAAGAGCACACCGCGGCCGGTAGCGGGCCGTGGTGGTGGGTCAGATGGCGTAGTGCCGTGTTGGACGCGAGCCTGGCGTCGGCGTCGGCGGTGGAGTGTGCGATCGAGGGGATTCCGTTCGCGCGCGACGCGGGCCTGCCGGTTGCGGTGGGCGTGGGGTTCGGGCTGGTCGCCGGCTCCGTGCTGCTGTTGCGCCGGCGCTGGCCGATCGCGGTCGTGCTGGTGTCGATCGCCATCACGCCCGCCCAGATGGGGTTCCTGATGGGACTCGTCGGGTTGTACACGCTCGCCGCGTCCGAGCTGCCGCGCCGGATCATCGGGGCGCTCGCGGGGATGTCCTTCGCGGGGATGCTGATCGTCACGTTCGTGCGGGCGCACCAGGGCATGGTGCGCGGGGACGTGACGATGGGGGACTGGTTCGTTCCGTTCGTCTCCATCACGACCGCGATCGGGATGACCGCGCCGCCCGTCCTGCTCGGGCTGTACGTGGGGGCGCGGCGGCGGCTGATGGAGAGCCTGCGGGAGCGGGCGGACTCGTTGGAGCGGGAGTTGCAGCTGCTCGCCGAGCGGGCCGAGGAGCGGGCGGAGTGGGCGCGCAACGAGGAGCGGACGCGGATCGCGCGGGAGATGCACGACGTGGTGGCGCACCGGGTGTCGTTGATGGTGGTGCACGCGGCGGCGCTGCAGGCCGTGGCACGGAAGGATCCCGAGAAGGCCGTGAAGAACGCCGCGCTGGTGGGGGACATGGGGCGGCAGGCGTTGACGGAGTTGCGCGAGATGTTGGGTGTGCTGCGTACGGGGGACGGGTTGTCGTCCGTGCGGGTGCGGGCGGTGCCGTTGGCGGCCGTGGGGGTGGCGGCCGCGGCGGCGGCTTCGCGGGCGGTCGATGACGGGGCCGAGGGGCCGAGTCTTGCCGAGCTGGACGAGTTGGTCGGGCAGTCGGCGGCTGCGGGGATGGTGGTGGATCTCTCGGTGGAGGGTGACACCCGGGGGTATGCGGCGGAGATCGAGCAGACGGCGTACCGGGTGGTTCAGGAGGCTCTGACCAACGTGCACAAGCATGCGGCGGGGGCGAAGACGCATGTTCGGCTCGCTCATCGGGGCGCGGAGATCGCGATGCAGGTCGAGAACGAGTGTCCGCCGGAGCCGGGGTCGGCGTCGGCCATGCATCTGCCCAGTGGTGGTAACGGCCTGGTGGGTATGAAGGAGCGGGTTGCCGCGCTGGGGGGAGTGTTCGTGTCCGGGCCGACGGATTCGGGTGGGTTCCGGGTGTCGGCGGTGATCCCGGCGTAGGCCCTTCGGGGGGCGCGGTTGTCGGCTGCGGGTGGGTGGGGGTTGAGCGCGCAGTTCCCCGCGCCCCTGGGGGCGGGGCTGCGCCCCGGGCCCCCGCATCGGGCTGGTCGGCGTCGTCCTCAAACGCCGGACGGGCTGGAGGCTTTTAGGGGCGCGGGGAACTGCGCGCCCAGCCCCCACCGGCCCGCGGTGGAAGAACCCTCCCGGGGGCCGTCAGCCCGCGGTCAGGCGGACCGGGGCGATGCCGGACAGGAGGGTGGTGAGGGCGGTGTCGATCTCGGGGCCCAGGTACCAGTCGCCGGTGTGGTCGAGTGCGTAGACGCGGCCCTCGGAGTCGATGGCGAGCAGGGCTCGGGAGTCGGACTCCTCGCCGAGGGGGCAGACCTCGGTGTCCAGGGCGCGGCCGAGGTCGCCGAGGGTGCGGGCCATGTGGAGGCCGTGCAGGGGGTCGAAGTGGAGCGCGGTCGGCGCCAGCTGGCGGCCGGGCCCGGAGGGCTTCACGTGCAGTCCGCCGAATTCCGCCCACGCCTCCACCGCCGCGGGGAACACGGCGTGCCGGTGTCCCGCGGACGACTCGTGGCCCCGCAGCGCGTCGGCCCAGTACTCGGCCTGCTTTATGTCCCAGCGCCCGGGCTGCCACCCGGCGGAGCGCAGCGCGGCGTCCACGGGTACGGAGAAACGTGATGAGGGTCCCCCCTGCTCGAGCGGGGCCGAGAGCTTGGGGGAGGAGGAGTGGTCGGCGTGCATCTGCCCTTCGTTCGTCGAGGGTCGGGACATCGGCGCGCTGGCGGGGGCGCCGTCGTACGTACGGGTGCGGGGATGGGGGAGTTCAGGAGTCGCCGGTCGTCGCCGTCGGGTCGACGACGCGGACGCCGAAGTGGTCGCTGAGCGCCGTGCAGGCGCGGCAGGGCGCGGCGAAGCTGCCGTGCAACGGGTCGCCGTCCTCGCGGATCCGGCGTGCGGTGAGTTTGGCCTGTTTGAGGGCTTTGCGTGCCTCGCCGTTGGTCATCGGCTTGCGGGCGGCGCGTTTGCTGCGGGTGGCGTCGACGGTGGCGATGTGCCGGGAGATGAGGATCGCCTCGGCGCAGCGGCCGGTGTAGCGGTCGCGTTGCGCGCTGGTGAGGGTGTCGAGGAAGTCCTGGACCAGCGGGTGAAGGGCGGGCGGCTGGTCGCCGCGGGCGGCGGTGCCGGTGAGGGTGGCGCCGCGTACGGAGAGGGCGGCGGCGACGGTGGGAAGTATGCCGTCGCGGCGGTGCAGGAGGGTGGGTGCGTGGGCTGCCTCGGCACTGCTCCAGCCGACGCGCGGGTCCCCGGACGTGCCCGTATGTGTCGCGTTCATGATCGTTCTTCCCTCCCGTGCATCCCCCGATGCGGCTACAGACTGCCAAATGGCGTGGCGGGTGCGGTAGCTGGGGCGCGCGACACGCCCGGGCTTCGTCATACCGTCACGGCGGGGTGACGGCAGGTCACGGAACCGGAGGCCCGGTGACCGGTGTCTTCCAACCGCATAGGCTGTCGATATCCGCGATCCAAACAGCTATTGAGAACGCCGCAGGGGGCAACCGCCATGACGACAGGTCGGCTCGGGCAGCAAGCCGCGCCGCCGAACGCGGCCTACGCCGGGCAGGTCGTGCATTTCCCGGATCCGGTCCGGGCCGCTCGCCACCCCAGGGGTGTACGGGTCGACGCGCACGGCTACCCCGACTTCTCACCGTACGCGCGTGCCGCCGCCGAGATCGCCGAACCCCCGGAGGGTTTCGGCGTGGACGAACTGCGGTTGACGGACTACGTGTCGGCGAACGCCGCGCTCGCCACCGCGGGGCACGACCTGTGGGACACGATTCCGCCCGTGGCCACTCCGCATGGCTGGACCTGGCACCACGTGCGGGGCACGCGGCGCCTGGAGCTCGTCCCCGTGGAGGTCAAGGCGCTGTTGCGGCATCACGGCGGTATCGCGACGGCGGCCGTCGATCACGACAAGCGGGGGACGCGTCCGTTGCAGGACACGCGGCCCGCGCACTTCGGGCTGCCGAAGTCGTCGGTCGCGGTGAGCGAGCAGCAGGTACTCGGGGTCGAGGAGGATCTCGGCTATCGGCTGCCGGGTGCCTACCGGTCCTTCCTGAAGGCCGCGGGCGGGTGCGCGCCGGTCGGTGCCGCGCTCGACGCGGAGCTGGGTCTGCTGGTGGACCAGCCGTTCTTCACGGTGCGCGAGGAAGCCGCCGTGAACGATCTCGTCTACATCAACAAGTGCCTGCGCGACCATCTGACCAAGGACTATCTGTGCGTCGGATTCGTGCAGGGTGGCCTGCTCGCCGTCAAGGTGAAGGGTGACGCGATCGGGTCGGTCTGGTTCTGCGCGTACGACGATGCCCGCGACCAGGACGCCTGGCCGCCGGCCGAGCGCGTGCAGCGGCTGCTGCTGCCCTGCGGCGCCGACTTCGACCAGTTCCTGTCCCGACTCGCGGGCAATCCACCGGAGTTGGAGACGGTGGCGAACCTGATGGTGGACGGTGGCTTCGCGCGCGCCGTTCCCGTCTCTTCCCTGGGGGAGTGAACGTCCGATGGTGACCTTCGCGCAGGCGCAGGAGCGCGCGGAAGAGTGGATCAACGGCGAGGTGCCCGGGTACCAGCACCGTGAGGTGCGGGTGCGGGAGTTCGAACTCGGGTTCGTGGTGTGGGCCGAGGACCGTGTCGACGGTCCGCGTTCCGACGGGGGCGCGCAGCGGCTCGTCATCGCGCGGGACAGCGGGGAGGCGACGCTCTGGCCCGGGCTGCCGGTCGGTGAGGTGATCCGCCGGTACGAGGAGGAGTACGGGGTGCCGCAGGCGTCCCCGGAAGTGGCCCCGGCGCCTCCGGCCCGGGTCGATCTGAACCAGACGTCGTTCTTGCTGAGCCCTCCGGAGTGGTTGCAGGAGGCGGCGGACAAGCTGGGCATTCCGGATCGGCGGGCGGGTGCGACGGCCGGCGGTGCCAACGGGGCGGGTACCGGGGCCGGCCTCGGTGCGGGTTCCGGTGCGGGTTCCCACGCGGGTTCCCGTGCCAACGGGGCTTCCGCGGCCGGTGGTTCGACGACGCCTCCTCCCTCCTCTCACCCTTCGCCCTCGTCCCCTTCGGACGCGCCGCCGTGGCCCGCCGCCGCGGCCGGTGACGAGCGGGACGCGGGTCCGCGGGATGCCGTGGGGGCGCCGGGCGTGCCCGCTTCGGCGACTCCGTGGGCGGGGACGGACACCGCCGGGGACGGGGGCGAGGACCGTTCCGTGCCGCTGCCGGCGACGGTGTTCGCGCCGCAGCTGACCGACGCCGACGACAACGCGGGTCCGGGTGCGCCTCCCGGTGTGACCCCGGACGCCAAGACGGCTCTGATGTCCGGCGGCAGTCAACTCCCGCGCACGGCGCAGGCGCCCGCGGTCGACGACCGCACGGCCCCGCCGGCGTACGGCTACCCGCAGACAAGCCCGGGTGCGCCGGGCATGCCGGGCACGCCGCCTCCGGGTGTGCCGGTTCCTGGTGGTCCGCAGGGCACGCCTCCTTCTGGGCCGCCGGCCGCGTACGGCTACCCGCAGGGGCAGGCCCCGGTCGCGCCGCCGCGGCCGCTGCCGCCGAACGCCGGTGACATCGCCGACGCCGCGACCAGCAAGGCGCAGGCGCCGCCGAGGGGCGCGCGGGGTGGTGGCGTGAGCGCGCCGCCTCCGCCGAGCGCCCCGGGCGTACCGGGTGTGCGGCCGGGGAGCGCCCCGCCGCCTCCGCCCCCGGCGCCGTCGTCCGGGCCCGGTGCTCCGGGCACCCCGGCGGGCGGGTACGTACCGACGCAGCTCGTCTCGCAACTCGGCCCGAACGGGCCCGGAGTTCCTGGTGCGCCTGTCGCCCCCGGTGCTCCGCAGCCTCCGGGTGGTACGCCTCCCGGGGGTGTTCATCACGCCGCGACCATGCTGGCGGGTCCGCCCGCGGGCGGACCCGGCGCGCCCCAGCCTCCCGGTGCGCCTGGTGCGCCTGGTGCTCCGCAGCCTCCGGGTGGTACGCCTCCCGGGGGTGTTCATCACGCCGCCACCATGCTCGCCGGTCCTCCGGCCGGTCCTCCGGTCGCCGGTCCCGGCGTACCGCCGCCCCCGCAGGCCCCCGGCATGCCTCCGAGTGCGCCGCAGCCGATGCCGGGACAACCCGTGCCCGGGCAGCCGATGCCGGGACAACCCATGCCCGGGCAGCCGATGCCGGGGCAGCCGATGCCCGGTCAGTCGATGTCCCCGGGGCAGCAGCCTCCCGCGTACGGCTACCCGCAGGCCGGTCAGCCGACCGTCGGGCCGGGGTATCAGGCCGTCCTGCGCTACCGCGCGCAGGACGGTTCCGAGCAGCAGTTGATCCGGCGCTCCGCGCCGGGGACCCCGCACCCGGAGTGGCAGATCCTGCACGAACTGCGCGCGATGAACGTGCCGCCGCAGCAAGTCCTGGAGCTGCACACGGAGTTGGAGTCGTGCGAGCTGCCGGGCGCGTACTGCGCGCGGATGATCCGGGAGAGCTGGCCGCAGGCGCGGATCACCAGCATCGCGCCGTACGGCACGGATCACGCGAGCCGTCAGCAGGGCATGCACCAGCTCCTCGCGCACCAGGGCGAGTTGCACCAGGTGGCGGACGGTCCCGCGCGTCCGGCGCCGGTGCGGGCGCCGATTCCGCCGGTGCAGCCCGCACCGCCCGTTCCGCCGGAGGCGATCGGGCAGGAGCTGGCGGCGGCGTTCGGGCCGGGTCTGTTCCGGTTCGACCAGGCCGCGGTGTCGCGGCAGGGTGTGCCGAACATCGTGGCGCACACGCTGGTGGTGGCCGGACTGCCGGTCGACCTGGGCCCGTTCTTCTGGGCGCAGGCGCAGCCCGGCCGTCCGGTGCCGACGCTCGCCGAGCTGGCGCAGGAGCGTGGGGTGCAGCCGGCCGCGGACGCGGGCTCGTACCTCGTCATGGGCAGTGACTTCGGCAAGGCGATCTGTGTCCAGTACGGCACGGCGAACATCGTGGCCGTGCCGGTGGAGGCGGGCCCGGGCGGTGCCTCGGTGCCGCCGCAGTTCGTGAACACGGGGCTGCCCGAGTTCGCGCGCTGTCTGGCTCTGCTCGGCCGGATGTGGCGGCTGCGGTTCGGGCTCAACCAGGAGCAGGCGGGCCGCTGGACCGTCGACTTCCAGGCGCAGCTCGCCTCGCTCGACCCGGCGGCGCTCGGCTCGCCGGAGAGCTGGTGGTCGGTGCTGCTGGAGCAGATGTGGGACGGCTTGCTGTGATGCGCTGCTGAGTGCCCGTCAGGGAGCCGAAAGGGTTGGACCCGGTCGTATGACCGGGTCCAACCCTTTTTTTACGCGGCTGACCGCTACGAATGTGCGGAGTGTCGCGTTATGAACACTTAAGCCTGATCCACCAAGATATGCGCCAAATCGTGTTGTACGTCGCACAGTGGAGAGGGGACCGGGGATGAGCAGCGCATCGGTGTCGCCGCACGGCTTCGTGGCCGTACGGGGGCGCGGTTACCGTCCCGAGCAGGTCGACGCGTACTTCGCTGCGCTCTCGCGGGTCCGCGACACCGCCTGGGAACGGGCCGCCCGGCTGACCGTCCTGGCCAAGGAGATGGACGCGGAGGTCGGGCGGCTGCGGGAGGTCGTGGCGCGGCTGGCCCCGCAGACGTACGAGACGCTCGGCGAGCGCGCCTGCCGGATTCGCGAGCTCGGTGAGGAGGAGGCCGCGGCGGTGCGCGAGAACGCGCGGAGCGCGGCCCGGCTGGCCGTCGAGGAGGCCGAGGCGGAGGGGCGGCGGATGCGTGAGGCGGCGCAGGCGTACGCCGACGAGGTGCGCGGCGAGGCCGAGGAGCGCGCCCGGCACCGTCTCCTCGCCGCCCGCGCCGAGGCCGACGAGATGCGGATCGCGGCCCGTCGCGCGGTCAAGGAGGGCCGGGGGGAGGCGCTGGCGGCACTGCGCGAGGCGCGGCAGCGCACCGAAGGCTTCCTCGACGAGCAGGAGAAGGAGCGCGCCGAGCGCTGGGAGGAGGCGGAGCGGGCGGCGATGGAGCGGGCGGCCGCGCTCGACGCGCACCACGTGGAGCGGGGGGCGCGCGCCGAGGCCGCGTTGGTCGAGGCCGAGCGTGCCCTGGCCGAGGCGGAGGAATTCGCTCGGCACGGGCAGGAGGATGCGATGGAGCAGGCCGCCGAGGTGCTGGCCGAGGCTCGTGTTCATGAGGAGCGGATCGTTCGGGAGACGGAGCGGGTGCTGCGTGAGCACGGGGAGCGGTGGGACGGCGTACGGGCGCAGATGGATCAGGTGCGTAGGAGTCTCATGACGCTGACGGGGCGGGCACCGGTGGAGTAGCGCCGCCCCTTACGGCGTCCTGCGTACCGCCCCCGCCAGGATCCACCCCTCCACCGCCTCGTACTGCCTGCGCTGTTCCTCCGCCTTGCGGCGCCCGGAGATCACCGTCCCCAGCCACCCGTAGGCGAAGCCCAGGGGAATGGACACGAGGCCGGTGGTGGTGAACGGGAACCAGTTGAAGTCGGCCTCGGGGAAGGCCGAAGCGGGGGAGCCGGAGACCAGGTTGGTGCCGGTCATGAGGATGAGGACGGTCAGGGTTCCGCCGATGAGGGTGCACAGGAGGCCCGTGCGGGTGTAGCGGCGCCAGAAGAGGCCGTAGACCAGCGCGGGCGCTATGGCCGAGGCGCCCAGGCAGAACGACAGCGTGACCAGGGGTTGCAGGCTGCGGTGCTGGACGAGGGTGGCGAGCAGGATCGCCGGTGCGCCGACCGCGAGCGCGGAGACCCGGGCGAGGGTCATCTCGCGGCGCGGGGACAGCTCCCGGATCCGCCCGGCGAACACGTCGTGGGCGAGGGAGTTGGCGCAGGCGAGGATCATCCCGGCGACCGAGGCGAGGAGCGTGAGGAAGATCGCCGTCGTCACGGTCGTGAAGAGGAGGGTCTCGGCCGTCGACACGTCCGGTCCGAACGCGGCCCTGGATCCCAGCAGATACGCCGTGTTGCCCTGCGGGTCGGCGCTCGCGATCACGGACCGTCCGATCAGTGCCGTGGCCCCGAACCCGACGACCGTGATGACCAGCACGAAGACGGCCACGCAGGGTACCGCCCAGGACATCGAGCGGCGGACCTGACGGGCGCTGCCCGCGGTGTACATGCGCATGGTGATGTGCGGCAGGCAGGCACCGCCGAGGACCACGGTCAGCTCCGAACTGATCATGTCGATACGGGGGCTGGGGCCGCCCGCGAACTGCAGGCCGGAGTGCAGGAAGGCGGTCCCGACGCCGCTGTTGCGGGCGGCGGTGTCGAACAGGGCCCCGGGGTCCCAGCCGAAACGCTGCAGGATGAGGGCGGAGACCACGGTGCCGGAGCCGAGCAGCATCACGATCTTCAGGATCTGGATGAGGGCGGTGCCCTTCATGCCGCCGATCGCCGCGTAGCTGATCATCAGTGTGCCGAGGCCGATGATGCAGCCGGTCTTGAGGGAGTCGCTGGAGAAACCGAGGATGAAGGCCAGCAGATCGCCCGCGCCGGCGAGTTGGACCAGCATCAGCGGCAGCAGGGCGACGAGGGTCGCGGCGCACGCCGTGATGCGTACCGCGCGCCCCGGCATCCGTCGTGCGAGCGCGTCGCCCATGGTGAACCGGCCCGCGTTGCGCAGCGGTTCGGCCAGCAGGAACATCAGCAGCATCAGCGACAGGGCGGTGCTCAGGGCGAGGACGACGCCGTCGTACCCGGCGAGAGCGATGACGCCGCCGGTGCCGAGGACGGTCGCGGCGGAGATGTAGTCCCCGGCGATGGCGAGACCGTTGCGCATCGGCGACAGGGAGCCGTAGCCCGTGTAGAACTCGTCGAGGTCGTCGCGGTCCGGTCCGGTCATCACGCACAGCAGCAGCGTGATCGTGGCGACGGCCGTGAACGCCACCAGTGACATGGCCCGTGCGGAACTGCTGAACCCGACCATGCTCGTCAGGGCGGTCACCTCGGACATCCGGCTCATCGGGTCGCCTCCCGCTTCGCGTCCAGCTGGGTCTGTCGGCGGATCCGGTCCGCGATGGGGTCGACGCGCCGGCGCGCGGTGTACTCGTACAGCCCGATCGCCAGGCAGGTCACCGGCACCTGGAGCAGTCCGAGCAGCAGTCCGATCGGCAGTCCGCCGGACACTTCGCCCGTCATCAGCCCCGGCGCGAACGCCGACAGGAGGAGGAAGAGGGTGAAGTAGCCGAGTGCGGTGAGCGTTGCGACCCGCCGTTGCCAGCGGTAGGCGCCGCGCAGGACGCGGAGGTCGCTGTGCCTGCCGAGTGCCTGGTGACGCGGTTGTCGCCTTCTCTCGGGTTCGGGCGGCTGGGGCTGCGGTTGCCAGGGGTAGGTGAGGTGCGAGGGGGGCGTGTGATGGGGGGACGGGTACGGGGACGGGTGCTGCGGCGGGTCATACGGGTCGTACGACGGCTGGTGCCGCCTCTGGTGCTCGGGGGACGAGAACGCGTCTTGCATCCCGTGATCTCCTTGCGTGGCTCGGGCCCGGTGTGGACCGCAGGGAGTTGGGGGGTGGGCGAGGCACGCACGCTACTCGCAAGTAGCCGGTTTACGTGAGGCTTTCACCAAACTGAGCGGTCGGTATGCGCTTACTTCGGTGACCCGGGGCGTTACCCGCGTTTACACCGGGAGTTCATCGACAGTTGGCCCTGTCTTCAGTCCGCGGGATTCTTGATGACCGGAAAGCGCCGCGGTGCCACGAACAGCAGGACCAGGAAGGCGAGTGCTGCGGCGCCCGCCGCGCCCAGGTAGACGGCGTGGACCGCGTCGGCGACCGCGTGGCGCACATGTTCGGCGGGCGCGCCCGAGTCCAGCGCCCGCGTCACCGCGTCCAGGTCCCCGGCGCCGCCGAGCCGTGCGGCCAGCACCCCGTTGGCGATCGCGCCGAACAGGGTCGCGCCGATGGTCTGCCCGGTCTGGCGGCAGAAGAGGACCGACGCCGTCGTCGTGCCGCGTTCCTCCCAGCCGACCGTCGACTGGACGCCGATGATCAGGGGGAGTTGGAAGAGGCCCAGGGCGCCGCCCAGCAGGAACATCAGCAGGGCCGGCTGCCAGGGCTCGCCCGGGTAGGGCAGGAAGGGGAAGGCGAGCAGGATCAGGGCCGCGGTGCCGATGCCGAGCATCGCGGTGTTGCGGAAGCCGATCCGGCCGTAGACGTGCTGGCTGAACGCCGCCGACACCGGCCAGCTCAACGTCCACACGGAGAGCACGAATCCGGCGGCGACGGGCGCGAGGCCGAGGACCGCCTGCGCGTACGTGGGCAGGAACACCGTGGGGGCGACCATGAGCAACCCCAGTGCGCCGAGCGCCAGGTTGACGGCCGCGATCGTGCGGCGCCGCCACACCCACCCGGGGATGATCGGCTCGGCGGCCCGGCGCTCGATCACGACCACGCCGCCGATCAGCGCGAGTCCCGTACCGAACAGGGCGAGCGACGGGGCCGACAGCCAGTGCCAGGCGACCCCGCCCTGCACCAGCGCGGTGAGCAGCACACCGCCGCAGGCGAAGACGGCCAGCGCGCCCGCCCAGTCGATCCGGGGGCGGCGGCCGGAGGACTCCCGTACCGGCTCGTGCAGATGGCGGACGATCAGCCACAGTGCCAGCGCGCCGATCGGCAGGTTGATGAGGAAGATCCAGCGCCAGTCGGCGTACGCGGCGAGCACCCCGCCGAGGGAGGGGCCCGCGATCGCCGAGGTCGCCCACACCGTGGACAGCTTGGCCTGGATCTTGGGGCGCTCCTTGAGCGGGTAGAGGTCCGCGGCGAGCGTCTGCACCGTGCCCTGCAACGCGCCGCCGCCCAGGCCCTGCACGATCCGGAAGGCGATGAGCGCGGCCATGTTCCAGGCGGTGGCGCACAGCAGCGAGCCGAGCAGGAAGACGGCGGCGCCCGCGACGAGGACCGGCTTGCGGCCGAAGGTGTCGGACAGCTTCCCGTACACCGGCAGGGTGACCGTCACCGCGAGCAGATAGCCCGAGAACAGCCAGGAGAAGACGGAGAAGCCGCCGAGGTCGCCGACGATCTGCGGTACGGCCGTGGAGACGATGGTGGAGTCGAGCGCGGCCAGCGCCATGGAGAGCATCAGGGCGGCGACGACGGCACCCCTGCGGCTGCGCGAGGCCGCTGGGTGTTCCGTCGTCGCGGCCCGTATTCCGGTGTCCCCCTGGCCCACTGGAGCGCCTCCCCTGATCGGTTCCCCCTGCAACTATCCGCCGTCCTCCACCCTCTCACTTGACCTTCACGTAGCGGGAGGGTGGACGCTGACTGGGACCGAGGGTGGAGGCAACCCCGAGAGGGACTCCACCGAAGGGTGGACTGCCCCTAGGGGTCTCTCCCCACTAGGGCTCGGGGGGCGTTCGTACCGGCGGAGGACGAGACGGGGCGGGGGCCGTCCTTAACCTGGCTTTATGCCGCTGAGGGCGGTGGACCGGACCCACGGGGGTGGGGTTTTCCCCCGTAGAAGACTGCGCTGGGCACCAGCGCGCCGGACCACCCCTCGCCACCAGACTTACCGACGTAGCGAAGAGCACTTCATCCGCTGACCGACATAGGAGATACACCGTGACATCGGCTGTGACCATTCCCAGGCACGGGGGCACTGGAGGGCGTACGGCCGTTGCCGCACGGGCGCGGCAGGTCGTCAAGGCGTACGGGGCCGGGGAGACCCGGGTCGTCGCCCTGGACCAGGTCGACGTGGACATCGCGCGGGGGCAGTTCACCGCGATCATGGGCCCCTCGGGGTCCGGCAAGTCCACGCTGATGCACTGCCTCGCCGGACTCGACACCGTCACCTCCGGCCAGATCTACCTCGACGAGACCGAGATCACCGGGCTCAAGGACAAGAAGCTCACGCAGCTGCGCCGGGACCGGATCGGGTTCATCTTCCAGGCGTTCAACCTGCTGCCGACGCTGAACGCGATAGAGAACATCACGCTGCCGATGGACATCGCGGGCCGCAAGCCGAACAAGGGCTGGCTCGACCAGGTCGTGGAGACCGTCGGACTCGCCGACCGGCTCAAGCACCGGCCCAGCCAGCTCTCCGGCGGCCAGCAGCAGCGCGTCGCGGTGGCACGGGCACTCGCCGCGCGGCCCGAGATCATCTTCGGGGACGAGCCGACCGGAAACCTCGACTCCCGGGCGGGCGCCGAGGTGCTGGGCTTCCTGCGCCGCTCGGTGGACGAGCTCGGCCAGACCATCGTGATCGTGACGCACGACCCGGTGGCGGCCTCGTACTCGGACCGCGTGCTGTACCTCGCCGACGGCCGGATCGTCGACGAGATGTACCAGCCGACGGCCGATCAGGTCCTCGACCGCATGAAGGACTTCGACGCGCGGGGGCGTACGTCATGACCGTCCTGAAGACCTCGATGCGCAACTTCTTCGCGCACAAGGGACGGATGGCGCTGTCGGCGGTCGCGGTCCTGCTGTCCGTGGCCTTCGTCTGCGGCACGCTGGTGTTCACCGACACCATGAACACGACGTTCGACAAGCTGTTCGCCGCCACCTCCTCCGACGTGACCGTCTCGCCGAAGACGGCCAAGAGCGACAGCACCCCGCAGAACGGCAGGCCCGACTCGCTGTCCGCCTCGGTCCTGGAGCGGGCCAAGAAGGCGGAAGGCGTCAAGTACGCCGAGGGCGCCGTCAGTTCGATGAACGTGACCGTCGTCAACAGCGCCAACAAGAACATGGGGTCGAGCACCGGGGCCCCGACGATCGCCGGCAACTGGACGCGCAACGACCTGCGTTCGATGGAGATCACCTCCGGTCACGCCCCGCGCGGGCCGACCGAGACGATGGTCGACGCCGACACCGCCGACAAGCACCACCTGAAGCTCGGCGACGAACTGCGCACCATCGCCGTCACCGGTGACTTCAAGGCCAGGATCGTCGGCATCGCCACCTTCAAGGTGACCAACCCCGGTGCCGCCGTCGTCTACTTCGACACCGCCACCGCCCAGCGCGAACTGCTCGGCACCACCGGCCGGTTCACCAACATCAACCTCTCCGCCGCCACCGGTGTCACCAACGACACGCTCAAGCAGAACGTCATCTCCTCGATCGGCGCCGGCGCGTACAAGGTGCAGACGCAGAAGGAGTACTCCGACGAGAACCGCTCCGGCGTCGGCTCCTTCATGAACGTCATCAAGTACGCCATGCTCGGCTTCGCCGGGATCGCCTTCCTGGTCGGCATCTTTCTGATCATCAACACCTTCTCCATGCTGGTCGCCCAGCGCACCCGCGAGATCGGCCTGATGCGGGCGATCGGCTCGTCCCGCAAGCAGGTCAACCGGTCCGTCCTGGTCGAGGCGACCCTGCTCGGCATCTTCGGCTCGATCCTCGGCGTCGGCGCGGGCGTCGGCCTCGCGATCGGCCTGATGAAGCTCATGTCGGCGGCGGGCATGGACCTGTCCACCCGCGATCTGACGGTCAAGGCGACGACCCCGGTCATCGGACTCGTGCTCGGTGTCGTGGTCACCGTCCTCGCCGCCTATCTGCCCGCTCGCCGGGCCGGCAAGGTCTCCCCGATGGCCGCGCTGCGCGACGCCGGTACACCGGCGGACGGCAAGGCCGGTCTCGTCCGCGGCATCATCGGCCTGGTCCTCACCGGCGCCGGAACCTTCGCGCTCTTCACGGCGGCCCACGCCGACAAGGCGACCGACGGCTCGCTGGTACTGGGCGCGGGAGTCGTCCTGACCCTGATCGGGTTCGTCATCATCGGCCCGCTGCTCGCGGGCGGTGTCGTCCGGGTCATCAGCGCGGTGCTGCTGCGCTTCTTCGGCCCCGTCGGACGGATGGCGGAGCGCAACGCGCTGCGCAACCCGCGCCGCACCGGAGCCACTGGCGCGGCCCTGATGATCGGCCTCGCCCTCGTCGCCTGCCTGTCGGTCGTCGGCTCGTCCATGGTCGCCTCCGCGACCGACGAACTCGACAAGTCGGTCGGCACCGACTTCATCATCCAGGGCAACCAGCGGATCGTCCCGCAGGCCGCGAAGGCCATCGAGACGACGCCCGGACTGTCCCACGTCACGCACTACCGGGACATCGAGGCCAAGCTCACCACCCCCGACGGATTCACGGACAGCGACGGCGTCACGGCCGCCGACCCCACCTACGCGCAGGACCTGCACCGCAAGACGACGGCCGGTGAACTGACCGCCGCCTACGGCAAGGACTCCATGTCCGTCGGCTCGGAGTTCGCCACCAAGCACCACGTGAGGCTCGGCGACACCCTGACCGTCGCCTTCAAGGGCGGCAGCACGGCGAAGCTCAAGGTCGCCGCGATCACCGACGACGACGTGGTCATCGACCAGGGCGCGCGGTACCTCAGCACCCAGACCATGCGGACGTACCTCCCGGCCAACCGGATCCCGCCGGACCAGATCATGTTCGCCAGCGCCAAGGACGGCCAGGAGAAGCAGGCGTACGCGGCCCTGAAGAAGTCCATGGAGCAGTACCCGCAGTACCAGGTCCGCGACCAGACCGACTACAAGCAGGAGCTCAAGGACCAGATCGGCCAGCTCCTGAACATGGTCTACGGCCTGCTCGCCCTCGCGATCGTCGTCGCCGTCCTCGGCGTGATCAACACCCTCGCCCTGTCGGTGGTGGAGCGGACGCGCGAGATCGGCCTGATGCGCGCCATCGGGATGTCCCGCCGCCAGCTGCGCCGCATGATCCGCCTGGAGTCGGTCGTCATCGCCCTCTTCGGCGCGCTGCTCGGCCTCGGCCTGGGCATGGGCTGGGGTGCCACCGCCCAGAAGCTCCTCGCCCTGGAGGGCCTGAAGGTCCTGGAGATCCCCTGGCCGACCATCATCGGGGTCTTCATCGGCTCGGCGTTCGTGGGCCTGTTCGCCGCCCTGATCCCGGCGTTCCGGGCGGGCCGGATGAACGTACTGAACGCCATCGCCACCGACTAGTCGGCGGCAGCAGCCGCCGCGAAGCCACCGTATACGGGGGTTACGGGGGACGGGCCCGGCCCAGGAGGACATCACCTCCTGGGCCGGGCCCGCGGTCGTACGCGGTGCCTCAGGTCCGCCGCTCCAGGAGTACGTAGCCGTAGGCGGCGCCCACGACGTCGTACGCGGCGCGGGGGTGCAGACGGGCGGCGTACGCCTGGACGTCCTGGATCGCGTGGTCGGAGTCGTCGAGGGCGATGAAGTCCGGGGTGACGCCACCGGTGTCGCCCGTCCAGAAGACCCGGCAGCGCGCGACGAGCCGACTGCTCGGGCCGACGTTCGCCTCGACACTCGACCCGTCCGGGACACGCGCCAGCAGCCGCTCCACGGCACCCACGCGCGCGGGCTTGCGATACGCGGCGGACTCGCCCAGCACGGACAGCGGGAGCGAGGTCGTCAGCGCGAGCGCGGCCGCGACGACGGCCGTGGGCAGGTGCAGCGCGTACGAGCGCAGCCACGGGCGCGGGCTCCAGCGGGACCGGGAGAGCGCGTCGGCGAGGGCGAGGGACAGGACCGGCATCAGGACGGCGCTGTAGTGCCAGTCCGTGCCCCAGTAGTGCGGGTCCGAGGAGAGGAAACGCCAGCCCAGGGTCGGCAGGGCGACCAGGAGGAGCGGGGAGCGCAGCGCCAGCAGACCGGTGGTGGGGATCAGCAGCCAGGCGACGGTGCGGAGTTTGGTGCCCAGGCCGTCGAGGGGATCACCGCCGGCCTTGTTCCAGTAGGCGTAGGTGTCCGCGGTGTTGAAGGCAGGGATCAGCACCGTGAAGGTGAGCAGCGCGGCCAGCACTCCGAGGACGGCGACCCCGAGCGCGCACAGGGCCGTACGCGGGGCGGGCTTCCGGGCCCGCACGGCCACGACCAGGGCGATCGCGGCCAGGGTGAGCCCGAGGTCCTCCTTGACGAGGACCAACGGGAACGCCCACCGCAGGGCCGCGCGCCACCGTCGCTCCAGGACCGCTTCCAGGGCGAAGGCGATCAGCGGGACGGCGAAGCAGATCTCGTGGAAGTCGAAGTCGACGGCGCGCTGGATCCCCCACGACAGCCCGTACGCGAGACCCAGCGCGAGTCCCCGGGAGCGGCCGAGGAGCCGGGCGGCGGCACGGGTGACCGGGACCGCGGACAGGGCCAGCAGCGCGGCCTGGGCGACGAGGAGGGTGACCGGGGTGGGGAAGAGCCGGTACGCGGGCGCGAGGAGGGCCATGACCGGGCTGAAGTGGTCGCCGAGGAGGTTGCTGCCCGGGCCTTTGAGATCGGCGACGGGGGCGCGCAGGTGGGCGTAGGCGCGGACGGCCTGCTCGAAGATGCCGAGGTCCCAGGAACGGGTCGCCAGATGCCGCCAGCGGCAGACCGACAGGGTCGCGTAGGCGGTGAAGAGCAGGACCGCCAGGAGCTGGGGGTCGCGGGAGCGCCGGTCACGGGCGGGGACTGCCGTGACCGGCGGAGGTATGGGGGCGCTGTCGGTTTCTGGGGCGGTGTCGGCGGTGGCGGTGGCGGTGGCGGTGTCGGCGGGGGTCGGGTTCGAGCTCATGCGGCTCCCGGTACGTGATCACGTGTCACGGGGTATACGCCGGGGACGTGGGGTGTGGTTGACGGTTGGGGTGGGCTGTGGCGCGGGTCACTTCCAGTGGGGTGAGGTGGGGCTGTGCCCCGATTCCCCGACAGGCCGTCGAACCGGGGCCGGGGCCGTCCACCTCGTGCGTCTCACAGGGAGCGCGGCGCCGTCGTAGGCTGGACAACCCCGGCCCGTCGAGACGTGTCGGGCGGTTCGCGTTGCCCTCTCTCCGGGATGGAAGCCCTTCATGAGCCTGCACGGTCTGCTCGACGCCGTCGTCAAGGACGCCGCCCTCGCGGAAGCGGTGAAGGCCGCCACCGACGGCAACCGGATGCACATCGACCTGGTCGGCCCGCCCGCCGCCCGCCCCTTCGCGGTGGCGGCCCTGGCCCGCGACGCCGGCCGCCCCGTACTGGCCGTGACGGCGACGGGACGCGAGGCCGAGGACCTGGCCGCGGCGCTCAGGTCCCTCCTCCCGGCCGACACGGTCGCGGAGTACCCGTCGTGGGAGACGCTCCCGCACGAGCGGCTCTCCCCCCGCTCGGACACCGTCGGCCGCCGTCTCGCCGTGCTGCGCCGCCTGGCGCACCCGCGCCCCGACGACCCCGAGACCGGCCCGGTGTCGGTCGTCGTCGCCCCGGTGCGCTCGGTGCTGCAACCGCAGGTCAAGGGCCTGGGAGACCTGGAGCCTGTCGCGCTGCGGACGGGCCGGAGCGCAGATCTGGGCGGGGTCGTCGAGGCGCTCGCCGCGGCCGCGTACTCCCGGGTCGAGCTCGTCGAGAAGCGCGGCGAGTTCGCCGTACGCGGCGGCATCCTGGACGTCTTCCCGCCCACCGAGGAGCACCCCCTGAGGGTGGAGTTCTGGGGCGACGACGTCGAGGAGATCCGTTACTTCAAGGTCGCCGACCAGCGCTCCCTCGAGGTCGCCGAGCACGGACTGTGGGCGCCGCCCTGCCGCGAGCTGCTCCTGACGGACGAGGTGCGGGAGCGGGCGGCCCGGCTCGCCGAGGAACACCCCGAGCTGGGCGAACTGCTCGGCAAGATCGCCGAGGGCATCGCCGTGGAGGGAATGGAGTCACTGGCTCCGGTCCTCGTCGACGACATGGAACTGCTGCTCGACGTCCTGCCCAAGGGCTCGATGGCCGTCGTCTGCGACCCGGAGCGGGTGCGGACGCGGGCCGCGGACCTGGTGGCGACCTCGCAGGAGTTCCTGCAGGCGTCCTGGGCGGCGACGGCCGGGGGCGGCGAGGCGCCCATCGACGTCGGCGCGGCCTCCCTGTGGGCCATCGCGGACGTCCGCGACCGGGCCCGCGAGCTGGACATGATGTGGTGGTCGGTGTCGCCGTTCGCGGCTGACGAGGAACTGGACGCGGACACCCTCAAGCTCGGCATGCACGCCCCCGAGAGCTACCGCGGCGACACGGCCAGGGCACTCGCCGACACCAAGGGCTGGCTCGCGGACGGCTGGCGCACGGTGTACGTCACCGAGGCGCACGGCCCCGCCGCCCGTACCGTCGAGGTCCTCGGCGGCGAGGGCATCGCGGCCCGCCTCGACGCGGAGCTGACCGAGCTGACGCCCGCCGTCGTGCAGGTCGCCTGCGGTTCGATCGACTACGGCTTCATGGACCCGGCGCTCAAGCTCGCCGTCCTCACGGAGACCGACCTCTCCGGCCAGAAGGCGGCCGGCAAGGACGGCGCGCGCATGCCGGCCCGCCGCCGCAAGACCATCGACCCCCTCACGCTCGAAGCGGGCGACTACATCGTGCACGAGCAGCACGGTGTCGGCCGCTACATCGAGATGGTGCAGCGGACCGTCCAGGGCGCGACGCGCGAATACCTGGTGGTGGAGTACGCCCCGGCCAAGCGCGGCCAGCCCGGTGACCGCCTCTACATCCCCACCGACCAGCTGGAACAGATCACCAAGTACGTCGGCGGCGAGGCCCCCACCCTGCACCGCCTGGGCGGCGCCGACTGGACGAAGACCAAGGCGCGCGCCAAGAAGGCGGTCAAGGAGATCGCGGCGGACCTGATCAAGCTGTACAGCGCGCGCATGGCGGCCCCCGGTCACGCCTTCGGTTCCGACACCCCTTGGCAGCGCGAACTCGAGGACGCCTTCCCGTACGCGGAGACCCCCGACCAGCTCACGACCATCGCCGAGGTCAAGGAGGACATGGAGAAGACGGTCCCGATGGACCGCCTGATCTGCGGCGACGTCGGCTACGGCAAGACGGAGATCGCGGTCCGCGCGGCCTTCAAGGCGGTGCAGGACGGCAAGCAGGTCGCGGTCCTTGTGCCGACGACGCTGCTGGTGCAGCAGCACTTCGGGACCTTCTCCGAGCGCTACTCGCAGTTCCCGGTGAACGTCCGCGCCCTGTCCCGCTTCCAGACCGACACCGAGGCCAAGGCGGTCCTGGAGGGGCTGCGCGAAGGCTCGGTGGACCTCGTCATCGGCACCCACCGGCTGTTCTCCGCCGAGACCAAGTTCAAGGACCTGGGCCTGGTCATCGTCGACGAGGAGCAGCGCTTCGGCGTCGAGCACAAGGAGCAGCTGAAGAAGCTGCGCGCCAACGTGGACGTCCTGACGATGTCCGCCACCCCCATTCCCCGTACGCTCGAAATGGCGGTGACGGGCATCCGGGAGATGTCCACGATCACCACCCCGCCGGAGGAGCGGCACCCGGTGCTGACCTTCGTCGGCCCGTACGAGGAGAAGCAGATCGGCGCGGCCGTCCGCCGCGAACTGCTGCGCGAGGGCCAGGTCTTCTACATCCACAACCGGGTCGAGTCGATCGACCGGGCGGCGGCGCGGCTGCGTGAGATCGTCCCCGAGGCGCGTATCGCGACGGCGCACGGCCAGATGGGCGAGCAGGCTCTGGAGCAGGTGGTCGTCGACTTCTGGGAGAAGCGGTTCGACGTGCTCGTGTCGACCACGATCGTCGAATCCGGCATCGACATCTCCAACGCCAACACGCTGATCGTGGAGCGCGGCGACAACTTCGGCCTCTCGCAGCTGCACCAGCTGCGCGGCCGGGTGGGCCGAGGCCGTGAGCGCGGCTACGCCTACTTCCTGTACCCGCCGGAGAAGCCTCTGACGGAGACCGCGCACGAGCGGCTCGCGACCATCGCCCAGCACACGGAGATGGGCGCGGGCATGTACGTGGCGATGAAGGACCTGGAGATCCGCGGCGCGGGCAATCTGCTCGGCGGCGAGCAGTCGGGTCACATCGCGGGCGTCGGCTTCGACCTGTACGTCCGTATGGTCGGCGAGGCGGTCGCGGACTACCGGGCCTCCCTGGAAGGCGGAGTCGAGGAGGAGCCGCCCCTGGAGGTCAAGATCGAGCTGCCGGTCGACGCGCACGTCCCGCACGACTACGCGCCGGGTGAGCGGCTGCGTCTGCAGGCCTACCGTGCCATCGCCTCCGCCAACACGGAGGAGGACGTCAAGGCCGTACGCGAGGAGCTCACCGACCGCTACGGCAAGCTGCCCGAGCCGGTGGAGAACCTGCTGCTCGTCGCGGGCCTGCGGATGCTCGCGCGGGCGTGCGGCGTCGGCGAGGTCGTGCTTCAGGGCAACAACATCCGCTTCGCACCGGCGGAGTTGCGCGAGTCCCAGGAACTCCGCCTCAAGCGGCTCTACCCGGGCACGGTCATCAAGCCGGCCGCCCACCAGCTCCTGGTGCCCCGCCCGAAGACGGCGAAGGTGGGCGGGAAGCCTTTGGTCGGGCGGGAGTTGCTGGGGTGGACCGGGGAGTTCCTGGCGACGATTCTCGGGTCGTAGAGGTCGACGATTGTCGGGTCGTAGGTCGTAGAGGTCGTACGGAGTCGTAGCGGCCGGTGGTGGAGGCCGGGCTCACGCCGATGGTGGCTGGAACAGCATTCCCGTCAGGGTGCGGAAGGCCTCCTCGGGGTCCTGGTCGCCGACCGCGCCGTCCAGGTTGTGGCCGAGGAGCAGCGTGGCGAAGCCGTGGGCCAGGGACCAGGCGGCGACTCCGGCGAGGCGGGGGTCGGTGCCGGGTTCCGGCGCCCGGTCGGAGACGGCCTGGCGCAGGCGGTCCGCGGTCAGGGCGCGGGCCGTGGTCAGCTCCAGGTCGTTCTCACGCAGCAGCTCCGGCGTGAACATCACCTGGAAGTGCGCGGGGTGCTCACGCGCGAAGCGTACGTAGTGGACGCCCGCGTCCCGTAGGTCCGTGGCCTCGGCGAGCGCGGCCGACAGCAGCGCGTGGCCCTCGGCCGCGATCGCCGTGAGCAGGCCGGTGCGGTCCTTGAAGTGGTGGGCCGGAGCCGCGTGCGAGACGCCTGCCCGGCGGGCCAGGTCGCGCAGACTCAGCGCGGACGGGCCTTCGGCGGCGATGACGTCGAGCGCGGCGCTCAGGATCGCGCGACGCAGATCGCCGTGGTGGTAGGGGCGTTCGGGAGTGGTCTTCGCGGTCTCCATGGTCATCAGCGTACGCGGAATCTAGGCATTGACAAGTTCGGCGGGTTCGGGCAATCTTGTCAGTGTCAAGTTGTCGCACGGGTGGGAACGGGGCGAGGGGATTCGTCATGTCGGAGCACGGTAGTGAGGTGGCCGGGGTGGTTCAGGGGGACGGGGCTGTCGGTATGGAGACCGGGATCGGGCTCGGCGAGGTGCGTCGGCTGTGGCACCTGCTGGAGCCCCTGCACGCGGTGCTCTACTACGCGCCGGAGGTCTTCGAGGAATCGGCCGCGCTCGGGTACGCCGGGTCGGCGCAGAACCGCTGGCCGACCTACTTCCCCTTCCGCGCCGCGCCGTTGGGGGCGGTCGGGAGCGAGCGCGTGTCGTCCGCCTTCTACAGCTTCAGCCCGCGCATGGTCGCCGCGCACATGGACTCCGCGTGGGACACCGCGAGCCCCGCGGACGTGCTGAAGGCGAGGGAGCGGGGCATGGACCGGGCGTACCGCGCGATATTCGGCGACCGCGCGGCGAGCCCCGAACTCGTCGAGGCCGCGGGGCTGTTGCGCCGTGCCGCCGAGGCCGCGAACACCGCGGGCCGGCCCATGGCCGCGGCCAACGCGGAGCCGGCGTGGCCGGTCGCCCCGCACCTCCAGCTGTGGCATGCGGCGACGATCCTGCGCGAACACCGCGGCGACGGACACCTCGCGGCGCTGCTCGTCGCCGGGCTCGACCCCGTCGAAGCGCTCGTGTCCTTCGCGGCGATCGGTGCGGCCTCCGTCGAGCGCTTCGAGAGCCGCGGCTGGAGCCCGGGGGAGTGGAGCGCCGCCCGTGAACGCCTCGCCGCGCGCGGCCTCGTGACCGAATCCGGCACCGCCACACCCGCGGGCCGCGAGCTCCGCGCCGAGGTCGAACGCCACACGGACGAACTGGCCGCCGCCCCCTGGCTCGCCCTCACCCCGGCCGAGCGGAGCCGACTGACCGAGCTGCTCGGCGAGTTCTGGGTCGCGGTGCTGGGTTCGGGGCTGCTGCCTTCGGAGTCCACGTTGGGGATCGGGAAGGTGTGAGGGGAGGGCGTGAGGGTGTGCGTCGCCGGGCGACGCGCGTGAAGCCGCCCGCGGGAGTGGGACTTCGCGGACGGCCTCGGTGTCACGGTCGATCGGTGGGTGCGTCGTGTCCTCGCGTGTCTGCGCGGCTACGGCTGATCGGGGTCTACGGCTGATCGGGCCGGTCGGTCGGTTCGCGGTCCATGCCCATCGCGCCCTCGATCTTCTGCTGGGCGTCGTCGACCTGGTCCGTGTACTTGTTGCCCGTCTTCTCGTTGATCTCCCGTTCCCCGGCGTCGGACATGTCCTTGCCCTTGGACTTCGCATGGTCCTTGAACCTGTCGAAGATGCCCATGCAGGAGCTCCTTCCGGAGGTGTGTCACCACCGACGATACGCCCGGCGTGCACCTATTGCCCGTTGGGGGAGGGTATGGGCTGGGCATGCCCGCCGCTACCGTGGGCACCAGGGAAACGCGCCCTGTGCAGGGCGGACCCGGGGAGCAAAGGGGAGGGGCGTCGTGGTGCGTCTGAGGGGTGGGGCGGCGGCTGCCGCAGTGGTGCTGTGCGTCGTCGGCGCGGGGGTCAGCGGTTGCAAGAAGGAGACCACGGGCTCCACCGGCCCGCAGGGCACGGCGGTCGGCGGCGCCGCGCTCACCGCCGTGAACTCGCTGACCGTCAAGGGGCGCGCGCCCAAGACGGGCTACAGCAGGGCGAGGTTCGGCACGGCCTGGGCCGACACGGACTCCAACAAGTGCGACACCCGCGACGACATCCTCAAGCGGGACCTGGAGAACGTGAAGTTCACCGGCGGCACCTGCAAGGTCGTCTCCGGGGCGCTCGACCCGGACCCGTACTCCGGCAAGGAAGTGACGTACAAGCGCGGCCGCAGCCTGGTGGACATAGACCACCTCGTCGCGCTCTCGGACGCCTGGCAGAAGGGCGCCAAGTACTGGGACGCGAGTAAGCGGATAGCGCTGGCCAACGACCCGCTCAACCTGCTGTCCGTCGACGCGAGCACCAACCGCAGCAAGGGTGACGGCGACACCGCGACCTGGCTCCCGCCCAACAAGGGCTACCGCTGTACGTACGTGGCGGCGCAGGTGGCCGTGAAGAAGAAGTACGGGTTGTGGGTCACCGGCGGGGAGAAGGCCGCGATGAAGAAGGTGCTCTCCGAGTGCCCCGGCCAGAAGCTTCCCTCGGGCGGCAATCCGACCCAGGCGCCGAAGCGGTTCACCGCCAACTGACGCCGTTTCATACCGCTCGGCACAAGGGCGACATGACGAGAGTCTGTCAAGAAGGTGAGGAGCCGGCAAAAGAGTTCACAAGAAGCAAAGGGGCGAGTCGAAACAAGTCGACTTGGTTCAGCAAGATCCGGTCAAGGTAAGGCCAAAAACGTTCCTCGCGCCTGTCTACGGCATGTTCACAACAGTCAAGATCAGCGGGTTTTCCGTGCTTCTCCTGCGCGTTCCCCCTGCCTGACCTCTCTTGACTGTTGGAGTCGAAGCCGTGCGCATTCGGCCTGCCCGCCGTTCCCGCCAGCCCCGCCGTCCCGTCGGCCGTATGCACCGCATCCGGCGGCAGGTGGCCATGGTCGCCCTGACGGCGCTCGCACTGATGCTGACGACCCAGCAGGCGGTGGCCGACGGCCGCGAGTTGGACCAGGTGTCCCTTTCGATGCCGAGTCTGTCCTCCGTGATGGCCTGGTTCCAGGACCCGCACTGGGGCCGGATCCCGCACCAGAAGTCGGGCACCGCGGCCGGACACGCCCACCACGTCTCCGCGAAGACGACCGACGCCAAGCGCGGTGTGGGCAGGGCGCCGGGCAAGGGGAAGGGCGAGCTCGCCGCCTACCAGCCGCACAAGCCCGCCGCTGCGCAGGGCAAGAGCCGCGGCGGCGGCACCTACAACCCCAAGACCAGCAAGCGCAGCGCGGCCAAGTCCTCGCGTACCGACACCGTCTACGACAACGCCGACGGCAGCAC
Source organism: Streptomyces sp. NPDC111656 (assembly GCF_055656965.1). NCBI lineage: Bacteria > Bacillati > Actinomycetota > Actinomycetes > Kitasatosporales > Streptomycetaceae > Streptomyces > Streptomyces sp. NPDC111656. The sequence continues at coordinate 202,678 of NZ_JBVKCA010000019.1, forward strand.
CACCCGCCGAATATCCCCGACGCCCGTCAACTACCAGGTCGGCAAGGGGAGATGGGCGCCGATCGATGTGGACGTGAGAGCCGGTCCCGACGGCCGTTGGCACGAGAAGGCCAACTCCGTCGGTGTCGACTTCGGCGCCAAGGCCGGTGACTCCGGCCTCGTCTCCTTCGCCGCCGACAGCGCGCACTCCCTTTCCTACGGACTCAAGGGCGCGGCCTCCGTCAAGGGCACGGCGGACGGCTCGCGCGTCACGTACGAGAACGTCCTGACGGACACCGACCTCCAGGTCGCCCCCACCGCGACCGGGGTCAAGGACGCGGTCGTCCTGCGTTCCGGGGACGCGGGGAACAGCTGGACCTTCCCCCTGGACCTCAAGGGCCTCACGCCCGTCCAGACCAAGAGCGGGTCGATCGACCTGCGTGACTCCACCGGCAGGACCGTCGAGCGCATCCCCGCGTCGTACGCCTACGACTCGAAGGTGGACCCGCGCTCCGGGGACCCGGCCACCACCCACGACGTCACCACCGAGCTCGTCCACGACAAGGACGGCTACGCGCTGAAGGTGACCCTCGACGACAGCTGGCTGCACGATGCGCGCCGCGTCTTCCCGGTCACCGTCGACCCGCAGGTCACGGACGGCTGGACCACCACCTACGCCGAGTCCGGCGCCGCGGGCGACCACTCCTACGAGCAGACCGTCAAGGTCGGCTCCTACGACTCCGGCACCCACTCCGCGGTCAGCTACGTCAACCACTGGGACACCGCCTGGGACGGCAGCGGTGTCACCGTCTCCTCCGCGACCCTGCACCTCTTCGACACCTGGGCCGCCACCTGCACCGCCGAGCGTTTCGACGTCGCGCTGGTGACGAAGGCCTGGACCCCGGAGGGCGTCACCAGCTACCCGGGGCCGACGTACGGCTCCTCCATCGGCAACGCGACGCCGAGCGTGCCCAACGCCTGCGCCAACACCGGCGCCGACCGCACCGTCGGCGACAACGTGACCGTGTCCCTGTCCACGTCCGCCATCCAGGGCTGGATGAACGGCACCACCGCCGACTACGGCCTCGCGCTCTACGCGTCGACGACCGACAACCTGCACTGGAAGCAGTTCGGCTCCTTCAACGACCCCGGGCTCGGCCCGTACATCGTGGTCACCTACACGGGTAACACGGCGCCGCAGCTGTACGAGCAGTTCCCCGCCGACAACGCGGTCGTGGGCACCACCACACCCGAGCTGACCGCCTGGGCGGGCGGCGCCAACTCCAGCGGCAGCGCAGGCCAGTACGTCTTCAAGGTCTACGACGCGACCAACACCCAGGTCGCCACGTCCGGTCTGATCTCCACCGGCGACTGGACGGTCCCGGCGGGCAAGCTGGCCTGGGGCAAGCCGTACACGTGGACGGTTCAGGCGTACGACTCCACGACGGGCCTTTACTCCACGGCGGATCCCTACGCGCTCTCGGTCCAGGTGCCGCAACCCGTGATCACCTCGGGTCTGTCGCAGAACAGCAGTGACCACGGCTTCGACGCGTCGATCGGCAACTACACCACCTCCGACACCGACGCCTCCATCTCCACCGTCGGCCCCTCGCTGGACGTGGAGCGCGACTACAACTCCCGCGACCCGCGCTGGACCGGCGCGTTCGGATCCGGCTGGTCGAGCATCTTCGACGCGCGGGCGACCGAGCAGTACACGGCGGCGGGCGCGGTCTCCAGCGTCAACGTCACCTACCCGGACGGCTCGCAGGTCGGGTACGGCAAGAACAGCGACGGCACGTTCGCCCCGGGCAACGGGCGGTTCGCCACCTTCACCACGGTCACGGGCGGCGGCTACAAGCTGACCGACAAGGACGACACGGTCTACACGTTCACCCAGTCCCTGGGGTCGGGCGCGTACGGTCTGCTCTCCGTGACGGACGCCAACGGGCGGTCCATCACCTTCACCTGGACCAGCGGCCACATCACGAAGATGACGTCCGCGGTCTCCAACCGTTCCCTCAACCTGACCTGGTTCACGCCGTCCGGTGCGTCGGCCACGCACGTCCAGACCGTCGTCACCGACCCGGTCACCGTCGGCGACTCCTCCTCCGCGCAGACCTGGACGTACGGCTACACCGGCGACCAGCTCACCAAGGTGTGCTCGCCGCTGTCGACGACCAAGTGCACGACGTACGGCTACACGAGCGGCTCGCAGTACCGGAACGCCTCGCTCGACCTCGACCCGCACGCCATGTGGCCGCTGTCGGAGGCCTCGGGCGCGACGACCGCCAAGGACGCCGTCCTCGCCAATGAGGGCACCGACAACGCGACCTACGAGAACGTGACGACGGGCCAGAGCGGTGGCCCGCTCACCGGCTCCTCCTCCACCGTCGCCACCTTCAACGGCACCTCCTCCGACGTCTCGCTGCCGAAGAACACCGGCAACGACACCGACTCCGGCGCGCTCTCGCTCTGGTTCAAGACCTCCGCGGGCCCCGGCGTCCTGTACTCGTACGCCTCCCAGCCCATCGGCTCCGGACAGGCCGCGGGCTTCTACACCCCCTCGATCTACGTCGGCACCGACGGCAAGCTGAACGCCGAGTTCTGGTACAGCGGCGGCATCAACCCGATCGTCACGACCGCGTCGGTCGCCGACGGCAGGTGGCACCACGTGGTGCTGTCGGCCGCGGGCAACTCGCAGACGCTGTACGTCGACAACGCGAAGATCGGCTCGCGCACCGGCACCGTATCCATCCAGAGCGCGGTCGCCTTCGGCAAGAACCAGTCCTTCAACTACCTCGGCACCGGATTCCTCGGCGGGAACTGGCCCGACGAGCCGCACCAGAGCGCCAGCGAGAAGACCGGCTACGCCACCTACTTCAACGGCTCGGTCGCGGACGCCGCCTGGTACGGCCGCCCGCTGGTCGCCGCCGACGTCAACGCCCTCTACCAGTACGGCACCCACGCGGCGAGCCTGCTGACCTCCATCACCCGGCCGTCCGGCAAGACGTACGCGGCGATGCAGTACGACCCGGGCACCACCACCGTCACCCAGCTCACCGACGAGAACGGCGGCGTCTGGAAGCTCGGGGCGCCCACGGTCACCGGCTCCAGCCAGACCTACCGGGGCGCGGTCCTCGGCGCGGCGCCCGCCGGCTACTTCCGTCTCGGTGAGGCGGCCGGCGCGACCGCCGCCGTCGACGAGGTGCGCGGCGGCAACGGCACGTACAGCGCGGTGACGCTCGGCGCGACGGGACCGTTCAGCGACCAGAAGGCCGCGACGTTCAACGGCAGTACCTCGTACGTCGAGGTGCCCGCGGCGACGCTGCACGCCACCAGCGACCGCAGCGTCGAGCTCTGGTTCAAGACCGCGGCGCAGGGCGTCATCATCGGCGACCAGTCGGTGGCCGTCGGCGGTGCGACCGTCGCGTCGGGCACGTACAGCCCGTTGCTGTACGTCGGCACCGACAACAAGCTGCACGGCCACTTCTGGTCCGTCAGCGGCTCCGGCACCGCCGACTTCGGCTCCACCGGCACGGTCACGGACAACGCCTGGCACCACGTGGCGCTCACCGTGTCCGGCGCCACCCAGACCCTCTACCTGGACGGCGTCCAGCAGGACACCTTCTCCGGCACGCCGAACGACCAGTCCAACTCGCACCTCTACATAGGCGCCGGCTTCGCCAAGGGCTGGCTCGACTCGCCCGCCGACGTCAGCCACTTCACCGGTTCGATCGCCGACGTCGCCCTCTACCACTCGGGGCTCACCGCGCAGGACGTCGCGGCCCACATGGAGGCGGCGAAGAACTCCACCGGCCTCCTCCCGGTGGAGACGGTCAAGGTGACCACGCCGGCGAACGCCACGCTCACCTACACCTACGACGTCGACAACGGCAACCGGGCGCTGACCGAGACCGACGGCCTCGGCAACAGGACGAGCTTCGGCTACGACTCCGCCGGTTTCGAGCACACGGTCACCGACCCCAACGGCTCGATGAACATCACCGGTCACGACGTGCGCGGCAACATCGTCTCCTCGACCGCCTGCCAGGACGAGTCCGCGAACAAGTGCTCGACCGAGTACTACACGTACTACCCGGACGACACCACGGCCCAGCTGACGACGACCGACCCGCGCAACGACCAACTGCTGACCGAGCGCGACGGCCGCTCGGCGTCGGCGACCGACACCACCTACCTGACCTCGTACGCGTACGACGCGCAGGGCAACCAGACCGGTATCACCGGCCCGGCCGTCCCCGGCTTCTCGCACGGCCGCACCACCACGACCGTCTACAGCGACGGCACCAGCACCTACCCGTCCGCAGACGGCGGAGTGGTGCCCAAGGGCCTGCCGGTGAAGACGACCAGCCCCGGCGGCGCGGTCAACCAGGTGGCGTACTTCAAGAACGGCGACGTCGCTTCGACCACCGACGCCATCGGTCTGGCGACGACGTACACCTACGACGGCCTCGGCCAGGTCCTCAGCCAGAAGGTCGTCTCGGACACCTACCCGAACGGCCTGACCACCTCGTACACGTACGACCTGAACGGCCAGGTCACCGAGGAGCACGACCCGCAGCTCACCGACCGCGTCACCGGCGCCACCCACGCCGCCGTCTCCTCGACCGTCTACGACGAGGACGGCAACGTCACCTCGCAGACCGTCGCCGACGCGAGCGGCGGCGACACCGCGCGCACCGAGACGCAGACCTACGACGCCTACGACCACCTGCTGACCGAGTCGGACGCCAACGCGGTCGCGGGCGCGAGCAACGGCAACACCACCACGTACACCTACGACAACCAGGGCAACAAGACCAAGGAAGTCACCTCGGCGGGCAACGAGACCCGCTACACGTACGACGACAACGGCAACCTGCTCACCCAGGCCCTGATGTACACCGGTGACCCGGTCAACCCGGGGACCGCGACCCTGCTCACGGAGTCCTCGCGCGCCTACGACCCGGCCGGCCGCCTCCAGTCGGTGACCGACGCGATGGGCAACACCACCTCGTACACCTACCTGGACGACGGTCTGACCGCCGCGGTGAAGCGGACCAGCTCCGACGGCACGAAGAGCTACGTCCTGGAGTCGGACACCTACGACGCCGCCGGGAACCTGCTCACCTCGACCTCCGACAACGGCGAGACCGTCACCAACTACAAGGTCGACGCGGCCTCCCGCACCACCTCCACCACGGTCGACCCGACCGGCGTGGACCGCGTCTCCACGGTCTCGTACACCCCGGACGACCAGGTCGCGAGCGAGAACGACCACGACGCCACGGGCTACGACCGCACCACCACCAGCACGTACGACGCCATGGGCAACGTGCTCAGCGAGACGCTGTACGGAGACGCCTCCGGGCACCCGGCCGGCTGGTGGAAGCTCAACCAGGACTCCGGCACCAACATCACCGACTCCTCCGGCACCGGCAACACCGCCACCGCCGGATCGGGCGTGACCTGGTCGGACAGCGCGGCGAAGTTCGCGGGCACCACCACCGGCACCGGCAACGTCATCGACTCCACCGGCCCGGTCCTGGACACCACCGCCTCCTACACGGTCTCCGCCTGGGTCAACCTCAGCGACACCTCCACCTACCGCACCTTCGTCGCGCAGGGCGGCACCAACCGGGCCTCCTTCTACCTGCAGTACTCCAAGGCCGACAACGCGTACCGCTTCCACGCGGCCAACGCCGACGTCGCCTCCCCGACCGCGTTCTACGACGCCACCGCCACCGCGGCACCGGCGCTGAACACCTGGACACACCTGGTCGGCGTCTTCGACTCCACCACCGGCTCCATGAAGCTGTACGTCAACGGCGCCCAGGCGGGCTCGGGTACGAACACCGCGCCCTGGACCGGCACCGGACCGCTCTCCCTCGGCGGCACCGAGAAGGCGGACGGCACGACGAGCGACGTCGTCGCCGGTTCGGTCGGTGACGTGCAGGTCTACCAGCGGGCCCTGTCCGCGACCGACGTCACCTCCCTCTACGGCAAGGGCCGCACGGGCGGCACGGTCGGCTCCTCCACCGAGCAGACCACCAAGTACGCCTACGACAAGCGGGGCCTGCCGACGTCGACGACGGACGCCGAGCAGAACACCACGACGTACGCCTACGACGAGGCCGGCAACCTCGCGGTCTCCACCGCGCCCGCCGTCCAGTCCGAGCCTGACGGCACCACGCCGGCGACCGTCCATCCCGTCACCACCAGCGGCTTCAACACCTTCGGCGAGGGCGTCGAGGAGGAGGACCCGAACGGCCTGGTGACGACCACGGCGTACGACGCCAACGGCAACAAGGTCTCCGAGGCACTCCCCTCGTACACCCCGTCGGGCGCCCCGACACCCAACGCGGGCACCACGGTCTGGAAGTACGACAGCGAGGGCAACCAGACCGACGAGATCAGCCCGAGCGGCAAGACCACCTCGTACCTCTACGACCAGATGGGCAACCTCGCCCAGATCACGGCGCCCGACGGGACCAAGACGCACGCGCTGTACGACACCGACGGCGAGCAGCTGTCGGCGACGGACGCCGCGGGCGCGCAGACCCAGGCGACGTACGACTTCATGGGCCGCCAGCTCACCTCGTCGACGATGGAGCGCTACCCGTCGACGAGAACGCTGACGACGACGAACTCGTACGCGGTCACGACCGGCAACCCGTACGGCGCCCACACCGCGTCGACGACCTCGCCGGGCGGTGTCTCGAACACATACGCCTACAACCGGGCCGGTGACGTCACCTCGGTGACGGACGGCGCGGGCAACACGACCCGCTACGGCTACGACTTCGAGGGCAACACGACGAAGACGACGCTGGCGGACGGCACCTGGACCGAGACGGACTACAACGCCTCGGACGACCCGACGGCGACGCGTGAGTACGACGCGAGCGGCACGAAGCTGTCGGGGACCTCGCAGCAGTACGACGGCGTGGGCAACATGGTCTCCTCCACGGACGCCAACCAGCACACCACCCGCTGGACGTACGACGCGTCGGGCGCGATCACACAGCAGGTCGAGCCGGTGGACGCCGCGACGTCGATCACCACGACCTTCGGCTACGACGCGGCGGGCAACCGCACGCGCTTCACCGACGGCCGCGGCAACTCCTGGCGCTACACGTACACGCCGTGGGGCCAGCAGGAGAAGGTGATCGAGCCGACGACCGCCACGTACACCTCGGCCGCCGACTCGACGACGACCTTCGCCTACGACGCGGACGGTCAGCTCACGACGGCCACCCTTCCGGGTGGCGTCACGACGTCGATGACCTACGACGTCAACGGCCAGCTCAAGACGATGAACGGCTCCGGCGCGGACGCGGCGACGGCGAAGCGCACCTTCAACTACGACGCGGACGGCCGGGTCCTGTCGGCGGACACGGACGAGGCGGGCATCGCGGGCGCGGTGGACCACCAGGCCGCCACGCACGACGCGTTCACGTACGACGACCGCGGTGACGTGCTGAGTGCCTCGGGTTCGGCGGGTTCGTCGAGCTTCACGTACAACAACGACGCGTCGATGCTGACGCGGACGGACGCCGCGGGCACGACGAGCTACGGCTACGACACGGCAGGCCGTCTCTCATCCCTGAACGACGCGGCAACGGGCACCCAACTGACGTACGGCTATGGCCAGTTGAACGAGGTCAAGTCGGTCAAGTACGGCTCGACGGGCCAGACCCGCACGTTCGGCTACAACAGCTCGCACGAGCTGACGAGCGACGTCCTGGTCCAGGGCGCGTCGACGCTGGCGAGCTTCTCGTACGGCTACGACGACAACGGCAACCTGACGTCGAAGGCGACGACGGGAGTCTCGGGCGCCTCATCGAACACGTACACGTACGACTGGTCGGACCGCCTGACGTCGTGGAACAACGGTTCGACGACAACGCAGTACGCGTACGACGCCTCGGGCAACCGCATCCGCAACGGCTCGGACGTCTACACCTACGACGCCCGTGACGAGCTGACCTCGGACGGCACGCACACCTACGACTACTCCGCGCGCGGCACGATGACGCAGGAGTCACAGACGTCGGGTGCGGTGGCGTACAAGACGGACGCGTTCGGCGGCCAGATCGCGGCCGGCACGCAGTCCTACACGCTGGACGCGCTGGGCCGGAACATCACCGACACGGACACGACGGCGCAGTCCACCCGCACGTTCGCCTACTCCGGCGCGGACAACACGATCGCGTCGGACGGCGACAACACGTACACGTACGACCCGGCGGGCGGCGTGATCGGCGTCAAGCCGTCGGGCGGCAGCGGGGTGCTGGCCCTGACGGACCTGCACAGCGACGTGGTGGGCACGTTCACCTCGGGCGCGACCTCGCTGACGGGTTCGGCGTCGTACGACCCGCTCGGCAAGGTGGTCTCGCCGACGAACACGGTGACGGGCCACCTGGGCTTCCAGTCCGGCTGGACGGAACCAGGAACCGGTGACGTGGGCACGGCCTCGCGCTGGTACAGCCCGGACACGGGTCAGTTCCTGAACAAGGACAGCATCTCGCTGAACGCGGTGCCGAACTCGGTGGCGGCGAACCCGTTCGCCTACGTCGACGACAACCCGATGGCGGGCACGGACGAGTCGGGCAACTGTTCCTGGTACGACGCGATCTGCGGTGCGAAGAAGGCCGTGCATCACGTCAAGCGGGCGGTCTCGCACGTGGCGCACAAGGTCTACCACGCGGCCAAGCACGCGGCCCGCAAGGTCGTCCACGCGGTGAAGCACGCGGCGCACAAGATCGTCCACCATGTGCGGGACGTGTACCACGCGACGGTGCGGGTGGTGCGACGCGTGTACCACTACGCGGCACGACACGTCAGACGCGTCTATCACGCGGCCGTCCATGCGGTGCATACGGCGTATCACAAGGCCTCACGTGTGGTGCATCGCGTGGTCCACGCGGTGAAGAAGGCGGCGCACAAGGTCGCAAGCCATGTGAAGAAGGCCGCGAAGGCGGTCGCCCATGTCGCCCGGACCGCGTACCACGCGACGGTCAAGGCGGCGAAGGCGACGGCGACGTACGTCAAGCACCACGCGGCGGCGATCACCTCCTTCGTGGTGTCGACGGCGGTGTTCGCGGGGTGTGAGGCGTTCACGGCCGGCCTGGGCACGATCGGGTGTGCCGCTGCCGCGGGTGCGGCGGGCTCCCTGGTCGAACAGGGCTTCAAGTGCGCCGAGAACGGTGGCGGGGACTGCAGCGCGGGAGCGTTCGGCGAGTCCGCACTCGAGGGCGCGGTCTCGGGCGCGGTCGGCGGTGCGCTCGGCAGCCTCGGCGGCAAGATCCTGGCGAAGGTGGCACCCAAGGCGATGAAGGTCGTGGGCGGCCTGTTCGGCAAGGGGGCGACGGAGGCCGGGGATTCCGCGGCGGCGGATGCCACGGAGGAGGCGGCTTCGGCGGCGGAGTCGGAGGGGGCGGGGACCAAGAGTCAGTCGGAGTCGGGCAAGGGTTGTCCGACGAAGCACAGCTTCACCGGGGCGACCCAGGTGCTGATGGCCGATGGGGCAACGAAGCGCATTGACCAAGTGCGAGTGGGTGACACGATCGCCAACTCGGTGCCGGGAGTAACGGGTACAGAGGCGCACAAGGTCACCGCGGTGATTGTGACGCAGACCGACCACGATTTCGTCGACCTCACCATCAAGAAGACTGCCACGTCGGCGACGAAGCAGAGTTCGAAGGGCGGGGCGAAGTCCCTGGCCCGAAAGGTGGCTCGCAAGGCCGCGTTCGGCCTGGCGGCATCGGCGGCGGTACTGGGCGCACTGGCGGCGAGCCACGGGCACCACGCTCAGGAGCCGGCGACGGCTCCGGCGTCGGCGGTCAGCACGGTTTCCACTCAGGACACCAAGGCCGTTGTCGGTACGGAGGCCGCGCAGAGCGAGCATCTGACGACGACGTTCCACCACCCGTTCTACGACGAGACCCAGTCGGCGTTCGTCGACGCCAAGGACCTCCGCACGGGAGATGTCCTCCAGACCCCGACCGGCACCGCCGAGGTCACCGGTGTCCGCCTGTACCACGCGAACACCACGACGTACGACCTCACCATCGGCACCCTCCACACGTACTATGTGGAGGCAGGCGACACGCCGGTCCTCGTTCACAACGACAACTGCCCAGAGATCTCGGCGACGGCTCGCGAACATGTGTTGCACGGAGTCGAAGACGACGGGAAGTTTGCTGGCTGGCACTTGCATCCGGACCAGACTGGCGGAGTGCCGGAAAACCGCTTCATCAATGGCGATCTGGTTACCAACGCTGACGGAACTTCGACCGTCAACGGTACGGTTGGTGCACTCAGGCCAGACGGGAGCACGCTGCAGAAGGTAGCCTCCGCAGGGCACACCTTCTTCCCGGCGGACTGGACCGAGGAGGATGTGATGGCAGCTGGAGTAAAACTCTTCGCTCAGGGGACGTACAAGCGCGGCGGCACCATGGTCACACACACTGTAAAAGGCGTGAAGATGATCGGATTCCTGGAGAAGCTCGCCGACGGCTCCTACACACCGTCAACCTTCTTCCCGAAGGGGAAGTAGACCATGGCCGATGCCGCATGGTTCTTTGAAGTAGACAGCGACGAATTGATTACGCTGTCAACCGTGCCCGAAATTCCCGAAAATACTGTTCTCGCGCTTGAAACCCTGATTCTCCCGTTCGGTCTCAGTCGGCAGAGCGCCTCGATTTATCTTCGTGAATGGAGGCGAATGGCGCGGGAGCTTGGCGAGGGATACGTATTGGGTACGCCCGCCGCTAGCGTTGAACGTGTGGATGAGGGGCATGTGAAGATTGATGACATGTACGGTCAGTTTGATGATTGCCGCATGAGTAACGGTGATTTCGAAGAATTCCTGGAAGAGCTCATCGAATATCTGGCAGGGATTGAGGCAAATTGAATAGCTGCCCGATGTGCGGGATGGTTCGGTAGCTTGCCCCGAGTGCTGATGGCCGACGGCGCAGCCGAGGCGATCGACTGGGTGAAGGTGGGCTTGCGCTGCAGCTGTCGGGTCTATTCCGACTTCATGGTCTTGGAATTGGACGACATCCGCTGAAGGTGCGGCGTCTCGCAAGTCCCAACTGGCGGCGGTGCGTGGGATGTTTGCTGATGCACTAGCGGGGAAATGGTAATTTTCCTAAGGGAGAGGGTGGCCGCTGACGATTTGTAGCGGCCTCCCTCTCGTGAAGGATGGGAAGGAGTTCAAAGTGTCGGCTTACCACCTGTATGCTCCGCCAAGCGTCTCGTCCGTGCGTGACGTCCACGCGCGAGAGTTTCTCCAGGACGTCGGCCTGCCCGTTGACCATCTTCTCTTTGCCTCTGCGGAACCGGCAACTCGAATTGTCGAGACTGATGGCATCAAGCGGAATCTTCTCAAGATCGGGGAAGGTGGAGACTATGAAGAATTCTGCATCGATATTGAATCGGGTGAGATTGTATCTCTCAGTACGTCGGATTCGAGCATCTGGCACGTAAACGATTCCCCGGTCATGTTTCAGAGATGCCTCGAAGAGTTTATGGCTCGCTTTCCGTACGGGGGTGAGGGTCTCGATCTCGCTGAGAGGGAGGCCCTGGCGGATGAATTGGGGAGAGCTCTGATCGGGATTGACGCTACGGCACTCAGAGATGATCCCGGGTTCTGGTGTGGCCTTCTTGGGGATGTTGCTATTGGCGATTATTCCGAAGAGTGACCATGACCGATTCGCGACCAGGGCTATCTTGAAGTCGTACTCGACCATGAATCTGGATCTTGCGGAGCGCCTTAAAGGTGATCCTGCGTCGAGTGGCGGGTGCCAGAGTTCCGGTAATTCCGCTCTGATGGGCAGTTGGCCACGGTAGTAACCCAGGCGCTTGACGGCAACGCTGACGGCAACGGCAACGGCAACGGCAACGGACGCCGGAGCCCCCACCTGCGGTTTGTGGTGGGGGCTCCGGCGGCTCTGCGTGGTGTGGTCAGTCGGATGCGACTGTGGCCATCGGCGGGTCTTCGGGATCGTCGTCATCCGAAGTAGGGAGTGTCTTTTTCTTTGTGTAAGCCCGGTGCTCGTACCTGTTCTTACTGGTCGGTGACGCGGTCGCCGTAGTAGCCGGCGAGGGTATTGATGG
>NZ_JBVKCA010000020.1:0-158073 GCF_055656965.1 Streptomyces sp. NPDC111656
TCCTGAACTACGACGAGAACGACGGCCTGTTCGACCACGTACCGCCGCCGACGCCTCCGGCGGGTACGCCGGACGAGTTCGTCCAGGGACTGCCCGTCGGAGGCGGCTTCCGAGTCCCCGCGATCATCGTCTCGCCCTGGACGGTCGGCGGCTGGGTGGCCTCGGAGGCCTTCGACCACACCTCGGCCCTGCGGTTCCTGGAACAGTTCACCGGCGTCCAGGAACCGAACATCAGCGCCTGGCGACGCTCGGCCTTCGGCGACTTCACCTCGGCCTTCCGCTTCACGCAGCCACAGCCGCTGCCGCCGCCCCTGCCCGACGACACGGCGCAGCAACTGGAGAAGGCGCAGGCGCAAGTGGCCACACTGCCCGCACCCACCCTTCCGGGCGCCGACCAGTCGTTCCCGCACCAGGAGACGGGCGACCGGCCGCACGTCTGACGGCCGCGCAGTGTGCGGGCTCCGGGCCAGCGCCTTTGGGGCAGCGGCTCCGGGGTCAGCCCTGTCCGGAGGCGGTGGTCGGCCCGGTGACCAGGCGGCCGAGTTCGTCCATGGCGGCTGCGAAGTCCGCGCGGTCGGTGTCCAGGAAGCGGTTGAAGAACCAGTTGGGCACCCGCGCCTGTGTCAGCCGGGTCTGCAGCAGCACGTCCTGCACCTGCCGGGCCAGCGACAGCATTCCGGCGGCCTGCGCTTCGAGAGCTCCGGCCCGCGCGTACTGCTCGGTCCGCGTCAGCAGCGCCTTCCGCGCGTGCTCCCGCGCGGCCACGGTGTCCTGCTGCGCCTGGTAGGTGTCGACGCCCAGCAGCAGGAGCCCCAGGGAGGGGACGTACCAGTGCATGAGAACGTCGGTCAGCGGCATCCGGTTCAGCACGCCGACCAGCACTCCCGCCGCGCACCACAGGACGAGACCCGTCCGTACGAAGCCGGCGTAGCGGCGGCGGATGCGTGAGCCCCAGCCGAGGTTCTGCAACTGGCAGGCGACGACGTCGAAGGGGCGGGGCAGGTCCTGGATCTCGTAGTAGTCGCGCAGCCTCGCGGGCGATCCACGGTAGTGACGCGCCAACCGGCTGATCTCGTCGGCGGACGGCCCACGGCCGACGAGCACGTGGTTCCAGGGAAGCCCGAACAGCCGGGTGTCGAAGGTCTCCTGGAGCAGGGCCGCTCTGCGGAACTCGTTCTTCGTCCAGGCGCTCGCCCCCACGGCGTAGACGACCGCCCACACCAGACCGACGAGGCTGAGCGGAGTCAGTGCCACGGGCACGAAGACGCCGACCACCGCGCCGACCGCCAGCACCGTGGACACCACGACATGGCCGGAGGCGAGTCGTTGGGCGCGTGCGTGCGAGGCGGACGCGGCGCGCAGGAGCCGCAGCATCTCCGGATCGTTCTGGTGTTCGACGATCGGCAGCAGCGTCCGTGGACTCATGCTGTCCCCCCTGACAGTCAGAAGATCCGGAATGTCCGATGCGGCCGGACTCCGGGGACATTCCCAGGAGCCGTCCGGCGTATGCCTTCGGGCGACCGGTGGCGGGGATCGCACCGGCGCCGCGGGAGAGATCCCGACGACCCCGCAGGCGAGCACGGCTTGCAATACAGTCGGCCGGATGGGGGATGAAGCGACGCTCCGCCTCACGGCGGTGCTCGGAACCGAGGCATCCGAGGTGCTGCGCGCCGCGGCGAGCTCCCGGAACCGGGAGGTCGACCTGGCCGAACCCCGCTGGACGGCAGCGGGTTACACCGGCGCGCGGCTCGCCGCGGTGGTGGAGCGTTCGCGGCCGCCGGCACCGCAGCGGCCACGCAAATACGTCGTCAAGGTCTGCCCCGCGGACGGCCGACGCCGCGAAGGCGCGCGCCACCACGCCGCCTTGGAGATGTCTCCGGCCGACTTCGCCGCCCGCCATCTGGTCTCCATGGAAGGCGACCCGATCGGACTGCCGGGCGGGGGCGAGCTGTTGCTGCAGAACATCGCCGGCGCGAGCCTGGCCCGCTGCCGTCCGATGTCGGAGTTCGCCCCGGCCGACCGGGCCTTGACGGCCGCGGCGGTCGCCTGGGCGCTGACGCAGGACTGGACCGAGGAGGCCACCTGGCACCTGGACGAGCTGACGGTGTCCGGCTTCCTGCGGGACGGACTCGACGCGACCTCCGCCGCGGCGGGAACCGACCTGGCGGACGCTCTCGGCGTCGACGCCATGCTGCTCGACCCCGGCGCCTGCTGGATCGAGACGGCCGAGGACGGCCCGCACAGACCCCTGGTCAATCCGCTGGCCCTTCTCGACGGCTCGGTGGTCGGCCGTGACGACCGTGTGCAGTTCATCGCCGGGCTGACCCACCGGGACCTGCACGAGGACAACGTGCTCGTGCCGCGTGTCGACGGGAGAGTGGAGCACGAGTCCTTCCGGCTCGTCGACCTGTCGACGTTCGACGAGGCCGCCCCGCTCAGCGCCGACCTCGCCATGCTGGCGGTCTCCTCCGTCGTCCGCCGGCTGTCCGCCCAGACGCCCGCGCAGAACGAGGCCCTGCTGCACTACCTCGTCGACCGCACCGCGGCGGCGGCCGGCGACTCGCTCTCCGACGCGACCGCACTCGTCGACGCCGTGCGCTACGCGGCCAGGCCCGCCTTCCTCCAGGCCGAGTTCGAGGAGAACTGGTCCGAGCAACTCCTGCTGTCCTTGGTCGCCACCGCGCTCCTTCACCTGTCCTTCGAGAACGTCGACTCCGAGGCCCGCTGGTGGCTGCTGCGCCTCGCCGCCCACGCCGGCACCGCGTTCCTGGAATCCCGGGGTGTACACGCACCCGAGGTCCGGCGGCTGATCGACCGCGTGGCCGTCACGGCGGTGCCTCGCACGAGGACCAGTACGAGCCGCCCACCGCAGGGGGCCGCCGAACCGCTGTGTGTCGAGGACGGGTTCAACCGATCCTTGCTGGTCGTCGTCCCCGGCGACGACCAGGACGAGGAATCCGGAGCGGTGCGGGAAACGGTCGCGACGGCGGTCCGCTCGTTCCGCGGGATCGGATACGAGAGCGCAGGCGACGTCGTCGTGCCCCTCACCGGCCCGCAGGACCCGAGGGACCTGATCGCGCAACGGCTGGCGCGGACCGGACCGCAGGACGCCGTCGCGGTCTACGTCACCGGCGTGGTCGAGCGTCTTGAGGCGACGACGAGCAGGCCGCGCCAGTTGGTCCTGCACACTCCGCGCTCCCGGCCCGGGCACGACCGCGGCACCCTGCCGCTGACCTCGCTGCTGGAAGGCCTGCGGGAACGGCCCCCGGGCGAAGGGGCCGGATCCCTGCTGCTCGTGCTCGACGTGCGCGGCGCCGACCCGGACGACGTGACGCGTGAGGCCGCCGCGATGATGGCGGACCTCGGCACGGGCGAGGGCCGTTCCGGAGGCCTGCACCTGGTGGTCGCGGTCCGCTCGGCGGGCGAGCCCGGCGCGGGATTCGCCACCGCGTGGGCGCACGCCCTGACCGCCGGCGGCGACACGCCCCGCGACCAGCCCTACCTCGCGTTGGACGAGCTCGCCGACCGGCTGTGCACGGCCGCGCCACCCGGGTACGCGATCCGGGTCGCCTCGCCGACCCCGGCCGGTCCCCACCGCTGCCTGCCCAACCCCCGGCACCATCTCGCAGGCGTCGACCCCGGCGAGATGTCGTCCTGGTGGGAGCCGACGGCGCGGGCCTCGACGGGGGGCGGCGAGTCGGCCTGGTTCTTCAGCGGACGCCGCAAGCTGAACAAGCGGGTGACCGAGTGGCTCGCCGACCCGGCCGAACCGGTGCTCGTTCTCACCGGAGCCCCGGGGTCGGGCAAGAGCACCGTCATGGCGCGCACGGTGGTGGCCACCGTACCGGACCTGCGGGAACGGCTGCGTGGGCACTCAGGCGCCTTCCGGCCCGCGGAGACCCCGCCGGAGGACTTCCGTTTCGCCCTCACCATGCGCCTGACGAAACTCACCCTGGAAGAGGTGAAGGCCCGCCTGGAGCAGGTGACGGAGGGCTCCGGTGCGGGCGCGCTGCCGCCCGTCATCGCCCTCGACGGCCTGGACGAGGCGTACGACCCGCACCGCATCGTCGCCGAGGTGCTGCGTCCCCTGGTCCAACAGGCCCGGTCCGGCGGCCCCCGCCTGCTGATCGCCACCAGGAGCCGGCCGGTCGGGCACGACCCCACGGACGTACTGGCACCCCGTGGAGACTTGATCGGGCCCCTCGTCGGGGACGGTGGCACGGTCGTGGACGTGGGCGAAGCACCGTGGTTGGAGACCGGTGACATCGCCGAGTACTGCGAGCGGCTGCTCTCGGTCGAGGTCAACGACCGAGGAAACCCCAACATCTACGCCACAGGCCCGCGGGCACGCCGCGTGCTCGCCCGCTCCATCGAGACCCAGGCCCGCCACTCCTTCCTGCTGGCCGCACATGTCGCCCGCCGGCACACGCTGGACAGCGCACCGGCCGATGCGCAGAGCCCGGCGTGGCGGCGGCAGTTCCCGCGGCGCATCGGGGACGCGATGCGCCAGGAGATCGAGGCCTTTTACGGGGTGGAGGAGGCCGACCGACAACTGGCGCTGCTGCGCCCGCTCGCGTTCGCCGAAGGCATCGGACTCACCCGCGAAACGGCCGGTGCGACAGACCTGTGGGCGCTGCTGGCCACCCGACTGGATCCGGACGGGCGCACGTTCGGCGACGCGGACGTGACCGCGCTGTTGGAACAGCACGTGGCGACCCACCTGGTCATGGAGGTCGACGCGGGCGGCCCCAGCGCCTACCGCTTCCACCACGAGGCGCTCGCCGAGTCGTTCCTGACCGGACGTGGCGACCGCACGTTGGCCCACCGGGCCATCACCGGGGCGCTGCTCGACACACTGGTCGCGGGTGGCACGCGGGAGTGGCAGCGCGCGTCGGCCTATCTGCGGCGTGCGCTGCCCGAACACGCGCGCCAGGGCGGCGAGCTCACGTCCCTGGCCGACGACCCGGGGCTGCTGACGCACTGCGACCCGGACCGGCTGCACGAGGCGCTGGTCTCCTCGGGAACACAACGACTGGTCTCCCTGAGCCGCCTGCTGCGCCCCTACCTGCACCGGCTGCGGACAGCCTCGCCACCGGGACGGGGCTTTCTGCTGTCGGTCGCCGCGACCGTGATGAACCGGCACGGACTCTCCGGCGCGCTCGCCACGGCGGCCGGCATGCCGGTGTCCGTCATCCACGTCCGGGTCCGCCACGAGGCGCTGCGGCAGTCGGTGGCCGAGGGCGCGCCGGTGTCGGCCCTGGCATGTGCGGACAGCCGCGACGGCGACCCGTTGCTCTTCATCGCGGGCGGCCGCTTCCTCGACGTGCGCGACCCGGACTCGGGCGCGCTCGTCGAAACGATCCTGTCGGGGGCGGCCGAGGTGTGGGCCATGGCCGCCTACCTCGACGACGACGGCTTCCCCGTCGTCGCGACGGCCGGCCGGGACGGCGGCGTCCGGGTCTGGGACGCGACGACGCGCGCGCTGCGGGCCGAACACCCGGTGGGCTTCCGGCGCGGCCTCGTCCACGGCGTCGGTGCCGACGGCGAGGCGTTCCTCGCCGGGTGGACGGACGAACACGTCGGCATCTGGCGCCCGGGACGGACCGACGAGGTGCTCGTGCTGCCCCTGGAATGGGAGCCGGGACGTCAACCCATCACCACGGCGACAGTGGTGCGGGACCGCGACGGCACCGACGTGCTGGCGGTGGCCGCCGGTGGCAGGGTCACCGTCTGGGAGCCCGACACCGGTCGCCTGCGCCACACGATCGACCTCGACCCGGCCTTCAACATCCAGCTCGCTGCACTGCAACCGGACCGCCCCGACGGCGTGTTGCTGATCACGACGGGTCTGCACTCGAAGGAGGCCCTGTTGTGGCGGTCCTCGACCGGCACGCGCCCATGGCCCTTCCCCGAGGTCCCGGTCTGCACCGCGAGCTGGGAGGGCGAGGGCGGATCCGGCATCGCGCTCGGATACGTCAGCGGCGCGGTCGACCTGTGGAACGGCGACGAGCACACCCCGCCGCGCCGCTTGCAGGACACGGGCATGTCCGTCCACGCCGTGCACATCGGCCCCGCCGGTGTGCCGCGGCCGGCGATCGTGGCCGTGGACACCGTCGGCCGTATCCGGGTGTGGGAATGGGGCCCGGGCCGGGACTCGACCACACTGGTCGGCTCGACCGCCCACGCCCTCGCCATGGGCGCGCTGCGCCAAGGCGGACGCTATGTGGCGGTCGGGCACAACAACGGTGCGGACCTGTGGCGGCTCGACGAGGTCAGCCAGGACCCGGAGGCGTACGACCTGCACGACGCCGACGCCCATCTGATCGCGGTCGACGGGGTGTCGGCCGACTTCGCCACGCTCGGCGACGACGGCCGTATCCACCTCTGGTCGGCGCGCAGCGGCCGCTCCGTGGGCGCACTGCCCATTCCCACGGGCCACCCCTTCGCGGTCGTCGGGTGGAGCGGGCCCGACGGCGGCCGGATCGCCGTGACCTCCTCCACGCTGCTGCAGATCTTCGCTCTCGAACCCGGCACGGGAGTGCTGCTGGAACGCGAGTTGACGGCACCCGGCCGGCTCGCGGTGCTCGAACGACCCGGGCGGGTACTGCTCGCCGCGGCCGACCGTCGGCAGGTCCGCGTCATGGATCCGGCCACCGGCCACATGCGTGACCTGGACGTGCCCGCGGCGACACCGTCGGGCCGGCCGTTGTCGGAGGCAGCCCGCAACGTGATCAGCCTCGCGTGGGTGTCCACGCCCGGCTCCGATCCGGTCCTGGTCGCGGGCACCCAGGGTGGCCTGCTGGTCCGCTGGTCATGGAGCGAGGACGGGCCCGCCCCGGCACTGCCGCCCCTCGCCGAGGAGTTGGGCATGGTCACGGTCGTCATGCACGTGCCCGGCGGCGACGGCATGCGGGTACTGGCGGGCGACACCCACGGTGGCCTGGCGGTGTACGACGCCGTCGACGGCTCGCTCGTGCACGACCTGTCGAGGGACGACGCACGCGTCGTCGGAGCCACCGTCGTGGCGGCGTCGCCTCCGGTCGTGGTCACCGGTCACAGCGCCGACGACGCCTGCGGGCTGAAGGTCTGGAACCCGGAGACCGGCGGTCAGTCGGGCACCGTGGTCCACCGGTCGCGTGCACACGGCGCCTTTGTCGGTCCGCCCAGGGCCGGCCGGACGGCCGACGGCCGGCCGTTCGTCGTCTACGCCGTCGAGGACGGCGTGGAGCTGCTCCTGCTGGACCGACCGAGCCACGACACCGCACCGGTACGGCTGCTGCTGCCCTTCACCGTCAACGACGTCACCGTCCAGGGCGACATGGTGTACCTCGCGGGAGGGGGAGGCTATTTGATGCTCACCGTGTCCTGTCCGGCGGCCGAGGCGGACCTGCCGGTGTCTTCGCGGGGTGACGATGAGTCCTGAACAGGCCCCGGGGCGGGCACGCACCTCGGCGCAGGACGCGCCGAGCGGTGTGGAGGAGCTCAGCGAGTGCCTGGGCGACGAGCGCTCGGCGCGGGCACTGGTCGAATGGGCCGAGACCATGGCGGTGACCGTGCGGCCCACGCACCCCAAGTGGGCCCCGTCCGGCAAGGGGTACACCGGAGCGGTACTGGCAGCCGTGACGATCACACCGGGTCCGGGAATCGTCGTGGTCAAGCTGTGTCCCGCCGATCAGCGCGCGGAACACGCCGCCCACACGCGGGCGCGACGTGCCTCCGAACTCCGGGGCGACTTCGCCCGGCAGCACCTCACCCAACAGCTCTACCCGCCGCACCCGGTGGGCGACGGACGGCTGCTGACGTTCCAGAGCCCCGCCGGTGACGACCTGCGCAACGTCGTCACGATGGCACAGCTGAACGACGAGGACCTGCGGTCGACCTTTCGCACCGTCGCCACCGGCCTCGTCGCCGACTGGAACCAGGGGCTCGAGTCCAAGGACACCGAACTCGTGAGCGTCTCCGAGTTCCTGCGGCGCGAACTCGACGCGTCGGTCGCCGAGGGCGGTTCGACACGGGCTTACGGCGCCGGGATCGAGAACCTGCGCCCCGACACGGCATGGATCGAGGTCGGCGACATCGTCCTGCCGAATCCGCTGACCATGACCGTCGGCGACGCCGAGCTGCCCGACCCGCGGATCCCGGTCGTGCACGGGCTGGCCCACGGTGACCTGCATCTGCACAACGCCCTGGTGCCCCTGCGCAGGGGCACGTTGCGTCCTGACGCCTTTCGGCTCATCGATCTGTCCACCTTCGCCGAAGACGCTCCGCTCACCCGGGACGTGGCGACACTGATGCTGTCGGTCCTGGCCGAGAGAGCGCCGACCGGCCTGATCGACGAGCACGAGCTCGCCTTGCTGCGCCACGTGGTCGATCCGAGGGACGCGTATGCGGCGCGCATCGTGCCCGAACTGGCGCTTCTCGTCGATGACTTGCACTCCGCCTGTGCCGACGTGGCATCGGGCGGCTGGCAGGCTCTATGGTCGGACCAGCTGCTGCTGTCCGTCCTGGCGACGGCGTTGCGCTTCACGACCTACGAGGACCTGGGCGAGGCCCGCAGGTGGAGGTTCTTCCGTCTGGCGGCCCACGCGGGCGGCGAGTTGCTGTCGCGGCACGGGGTGCTGCCTCCCTCGTCCGCGCCCGCGGTCTCGCCCCCGTCGCAGGCAGGTACGGCAGGGCGCGCGTCCACGACCACCCGTGCCACGACCGTCGCCGTACGAGAGCCCGACGTCCACGCCGCCACACCGTCGGCGAACGCCGCCGTACCACCGGTGAACCGGCCCCCCGTCCCACCGGTGAACCGGCCCCCCGTCCCACCGGTGAACCGGCCCCCCGTCCCGCACATGGCCCCCGCCGTGCCCACCGACTTCGTCGACCGGCCCGCGGAAGGCACCGACCTGCTGCGCTCCCTCCTGGCGGCCGCCGCGGCGGGTGAGCGGGTACCGACGGAAGGACACAGCGCCGTAGGCCTGACCTCCTCCGTCACCGGTGTCCACGGCACCGGAGGCTTCGGCAAGACCACGCTCGCCGCCTGGGTCTGTCACCACCCGGAGGTGCGAGCCGCCTTCCCGGACGGTGTGCTGTGGGCGCAGCTCGGCCAGGACCCGCCGCACCAGCGGATCATCGCCTGGGCGCGCGACCTCGTCACGCTCCTCACGGGCACCGAACCCCCGGTCTACGCCACGGTGGAGGCGGCCGGCGAACATCTGGGTGCGGCGCTGGAGGGCCGCCGCGTACTGCTCGTGGTCGATGACGTGTGGCGTCGGGAGGACGTGGAACCCTTCCTCCGGGGCGGCAGCGGCTGCGTCCGGCTGGTGACCACCCGCAGACCCGGGGTGCTGGACGCGTCGGCGCCGCTGATCCGCATCGACCGCATGTCCTCCGCGCAGTCCCTGAACCTGCTGGCAGCGGGAGTCGAGGGAGCGGACAACACCACGCTGCTCCCGCTGTTCGAGCGCTCCGGCAACTGGCCGCTGGCGTTGAGACTGCTGAACGGCGTACTGCGCAGCATGGTTCACCGCAGCGGGATGGCCCTGCCGGACGTCGTGTCCGAGATGGCCGAGGAGCTGGACCGGTACGGTCTGGCGGGCCCCCTCGACGCCTATCCGGTCCCCGGCACCCGCACGGTGGAAGCCACGGTCGACCTCAGCCTCCACGAACTGGCCCGGATCCCGCGCACCGGCCGCGGTTCACTGGGTCGGCTGGCGGCCATGGCCTGCTTCCCGGAGGACCAGCACATTCCCTACCGCTGGCTCGCGAGGCTCTGGGGTGTGACCGAACTGACGGCGCGCCGTGAGTGCGTGCGGCTGGATGAGCACTCCCTGCTGGCCCAGCACGACGGAGGGGGCGTACGGCTGCACGACGTCATCCGTGACGTCCTGCGCCGTCGCGACCCGGAAGCGGTCCGGCAGGCACATCAGACCTTGCTGGAGGGGCATGCCGCGCTGTGCGGCGGGGCGGGCTGGCACGCCCTGGCCGCACCCGGCGCCGATCCCGCGTTCCTGGACAACGTCACCTACCACCTCGCGGGAGCCCTCGCCTCCACCGACCTCCACCACACCACCACCGACTTCCGGTTTCTCGTCGAACGGGTCTGGCGCAGCGGTCCGGCCGCCCTGGAGGCGGAAGCGGCGCGCTACTACTCGATGTTCCCGGTCCTGGGAATGGACCGCTTCGCCATGGAACTCGGCGCGCTGGTCCACGGGGAGGCTCATCTCCTGGCCGGTCATGTGCGGCGCCTCGATCTCGCCGTCACCCTGCACAGCCGTTGTCTGGCATGGAAGGAGGTCCGGCGACGACTGCACCACACGCGCGAGGTCCTGCACGGCGGGCTCGTCGCGACGGAGCCCTTCCCCGACGATCCGGACGGGCGGCTGTGGCGGGTACTGACCGGTCACACGGGGCCCGTGCACGCCCTGTGCTGGCGGGCGGACGGCCGGGTGCTGGTCAGCGGCAGCGGGGACGGCACGCTGAGGATCCGCCGTGTCGACGACGAACGACCGGACGCGGTGGTGGACGTGGCCGGCGAAGGCGACGGCTCAGTGGTCAGCCTGTCCTGGAGCCCCGACGTCTCGACCCTGGCCGTGGGCACGGACCGCGGCGAGGTGGTCCTGGTGGATCCCTCCGAGCACCGGATCACACGACGGCTCGTCCTCTCCGACGAGGACCAGCAGCGCGTGATGGTCGCCTTCACTCCCGACTCCCGGGCCGTCACCGTCGCCCTCGGCGAAGAGGTACGGCTGTGGCACGAGCCCTACGACAAGGACGGCCTGGGACCGCCGCTCCCCGGCCCGCGCGACACCTCTTGTACGGCTGTGCGGTGGCACGAGCGCGGAGGGCTCGCGGTCGGTCTCGCCGACGGCCGGGTTCAGCTTTGGGAGCGGGCGGCGGCAGAGGCCGCGCCCACCGTGGTCGACACGGGCGGACCGTCGGTCCAGGCGCTGGACTGGCATCCCGACGGCGACCTGTTGGCCGTGATCGGCCATTCGGCGACCGTGACCGTCATCGACCGCCGCAGCGCCACGGTCGTGGCCCGGATCTCCGGACAGGCGCGTCCCGGGGCGGCGTGGTTCCAGTCGCTGTGCTGGACGTCGTCGGGGGACGCGCTGCTCGCGGGGGACAACGACGGGACTGTCTTCGTCTGGAAGTTCACCCGGCAGCCGGACGGACCGTGCCTGGAACTCGAGGACACCTTCTCCGCCCGAGGCGTCCAGGTACGGGCGATCGCTCCTCAACCGAACGAAGACCGGATCGCCGTGGGCAGCCGTCAACCGGCGGTACGGCTCTGGATCCTCGACCGGCACTCCGCCCCGGACGCAGGACTGGCCGAGCGGGTGAACACCGTGCTCTGGTCACCCACCGGCGCGCTGGCCGCGGGGAACGCCGGAGGCCAACTGATGGTGACCGACGGGGGGATCGAGGAACTTCCCGCCTGGCCGCGGTACGCCGTGCGGGCCCATGACGGCGACCTCAGGGCCATGGCCTGGGCGCCGGACGGGGGTCGGCTGCTCAGCGTCGGTGACGACGGCAGGGTCCTGCTGTGGGACGCCGGCCGGCGCGAGGTGATCCGTACCCTCGCGAGAAAGCTGACCTACGCGGCGGCGGTCGCCTGGAGCCCTGACGGACGAGGGGCCGCGGCCGCCGACACCGACGTGGTGCTGTGGGAGACCGAGACCTGGGAACGAGTCCACACCACCCCGCTGGGGGCCAGTGTCAACGCGCTGTCGTTCGCCCCCGACGGCTCTCGACTGATCGCGGCCACCTCGTCGATGGAGGTGCGTGTCATCCACCTGGACCCCGCAGGACGTCCCACGGGGAGGATCGACCTCTGGCCGGGGCACAGGAGTTCGGTCAGCGCCGTGTGCTGGTCGCACGACGGACGGCACCTGGCCACCGCCGGTTACGACGGCCATGTGCTCCTGTGGGATCCCGCCACGGGACGGCCACGCCATGTCCTGGAGGGCGACGGATCCGCGATGTGGTCCGTGGCCATGTCACGAGACGGAACGAGTCTCGTGGCCGTCACCATGGACGGAACGGCGCATCTGTGGGACACCGGGACGGCGGTCGAGGTGTGCCGACTGAGGGTGGACGGCCATCTGTCCTCCTGTTCCTTCCACCCGTACGAGCATCGCCTCGTCCTCGGAGGCTCCGCGGGCCTGTACGCGTGCGAGGTCTCCTCCGATGCGGCGGACGACCGGTGAGCACAGGCCATCCTTCCTGACGTTGTGTCAGGACCAACTCCACACCTGGTTGGTGCTGCCCGCGCATCCGAAGCCCTGGACCGTCTGACCGTCCCTCCCGGAAGAGGAGGCCTCCGCGTCCAGGCAGAAGCCGTCCGGGACGCTGACCAGTGTCCGGCCGCCGGACGGACCGGAGGCGCCGAGGCGCCACCGCTGGGTGCTCAGCCCGTTGCAGTTCCGGGCGCGGATCTTCTGGCCGTTCCGGCCGACGGTGCCGAGGTCGGCGTCCAGACAGCGGTGGTTGCCCTGATTGACGACGAGGTACTGGGAGCCCTGACCGGGCACGCGATGCAGGGCCCACTTCTGGACAGCCGTGCCGTCGCACGTCCACACCTGGACGTTCAGGCCGTCCCCGCCCGTGGCCCCGGTGTGGGCGTCGAGACACCTGGCGACCGAGGCGCCGTCGACGCTCTCGGTCACGGTCAGCGAACCGACCTGCACCGGCCCGCGCGCCATGCCGTACAGCAGCTGCTTGGTCTCCGCGTCGGCCTTTCCGTTCACGGCGATCCCGGCCTCGGCCTGGAAGGCCTTGAGCGCGGTGACCGTCGCCTCCCCGAACTGCCCGTCGACCGTGACGTGCAGTCCGTAGCCTGCGAGCAGCAGTTGCAGGGCCTTGACGCAGTCGCCGTGGGCTCCCGAGACGATCTTGGCGGCGCATGCGGCGGACCTGAGGTCCAGGGTCGTGGGATTCCGCGTCTCGGCCGGACTCGACGGCTTGCCCGCCGCCCGGTCCGTCGTCGGCGGTGTGGAGGTGGGCGCGCTCTTGGAGATGCCGGGCGTCGGGGTCGGGTCTCCGGACACGGCCGTGGATGTCTCCGGCCGGGGGGCCGCCGGTGTCCGGCTGTCGCCTTGTTGCAGCAGCGTCACGGTGACGCCCGTGGCGACCAGGGCGGCGGCCGTTGCGGCCCCCACTATCAACCGTCCGCGCTTCCGGGACGCGGCAGGGGCGGCTGTCGCGCTGGGTGCGGGCGATACGGCGGGCGGGGCGGAGGGCGCGGCGGCGGGAAGTGCCTCGGACCGCTCGGCGTGGATGGGCGCACGCTTGGAGGGATGTTTGCGTGCGGCTTGTGAGGGGCCGCCGGTCGGCGCCGACAGCTGGTGCCCGATGGCGGTCCTGAACACGGTCTCCGGTAACGGCCGTTGCTCGGGATCCTTGTCCAGGCAGGTGCGGATGAACGCGGCCAGTTCCGCATCGACGTCCGCCACCTTGTCGAGGACTTCTTCCCGCGGCGATTCGAAGGCCACCCGGTGCAGGACGTCGACACCCGTGCCCTCGCCGAACGGTGCCTGCCCCGCGACGGCGTAGGTGAGGGTGGAGGCGAGGGAGAAGACGTCGGAGGCTGCGGTCACCTCCAGGCCTCTGGTCTGTTCCGGGGACATGTAGGCGGGGGTTCCCACGTTCTGGCCCGTGGCGGTGAGGGAGGTGCCGTCGCCGGCCTGGACGACACCGAAGTCGATGACGCGGGCACCGTCGGCTCCGAGGATCACATTGGACGGTTTGAGGTCGCGGTGGACGAGCCCCGCACGCCATATGGCCTCGATCGCACGCCCCACGTCCGCCAGCAGACGCCAGGCCGCCGCCGCGTCGATCGGGCCGCGCTCGGTGACGACGTCCGAGAGAGTGGGCCCCGGTATGTACTCGGTGGCGACCCAGACCAGGTCCTCGTCGCAGCCGCTGCCCATGAGCCGCACGATGTGCGCCCCCTTGACGCGGTCCAGCGCGCCGACCTCCCGCTCGAAACGCTTCCGGAACAGCGGGTCTTCCGCGTATTCGGGCCGGATCACCTTGACCGCGGCCATACCTGCCCCGCCGGTGGTGTCCCGGCCGAGATAGACCCGGCCCATGCCACCGCTGCCGAGCACCGTCTCCAACCGGTACGGGCCCGCCTGCCTCGGGTCGCTCTTCCGCAGCGGGGTCACGGGCGGCGGTTCCATGCCGACCGCCGCGTAGGCCAATATTTCGGACCGGCTGCGGTGCTGCACTGGCATGGGGATCCTGGTCTCTCGCGTGACGCGTGTGAGCGCGAGATTAGCGCAGCACACTTGTACGGCAGGCGAGTTGGCCGGATTCCGCCCGGAGTCTGTGGCTGTCCACTGGACGTCCTGGTTCCAGGCGACGGTTCGGCGCCGAGGTCATGTGTAGATGGGCCGATGGCGACCGCCCAGCGTTGGTCGATTCCACCCGACGCAAGGCGGGCCGGCCGCTTCGAACCGCACGCGTCGTTGCGGGCGGCAAGTGAGACGCACTTCGGTCAGATGGTGTCGGCCGGGAGTTCGCCCGTGAAGGCGGCGGCCATGCGGAGCCAGGGGGCGGCCTCGTCGTGGCGTGCCTGGCGTTCCAGCGTGCGTCCGAGCATCAGGTGGGCGTAGTGCTCGACCGGGTCGCGGTCGATGACCTCGCGCAACTGCTCCTCGGCCCGCCGCAGTTGCGCGGAGTGGTAGTACGCGCGGGCCAGCAGCAGTCGGGGGCCGGTCTGCTCGGGGACTTCCTCGACGACGGCGGCGAGCAGTTTGGCGGCCCCGGCGTAGTCCTTGGCCTCGAAGCGCGCCTGGGCCCGCTCCCAACGCTCGACGGTGGTCTCCTCGTGGGGGACACCGACACCATGGTCGAAGAGGTGCCGGGCGGTTGCCCAGCGGTCGGCCGCGACGTCGCCGTTCGGCTGGTAGTCGTTGAGGTTGTCGATCACGACGTTTCCCTTCCTGGAGTCGTGTGCGGCGGCCGTCCGGAGTTCTCGCAGCCGGACGGCCGCTGTTGAAGTCCTCGACGGGCCGCAGGACTTCGGCCTGGTGTTCATCACGAGCGGGCTCTCGCCCGGTCCGAGGACTCAGCCGGTCGACGCCGCGGACATGCGCTCGGCGTCGCGAGCGGCGACCAGTGAGGCGTGTGTCGGAGCGTCGGGCACGGTGACCGGTCGGTTCTTGGCGAATTCCTTGCGGAGGACGGGTACGACTTCTTCGCCGAGGAGGTCGAGCTGCTCCAGCACGGTCTTGAGGGGTATGCCGATGCCATCCACGTTGAACAGCTGGCGTTGGTAGTGGCCGAAGTGCTCGCGGAAAGTGAGTGTCTTCTCGATGACCTGCTGCGGCGAGCCGACGGTCAGTGGCGTCTGGTCCATGTACTGCTCCAGCGAGGGGCCACCACCCATCTGGGGGGAGTGGTCGAAGTAGGGGCGGAACTCGCGTATGGCGTCCTGGGAGTTGTGGCGCATGTAGATGTGGCCGCCGACGCCGACGATGGCCTGTTCGGGGGTGCCGTGGCCGTAGTGGGCGTAGCGCTCGCGGTAGAGGTTGATGAGTTTCTGGAAGTGTTCCTTGGGCCAGAAGATGTTGTTGGCGAAGAAGCCGTCGCCGTAGTAGGCGGCTTGTTCGGCGATTTCGGGGGAGCGGATGGAGCCGTGCCAGACGAAGGGGGGTATGTCGTCCAGTGGGCGGGGGGTGGAGGTGAAGGACTGCAGGGGTGTGCGGAACCTGCCTTCCCAGTCGACGGTCTCCTGGCGCCAGAGCTGGTGGAGGAGCGCGTAGTTCTCGATGGCGAGCGGGATGCCCTGGCGGATGTCCTTGCCGAACCAGGGGTAGACGGGGCCGGTGTTTCCGCGCCCCATCATGAGGTCGACGCGTCCGTCGGCGAGGTGCTGGAGCATCGCGTAGTCCTCGGCGATCTTCACCGGGTCGTTGGTGGTGATCAGCGTGGTCGACGTGGAGAGGATGAGCTTCTCCGTCCGCGCCGCGATGTGGCCGAGCATGGTGGTGGGGGAGGACGGCACGAACGGCCGGTTGTGGTGCTCGCCGGTCGCGAAGACGTCGAGGCCCACCTCCTCCGCCTTCTGCGCGATGGTCACCATCGCCTTGATCCGCTCGTGCTCGGTCGGTGTCCGGCCGGTGGTCGGATCGGTGGTCACGTCACCGACGGTGAAGATCCCGAACTGCATTGCACCCATCTCCATGCGGTTGATGTATCAACTGCAGCGGAGAACGTGGCGCCGAGCCGCGATATTCCGTCTCAGTCTCTCCATCGACGCCTTGACCCCGGAAGGGCTCGGCACGCTCACCCGGGCATCTGGTTGACACATCAAGAGTCGAGGTTAATGTAGGTGATGCATCACCTAGCGGGCCTCGATGGACCGTAGCCGGGCGTGGCCGGCCGAACACCACGCGCATGCCGGACAGGCCACCGCTGACCGCATTCCCGGCATCGAGATCGAAGGCGTTCTGCCTATGTCCGCGGGCGCGGACACTCGGAGAGGTTCCCATGAGCGCGGTAGCCAGGACCGGACTTCAGGCTTTGCCGACCCTTGAGGAGAGCGTTCTCGTACTGATCGACCATCAGCCGTTCCATGTCGCCAACGTGAACAGTCATGAGCCGACGCTGATCGTCAACAATGTCATCGGTCTTGCCGAGACCGCCAAGGCATTCGGTGTCCCGACCATTCTGACGACCGTGGCGGAGGGGCGCGGCGGCTGTCTCGTGCAAGAGCTGCAGGACGTGTTCCCGGAGCAGAAGCCGATCGACAGGGCGTTCATCAACGCCTGGCAGGATGATCGTGTTGTGGAGGCCGTCAAGGCGACCGGGCGCAGGAAGCTGATCATCGCCGGCCTCTGGACCGAGATCTGTGTGGCGATGTCGGCGATACAGGCCACAGGTGAGGGTTTCGAGGTGTACGTCGTCACAGACGCTTCGGGCGGTGTGTCGAAGGAGGCCCACGACATGGCCGTCCGGCGCATGGCTCGGGCGGGCGTTGTTCCGATCACCTGGTCGGCCCTGACGGGTGAGCCCCAGTGCGACGGGATCCGGGAGGAGACCGTGCCGGCGGTGGCTCAGGCCCGGACGGAGTACGACGGTGTCGCCTTCGGCTGGGAGACGCAGCTTCTCGCCTGCCACGCGGGAACCGGCGGCTGACGCCATGGATACCGCAGAAGGCCCGCGCGCCGAGACCAGGGCGATCCTGTGCGCCTGCGGGCGAAGCGGCCGCCGGCCGTACTGCGCTCACTCGGGGCCGTACGGTGAGTGATGCCGTCGTGCCCGCCCCGCACAAGTAGTCGCCCCTGACAGCTTGGAGCCGAAGCAGATGTCTCTCACCGTGCAGTTCTCCGAATACGGCAGCACCGACGTGCTGAGTGTGGTGGATGTGCCGCCGCCCACTCCGGGCCCCGGCCAGGTACGGCTCGCGGTGCGGGCCGCGGGTGTCAATCCGATCGACTGGAAGATCCTGCGTGGCTATATGAGCCAGGTGATGCCCCTCGATCTTCCGGCGGGCCTCGGGTCCGACGTGGCCGGCGTGGTCGACCAGGTCGGAGCAGGGGTGACCGCTTTCGAGGTGGGTGAGCAGGTGCTGGGGGCGTCCATCACCCCTTCCTACGCCCAGTCCGCGCTCGCCGACCCTGCCGTGCTGGTCGCCAAGCCGGCCTCCGTCTCCTGGGAGGTGGCGGGGAGCCTGGCAGGCCCGGGCATCACCGCCTGGGAGGTGCTCGACAAGCTCAAGATCGCCAAGGGG
Organism: Streptomyces sp. NPDC111656; assembly: GCF_055656965.1. NCBI lineage: Bacteria > Bacillati > Actinomycetota > Actinomycetes > Kitasatosporales > Streptomycetaceae > Streptomyces > Streptomyces sp. NPDC111656. The sequence continues at coordinate 17,732 of NZ_JBVKCA010000020.1, forward strand.
GAGACACTGCTGGTGCACGCCGCCGCCGGCGGGGTGGGCACGTTCGCCGTGCAGCTGGCAGTGGCCCGTGGCGCGCGGGTGATCGGCACCGCGAGCGAGTCCAACCACGAACAGTTGCGCTCGCTCGGCGCGGAACCTGTCACGTATGGCGAGGGGCTGGTCGACCGCGTACGGGCCATCGCTCCCCAGGGCGTCGACGCGGTCCTCGACGCCTCCGGCCGCGGTGAGATCCCGGACTCGATCGCACTCGCGGGCGGCCCGGCACGCGTCCTCACCCTTGTGGCGTTCGACGCCGCGGACACCGGCATCCAGGTCCACATGAGCGCGCCGGGAGAGAACGGTGCCCAAGCCCTTCGGGACATTCTGAACCTCATGGAGCAGGGACGGCTGCGGGTTCCGATCTGGCGTACCTTCCCCTTGGCGGAGGCGGCGGACGCGCTGCAGGTCAGCCAGGCGGGACATCTGGGCGGCAAGATCGTGCTGCTTCCCGCATAGGGGAACGCACCCGGCGCCGACACCCAGATCCCAACGGTCACCCCGCCCACGCACGGGTACCCGACCTCCGCCGGATCCTGATGCGCGCCCGACGGCGCAAGTCAGGCGCGCAGGCCCTTGAGCCCGTCGTAGGCCGCCATCACGACCTCGAGTCCCCGGTAGTCGTCCCCGGGCTCGCGCATCTGGTTCGGCACGTACGACACCGCCATGCGCGCGTCGGGTTCGATCATGACCGTCGCGCCGCCCCAGCCGCTCCAGCCATAGGTAGTGCCGAACAGGCCGTACCCCATGCCGTAGCGCATCGGCATGCCCAGGAGGCGGTCCTCGCCACGGAACTGTTCCTCCCACGCACGAGCACAGCCGGCCTGCGACAGCAGCCGCACCCCACGCACCGTTCCGCCGCACGCCATCACCGACTGCACGAGAGCGACCGAGCGGGCGTTGCCGAATCCGCTCGCCGCGGGGATCTCCGCGCGCCGCCAGGCGACGCTGTTCCCGTCACGGACCCGTATCCCACCTCCGGCGGTAGGGGGTGCGGTCTTGCCGGGGGCGCTCGACACGTAGTCCTCGTCGCGCGACAGCGGCGGGATCGCGAGCGCGACCCGGTGGTCGTGCTCGGCGGACAACCCGATGTGGAAGTCCGCGCCCAACGGCCCGGCCACCTCGTCGGCGAAGAACTCGCCCAGGCCGCGGCCGGTGATCCGGCGTACGACCTCGCCGACGAGGAACCCCTGGGTGAGCGAGTGATATCCGGCCGCGGTGCCCGGTTCCCACCGCGGAGCCTGCGCGGCGAGCCGCGCCGTGGCGGACGGCCAGTCGTAGAGATCCTCGGCCGTCGTCGGCCCGTCCCAGTCGGGCAGGCCCGCGGTGTGCGCGAGCAGGTGCCGCACCAGCACCCCGTCCTTGCCCGCCGCGGCGAACTCCGGCCAGTACCGGGCGACCGGCGCGGTCAGGTCGAGCTCGCCGCGGTCGGCCAGGACGAGGGCACACAGCGCCGTCATCGTCTTGGTGACCGACCAGACGCCCGCGATCGTGTCGCGCTGCCACGGGACCGCGCGATCCGTGTCGGTGAATCCGCCCCAGACGTCCACCACCGGCTCACCGTCCACGAAGACCGCCACCGAGGCGCCCACGTCTCCGGCGTCGAGCAACTCGGCGAGTGCGCCGGGTACCGCGGAGAAGAGATCGTCGTACGAACCCTGAATCTCGGCCATGCGCGGAACTTAGCCCGCACCGCACCACCGTGGTCAACCGAATATCCGCGACGAGGCCGCGCCCGGCCGCGCGAAGTGGGCCGGCCGGGGCCGTCCGCCGCGTCAGTCGTGGATGCGGAGGCCGGTGAGCCGACTGACCGCGGCCGGGTCACGGTGGTCGAAGAAGAGAGACCTGCCGGTGTCCAGGCCCGCGATGGACACCATCTGGTCGTCCGTGAGCTCGAAGTCGAAGACGTCGATGTTCTCCGCCATACGGTCGGCGCGGACCGACTTGGGGATCGCGACGATGCCGCGCTGGGACAGCCAGCGGAGCACGACCTGTGCCACGGACTTGCCGTGCTTCTCGGCGATCTCGCTCAGGACCGGGTGAGTGAACAGGTTGTTGCGGCCTTCGGCGAACCCGCCCCATGACTGGATCTGGACCCCGTGCTCGCGCATGACCTCTTGGTCGGTGGCGCGCTGGAAGAACGGGTGGGTCTCGATCTGGTTGACCGCGGGCGTGACGTCGTTGTTGACGATGAGGTCGACGAGCCGGTCGGGGTGGAAGTTGGCGACGCCGATCGCCTTGATGCGGCCCTCGCGATGCAGGTTCTGCATGGCGCGCCAGGAGCCGTGGACGTCGCCGAAAGGCTGGTGGATCAGGTACAGGTCGAGGTGGTCGAGGCCGAGCTTGCCCAGCGACGTCTCGAAGGCGCGCTTGGTGTTCTCCTCACCGGCGTCCTGGATCCACAGCTTGGTGGTGACGAAGAGTTCCTCGCGCGGGATGCCGCTGTTCTTGATGGCTCGGCCCACGGCCTCCTCGTTGAGGTAGGCGGCGGCGGTGTCGAGCAGTCGGTAGCCGGCGGCGAGGGCGTCGGTGACCGCCTGCTCGGTCTGCTCCGGCGGTATCTGGAAGACACCGAAACCGAGGATCGGCATTTCGACGCCGTTGTTGAGGATCACGGTCTGCACGGGATTTCCTTTCGGGAACAGCTGAGGCCATCGTCGGGAACAGCAGAGGCCGTCGATGAACCGGCCGCTCCGGCTCTGTGGCCGTCTCCAGCCCTCCGCCGAAGCGGGCACGGTCCGGTTCAGGGGCGGATGAGGACCTTGAGGGCCTCTCGATCGGCCATGGCGCGGTAGCCGTCGGGGACTTCGTCGAGGCCGACGGCGCGGTCGAAGAGGCGCGCGGGGGCGAGCGTGCCGTCGAGGACGTCCGGCAGGAGTTCCTCGATGTACGCGCGGGCCGGGGAGACACCACCGGTCAGGGTGATGTTCCGCATGATCATGGCCGGGCCGATGGGGCCCAGTTCGTACTGAGGTACGCCGAGGCGGCTGATGGCGCCGCCGTCGGTGACGGAGCCGAAGGCCGCCTGCAGGGCCTGCTCGGTGCCGACGGCTTCGATGACGCGATCGGCTCCGCGGCTGCCGGTCAGGTCACGCACGCGCGCGATGCCTTCCTCACCGCGTTCGGCCACGACATCCGTGGCACCGAAGTCCCGCCCCAGGTCGGTGCGGGCGGTGTGCCGGCCCATCAGGACGATCTGCTCGGCGCCCAGTCGCTTCGCGGCCAGCACCGCCGACAGGCCGACGGCTCCGTCGCCGATCACCAGAACGGAGTCACCGCGGGTGACACCGGCGGTGACCGCGCCGTGATGGCCGGTGCCCAGCACGTCGGAAAGGGACAGCAAGGAAGGCAGCAGCTCGGAGTCCTCGCCTACGGGCAGCTTGACGAGCGTGCCGGTGGCCTGGGGCACGCGGACGGCCTCGCCCTGCCCGCCGTCGACGCCACCCCAGCCGTAGCGGCCGCCGTTGCGGCACGAGGAGTGCAGACCCTTGCGGCAGTAGTCGCAGGTGTTGTCGCAGTACGTGAACGGGGCGACCACCATGTCACCGCGCTTCACCCCGGTCACGTCGGAGCCGGTCTCCTCGACGACGCCGAGGAACTCATGGCCCATGGGCCGCCCCTGTTCGCCGGCGGGCATGGACTTGTACGGCCACAGGTCACTGCCGCAGACGCAGGACAGGACGACTCGTACGACGGCGTCGGTGGGCTGCTGGATGACCGGGTCGGGCGCGTGCTCCACGCGCACATCGCCCGCGCCGTACATGAAGGTTGCTCGCATGAGGGATCTGTCCTTACTGGGTGTGTCGTGACTGGGTGTGTCGTGGACGGGGTGTGTTGTGGCTGGGTGTGTTGTCGGTCGGTGGGGCCCGCGCTGCGCGGAGGCCGGTCACGTACGAGGGGCGGGTCGCAGGCTCACGGTGGCCAGGACAGTCACCCCCACCGTCGCCGCGGCGATCAGCAGACTGGTGTGCAGCCCGCCGACGAACCCGGCTCGGTCGGCGACCAGCGCTCCGAAGGCGGCGACTGCCAGGGCGCCGCCGAGCTGCCGGGCGGCGTTCAGCACACCGCCGGCGACGCCGGCCCGCTCAGCGGGCACGCTGTCCAGCAGCAGCGCCACCAGCGCGGTCACGGCCATCGCGCCGCCGGCGCCGACCGGCATCATCAGCACCACCGACACCCACACCGGCGCTCCGGCGGGCACGACCACCATGGCCAGCAGGCCCGAGACCATCAGCAGCTGACCGCTGATCACCGGCATCCGCGCACCGAACCGCATCGACAGGCGGGCGGCCACCGGGCTGATGAAAGAGGTGAGCACGGTCATCGGCAGGAAGGCCACGCCGGTGGTGAGCGCGCTCAGCCCGTGCACCTGCTGGAGGTACAGCCCCAGCAGGAAGATCATTCCGTAGAAGCCGATGTTCAGGGCGAACCCGATGACGACCGAGAGTGACATCGTGCGCGAGCGCAGCAGCGGCAGCGGCGTCATCGGATGCCGGACGTGGGCCTGCGCGACGACGTAGCCGACGCCTGCCACGACCGCCACGGCGAAGGCGACCAGGACCCGCGCGGTACCGAACCCGTCGGCACCGGCCTCGATGACCGCGTACGTCAGCCCGCCCAAGGCGGCGACGGCGGCGACCTGGCCGATCCCGTCGAAGGGCACCGACCGGCGCGGGGAGGGCTGGGCGCGCTTGAGGAGCGCGAGGGCCACCGCACCGACGGGCAGATTGACGAAGAAGATCAACCGCCAGTCGATCACGGTGAGCAGACCACCGGCCACGGGCCCGGCCGCCGAGCCGACGGAGCCGCTCACACCCCACAGGGCGACGGCCCGCGCCCGCGCCGCCGGGTCGGGGAAGACCTCCCGCAGCAGGGCGAGGGAGGACGGTACGACCATCGCGGCCCCGACCCCCTGCACCAGCCGCGCCGCCACCAGAACGCCCATGCTCGGCGCCATCCCGCACACCGCGGACGCCACGACGAACAGGCCCAGGCCCCCGGCGAACGCCTGGCGGGCCCCGACACGGTCACTGATCGCGCCCGCGGACAGCAGAAGCGCGGCGAAGGTGAGGGTGTAGCCGTCGACCACCCACTGCAGCCCGGTCATCCCGCTGTCGAAGCCGCGCCCGATCGAGGGCAGCGCGACGTTCACGATCATCGCGTCGACCATGATCGTGAAGAAGCCGAGCAGCACGGCGGCCAGCGCCGGGCGCCCACCGGACCTGCTGTGCGGCGGCAGGCCGGCAGAGGTGGCCTGGAGAGGGGCGGGCGAGGCGGGCGTGGACACCGGACGATCTCCTGCACTGGGACGGGCGAGGTGCTGACGGAGATCGAGCCTCGCGCCTGCGCGGCGGCGGTGGCAGGCCGGGCTGTGCCGGGGAACGGCGTTCGGGGGTAATGACAGGGCCCCCCACACGCCTGCCACACAGGTCAGCGCGGTGTGACACTGACCGTATGGCATCCGCGCAGAGCAGCGGCGGCGGTACGGAGCTGGGTCAGTTCCTGCGCGCGCGCCGCACCCAGACCCGCCCCGACCAGGTCGGCCTCACCGTGGGGCCCGGCCTGCGCCGCACCCCGGGCCTGCGCCGCGAGGAACTGGCCACGCTCGCCGGCATGAGCATCGACTACTACGTCCGCATGGAACGCGGCAAGGAGACCCGCCCCAGCCCCGCCGTGCTCGACGCCCTCGCCCGCGCCCTGCACCTCGACGACGCCGAGCACCAGCACCTGCGCGAGCTCGCCGCCAGGGCCGCCCGCTACGCTCCCGAACCCCCGCCGCCGCCCAGCAGGACCGTGCGCCCGCACCTGAAGCTGGTCCTGGAAGCGCTCCGGCCGAGCCCGGCCTACATCATCAGCCGCAGCATGGATCTGCTCGCCTGGAACCCCGGCGGCCTCGCCCTGTACGCGGGCCTCGCCGACTGGCCCGCCACACAGCGCAACCTGGCCCGCTACTTCTTCCTCCACCCCACCGCGCGCACCCTCTTCCCCGACTGGGAGGAGCTGGTCCGCGGTTGTGTCGCCAGGCTGCGCAGCCTGGCCGGCACCGCCCCCGACGCCCCCGACCTCACCCACCTCGTGGGTGAACTCCTGCTCAAGAGCCCCGACTTCGCCAAACTGTGGGAGCGTTACGACGTCGTCGGACGCAAGAGGATCCAGAAGACCTTCCACCACCCCCAGGTCGGCGTCCTCACCCTCAGCGGCCAGAGCATGAACCTCGAAGGCACCCCGGGCCAACGCCTCGGCGTCTACATCGCCGAACCCGGCACCCCCGACCACGACGCCATGCTCCTGCTCGACGCGATCGCCCTCGAGCCGGCCGGGCACCGGGACATGAAGCCGGAACAGCAACCGCACTCGCGGCCCTGACCGAGACCTCCACGGCAGTCCGGTCAGTCAGGAAGGTTCACCGGTCAGTCAGGAACCTTCACCAGGCGTTGGCCGACCACTGCTCCGACAGCGTCCACAGCCGTCGTGCGTTTTCCGGATCGACGGCGTAGCCGCCCTGCTCGACGGTCTTGATGAGGTGGGCGGGAACCCGTCCGCTCCCGCGGCCGCCGGTGTGGCGCTGGAGGTTGGTGTAGATCGCACCCGGCATCAGCGCGTTGGCGGTGATGTTGTCGCCGGCCCAGCGACGGGTGGCCTCCACCGCGACGAGGACACCCGCGGTCTTGGACTGACCGTAGGCGAGCCATGGATCGTAGGGGCGGAAAGCGAAGTTGACGTCGTCGAACACCACCGGGGACTGCTGATGACCGGTGGAGCTGACCACGACGACGCGGGCGGCGCCGTCGGCGGCCAACGCGCCGTGCAGGCCGGTGGTGAGAGCGAAGTGGCCGAGATGGTTGGTGGCGAACTGCCACTCCCAGCCCTGCTCGGTGTACTTCTTGGGACAAACCATGACGCCCGCGTTGTTCACCAGCACATGCAGAGGGCCCTTCCAGGCGGCGGTGAAGGCGGTGACGGACGCGGGGTCGGTCAGGTCCAGGTGCGCGACACGCACCTCCTGGTTGCCGGTCGACCCGGTGATGTCCTTGGCGACACGTTCGCCCGCCGTCATGTCCCGGACGGCCAGGGTCACTTCCGCACCGGTGCCGGCGAGGGCGTGGGCCGTTGCCGCCCCGAGGCCGGAGGAGGCGCCGGTGACCACGGCGCGGCGGCCGGTGAGGTCGATTCCCTGCGCGACCTCGGTGGCCGTGCTCGAGAAACCGAACGGGGTCGTGATGGCACTCACGGATGAACTCCGTGCTTTGAGTCGAGGATGCTGTGTGCTGACGGGCGTGCGAGCTTCCGCCGTCAGGGCCTGAGCAGTCGGTCCTGCTCCACCGGTGGCGTTCCGTCGTGCCAGGGCAGGGCCTTGCCGAAGCGGATCAACTCGCCGTAGAGGGCGGGATCGACGTGCTCGGTGAAGACCAGGTCGAGCACCGCACGGGCGGCCTCGGAAGGCGACTGGGCCTGGCTGAAGTCGCTGAACCAGGGCCGGGAGGTGGCGGTGTCGACCATGCCGGGGCACACGGAGGCGATCAGGGTCCCGTCGGCGAGGTCGTGCTCGCGGCGTTCGGCCGCGACCGCGCGGACGGCGGCGACCTGGGCCACCTTCGAGGGCACGTTCAGCCAGCGTGGCCAGCCCGCCTCCTCGGCGGTCTTGTTGTGGACGGCGCTGCGCCAGGACTCGACGGCGTACTCGACCTGGTCGAGGCTCGCCCCGTCGAACAGGTGGTGCAGCCGCGGATCGAGGTGGCCGAGGGTGCCCAGGCTGCTGGCCACGACGATCAGTCGGCCGCCCGGACGCAGGACGGGTCCGAACGAGCGCAGGATCGCGTGCGTGGCGGTGTTGGAGACGTCGATGAACTCGTCGGCGCGCTCGGCCTGGGACTCCTCGGGCAGCAGTCGGGCGACGGCGTTGGAGAGCACGACGTCGACGCCGCCGTGCCGTGCCCGGAGTTCGTCGGCGAGTCGGGCGATGCCGTCGGTGTCGGTGACGTCCAGGACCTGGCCCTGGACATGGCTGCGTGTGCCCGGCAGGTGCGCCACTTCGCGGGCGGCGTCCGAGACGCGCTGGTGGCTGCGGCCGGTGAGCAGTACGAGGTCGTCGGGGTCCATACGGGACGCCAGCCCTTCGGCGAGCGCACGTCCGAGTCCCTGGTTGGCGCCCGTGACGAGGGCGATGCGCGAAGCGTTCATGCATGCCACGCTAGAAACGCGGCGGCCATGAGTCCAACGAGATTCACGCACGGCTAGTATGCGTAATCGGCATGGGCCAGTGATCGTTGATCACGGATTTGGAAGCGTCATGGACTTCACGGATGTGTCACTGACCGCGCTGCGCGTCTTCCGCGCCGTGGCCGAACAGGGGACCTTCACCGCGGCCGCGGCGTCGCTGGGTTACACCCAGTCGGCCGTGTCCCGGCAGATCGCCGCGATCGAACGCGTGGCAGGAGCCGAACTGCTGGAGCGGCGGCGCGACGGAGTACGGCTGACCGCGGCCGGCCTCGTCGTCATGCGCCGTGCGACGACCGTGCTCGACGAGATCGACGCGACCGCGCGTGAACTGTCCGGCCTGCCGGGGCAGACCGGGACGGTCCGGCTGGGATGGTTCCCCAGTGCCGGGGCCGTGCTGCTGCCCCGAGCCCTGGCCGCGCTGCGCCGCACGGACCCCGGCCTGCACATCGTCAGCCGCGAAGGCAGCACTCCGGCGCTCGTGCGCGCCCTGCGGGCCGGCAGCCTGGACCTCGCCCTGCTGGCGTCGGCGCCGCCCTTCCGGCCGCCGGACGCCGAGTCGCCGCCACTGACTCTGCACACGCTCACCGAACGCGCGCTGTGCCTGGCGCTGCCCGCCACCCACCCGCTCGGCCGCGGCGACTTCGTCGACGTGGCCGATCTGCGCGGGCAGCGTTGGATCGCCGGCTCCTCCTCCGGTGAGGACCGGCTGATGGGGGTGTGGCCCGGTCTGGACGAACGGCCAGAGATCGCCCACACCGCCCGCGACTGGCTGGCCAAACTTCACCTCGTCGCCGCCGGGTGCGGGCTGACGACCGTGCCGCCCGCACTCATCCAGGCGGCACCACCGGGGGTACGCATCCTTCCCGTGCGCGGTGGGCCCCAGGAGCAGCGGCGTCTGTTCCTGGCCCGCCTTCCCCACCCGCCGAGCGAACCGGTCACACGTGTGGCAGCCGCCCTGCGTGCCGCGGCCCTCGATGGTGACCCGCCGGGCTCAGACCCGTGACGGTCCCGGTCCCCCCATGTCACAGCCGGCTCGGGGTGACACGGACGTTGACGGTCTTCATCAGCGGCTGATCGCTTTGCGTGCTGTAGTCGGCCGCACCGATGAGGGCGTTCATCTCGGGCATGTACCCCGCCGCGCAGCCGCGGGGCATGTCGTAGCTCAACGCCCGGTACCCGGTGAGGGAGCGCTTGCTGCCGTCCTTGGAGGTGGCCGTGATGTCGACCAGGCTGCCGGGGACGATGCCACGGCAGCGCATGTCGGCGCGGTTCATGAGGACGAGTGTGCGCAGGTTCTTGATACCCCGGTAGCGGTCGTCGTCGGAGTAGATGGTCGTGTTCCACTGGTCGTGGGAGCGCATCGTCTGCAGCACCAACATGTCGTCCTTGGGCACGACATCCGGCAGTACGGCGGCGGAGAACTCGGCGCGGCCGGACGGGGTGAGGAAGACGAGTTCGCGGGCAGGTTGCTTGATCCGGAACCCCAGCGGCAGCCGGACGCGGCGGTTGAAGTCCTCGAAGCCGTCCAGGACTTGGGACATGGTGTCCCGGATACGGTCGTAGTCCTCGATGTACTGCTCCCACGGGACGACGCTGTCGGGAAGCGTCGCCCGCGCCATGCCGGCGATGATGGCGGGTTCGGACAGCAGATGGGGCGACGCCGGGCGCTTCATGCCGAGCGACAGGTGCACCATGCTCATGGAGTCCTCGACGGAGGTGGACTGCGGCCCACGACGCTGGTGGTCCTTCTCCGTCCGGCCGAGACACGGCAGGATGAGCGCCTTCCTGCCGTGGATCACGTGGCTGCGGTTGAGCTTCGTGCTGACCTGGACCGTCAGTCCGCAGCGCCGAAGTCCTTCGGCGGTGTACGAGGTGTCGGGGGCGGCCATCGCGAAGTTGCCGCCCATTCCGACGAACACCTTGACCGTGCCCCGGTGCATCCCCTCGACCACGCCGACCGTGTCCAGCCCGTGCGCACGGGGAGGGTCGATGCCGCAGACGTCGGCGAGCCGGTCGAGGAACTCGGGTGTGGGCCGGTGGTCGATGCCGCAGGTACGGTTCCCCTGCACGTTGCTGTGCCCGCGCACGGGTGACGGCCCGGCGCCCTCGCGCCCCAGGTTCCCGCGCAGCAGCAGGAGGTTGACGATCTCCCGAACGGTGTCCACACCGTGTTCGTGCTGGGACACCCCGAGGCACCAGCTGATCAGGGTCCGGTCGGACCGCGAATACACGTCGGCGGCCTTCAGGATGTCCGCGCGCGTCAGCCCGGACTGGCGCTCCAGCTCGTGCCACGGTGTCGCCTCGCACAGGGCCCGGTACTCCTCGAATCCCTGGGTGTGGCGGTCGATGAACTCGCGGTCGAGTGCCTTCGGGTCCGAGGCCGACTCCTCGATCACCGCCTTGGCCATGCCACGCAGGAGCGCCATGTCGCCGCCCGCACGGACCTGCAGGTTGAGCGTGCTCGTGCGCGTCGACTTGAACAGGGCCATGTCGACGAACTCGTGCGGGACGATGGTCCGGGTGGCGGCCGCCTCGATGAGTGGATTGACGTGCACGATCTGCGCACCCCGCCGGTATGCCTCGGCGAGCGCGGTCAGCATGCGCGGAGCGTTGGAGGCCGCGTTGACGCCCATGATGAACAGGGCGTCGGCACTCTCCCAGTCGGCGAGGTCGGCCGTGCCCTTTCCGGTGCCGAGCGACGCATGCAGGGCCCGTCCTGACGCCTCGTGACACATGTTGGAGCAGTCGGGCAGATTGTTGGTGCCGTACTCACGGGCCATCAACTGGTACAGGAACGTCGCCTCGTTGCCGAGGCGTCCCGAGGTGTAGAAGGCGGCTTCGTTCGGGTCGTCGAGGGCCCGCAGCTCGCGTCCGACGAGCTCGAACGCGGCCTTCCAGGTGATGGGCTCGTAGTGGTCCGTCTCCTCGTTGTAGACCATCGGCTCCGTCAGCCTGCCCGTGTCCTCCAGCGCGAAGTCGGTCCATGTCGCCAGCTCCGAGACGGAGTGCGCGGCGAACAGCTCACGTCCGGCACGCTTGGGCGTCATCTCCCAGGTGACGTGCTTGATGCCGTTCTCACAGATGTCGAGCTTGAGACCCTTGGTGTCGTCGGGCCACGCGCAGCCCGGGCAGTCGAAGCCCCCGCTCTCGTGGTTCATCTTGAAGATGGCGCGTGGCCCGTCGATCAGCGTGTGTTCCCGCAGGAGGACGTGCGTCACGCTCTTGGCGGCACCCCAGCCGGCGGCCGGATGATGGTAGGCCCGCTGCGACAGCTGCTTCTCGGTGGTGGGCCCCTCGCCCCCAGCCGGTGTCTCCGCGTCGTGCGGCGATTCGTTTTCCGCGACAGCCTTGTCGGCATCCGAGGTAGTCATGCTGGTCAGCCCTTCGTATGCACCGCCGAAGGAGTATGTGGAAACGCTACAACCATCCTGTGGCGCCCTCAAACGGGCCACAGACGCATACGCACCCCACGGCCGTCATGCGGCGCCCGCCGGTCGTCCGCGCCGGTCGTATGTGCGGGATTCATCTCGCCCGATGCAGGCGCTCGAGCAGAACATAGGCGCGCTGCTCCGCGGCTGCCAGTCGGGCGGGGTCGACATCCGCCGCGTACAGCTCCCCGGCAGCGGTGTCGTCCGCCTCGCGCAGCTCCACCACAGCCACGGCCAGCTGTGTCTGAACGGCAGGGTGCGGTACGGCGGCGGAGTCGGCCAGTGCCTGTTCGGCGCGTTCGGATGCCTCGCCGCACGCGGCCAGCGCTCGTTCCACACGTGCTGCCGGACGCCCGTGGACCACCAGCAGGGCACATGCCAGACCGATGAGGATGCCGAGGACACTGCCAAGCGTCCGGTCGTGGACGAGCGTTCCCACAGGGGCCGGGGACGCCAGGTCGCTCATCAGCAGTGCGAGCGGCGTGAGGAAGACGACGCCGAGGCCGTAGTTCCGGGCCACGGTGTATTCCAGCAGGAATTCGAAGAGCACGATCAGGGCGACGAGAGCCGTCGGCACCGGGTGGGTGGCCAGCACGCCGAACGCGATCAAGAGCCCGGCCGCCGTGCCCAGGGTGCGTTGGAGGGCACGCTCCAAGGTGGAGCGGACGTTGACGGAATGCAGGACGGCGGCCGCGGAGAGTGCGGCCCAGTATCCGTGTCCAAAGCTCAGGAACGCGGCCAGGCCACCTGCCAGGCCGGTGCCGAGAGCCATCCGGAACGCGGGGACGACAAGTACCGCGACATGGCCCGGGCTGCCGGCACCGCTCCCCACGGTCAGTTCGGCGGCGCGCCGGGCCGCGGGACCGGCCTCGTCCGGATGGCCGTGTGCCGTATCTGTGGACGGGGTGGACGGGGTGGACGGGAACATCGGGTGCGGCAGCGGGGCTGGGGGACGGCGGTACCTGACGGTCAGGTACCGAGCCTGCACACGCAGATACCGCGCTGTCGGGGCGTCGGGAGTCTGCCGGCGTACGGAGGTGATCAGGAGCGACCAGGCGAGGTCGGTCAGGAAGACACATGTCCCGCTCCGCTCGCCGTGCCGCTGATCGGCTGTCAGGGGGCTCAGGCCGAGCGACTGATACGCCCGTAGGACGGCGGCGGTTGCCCGGTGCCGTGTGTGCACGGCGCGATCGGTTCCTCCGCCTTGTTCCAGCAGGTCGGCGAGTTCGCGGAGGGCCACGGCCACCGCGAGCCGCTGCGGGCGGTCCGGGTGCACGACCCAGCCCACCAGTGCCAGTGCCCAGGCCGTGGCCGCGCCCGTTGCGGCGAGCCCTGTCTCGGCGAGCACGTCGGTGAGCCCGTCGGCTGGGCCGTTGGCCGCCACGGCGAACGAGAAGAGCATCAGCACGGCACCGAGGCCACTCAGCCGTGTCGCGTCGCAGAGGAACTTCGCCAGGCCGGCCGTGACCGCCATCGCGGCAATCACCGCGGCAGCGCCGACACCTCCCGCCTGCGGATCGGTCAGTGCGGCGAGCGTCGCACCAAGGCCGACGCACATCGTCATGGCCACCGCGGCCACGGCGAGGACGCGGGCGCGACGGCTGTAGGGCAGGTTGCGCCCGAACGTGGTGGTGAACGCGCCCAGCATGGGAAAGACGGCGAGGGCGGTTCGTCCGGAGAGCACCAACGGGACCGCGGGCAGTGCCATGGCCAGTGCCGCGCGCAGAGCGAAGAGGAGCGCTCCGTCCACCGCGTGCAGGGTGAGCGCGCCGCGCGGCGAGAGTACGCGCGTCAATGTGGTGCGGTGATGGCGGGACATGGTACCGAGACGGTCCGGGACACCATGACAATTGCGCGATCCACCCGTGGAATTGCCACATCTGCCCACTTCTTCGAGATCAGTGAACGAGGATTCCTGCGAAGAGGTTGATGGCGGTAGCCAGAATGCTCGTGCCGAAGACGTACGACAGCAATGTGTGCCGGAGCACCATCGAGCGGATGATCCCACTGGAGACGTCGGTGTCGGAGACCTGGTAGGTCATGCCGAGGTTGTAACTGAAGTACAAGAAGTCCCGGTACGCCGGCGGCTGGTCGGAGTTGAAATCGATCCCGCCCTCGGAATCCACGTAGTAGAGGTACGCGTAGCGGGTGGCGTACATCAGATGCAGTGCCGCCCAGGCCATGAACACGCCGAGCAGCGCCGTCGCGGCATGGCCGGTGTCGGAGTTGCCGAGCAGGAACACCACGATGCCGACCAGACCGCACAGAGCGACGGTGACGACGACGATTTCCTCGAGGACGGGACGCAGGTCCTCGCGTCGAGCATTGCCTCGGGTCGAGGCGGCGTCCATCGGCCACAGCACGATCCAGCCGACCACCACGAAGAATGTCTGGGTCGCGGCGATACCCGCGAGAATGGCCAGCGGAGTGTCGCTGGACAATGCGACGGCCACGCCGACCGCCGCTCCGACGGCGACCGCGATGGCGAGCCGTGGGACTGCGGAAAGCGACAAACGGATGCTCACGCTCACAAGCCACAACGGTAGTGCTTCGTGGCTCCTCGGCACGGCGAGAGCGGGACCAGGGGGTGACGGGATCCCGCCTGCGTCCGGACGTACGGGACGTCCACGCGCCGTGATCGCGTCACGAGCTCCTACGGGACCGGAAACTCCTTTCTGAGAAACCACATACCTTCGATGTGCCCTTTTCTCGAAGCGCGCTGAGACGGCGACGAAGTTTCCCTTCACGACCTGGTCGAGAGTTTTGAGAGCGAGCTGTTGGCAAGGGGGCTGGCTGGGGACGGTCACCGGTGGCGGGGCCACGACCGCGGTGCCGGTGGTATCCGGCATCGCGCTCACGGAGTGAGTACGCGGCCTCTGACCTGGCGGTTGTGACGGCGGCGCGTCACCTCGAAGGGGACTACCGTGGCCCCGCAGCAAGCGGCCACTCCCACCCAGATCGGCAGCATGAAAATGAGCGTGAATGAGCTGACGATCCAGCCCGTCGTGAACGTCACGTCGGCCCATAGTGGAAAAAGCGCGAGCCGGGTGGAGAACAGCGGGATCGGTCGTCCCGGGCTGCGTGACGCGGCGTACTGCACGTAGATGATGCTGGACAATGCCCCGACGATGACGGCGGCCGTGATGGTGATGATCTGCATGAGAATCTCCTGATCTGAGAAATTCTGCATCCAGAAAACTTCACCGAGGGGCTTCGCGTCATGTCACGGAACAGCGTGACTTGAAATCACGAACCGATCCTGATAATTGCCGCGCCCGCATCCCTACACGGGGGTATGGCCCACCAGGTAGTCCCGCACGGCTTCGGGCAGCCCCGCGTCGATGGCTTCGGCGAACGGAGCCCAGCGGATCTGCTCCGGGCCGAGTCGCGCCTCCGCCGAGGGGGCCCGGCTCAACAGCTGGCACACCACAGCGGGCCGTGCGTCCTCTCCAGCCGCCCCCTGCGGCCGCAGAACCGATGTGCCGTCGACCAGGTACCCGGTGAGCTCGTACACGAGGCGCGCCGCGCTGGCCTCCGCCGACTCGGCGAGCTGCGGAGCGCCCGACGGCAGCCCCCAGCTGCCCTGCGCGCCCACCATCAGCAGACGCCCGTCGTACATGACGACCGCGTCCACCACGCCCCGGGCAGCCTGCTCCAGCGTCATGGCCCAACCGTCCCTTTCCTCCTCGCGCGACCGGCCGACCGGCCCCGTCCGAGCCCCCCTTTCCTACCCGGGGCACATCGGTTCACGCGGCGCGGCGAGCTCGCGTCTATGCTTGTAAACAGCGGAATCGCCCATCGTCACCCAGCTGTTCCACCCGCACAACGGGAGCAGGAATGACCAGTGAAGCCGGGCCGATCAGCGCCGAAGCCCGTCGGGCGCTCGAACAGGAGCTTGCGGATCTGCACGCCGAACGCAACGCGGTCGCGGCAACCCTGGGCGACACGGACTCGGCGGGAGACACCGCCGACCAGGCCGACGAGTTGCAGCGTGCCACTCAGTTGGACCACCTCGACGCCCGTATCACCCGGATCACCGTGCGGCTGGACGGGGCGGCGGAGGCCGGTCCGCCCCGCACCGATGTGGTCGGTCTGGGAAGCACCGTCACTGTACGGTTCGCGGACGGCGGCCAAGAGACGGTCCAGATCGGCGACGTCGCCGAGCCGTTGGACCAGACGTTGGTCACCACCGACAGTCCTCTGGGCCGCGCACTGCTCGGCCACCGTGCCGGTGACTCCGTCAGCTACGAGGCGCCCGAGGGACGGACGACCGTGACGGTGCAGTCGCTGGGCGCCGCGTAGGACCCGTATCGCCGTCTCCCAGGACAATCAATCCCCGTCCCGCTCGGGAGCCGTGCGGTCACGAGCCGAGTGCCACCACAGCCTCGTCGGTGTACACCAGGAAGGTCAGGCTCTGGCGGAAGTACAACTCGATCTCGTTCGCGTCATGCGTGGTGTAGCCGATCGCGAGGTCCTCACCGAGCCGCAGTTCGAAGTCCCCACCGCGGGTGGACAGCAGAAAGGCGCCGTCGACCGCGGGCGCCCAGATGGGCGGGGCATCCAGCATCCGGCTGAGATGCTCCGTGATCGGATAGCCGTGGTCGGACGTCTCGCTCACCAGGGTGTACGCGTCGGCGCCCAGCAGCAGCGAGTACGGGCCGGCGACTCCGGCCAGGCGTAGGGTCGTCAGCGCGCGGCTGACGGCATCCGGGTAATCGCGTGTCTCCGCCGGCAGGCCGTGCACCGGATGGGAGGTGCGCCTGCGCAGTCCGTCGATGCCCGCTGCCCCGTACCCCTCGAAGACGGCCCGGTCTTCGGTGAACGCCATGGCGCGCGCCGCGTCCTTGACCGGTTGCCAGTCGGAGTCGTTCGAGCCGCGCTCTACGTCGTCCACCGCATCGCGACCGACCTTGAAGGGGACGCGCAGTTCGACCAGGGGCTGTACTTGGCGCAGGAGAGCGGTGACGCCCGGTCCGGGCCCTTCGATGCGGGTGAGATGGCCGGTGCCGACCGAGGCGAGCGCGGGACCGTCGGGTCCGGTGACGTCCACGACACGACGGCCCCCCACGTTGCGCTGGAAGGTACGGCGGGCTTCCTCCTCGATCTGTGCCCATGCCTCGGGCGTGATCGGCGCGAGTTCGCGGTGCAGGTTGTTCATACCGTTGGGCGTGGACACGTGATCAGGCTCCTTTGAGACTGCCGATCCCCAGGGAGCCCTCGGCCGCCGACGCTCCGGTGGGCGCGGCGGGCGGGTCGTCGAGGAAGTCGGCGCTCGGTACGTGGAACAGACAGCCGGTGACCGCCGTGGAAAAGTCGAGGATTCGGTCGTGGGTATGGGGTTGGTCACCGAGGAACATGTTCCTCAGCATCTGTTCGGTCACCTCGGGAGTGCGCGCATAGCCGATGAAGTAGGTACCGAACTCCCTTTGCCCGATGCTGCCGAACGGCATGTTGTCACGGACGATCTTCCGTTCGTTTCCGTCCGCGTCGGTGATGGTGTTCAGTGCGACATGCGAGTCCGCGGGCTTGATGTCGTCCGGCATTTCGACGTTCGCCAGCTTTGTGCGGCCGATGACCTTTTCTTGTTCCTCCGTGGGCAACGCGTTCCAGGCGGCAAGGTCGTGCACGTACTTCTGCACGATCACGTAGCTGCCGCCCGCGAAATCGGGGTCCTCGTCACCGATGAACACCGCGTCGGCCGCGACCTGGCCCTCGGGGTTCTCGCTGCCGTCGACGAAGCCGAGGAGGTCGCGCTCGTCGAAGTACTTGAAACCGTGCACCTCGTCCGCCACGGCGACCGCTCCGTAGAGACGTTCGCCGATCAACTGGGCCAGTTCGAAACAGAGGTCCATGTGGTGGGCTCGCAGATGGAAGAGCAGGTCACCAGGGGTGGACGGGGCTCGGTGCCGGGAGCCCGTCAAGGCGACGAACGGATGCAGATCGCGTGGGCGGGGTCCTGCGAAGAGGCGGTCCCAGGCGGCGGAGCCGATGCCGACGACGCAACTCAGCTCCGCGTCCGGAGCGCGGAAACTGACCGATCGTCGCAACCCGGCCACGTCCTGGAGCAGGTCGCGAACGGCAGGCTCGCCGCCAGGTGCCATGGTGCACACGAGGAACAGGGCGGCTTTGGCGGGTGGGGCCATCACGAACTGCGACTCAACCACGGAGCCTGCCTCCTACTTGTCGTGGCTATGGCGCTACGCACGGCAGAATAACGTGAGGAAACAGAATAAATACTAGGATTGGGTCGCGGCGATGTCGACCGGTGCGGGCACACAGGCGCCTGCCTGCGCGTATTGCACCCGGCCCCTGGTGGTCGAGGATTAGCCCCCATCCATTGTGCCCTCTTCACGAAGGAATCCTGGCGATCCGCAATATGGGGTCGCGAAAGGGTAGCGGCGCCCAGGACTTCGGGGCGAAGACCCCCCGGGGCGAACCGTCTACCCCACGGGCCCGAGGTTGCCTTCAAGGGTCGACCGGGTGATGGGAGGGCGGTCCCAGAGGGCGAGGAGTTCGTTGGCGAGGGCCACGATCGGGAGCGGGTGGCGGCTGCCGTGGATCTCGATGGAGGCGGCCGACAGGCTACGTGGGACGGCTCCGGCATCGAGCAGGACACGCCAGTCCTCCGGCCCGAGTTCCAGGAACTCGAGCCCGGTCAGCTCGGCGATCTCCAGCGGGTCGGCGAGCGTCCCGGGGTAGGCCGTGAGAGTCCGCAGGCGGGGGAGTCCGGTGACGGGGGCGAGGCTGAGCGGCTCTCCCTCCCACACACCGATGGACAGGACCTCCAGCTCGGGATGGACGGCGGCCTCGATACTGCTCAGGCTTGCGATGTTGACCCGAGCCACGGCGGGTGGCTGGTCCCCGCGAGGGCCCCGGCGCCCTTCGCCGAGTCCGTTCGATACCAGGTCGGTGAGGGAGCCGGCGAGCAGGTCGCCGCCGACGTCCTGCTCATGGTCGAGCATGATGATCTGTCCCACGTGTCCGCGCGGGCCCGGTGTCAGGTCCACCGCGATGCGGTCACCACCGCCGTTGTCGCCGAAGACGATCCAGCCGCGGGGGCCGACCAGACCCTGCACCGCGGCATCGGGCGGGGTGCCGACCGCCTTCATCGCCGCGAACTGCCAGCGGGACGGACGGGACGGAGCGTCGGCGATGTACAGCGCGTCCAGGGAGAAGAGCTCGCAGCCGACCGCATCGTAGACATGCTCCGCCGCCTCGTAGTCGTCGCCCCAGTCCTCCCACCGCGCCCGGGTCACGCGGTAGAGCACCTTCAACTCGTCGGGCAACACGACGCCGAGGCGCGCTTCCGCGGCGGCGATCTCCGCCTCGGTGGCGCCGATGGCATCGGGGATCCGCTCGCGGAGCGTCCGCTCCAGCGACGCCAGATCCACCGACGGGGCGGGCACCGCTCCGGGAACCGGTTCGGGAAGGCGGCGCCAGGGTTCGGGGACGGCATCCTCGACCAGGATGAGTGAACCCGGATGCGGATTGCCGATACCGGGCTCCGCGGCGGGGCTGGGGTGAAGCAGGTGGAGTACGGCGCTCCCGTCGGGCGAGATCTCCGCCGCGAACGAGATGTCGTCGACACCCGCGTCGGCGAGTGCGCCGCGCACCCGCTCCACCGCGTCGAACTCGTCCCGCATGTCCTCGATCTGGAGGGCTCGTCCGGGCTGCGGGCGCCGCCGCGGCATGGGCAGGCTCCACCCGTGTTGGCCGATCCGTCCCGCCACGTAGCCGCCCGGTGCGGCGATGCTCTCCGCGTGGGCGGTCCGCAGAAGCCGCAGCACGGGTTCCCAGATCGCGAAGTCATGTATCGAGGGCAACGGCGGCCTCCGGGTGTCTGATGGTTGTTCAAAGAGCCGAGGAGCGCCGCCGACCTGGGACGAAGGGACCTGTCCAGGGTCCCGCTCGTCGCCGGGAAAGCCGCACTCCTCAAGTGAGTCAGCGTATCGGGTCCTCCTCACGTGTGTGCTGAGAGCGACGGCAACCGCGTGGTGACGCGGGCCGTTGTCGTGCTGCTCATGGCTACAAGTTGTAGCCTCCCGACACCTCGATGTTCTGAGCGGTGACCCAGCGGCTCTCCTCGGAGAGCAGGGCGGCGATCATCATGCCGATGTCATCGGGTTCGCCGACCCGGCCGAGAGCGGTCTTAGCCGCGAGGGCCGGGATGACTTCGGGAAACCGCTCGAAGGCGTCGTCGGCGATCCGGGTGCGCGTCGAGCCCGGCGAAAGGGAATTGACGCGGATGCCTCGCGTGCTGAACTCCTTGGCCATGTAGCGGCTCAGCACGTTGAGGCCGCCCTTCATCGACGCGTAGGCCGAGTAGCCCGGCTCCAGGCCGGACCCCATCGCAGAATTGCTGCTCGTGTTGACGATGGCCCCACCGTCTTCCATCAGCGGCAGCAGGCATTGCGTCAGGAAGTACGGGCCCTTGAGCAGAACCCGCATCAGCCTGTCGAACGTCTCCTCGGTCGTATCCTCGATCAGCGACGTGTGGGCGAAGCCGGCGTTGTTGACCAGGTAGTCGAACGTGTCGCGCTGCCAGGTGTCGCGCAACACGTCGACCACGGAACGCCGGAAGGCCGGGAAGCCGCCGGTCTCACCGACGTCCAGCGGCAGCGCGACGGCAGTGCCGCCGTCCTTCTCGATCGCGGCCGCCGTCTCCAACCCTCCCAGGGCATTCTTGCCGTAGGTCAGAATGACTCCGGTTCCTCGTTTGGCGATCTGGATCGCCGCGCTCTGCCCGATACCGGAGCTGGCGCCCGTGATGATTGCTACCTTCATGATGGTTCTCCTTGGGTGTCGCTATGCGGCAGAGGCCGGGGACAGGACTCGGGCGAGCCAGTCGTTGCGTGTGCGGCGGGCCTCGGCCGAGACACGCGCCTGCGGGTACAGGGCGTCGAACCCGTGGAAGCCTCCGGCCCAGACGTGGAGTTCCGCTTGGCCGCCGGCCGCCCAGATCCGGGTGGCGTAGGCGACATCCTCGTCGCGGAAGACCTCGGCCGAGCCGGCGTCGACGTAGGTGGTCGGCAGGTTCGAGAGGTCGTCGGCCACCGCGGGTGAGACATAGCAGGGCACCCGCGCGTCCCGGAGGTCGCCGAGCACCGAGCGCCAGCCGAACTCGTTCATCTCACGGGTCCAGACACCGGGATCGCCGGAGTACTGCAGGCTCGAGGTGGTGGTGTTGCGGTGGTCGAGCATGGGGCAGATGAGCACCTGGGCGGCGATCGGCAGGGTGCCGCTGTCGCGCGCCCTCAGGGTGACCCCGGCGGCGAGGCCACCGCCGGCGCTGGCGCCCGCCACGACGATGCGGGCGGGGTCGATGCCCAACTCGTCGGCGTGCTCGGCGATCCACAGCAGCCCCTGATAGCAGTCGTCGACCAGAGTCGTGCCACCGACTTCGGGCGCCAACCGGTAGTCCACGGAGACCACGACGGCACCGAACAGGTCGAGCCACTCCAGCGGGATGTCGATCTGTGAGAAGCGATCTCCCATGACCATCCCACCGCCATGTATCCAGAAGACGCACGGCGCCCCCGCGGGGTGCGTGGTCCCGGCGGGGCTGAAGACCGACATGGGAATCCGCGCACCGTCCTCGCCTGACACGGTGACCTCGCACCGGTCGACCGAGTGGCCTTCGAGAAGGGGCTCGACCGGCGTCGACGGGAGCTGGCGCAACTGCGCGAGCAGTTCGGGGCCGAGGTGGGTCATGAGCGGCATGTCGGCGAGCAGCGCGCCCAGTTCGGGGTCCAAGGCGGGTCGTGCGAGCGTCACGGTGACTACCTTTCGTCGGGTCGTACGGGATGGTCAGGGGTGGAGGGCGCCTGCCCACCGGAGTGAGGAAGGGCTGGGGATCCAACAGCGGCCTCAGAAGGCGGCCTTGCCGCGAACCGGTACGTAATCGGTGTACTCGGGGTCCTTCGCCAGCAGCCCGTCGAACCGCTTCACGATGGCCTGAGCCGCTTCGCCGACGAAGACCCGGTGGTGGTCCTCCTCGCTGGTCCAGCCCTCGGTGACATGGACGACGTCGGGGTGGGACGCCGAACGGCAGACGAGATAGACGAGGCAGTGTTCACTCGTCCCGGGATTGACGTCGCTCAGGCCGGTCAGCAGCAGGTCGGCCAGCTGGTCGCCCATTCCGGGCCTTGCGGTCAGGGTGGCGTTGAATCCGTGATTGACGATCATGACTACCTTCTTCCGCGATGGACCGATCGTGCAGGTGTGCTGGTCCTGGAGCAGAAGGCCCTTTGGCTCTCCGCTGGACTCCAGTGACTCCATTCAAGCGGCCTGACCTGCGGAAACGGTAGAACGATACTGTCGGCTCCTTGCACAATCCTCTTCCGTGCAGGAGCCGACGACAGGGCGTGTGCTGCAATGAGGCATGTGCCTCGAAGAGCTCCGCACCTTGCTGGCCCGACACGCACGGCCGGAGTGGACCACCGCCATCGACGGCGTCCTCATCTCGAAGGTCGAGCGGTCCGACCCGCCGGCGCCGTCGATGACCGGCACGGTGCTGGCGGTGATCGCACAGGGCGCCAAACGCCTCGCGCTGGGTGACCGGGTGTACGAGTACCGCGCTGGGCAGTACCTCGTCGCGTCGGTGGACCTGCCTGTCACCGGACAGTTCACCGACGCCGACCCGGAGCACCCCGCCCTGGGTTTCGGTCTCACGCTGGAACCGTCCGTCGTCGCCGAACTGCTGCTGCAGGCCGGGCCCGGAGATGCCCCTCGCGCAGGCGGCAGCGCGTTGCCGGGCATCGCCGTCAGCGACGCTCCGGATCCGCTGCTCGACGCGGTGGTCCGGCTGCTGCGTCTGCTCGATGAACCCCGCGACCGGACGGTGCTCGCGCCGCTGGTCAAGCGGGAGATCCTGTGGCGGCTGATCACCGGCGAACAGGGCCGTATCGTGCGCCAGCTCGGCCTCGCCGACAGCAGCCTCAGTCACGTCGCGCGGGCGGTGCGGTGGATCCGCGAGCACTACGCGCAACCGTTCAAGGTCGAGGACGTCGCGCAGCTGTCCGGCATGAGCGTCTCCGCCTTCTACCGCAACTTCCAGGCGGTCACCGCGATGAGCCCCATCCAGTTCCAGAAACAGATCCGGCTGCAGGAGGCCCGACTGCTGCTCGCCACCCACCCCAACGACGTCACCGCGGTCGGCCACCGCGTCGGTTACGACAGCGCGTCACAGTTCAGCAGGGAGTACCGCCGCCAGTTCGGCGCACCCCCCAGCCAGGACGCCGCCCGCCTGCGTCACACCGCGCACACCACCGCGAGCGCTCTTCCCTGACACGACGGGACATCAAGGTACTGCCGTCCTGCGCAATGGCTGCGTACGGCCCGTCCGGGCCGCGCACGTCCGCAGCGACCGTGGCGTCGTCCTGGCCGACCCCGGCCACGCACCGGCCAAACGCAGTTCACCGGCCGGCAGCAGGCCGGTCGGGCCCGCACCCACGGTGATCACGTCGGTGTCCATCACCGGCCGGTCCCCGTGCGGCTGTTGACGCAGCCGCAGCACGCGAAGTCTCTTCGTCCCTTCCAGCAAGCCCAGTTGGTGGCCCCGTCGACGGAGACGGGGGGTCGGTCAGGGCACGGCAGGTCCCGTGATGAGTCGGCCCTTCCTGTCGTACGGCCAGACGTTGGGGACGCAGCCGTGCATGCCCTTGATCTGCTGCATCATCACGGGGGCCGGCTTGCCCGCGCCGGGGCAGGTCACGTGGTGGTGGCCGAGGAAGTGGCCGACCTCGTGGTTGATGATCAGCGCCCGGTAGGCGGCCACGTCGTGCGCGTACACGGGAGTCGCCAGCAGCCACCGCCTGAGGTTGACCACGACGTCCTTGCCCACACTGCAGTTGACCTCACCGCCGGTGTCGAGTCCGTACCGGCCGCAGATCTTGTCCACCGTTCCCGGCGTGGCGAGCCGTACGACGAAGTCGGGCGTGCCGCCGGTGACACGCCGGAACGCACTCTCGCCGTCGGCCGTCCAGCCGCGCGGGTCGGCAAGTATGCCCTCCACCTGCTGGGCGACGTCGGCAGCCGACTGCTTGAGGCCGTCCTCGACGACGACCTCGTAGCGCAGCAGCCGGCTGCCCCGCCCCACGGTCCCGCTCCCGCCGCCCGCGGTGGCGAACGTGCCGGGGCCCGAGGACGGGACGGAGTCCGGGGAGGAGGCCGATGCGGAGGACCCCGAGGACGGCTTGCCCATCCCGCTGGTCCTGGCGCCGGGTTCCTTGCTGTGCTCGGCGCCGGCCGTCGTACTGCTCGGCTTCGCCGACCGGTCCGGTGTCATCGAGGGCTCGTCCGGCGCCGACCGGGAGGGCCGTGCGGCGGCAGCGGGCCGGTCGTCGCGTCCGGAGGCCGTGGGCGCCGTCCGGTTGATGGCGAGGGTGGCGACGCAGACGAGGACGGCGAGCGCGGCGACGCCCCCCAACAGAGGCGCCTTCCCCTTCCGGCCGCGCCCGTCGGCGTGCGCGGGGCCGCTGCGACGACGATGGGATCGCGGGGGAGGGGGCGTCGCACGGTGGGCGGTCGTGGTCATGGCCGACAAGGCTGTGCACCCGATGTGATGGGACCTGGATCGGAAGATAACGAGACCGTAACGCCCGATCGTGGACGAGACTATGTGATCGTCCCGTAACAGTTCCCTGGCCGGACGTGGACTCCGCGTCAAGTCCCTTGATCCGTACGGATACTGAGTGCATGCCACGTGTCCTGCTCATCGAAGACGACCGCGCCGTACGGGAGGGCGTCCTGCTCGCGCTGAGCCGTCAGGGACACGACGTCGCCGCCGTGGGGACCGGCGAGGACGGGCTGGCCCGGCTGCGGTCCTTCCGACCGGACGTCGTCGTGCTCGATCTCATGCTGCCCGGCCTGAGCGGTCTCGAGGTGTGTCGCCGGATCCGTACCGAGGACCAGGTGCCGATCATCATGGCGACCGCCCGCGGCGACGACACGGACATCGTGGTCGGCCTCGAAGCCGGAGCGGACGACTACGTCGTGAAGCCGGTGCGGGCACGCGTCCTGGAAGCCCGTATACGTGCCGTCCTGCGCCGGGTCGGCGGAGCGCCCACCGACGGTGGCATACCGAAGATCGAGGCCCACGGGGAGAACGGCGAACTGGCCATCGACCGGTCCGGGTTGGCCGTCACCCGGCAGGGTGTGCAAGTCTCCCTCGCCCCTTCCGAACTGCGGCTCCTGCTGACGCTCTCGGCCTCGCCCGGCCAGGTGTTCTCCCGGCAGCAGTTGCTGGAGGCGGTCTGGGAGCACAGCTACCACGGCGACTTGCGGCTGGTGGACGCCTGCGTCAAGCGGCTGCGCACCAAGATGGGCGAGCCGGCGGGGCAACCGCGCTACATCCAGACCGTGCGCGGTTTCGGCTATCGGTTCCAGTCCCGGTGAAACCACCGCTGCGCGGCCTGCGCGGCCTGCGCGGCCGACTGCTCGTGGCGTTCGTGCTCGTCGCCGCCGTCGCCACCCTGACCACAGGCGCCCTGACCTTCCGGGAGGCCCGCACCGGGGTGCTCCAGCAGAGCCAGGACAACGTGATCAAACGCCTGCGATATCACGTCAACGCCCTGGCGGCAGGCGTCAGTTACCCCCCGAGCCGGCCCGACCTGGAGTGGATCGCCGCCGAGGTGGCCCGCGCGGAACCTGCGCAGAACTGGCGCGTACTGGCCACCTACCGCGAACTGCGGGCCACTTCCACACCACAGGACAGGTTCACCGAGCTGACACCCGCCATGCGGTCGGCCGTGAGCTCCCGCCGAGCCGCCGTCTTCCAGCGGGTGTCGACGCACGGCGGCTCCTCGCTCGTCGTCGGCCTGCCGGTCACCTTCGAGACCCCCAGCGAACACCCGGCCTCCGGGGTCGCGGTCTTCCTGACGGTGCCGCAGACCGGTGAACAGGGTTACGTCGACGCCCTGGTCGCCGCCATCGGTCGCGCCGTCCTGCCCGCCCTGGGCCTGGCCGTCCTGCTCGCCCTGCTGGCCGCCCGGGGCGTGCTGCGTCCCGTACGGGAGTTGCGTCGCGCCACTCGCAGGATCGCCGAGGGCCACCTGGACACCCGGCTCGCCATCAACGGCTCCGACGAACTCGCCGACCTTTCCCACACCTTCAACGAGACCGCGGCCGCGTTGGAGGGGTCCGTGGCCGAACTGCGCCGCATGGAAGCCCGTGCCCGCCGTTTCGTCGCGGACGTGTCGCACGAGCTGCGCACCCCGCTGGCCGCGATGTCGGCGGTCACCGACGTCCTCGACGAGGACGCGGCCGGGCTGACCCCGGACACCGCCACGGCCGTACGGCTCATCAGCGAGGAAACCGTGAAGCTGGCCCGCCTGGTCGACGACCTGATGGAGATCTCCCGTTTCGACGCGGGCGCGGCGGCCCTGCAACTGGACGACATCGACCTCGCCGAGTCCCTCCGCCGCACCCTCGCCGCCCGCGCCTGGCTGGACACGGTGGACACCCTGCTCCCCGAGCCCGGCGAACTGCGCGGCCGGGTCGACCCGCGCCGCCTCGACGTGGTCGTCGCGAACCTGGTCGGCAACGCGCTCCGCCACGGCGCACGCCCGGTACAACTGCTCCTGTACGCACGGGAGTCGCCGGACGCGGACGACACGGGGTGGGCGGTCATCGAGGTGCGGGACAGCGGGCCGGGCATCCCCGCCGACGTCCTGCCGCACGTCTTCGACCGCTTCTACAAGTCGGACACCGCCCGGACCAGAACGGAGGGCAGCGGACTCGGGCTCTCCATCACGGCCGAGAACGTCCATCTGCACGGTGGCACGATCCGGGCGGCGAACCGCGCGGAGGGCGGCGCCGTGTTCACGGTCGGGATCCCCCTGGGACGGTCCCTGGGACAGCCTCGGGAACGGGAGGGTTCATGAGCCGCACGCGCCGGTCGTCGCGGTCCGCGCTGCTGCTCACGACCGCCTTCCTGCTTTCCTCGTGCGGCATCCCCGAGACCGGCGTCGTGGAGGCCGGAGAGCCCGCCACCGGGATCCGGCCGGCCTACGTCCTCTACTTCGTCGGTGAGGGCACCCTGCTTGCCGTGCGCCGCCATGTCTTCGGCCCGGGTGGCATCGAGACGGCCGTGGCGATGCTGTTCCAGGGCCCGGACGCCCAGGAACGCCGTAAGGGCATGACCACCGAGCTTCCACCGATGAGGTACGCCCCAACGGTCCGGACGGACGGCGGACGGCTGTCGATCGAACTGCCGGACCGGACTGCGCCTTTGACCGGGACAGCACTCGCCCAGCTGATCTGCACGGCCGCCGGCGTCCGCCTCGTCGAGACCCCGGACGCCGACACCGCGTCGACGCGCGTGACCGTGACCGTGACGGGCCCCGGAGGCTGGCGCGCCGAAGGCTCCAGCGCGACGTGCCCATCCATGACGGGGGCCGGCTGATTCCGCGAGGCCCACGGGCACGCCGCAGACGCGGCGGCCGGAGCACGTCATCGGTGGCCCAGTACGTTGACCACCCGCCCGTCGGGATCACGAACGAAGAACCGGCGCACCCCCCACTCCTCGTCCTGCAAGGGGTGCACGATCTCCGCGCCGCTCACGCGCATGGCCTCATAAGCCGCGTCCACGTCATCCACTTCCACGCTCATGTCGGGCGTGACCGGTGCCGTCTTGTCACTGGTCATCAGGCTGACCTGTGCCGTCGGGTGGGACGGCGAGGCGAGGGTGACGATCCAGCCGTGGTTCATGACCTCTTCGAAGCCCAGCAGGCCGTAGAACTCCCGACTCTCCCGCACGACTTCCGACCGGACATTGGGTACGACACGGCGAACGGCCATCGACGACTCCAAGTGAGAGCGAATCTGTCCCTACGCCTCACCGTACGATGGCGTCGCTTGTCACCGCCCCGGTAGGCGGACCTGGACCTCTTGCAGCACCCACCCGTTGCCGTCCGGATCGCTGAACGAGGCGAATGAGGCGTAGCTGCGACCCTCTGGATCGGGGCCGTCCGCCTGATCCTGCACGCCCGCGTCGTAAACGTTGTGGTAGACCTCGCTCACCTCGACGCCTCTGCTGATCAGGTCGGCACAGGCCTGTTCCAAGTCGGAGACCACAAGGTAGTTGTGGGCGGAGCCCGGCGCCGCTGGGGTGATCCCGCGGCCGAAATGAATCGAGCATTCCGACCCCGGTGGCGTGAGCTGCACGAGCCGGAATCTCGGACTGGCCTCGAAGTCCGCGTCGAGCCGCCACCCCAGGCTTCGATAGAAGTCCAGGGCGCGACTGACGTCGGTGACCGGGATGACGGCGACCTCGAGCCTCATGCTCATGGTCGGCTCCTTGACGACGTCCGTTGCGCCGTCCTGCTCTCTCTGCTGGGTGCTCATGGCGATCTCCCATGACGGCCGCCCGGTTCGGCTGTGGCCCCTGATAGGCCCCCACCGGCGGGAACCCGAGCACCGGCTCCGGGTCACCCATGGACCGACTACGCGGTAGTTGTCGTACGACCGATGATATTGGCGATGACGTCCGACGGCGCGCCGAGCTCATCGTTCCCCGGGTGAATCAAGGCTTCCGAAGATCCGCGGATCCGCCATTGACATTATGCAGGTAAGTACCTGCATAATAGAGCGTGAGCCTCGAAGCTAGAGCGATGGACTTGGTATTCAAAGCGCTGGCCGACCCCACCCGGCGACTCCTGCTCGATCGTCTGCGCGAGCACAACGGCCAGACGCTGAGCGAGCTGTGCGAGCGGTTGGACATGACCCGCCAGTCGGCGACACAGCATCTCGACATCCTTGGGCAGGCCAACCTCGTGACCGTCGTGCGACGGGGACGGGAGCGGCTTCACTACCTCAACCCGACACCGATCCACCAGATGGAGGAGCGCTGGATTTCGGGGTTCGACAAGCCCCGCCTGCAAGCGATCAGTGCCATCAAGAACCAGGCAGAGGAGTACGCCATGACCGACGGACCCATGTCCGTGCCGACCTATGTCTATGTCACCTACATCCGTGCGAGCGCGGAGCAGGTGTGGCAAGCCCTGACGGACGCGGACCTGACAGCGCGCTACTGGGGACACGCCAACATCTCGGACTGGCAACCCGGTTCGACCTGGGAGCATCGACGCGTCGACGGCTCAGGTGCCGTCGATGTCGTCGGTCAAGTGATCAAGACCGAGCCTCCGACGCGCTTGGTCATCACCTTCGAGGACGCCCCCGACGCCGAAACGCCGAGGGAGCCGTCGGTCGTCACCTTTCTCGTCGAACCACACGAGGACATCGTCCGCCTCACCGTGACCCACGAGAATCTCCCCAACCAGGAGATGCTCAACGGCATTTCGCGCGGATGGCCGGCCGTGTTGGCGAACCTCAAGTCGCTGCTCGAGACCGGCGATGTCCTCCCGCAGGCGCCGTGGGAGATGTCTCCCGGGCACGCCTGAGACAGCACTCGCCACCCCCTTCCCGTATCCCGCAGGCGTGTTCCTCCCGGCGACCAGTAAGTAGATCTGAAGCTTTCTGAAACAAAAGCTAACTGGAACTTCTCATTCTGGTCGGCGATGGTGGAGTCATGTCCGCACGCATCGCCTCTCCCCGCTTCCTCGCCCTGGTCGGCACCGTCGTGCTGTGGGCGTCGGCCTTTCCCGCCATCCGGGTCGGCATCGACGGCCTGGGGGTGGCGGCGCTGTCGTTCCTGCGGCTCCTGATCGCCGCCGTCGCGCTGCTGGCCGTGGCGCCCTTCGCGAAGGTACGGCTGCCGCGACGCGGCGACCTGCCGCTGATCACCCTGTGCGGGGCCACCGGCATGACCGCGTACCAGGTCCTGCTCAACTGGGGTGAAGTGCACGTGGAGGCCGGGACCGCGAGCCTGCTCATCGCCATCGCCCCCGTCTTCAGTGTGCTGCTGGGAAGCCTGTTCCTGGGCGAGCGGCTCACCCGCGACATCGTCGTCGGCAGCGTCGTCGCCCTCGCGGGCGCGGCCGTCGTCAGCCTGGCCCAGGGCACCGGCGGGTTCTCCGTCTCGGCCCTCGTCATCCTGGCGGCCGCCGTGGTCCAAGGGGTCTACCACTTCGCGAGCAAGCCCCTGCTGCGCCACTACACCGGTCTGGAGGTCGCCACCTACGCGATGGTCGCGGGTACGGTCTTCGCGCTGCCCCTGATCCCCGCCACCTGGCACGCAACCGTCCACGCCCCGGCCTCCGCACTCGCTTCCGCCGCCTACCTGGGCCTCCTGCCCTCCGCCCTCGGCTTCGTCATCTGGGCCTACGCCGTCGCCCGGCTGCCGCTCGCCGTCTCCACCGCGGCCCTGTACCTGGTGCCGCCGGTGGCCCTGATCGTCTCCTTCGTCTGGCTGGCGGAGGTGCCCCGCCCCATCGCGCTGGCCGGTGGAGCGATCAGTGTCGCGGGAGTGATCCTGATCAGCCGGAACAAGCAGAACCACCACCCCGCCAACGCCCCCGCCATGGACGCGTCCGAGCCGCAAGGAGCCGCTTGTGCTTGACGTACGCCGCCTGCGCATCCTCCAGCACCTGGCCGCCTACGGAACCGTCGCGGCGACGGCGGACGCGCTGCACCTGACCGCACCGGCCGTCTCCCAGCACCTCGCCGCCCTGCAGAAGGAGGCCGGCACACCCGTCGTCGAGAAACACGGCCGCACGCTGCGTCTGACCGCCGCCGGAGAACTGCTGGTGGCCCACACCGAGGTCATCCTGGCAGAGCTCGCGGCAGCCGAGTCCGGCCTGGCCGCGATGAAAGGCGGCCGTCGCGGCACGGTACGGATCAGCGCCTTCGCCTCCGCCGCCCGCACCCTCGTTCCGCCCTTGTTCGAACGTCTCAACGGCACCGACACCGATCCCGCTCCCGACAACGGCACCGGTGCCGCCCGGGACCTCTCGCTGCGGCTCTCCGTCCAGGAGCCAGACGAAGCCCTCGACGAACTCCACAAACGCTCGACCGACCTCGCGCTGGTGCACAGCTACACCGTGCTGCCGCGCAGTGTCCCCGCGGCAGCGGAGCAGACGGTCCTGATGGAAGAACCAGTCCTCCTCGCCCTGCACCCCGACCGGGCCCGCCTGGAGGGCCTCGCCGCCGGGCAGCCCGCGGACCTGTCCCGTCTGGCGCATCTGCCGTGGCTGACCCCCGGCCCGGAGACCTCCTGCTACGAGATGATCCAGCGGGCCTGCGGCGCGGCCGGCTTCGTCCCGGACATCCGGGCCTCCAGCAGCGATTTCTCCGTGCTGACGGCTCTGGCCGCCGCCGACGCCGGTGCCGTCCTGGTTCCGCGCATGGCCCTGCCGGACCACACCGCGCCCCTCAGCCTCCACCCCCTGGTCCGTCCCGTGTCCCGGACCGTCTTCACGGTCAGCCGCGCGGGCACCGGCAAACACCCCGACCTGCGGGCCGTACTGGACCTCCTGCACGAGACGGCCACGGCGCTCGACGACAGGACCGCCGGCCGCCCCGACCGGCCCCGGTGATCGGACGACCGCCCCACGCAACCTCGAGGAGCGCTGTCCCCTCATACCAGGGGAACCCACCCGGGTACTCGGAGAGGAGCGCCTGTTGGCCGGTCAGTTGTCCCGCCGGAAGTTCATGGTCTACTCGCTCGCGGCGTCCACACTGACCCTCGCGGCGCCTGTCGGCTGCGACACGTCGTCGGCGGAGGGTGTCGAGCCCACCGGGGCGGAGGTGCACGGGCCCTCCCGAGTCCTGGTGACCGGCGCGGACGAGGAGATGCTGGTCCTGGAGGTCACCGTGGCCAACAAGGTGGTCGTACGACTGCCGCGCGTCGAGGTCGGGCAAGGCATCACGACCGCGGTCGCCATGATGATCGCCGAGGAACTGGACGCCCGGCTCGTCGACGTCGACATCCCGCTCGCCGAGGCCCGCACCAAGGGGAACCAGTACACCGGCGGCTCGAGTTCCGTCCGTTCCCTGTACGGTCCCGCCCGCGCGCTCGCCGCCACCGCCCGGGCCCGGCTGGTGACCGCGGCCGCCCGACGCTGGCACCTGCCCGCCCGGAGCCTGCGTACCCGGGACACGATGGTGGTCGCCCCCGACGGCCGTACGGCCACCTTCGGATCGCTGACGACGGCCGCCGCCCGGATCCACCGGCCCGACGTGTCGAGCAAGCCCAAGCCCGCCTCCGAACACAAGGTGATCGGCCGGCCGACGGGCCGGATCGACGCGCGGGACATCGTCACGGGCAAGGCGAAGTACACCGGGGACCTGGAGGTGGCCGGGGCGAAGCCGACCGTGGTGGCCCGGCCGCCGACGCTCGGTGGGCGCCTCGTCTCGGTCGACGACCGTGCGGCCCGCGCCATGCCCGGCGTCCACGCGGTGGTCAAGGTCGCCGGCGGTGTCGCCGTGGTGGCGGAGTCCTTCCACCACGCTTTCAAAGCCCGCGACGCCCTGCGCATCACCTGGAGGCCGGGGCCGCTGGCGTCGTTGTCCGACGCCGCCATCCGGTCCCGGCTGCGGGCCGCCGTTCCCTCGGTCGGCGCGCCGCCGCGCGGATCGGCGCAGGTCGAGGGCGAGTTCGAGTTCGCCTTCGTCAGCCATGCCCCGATGGAGGTGCTGACCGCGGTGGCGGACGTACGCGCGGACCGGGCCGAGATCTGGTTCTCCTCCCAGACACCGATGGACGCGCGCGAGAGCATCGCCTCGGCGATCGGACTGCCGAAATCAAAGGTCCGCGTCCATGTCGTGCGCGGAGGCGGCTCCTTCGGACGGCGGTTGAACTACGATGCCGCGATCGAGGCCGCTCTGATCTCGAAGGCGGCACGGCGACCGGTGAAGCTGATGTGGAGCCGCGGGGACGACATCCGGCACGGCCGGATGCGCGGGGCCTCGCATCACCGGATCCGGGCCAGCCATGAGCGGGACAGGGTGGTGGCCTTCAGCCATGCGATGGCCTCGGTGAGCGAGTCGTACGAGCGGCAGGGCCTGGCCGCTCAGGGCGGCGTGGCCGTTCGGAGCGGTGTGACCACGGTGGCCGCGGGCCCGCTGCCCAGCGACAGCGGCCTCTACAACTTCGGGCGCGTTTCGGGGAGTTCGGGCTCGGTCGAGCTGGCGATGCCGCTCGGAGCCTGGCGGTCGGTGGACTCCGGGACGATGCGCACAGCGGAGGAGATCGTCGTCGACGAGGTCGCCGCCGAGCTGGGCAAGGACCCGGTGGCCTTCCGGCGCGGCACGCTCAGGAACAAGGCGGTCAAAGCCGTACTCGACAAGGTCGCGGCCGCCGGACACTGGGGTCGGCGCCTGCCGTCCGGCCAGGCGCAGGGTGTGGCCGTCCACGAGGAATACGGCTCCTGCGTGGCCTGCCTGGTCGAGATCGACGCCACCGACCCGAAGAACCCCCGGGTGACCAAGGTGGTGATGGCGGCCGATGTCGGAACGGCCGTCAATCCGCGCGGACTCGAGGCCCAGCTCATGGGCACCGCCGTCGACGGCATCTCCACCGTGCTGCGGGCCGGACTGCACATCGACCGGGGTGCGGTACGCGAGGGCAGCTTCGCCGACTTCCGCTACGCCCGCCAGCAGCACTCCCCGTTGCGCTTCGAGGCGCACATCGTGCCGTCACGGCGCGAGCCCGGCGGGGCCGGCGAGCTCGGCGTGCCGGCGGCGGCCGGTGCCGTGGCGAACGCCTACGCCCGTGCGACCCGTACCAAGCCCCGCCGCTTCCCGATCAACTTCTGATCGCTGTCCGAGAAGGTGCCGATGCCCTCCTATTCCTTCGTTCTCAACGGAAAGCCGGTCACCGTCGAGGCCCCCGCCGACATGCCGCTCCTGTGGGTACTGCGCGACCTGCTGCACGTCACCGGCCCCAAGTACGGCTGTGGCGTGGGCGTTTGCCGTGCCTGCACCAGCCATCTGGACGGGGCGGAGATCCAGCCCTGTGTCGTCCCGGTCGCGGACTGCGTGGGCCGCGGGGTCACCACCATCGAGGGCCTGGCCGACGGCGACACCCTGCACCCCGTGCAACAGGCGTGGCTCGACTGCGATGTCGCTCAGTGCGGCTTCTGCCAGCCGGGCCAGATCATGGCCGCCGCGGCCCTGCTCAAGAAGACGTCCCGGCCCACGGACGACGACATCGACCGTATCGAGAACGTGTGCCGCTGCGGCACGTACTCCCGGATCCGCGAGGCGATCGAGAAAGCCTCCGCCGCCGACGACCATGTGACCCGCCCCGGTCAGAGCCACCCTTGAGGCACGTGGTGGCGTTCGGTGGCGGTGGGGTCAGGCGTCCGCGACCGTCGCCGTGACGGGTGTGCCGATCTCGACCGTGCGGCTGACCGTGCAGAGCCGGTCGTGGGAGGTCTTGACCGCCCGGGGGAGGATCGCGCGGGCGCGGTCGCCGAGTTCGCCGTCCGGGAAGGTGACGGAGAAGGTGACCGCGAGGTCGGTCATCCGGTTTCCGAACTCGTCATTGATCTTGTCGCCCGTGACGGAGACGGTGAACCCGGTGGGCTCCGCGTGGCGGGCGGTGGCGACATCGACGTCGGCCGCGGTGCAGCCCCCGATCGCGGCGAGCAACAGCTCGACCGGGGTGAAGTCGGCGCCGCCGTGGGGATCGGAGCTGGTGCCGAAGCTGATCGTGCCGCCGCGAGGGTTCGTCGCGGTGAAGTGGCCGGTGCCGGTCCGCTCGACGGTGACGGAGCGCAGGGTGTTTTCGGTCATGCCGACGACACTAACGCGCAGGTGGCGAGAGCTGGCCCCGCCGACGGTGCGACGCGAAGAAACGGCGCCCGCGCATCCCCGTCCCCGTCCTACGGGGTGCTTCTCAGGGGCTGCAGTACGGCGGCGCCGATCCGCAGGAGCGCGGACAGGGGTGGCTCGACCCAGCGGGTCAGTTCGCGCTGCAGGGCGGGGTCGAGCTCGATGGTCACCCGGACGTATCGGGTGTGCAGGTGAGTGACTTTGACGGGGCGGGACGCGGCGACGTCCGGTTCGCGCTGCAATGCCGCTCGGTAGGTGTCTTTGCGCTGGTTCACGCCTTGTCCTGACGTTGGATGAGTTCGTCTGCGAGGTCCATGTATGCCGAGCCCTTGACCTCGACCGGGCTGCCGAACGACTGGGCGTACAAGTCGAGTCGGGGAATGTGGGTGGACAACACGTCGAAGCCCCGCTCGGTGAGGGCTTCGCGAGCGTCGGCATCGGGGCCGGTGCGCGTGGCATCGGGACGATTGGTGCGGTTCAGCAGGACAGCGGCACGGGCCGGCTGGGCCCGCAGCGACTGCACGTCGCTCATCTCGCTGCCGATGGGTGCCATGCGATCCAGCTCGATGGGGGCCGGGGTCAGCGGCACGATCCACTCGCTCGCGTATCTCATGATGCTCCGCGCGATGTGGGCATGGTCCTCCAGCTGCGGGGCGTCGAACACCACGGCCTGTCGGTTGCCGAGAAAGTCGTTCACGCGCCGGTGCACGTCGCCCACCGGAAAGGCGATCACCGGAAACGGGAAGCCTCCCGCCAGTTCGCTCCAGCGCAAGGCGGAGGAGGCGGGGTCACTGTCCACCAGCAGGGGTGAGAGGCCCGACTCGTGCAGGGCGTGGGCCAACCAAACCGCGCTGGTCGTCTTTCCCACTCCGGGTTTCAGGTTCACAAAGGCATAGCTCAGCGACACGAGACGCAACGCTAACGGTCGCGAGCGGCCGACTGCCGTCGGCGCGGCGCACGCTCTCCCTTTTCACCCTGCGGCGCCGTGAATCATTCGTAGGGGCTAACGCGGAAGGTCGACGCCGGGTCAGTCGGCCAGCGCGGAGGCCAGTTCCCGCGCGGCTTGCACGAGTTCCTTGTCCGGTTCGTCGAGCAGGCGCTGGATCGTCTCGCGGTGGGCGCGCACGGCTCGGCGTGCCTCGCGTTCCCAGCCCACGTAGTTCTCACGGCGATTGAGCAGCTTGGGGTAGGCGATGGCCGTACTCTCCCACTGCCGGGCGTCGGCGATGCTCTTCAGCAGCTGAAGGACCTGCACACGGCAGGGGACTTGAGGGAGCTGGGCGAGTTCCCACAGGAAGGGGACGGTGGCGGCGGTGGCCTGGTCCACGACGAAGCCGTACTGGCAGATGCGTTGCCGTAGACGCGCGAGAGCGGCGACGGCGGTTGCTTCGTCACCCGTGGTGATGGCCGCGAGCAGGAAGGGGATGCCCGTGGCGGACCCGGTGGAGTCCTGGAGCTCGGGCCATGGGACGTCTCTCAGATTCTTCAGGGTTGTCTCCATGTCCGCTCCCACGAGAGGCGTTGCGTGATGCCGTGCGCCGGGCGGCTCTGCCGATGCGGCGGCTGTCATGTCGGACCCTGCCAGGGCGCTGATGTCGGCCGAGACGGGGGAGTGGGCAGCATCGCCCAGACGGTCTTGCCTGCACGCGAGCGAGTCCAGCCCCAGTGCTCGGACAGTTCCTCGACGATGCGCAGGCCGCGGCCGTGGACTTCCAGCGACGTGTCCGTGCGTGGGTAGACGGGCGGGCTCTCGTACTGATCGGTGACGGCGCACACGAGATGGGCGCGTCGAAGCGTCAGATTGAGCCGCACGCCGTTCTGCCCGGCGGCGGAGTGCGGTGCCGCGTGAAGTACCGCGTTCGTGGCCAGTTCATTGACGATGAGGACGGCGTCGTCACTGCGGTGGTCCAACTTCCAGTGGCCAAGGGTGCTGCGGGTGAAGGCGCGCGCCTGGGCGAGCCCCTGGCGGGTGTCGGTGATGCACAGACTGGCGAATCTGGGTGAGTTGCACGCGGGATCGCTCCCCCCGGGCCGCCCTTGCCCCTCGACGGCGGAGCGAGCTTCTTCCATGAGTGAGCCGGTCGGAGCGGCTCGACCCGACGATGGCGCAGCCCTGCCGCTTGCAAGGCTCGGTGCTTCGCGTGCAGGTAATGACACGACATCTCCCTGATGCGACGTCAGGTTCGGTGCGGCAACAGCGCGGTTGACTCGCGAGCTATTATCCATCCTGACAGCGCCCGCCGTGCAATTTCACGGGAAATTGCACGAATGGTGGCTGGGGTGGGCCGCACGGGTTCGGTCCGCTCCAGTGGGCGGCCGACCTGTACACCGTGGTGGAACGTGAGCAAGGAGAGTGCGGTGCCGTCAGTGCGAAACGGAATGCGGGCCAGTTCACTGGGTGTTCGCTGGGTGAAGAGTCGGCACAGCAACGCCGAGGGCAACTGCGTCGAGGTGGCGTCCCTGGCCGAGGGAGGCGTGGCGCTGCGCAACTCGCGCGACCCCGACGGGCCGGCCCTCATCTACACAGCGGCTGAAGTGGCCGCTTTCCTGGCCGGGGCGAAAGACGGGGAGTTCGATCATCTGGTGTGAAGCGGAGTCGAACGATTCCACTTCTGCCGACGCGTGCGACAGAGGGCCGCGGGATGCGAGGATGAACCCCGTCGTCTGCCGTTCTCCAGGGAGTCAGGATGTCCGTCGAGTCACCTCGTGTCTCCCGCCTCGAACCGTATCTGACGCGGACCGAGCCCGCTCCGACCTTGCTGAAGATGCTGGTCGGTGTCCAGCTCGCGGGCATCCGCGAAGACGCCGGTCTCGCGCAGGAACAGGCCGCTCGCGCCATCGGGTTCAGTCCGGCGAAGCTGTCGCGCATCGAAGCCGGCAAGGGCCGTAGGCCGCCCACGGAAGGCGACGTCCGCGCGCTGTTGGAGCTCTACAAGACCGATGACCATGAGGCGTCGGTTCTGCTCCAGCTGCTGCGGCGTGCCGGTGAGCCGGGATGGTGGCAGCGCTACGACAAGCGGCTGATGCCCGAGTGGTTCGATCGGCTGGTAGGGCTGCAGGAGGCCGCTGCCGCCATCCGCACCTTCGAGATCCAGTACGTCCCCGGTCTGCTGCAGACTCCGGCCTACACCAGGGCGGTCGTGGAGCGCGGCCTGCCCACGGCACCGGCCGGTGAGGTGCAGCGCCGTGTCGAACTGCGCATGCGTCGACGTGAACTGCTGCGTCGTGAGGACGGCCCTCAACTGTGGGCGATCATCGACGAGTCGGTCCTGTGGCGCGTACTGGGCAGCCGCGAGGTGATGCGCGAGCAGCTCGAGTACCTCGTGGAGATGGCTCAACGTCCCCAGGTGACGCTGCAGATCGTGCCCCTGGACGTGACGCACGCCTCCGCGCCCGCCATCCCCATCACCTACCTGCGCTTCGGCGGCCTCGATCTGCCCGACATCGTCTACCTGGAGCACATCAGGAGCGCGAACTTCCTGGAGGACCGGGACGAGACCGAAGAGTACCGACTGGCTCTGGACCGTCTGGGGGACGAGGCCCTCACCCCGCGGGATTCGCTGACGCTGTTGCGGGACACGACCGCGGGGCGCTATTCGAGCGCGTGACCACCTCCGGCTCCACCGGCCGAATCCCGGTGGAGCCGACGGGAGCAGTCCCGTGGTCCTACGGCCCTTATCGGAGCCGGCCCACGCCGCCGAACTCGACCCATTCCTGGGTGAGCTGACGGGGTGCGACCTCGCTGTCGGGTCGCCAGGTGGACACCTCCACCAGACCGGGCTCCAGGACGTCGAGGTCCGCGAACCACTCCGCCACGTCCTTCTCCTGGCGGACCCTGCCCCAATGCCCCTGGGTCGCTTGATCCATGAAGTCGGTGACGAACTCCCGGACCTTCTCGTCCTCGCTGACCAGCTGGCACATCACCATGAAGCTGCCGGGCGCGAGCCGTTCGGCCACCCGGTGGGCCACGGCGAGCGGACCGTCGGTCTCTCCGTCCGGAATGCAGTGGAAGACCGAGTTGAACAGCACGGCCACCGGCTGCGAGAAGTCGAGTAGGCGCTGAGTGTCCGGGTGGGAGAAGATCTTCTCCGTGTCACGCAGATCGGCGTGGATGACCGTGGTGCGGTCATTCTGGTCCAGCAGCGCCCGTCCGTGCACCAGCACCATCGGATCGTTGTCGACGTACACCACGCGCGACGAGGGATCGACGCGTTGCGCGACCTGGTGGACGTTCTCCTGCGTGGGTAGGCCGGACCCGTGGTCGAGGAACTGCCTGATGCCGTACTCGGCTGCGAGCGTCCCGACGACCCGCTGCAGGAAGCGCCGATTGTTCAGCGCCAAGGCGCGCGTGCTGGGCACGACCTTGTCCAGCTCTGCGCAGGCTGCCCGATCGGCTGCGTAGTTGTCCTTGCCGCCCAGATAGTGGTCGTACATGCGAGCGGCCGTGGGTACGGTGGCGTCGATCTTCGTGGACAACTGCTTTCCAGCCTGCATCGTTCCCCCAGCTCCAAGCTGCTTCTAGTGGCTTGGCTTGACAGACAATACATCCTAGGCAATGGGCAATTGGGGATACCAGCCTGTTGACCGAGGATCTCCGGGACAGCACTCGCGAGCCCCTCTGGTCCGGTGCGTGTCCAGTCCTCGCCGTGGCACCGTGCGACCGTGCAGCCCGGTGAGGAAACATGGGACCGCAAGGGATGAACAAGCGACGTGGAGGTGCGGGTACATGCAGCACGAACGAGCGGGCACTCCGGCCGGTCCCGAGGACCTCGTCGACGTAGCCCGGCTGGTCACGGCGTACTACGCGCTGCACCCCGACCCGGCGGAACCCGGCCAGCGCGTGGCCTTCGGTACGTCCGGACATCGTGGGTCGTCGCTGGCGACCGCGTTCAACGAGGACCACATCGCCGCGACGAGTCAGGCCATCTGCGAGTACCGCGAGGGCCAGGGCGTCGACGGTCCCCTTTTCCTGGGCGCCGACACTCACGCCCTGTCGGAGCCCGCGAAGGTCACCGCGCTGGAGGTGTTCGCGGCCAACGGAGTGTCGGTGCTCCTCGACAGCGCGGACGGCTACACGCCCACTCCGGCGGTCTCGCACGCCATTCTGACCCACAACCGCGGACGGTCCTCGGGTCTCGCGGACGGGGTCGTGGTCACCCCGTCCCACAACCCGCCCGCAGACGGTGGCTTCAAGTACAACCCGCCGAACGGCGGCCCGGCCGGCTCCGAGGCGACCTCCTGGATCCAGGACCGGGCCAACGAACTCATCGAGGGCGGGCTGAAGGGCGTACGACGCATCCCTTGCACGAGGGCGCTGGCCGCCCCCGGCACCGGCCGCTACGACTTCCTCGGCACCTACGTGGCCGACCTGCCGCACGTGCTGGACCTGGACGCGATCCGCACGGCCGGCGTGCACATCGGCGCGGACCCGCTGGGCGGGGCATCGGTCGCCTACTGGGGACGCATCGCCGAACAGCACGCGCTCGACCTGACGGTGGTCAACCCGCTCACCGACCCGACCTGGCGATTCATGACGCTGGACTGGGACGGCAAGATTCGTATGGACTGTTCGTCGCCCTACGCCATGGCCTCGCTCATCGAGCAGCGCGACCGTTTCCGGATCGCCACGGGCAACGACGCCGACGCCGACCGCCACGGGATCGTCACCCCGGACGCCGGGCTCATGAACCCCAACCACTACCTCAGCGCCGCCATCTCCTACCTGTACTCCCACCGGGACCAGTGGCCCGCGGACACGGGGATCGGCAAGACGCTGGTGTCGTCCGGCATGATCGACAGCGTCGCCGCCGACCTGGGCCGTCAACTCGTCGAAGTGCCCGTGGGATTCAAGTGGTTCGTGGACGGGCTGGTCGACGGCTCGCTCGGGTTCGGCGGGGAGGAGTCGGCCGGCGCGTCCTTCCTGCGCCGCGACGGTTCGGTGTGGACCACCGACAAGGACGGCATCATCCTGGCCCTGCTCGCCTCCGAGATCACGGCGGTGACCGGGAAGACCCCCTCGGAGCACTACACCGCGCTGACCGCACGCTTCGGCGCCCCCGCGTACGAGCGCATCGACGCCCCGGCTTCCCGCGAGGAGAAGGCCCTCCTCGCGAAGCTCTCGCCCGCACAGGTCAGCACGGACACCCTCGCCGGAGAAGCGGTCACCGCCGTGCTCACCCATGCTCCGGGCAACGACGCGCCCATCGGCGGCATCAAGGTGACCACCGCCAACGCCTGGTTCGCGGCCCGTCCGTCGGGCACCGAGGACGTCTACAAGATCTACGCCGAGTCGTTCCTCGGAGCCGATCACCTGCGTCAGGTGCAGGAGGAGGCCAAGGGCGTGGTCTCGGCGGCGTTGAGCGCCTGACGCCCGGCGTGTGACCCGGGCGGATGCGGATGCGGACAAGGGCTGTTGCCGCAACGGCCCTTGCCTGCAACGGCGCATGTCCGCAAGGGTCCTTCAGCCCGTCAATCGGCGTCCCTGCCACCATCACCTAACGCTGCCACCGAACTGCTGCCTTCGGCCACGGTCGAGAGGTCGATGTCCCACTCCAGGTGTTGGAGGAGGTCGCTGTCCCCGGGGCGGGGAGCGGGCGCGCTTCGACCGGTGCGTGACGGTGTGTGGACGCCACGGGAGATCTTGCCGCTGGTCGTGATGTTGTGCTCCACGCGCGGGCGGCGGAGGGCCTCGTAGAGGGAGAGCGCGGACTCGGTGTCGGGCGCGTCCCGCAGCGACTTCGCGAGGACGACAGCGTCCTCGAGTGCCATCGACGCTCCTTGCCCGGTCGCGGGGGAGGCCGCGTGGGCGGCGTCGCCAATGATCAGGGTCCGTCCGTGGCGCCACGGTGTGCCGGTCGGGATCTCGGTCGCGTTGGTGACCATGATGCGGTCGGTGGTGGCCGCGACCACGTCCGCGGCGGGTGTGGCGTCCCCGCGCAGCAACGGCAGGAGCAGCCCACGCCAGTGGCCGGGCGTCCCGTGCGCGATGTCGTCGGCGGACAGCGGCTCACCGGCCACGCGCGCGAACCAGTACGTCTCTCCGCCGGGCGACACCGCACAGCCGAAGGCGGCCGCGCCGCCCCTCACCATCGTGATACGCCCGGTCTCCGCGATCGGGGGCGCCTCATCGGCGTAGCCGTAGAAGACGCTCTCACCCGCGAAGCAGGGCTGCGTCCGAGGGGCGATCGACTCCCGGACGGTGGAGTTCAGCCCGTCGGCGCCGATCAGCAGGTCACCGGTCGCGGTGGAGCCGTCGGTGAAACGTGCGGTGACGCCGTCCCGACCGTTGTCGACGGAGGCGAGCCGGGTGCCGCGCCGGAGGGCGATGCCCCGGCGTGCGGCCTCCGCCTGCAGGGCGGCGTTGAACTCGCCACGGCGGAGGCAGCGGTAAGCGAGAAGCGGGTCGTGGGCCTCTCCGAGCGGCATCTGTGCCACCTCGGTGCCCGCTGCGTCGAGCACGCTCATGGCACGCAGCGGGAAGCCGACCTCGGTGACCGCGGCGGAGGCGTCGATCTGGGCGAGGGCACGCATGCCGTTGCTCGCGAGGGTGAGGAAGGCACCGATGTCCTCGGCCGACTCGGGGTGGGCCTCGTACACGGTCACGTCGAACCCTGCCTTGTGCAGGGCCAAGGCCGTCGCCGTACCGGCGATACCGCCTCCGATGACAATGGTCTCCGTCAAGTCGTATCCCCCGGCACTCGTAGGGCTCTCGCGCGATGTACCTGCGCAGTGCCCAACGCGCGGGCGACTGCGAGGGGTTCCCGACCCGTCCGCTCCTTCGTGCCCTTCAGCCGCTCGCGCATCTGCCGGATGGCGCCCTCGGTGGCGTACACCCGTGTCCTGAAGCCGGCGGCACGGTTTGCGGTCGCATGGCCGTGCCGGTGTCCTAGCCCCCGTTGTGATCGGCTGCCACGGCGCGGTGGACGCTGTCGCGGAGCAGGGAGCGACGCTGTTCGTGAACTTCGGGGGGCTCCTGGGCGGTTGCCGCGTAGACGTTGCTGACCGGTGACCAGGTCATGGACATGGCGATGACCATGGCCATCACGTCGAACGGGTCTCCCTGGCGCACCAATCCGGCGGCCTGGGCTTCGGCGATGGCCCGCAGCTTGCGGTCGTCGAGGCGGTCGGGGTCGTCCACCAGGTGCCCGGTCGGGCGGCGCTCCAGGCGCGCCCAGGTGGCCAGCCGGATCAGGTCGGGACGGCGGAGGTACTCGTCGTAGAGCCGTACGGCCCAGTCCGCGAGGTCGGTGGCGTCGATCGGGACGACATTCACGATCCGCTCCAGCGAGCCGAAGAAGATGGCGTCGAAGAGCCCTTCCTTGTTGCCGAAGTAGGCATAGAGCTGTGCCTTGTTCGTGCGCGCCGCGGCCACGATCCGCTCGATGCGCGCGCCGGCGATCCCGTGCTCGGCGAACTCCCGGGTCGCCACGTCGAGGATGCGCTGGTACGTCGCCGCTCCGCGCGAGGTCAGGGGCCGGTCCGTCATGCTGCCAGGGTACCAAACAGAACAGTTGGTTTGCCTGGAGCCGTAGACGCGTCCACGCCGAGATAGACCGAACAGTCTGTCTAAGGAGATGCGCAGTGCGGACAACAACTGGCTGGCAGGCGGACGGCCCGACGACGACGCTGCGACGGACATCGCTGAAGCGGCGCGACCTGCGCCCGGACGACCTCGCGATCCGAGTGGACTACTGCGGTGTCTGCCACACCGATCTGCACGCCGTCCGCAGCCACGACGGCGCAGGGGACCGCCCCCTGGTGCCGGGACACGAGTTCACGGGCGTGGTGGCCGAAACCGGGCCCGCCGTCACCCGCTTCTCCGTCGGCGCCCCTGTCGCGGTCGGCGACATCGTCGATTCCTGCGGGGAGTGCTCCATGTGCAGGGCCGGCCAGGAGAACTTCTGTCACGCCTTCCCGACCCTGACCTACGGCGGCGTCGACCGGCACGACGGATCGACCACCCTGGGGGGCTACTCCCGCGAGTACGTCGTCCGCGACCGGTTCGCCCACCCTCTTCCCGCCGGTCTGGATCCGGCCGCTGCCGCCCCTCTGCTCTGCGCCGGGATCACCGTCTGGGAATCGCTGCACACCTTGGGCGTGGGGCCGCACAGCCGCGTCGCCGTGGCGGGACTGGGTGGCCTGGGCCATCTCGCGGTCAAGATCGCCGTGGCGCTCGGGGCCGACACCT
Organism: Streptomyces sp. NPDC111656; assembly: GCF_055656965.1. NCBI lineage: Bacteria > Bacillati > Actinomycetota > Actinomycetes > Kitasatosporales > Streptomycetaceae > Streptomyces > Streptomyces sp. NPDC111656. The sequence goes on from NZ_JBVKCA010000020.1 coordinate 61,277, forward strand.
CGGTCATCAGGCGCTCACCCGACAAGGCCGACGACGCTCGTCGTCTCGGCGCCCACGGTCTCATCGTCTCGACGGACCAGGAACAGATGGCCGACGCCCGCGACCGGTTCGACGTCGTCATCGACACCATCTCCGCCCCGCACGACCTGGGCCCCTACCTGCGCCTGGTCGCCATGGACGGGACACTCAGCCACCTCGGGCACCTCGGACCCGTCACCGTGGAGACCATCGACCTCCTCGTGGGACGCAAGAAACTCAGCTCCGCAGGCAGCGGTGGCAGGCCCGTGACCACCGCCATGCTCGATTTCTGTGCCGAGCACGGCATCACCGCCGACATCGAGCTCCTCCCCTCGGCGCGTGTGAACGAGGCTCTCGAACGCCTCGGCCGCAACGACGCCCGCTACCGCTTCGTCCTCGACATGTCCGACCTGGCAGCCTGAAGGAGGTTCCGACCGGCCGTCTCGATCATCCCTGGCGAGCGGTGTCGTGCGGTCGGGGTGTGTAGTCCGGCGGTCGTGGGGGACCATGGAAGTCGACGCGCCTGTGGAGACAGGCAGGCCGCGCTCCAGGCCGGCGGATGGCCTCGCGTGCCGCCGGCCGCGGAAGGAGTGCCTGTGATGAGCGAAGCCGAGTGGCATCCGTCGGGCATCGACTGGGCTCGCCCCCGCCGGGACAGCGAGCCGCCGCAGCCGAGCGGGCTGATGGACCTTCTCGGCGTCGCGGCGACACTGCTGGACGCGGACGGACGGATCGTCCTGTGGAGTCCCCAGGCAGAGGAGCTGTACGGGTACACCGCGGAGGAGGCGCTCGGGCAGTACGCCGCACTGCTGCTCGTCCGTGAGGAGGACTGGGACTGGGTGATCAAGAAGTTCGCCGAGGTCATGGAGACCGGCCAGGGCTGGGGCGGCACGTTTCCGATCCGGTGCAAGGACGGGAGCACCCGGCTGGTGGAGCTGCGCAACACTCGGCTGCTGGACGACCGCGGCGACTTCTACGCCCTCGGGCTCGGCACCGACTCACCCACGCTTCGCGAGGTGGAGCGGGATGTCGCCCTGTCCACCCGGCTGATCTCCCAGTCCCCCTTCGGGCTGGCGATCCTCGACACCGACCTCAGATACCTGGCCGTCAACCCCGCGCTGGAGCGGATGCACGGCCTCCCCGCGAAAGAACACCTCGGCCGCCACTACCGCGAGATCATGAGCCCCGACAAGTTCGAGGTGATCGAGGTCGCGATGAGGAGGGTCCTTGAGAGCGGGGTCCCCCTGGTCGACGAGTCCACCGTCGTCGGCTTCACCCCGGCCGACCCGGAACAACGGCACGCGTGGTCGATCTCGGTGTACCGGCTGGAGGACACCCAGGGCCGTGTTCTCGGGGTGGCCGAACTCGTGGTGGACGTCAGCGAGCGGTACCGGTCGGCCATGGAGGCCACCGAGACCCGGCGGCGCCTGGCCCTGATCGCCGACGGCTCCGCTCGTATCGGCACCACCCTGGAGGTCGAGGAGACAGCCCGGGAGCTGGCCGAGGTGACCGTTCCCGATTTCGCCGACATGGTCGCCGTCGACGTGCTCGACTCCGTCCTCGACGAGCACCGCTCCGCCTCCGACAACGGCCCCGCGCTCTTCCGCGCCCTCGCCGTGAAGGCCGCCTACCCCACCGATGCCGTCCGGGCCGCCGATCCGCCGGGCCAGATCACCTCCTACGAAGCCGATCGCGTGGCCACCCGATGTGTGCGTACCGGCCGGCCCATCCTGATCGCACACGCCGATGGGAACGACCTGAGTCGCATCGCCCGCGACGACCGCGCCGCCACGTTGCTGGCCCGGGCCGGGGTGCACTCCTACATGGCCATCCCGCTGACCGCACGCGGCGCCGTCCTGGGCTTCCTGGGACTTTCCCGCGCCCGGGATTCCCGGCCCTTCGACGAGGACGATCTCGCCATCGCCACCGAGCTCGCATTCCGCGCCGCGGTGTGCATCGACAACGCCCGCACGCACCAGAGCGTGCGCACCGCCGCCGAGACCCTCCAGCGCAGCCTGCTCCCCGATCATCCGTCCCGCCTGCCCGGCCTGCAGGTCTCGTCCCGCTACGTCCCGGCGCAGGCCGCCTACGAGATCGGCGGCGACTGGTACGACGTCCTGCCGCTCGGCGGCGACAAGACGGCCCTCGTCGTGGGCGACGTCATGGGCAGCGGCATCGACGCCGCCGCGGCCATGGGGCGCCTGCGCACCGCCACGGCCGCCTTCGCCAGCCTCGACCTGGAGCCGGCCCGGGTTCTCGAGCAGCTCGACTCGATCACATCAGGGCTGGAGCAGTACATCGCCACCTGCCTCTACGCGGCCTACGATCCCCACCGCGGTGAGTGCCGCATCGCCAACGCCGGTCATCTGCCTCCTGTCCTCGTGCGCAGTGGCGAGCGCCCCCGACTGCTCGACCTGCCCGCCGGTATCCCTCTCGGAGTCGGCGGTGTCCCGTTCGAAGCGACCGCCGTCGAATTCGGCCTGGGCGACAAGCTGGTCCTGTACACGGACGGTCTCGTCGAGACCCGCCATGACTCCATCGACGAACGCCTCGCCGTCCTGGTCCACGCCCTGGAGGTGGCCGACTGCCCGTTGGAGGAGACGTGCGACCGCCTTCTCGAGGGGCTGCGACATCCGCGCGACCGCGACGACGTCGCTCTGCTGATCGCCCGCGCGGTGCGCTCCCAGTGACGAGGACGCGGGGTTACTTGCCCCAGATCTTCCGGTACGCCTCCTGATAGCCCGACGGGTCCCAGGTCGTGGCCCCGTGGCTGTTGTCGGCCGTGGTGATGTGGACGGGGGCCACATATCCGCTGGCGGGCCGAATCGAGAAGGCGCGGTTGAAGTCGTCGACGATCTGCCAGCCCTGCAGGGACAGCGGCTCGGGGACGGTGGCGGCCTGGTACTGCTCGCTGTTGATGCGCTGGAAGGCGGAGGGGTCGCCGTCACCCGCGCCGATGTTGAAGGGCGGGCCGGCGCCGTTCTTGCCGGCGGCACGGAAGGCGGGGGCGGCGTCGGCGAAGTACAGATCGTTGATGGCGACGGAGTGGGTCCACGCGCTCCCGAAGCGGGAGAGGAGCGAGGAGATCTCCCGGGGGATGCGGCTGCTCGCGTCCGAGATCGGGATGTTCTCGTACGACAGGAGCCGCACGCCCGAGCAGGTGGAGAGGTCCTTCCTGATCAGCTCGGACTTGTTCCTGGCGAAGGGGATCGAGGCATCGGTGATGAGCACGACGCCGGCATGGCCGTCGGAGTGAGCGATGATCCACTGGGCGCTGATTCCGGCCACGTCCTCGACCCGGGTGGTGACGTTGGTGAAGAGCCGGGGCCTACGGCTGGGTCCGGGGGCGGCGACCGCGTGCCAGCCGATGAGCGGGATGCCCGCCTTGTCGGCCTGGGAGACCTGCCGCGACGTCGAGTTGGGGTCGAAGCCGCCGATGACGATGCCCGAGGGTCTGAGTGCCAAGGCCGCGCTCATCGCCGCCTGGATGCCTACGGGTGTGCCCCCGCCGTCGATCACCCTGACGTTCCAGCCGATGACCCGTGCGGCTTCCCGCACCCCGTTCGCGGCGCCCGCGACGCCGGGATTGGTCATGGTCTGGGCGACGTAGACGATGGTCTTGCCGGGGACTGCCGTGGGGCCGATGGTCGGCCCGCTCCAGGGAACGTCGGTCCTTTCCGCCTGTCGGACGGCGGTCTCGGCGCGGTCCTGGATCGCGGGGCAGCCGCCAGGGCCAGTGGGGGAGTCTCCCGGGCCGTGCGACGAGCCGCGTTCGCAGCCCGCGAGGACCGTTGCCGCGATGACCACGGTGGTGGCGGCGGACCGTGCCTTCATGGCGGCGGGAGTGGCCTTGCGGTTGCCGTGCACGGGAGCTCCTCGCGGAGGAAGGGGCGGGACGACGCGGCCGCGAACACACAGGTGGTACCTGTGGCGCGGGTCATGGAGCGGTGCCCGCCGCACCACCCTCCCGCGTCGGGGAGGAGGGTGGCAGAGGTGGCGCGTCGGGCGAGTCACGGGCCGCCGCGGCGCCGGTGCGAAGGCGGCGGGCGGAGTAGCCGGACAGACCGACAGCCACGAGCAGGGTGCCGCCGTAGAACAGCGGAATCGTCCAGAAGCCCGCGCCCATCTGACCGATGCCCGTGAGGCCGACGGCCAGGACGGCGACGGCGACGACGGTGCCCATGGCGTTGGGGCGGCCGGGTCTGATCGCGGTGGAGCCGAGGAGGGCGGCGGCAAAGGCGGGCAGCAGGTAGTCGAGGCCGACGCTGGGGTTGCCGATCTGCTGCTGGGCCGCGAGCAGGACGCCGGCGAGCCCGACGATCAGTCCCGACGCGGTGAACGCGTAGACGGAGTACCTGCGCGTCGGGATGCCGATGAGGTCCGCGGCGCGCCGGTTCGCACCGATGACGTACAGGTAGCGGCCGAGCGGCAGCCGTTCCAGCACCAGCCAGAGCGCGACGGCGAGACCCAGCACGTAGAAGGCGGGGACGGGAAGGCCGAGGAACATCGAGTCGTAGAGGTCGGCGAAGGCGAGGGGGAGGCCCTGCGGGCCGGGGACGATCCGACCACCGTCGGTGACCCAGCCGGTCACGGCGTACAGCATGCTGCCCGTCCCGAGCGTGGCGATGAAGGAGTTGATCCGGCCGAACTCGACGATGACACCGTTGAGGATGCCCACGACCGCCCCACCCGAGATCACCGCGAGGCAGGCCAGTGGCCAGGGCCAGCCGTTGTTGACGACGAGCTGCATCACCATGACGTGCGCCAGGCCGAGGCCGTAGCCGAGGGAGAGGTCGAAGCGGCCCGTCACGATGGGGACCATGGCGGCGAGTGCGAGGACGGCCGGGATCGACTGGGTGGACAGGATCGCGTCGACGGTGTCCAGCGTGGGGAACGTGCGCGGCAGGGCGAGGGAGAAGATCAGGAAGAGCAGGGCGGTGAGTGCCAGGAGGCCGTACCTGCCGATGAGGTGCCCGCCCGGTCCGCGCGGTCCTCGTGGCCCGTCCGGTCGGCCGAGGTGGCGCAGCGGCCTCGGTCGCTGCGGCCGGGGTGGGGGTGGGGAGGAGTCCGTCATGGGTGGGTCGCGGTTCCGGAGAGGGGCATGGCCGACGCCGCCCGGGTGAGCCCGGCGACGGTGAGATCCCGACCGCTCAGCTCGGCCGTCACGGACCCGCGGACGAAGACCAGGGCGCGTCGGCACACGCCTGCGACCTCCTCGAAGTCGGTGGAGATCAGCAGGACCGCGAGGCCGGCGGCCAGCCCGTCGTCGAGCAGGCGGTAGACCGCGGCCTTGGCGCCGATGTCCACGCTCGCGGTCGGCTCCTCGAGGATCAGCAGGCGAAGGCCGACCGGGAGCCACCGGCCGATCACGACCTTCTGCTGGTTTCCGCCGGACAGGGTGGCGAGGGGAGCCTCGCTGTCCGCGGGCCGCACCGAGAGCCGTTCGATCAAGCAGGCCGCCTCGGCACGTTCGCGGCGGGGACTGATCCAGCTCAGCGCCGACAGACCGCCCGCGCCGGGGTTGGCCAGGAGGTTCTCGCGCACGGTCAGCTCGGCGGCGCAACCCTCCCGCTGTCTGTCGCCGCTCACGAAGCCCACCCCGAGGCCGACGGCGTCGGCGACCGTACGCGGGCTGTACGGCCGACCGCCGAGCAGGACGCGCCCGCCGAGGAGGGCCCGGGAGCCGGCGAGGGCTCGGCCCAGGTCCATGTGCCCGGCGCCCGAGAGTCCGACCAGGCCCAGGACTTCCCCGGGCCCGAGGTCCAGGTTGACGGGTCCCGCGCCGGCGGTCCGTACGCCGTCGAGCGTCAGGACGGCCGGGCCGTCGGCCGCGACCGTGGCGGGCCGGTGGTCGGCCAGTTCCTCGCCGACGATGTCGTGCACCAGACGGGCGGGGCCCCGGCCCGCCAGCGGGCCGTGGCTGACGAGGTGGCCGTCGCGCAGCACGGCGAAGGTGTCGGCGACCTTGTACACCTCGTCCAGCCGGTGGCTGACGTAGAGAACGCCGTGCCCCTGGTCGCGCAGGGTGTGGAGCACGCGGAAGAGCTGGGCGCAGTCCGCGGCGGGGAGTCGGGCGGTGGGCTCGTCCAGGACGATGAGCTTCGTGTGTGCCGCCAGGGCGCGGGCGATGGCGACCAGCGAGCGCTCGGCGGGGGAGAGCCGGGCGATCGGCGCGTCGGGGTCGAGATGTCCGGCGACGATCCTCAGGGCGTCGGCGCAGCGCTCCCGGGTCCGCCTCCAGGAAATCAGGCCGGCGCGTCGGGGATACCCGATGCTCAGGGCGATGCTCTCGGCCACCGTCATCCACTCCACGAGACCGAGGTCCTGGTGGATGAACGACATGCTGCGGGAGGCGGCATGACTTCCGAGCGGGTGCCCGTCCACCGTGATCTGCCCGGCATCGGCGTGGTGGACGCCGGCGAGCACCTTGATGAGCGTGGACTTTCCGGCACCGTTGGGCCCCAGAAGGGCGAGGACGCTGCCCGCGTGGACATCGAGGTCGACCCCGGCCAGTGCGAGGGTCCCGCCGAACCGCTTGCCGAGCCCGCGAATGCGGACCAGAGGCGTCGCCCCCAAGGGCGGGACGTCCCTCGGGGAAGTGTCGGGAGCGTCGTGCACGGACATCTCCGAGGGGTCGTCTGGCGAGTTCTTCCCGACCTTCATCGTCGTCATCAGCGGGGCGAATCTGAATTAGTTGGGCGAATCCGAGTATTTCAGACATCCTGCCCGCTGCTGTGACTCCAGCGGGTCAGTGGGCCGCCCGGGCGATCCGCGTGTCCCACGCTGGCCTCTCCCCGGTCCGACGGTCGCGTCCGCCGGACCGCGCACGCGGTCCTTCAGGCGGCGTCGAGCCCGCATTCGGCCCAGATGACCTTGCCCTCGGTGAGATAGCGCGTACCCCAGCTCTGTGCCAGCTGCGCCACGAGGAACAGGCCACGGCCGCCCTCGTCGGTGCTGGCCGCCCGACGCAGGTGCGGGGCGGTGTTGCTGGCGTCGGAGACCTCGCAGATCAGGGTGCGGCCGTGGAGCAGCCGTACCCGGATGGGCCCGGCACCGTGGCGGATGGCGTTGGTCACCAGCTCGCTGAGCATCAGCTCGGCGGCGAACGCGGCCTCGTCGAGTCCCCAGTCGGCCAGTTGCCGCAGGGCGGCGGCGCGGACTTCACTGACCCGGGCCGGATCGGCGGGCAGGTCCCAGGCGGCGATCCGCTGCGGGTCCAGCGCGTGGGTGCGGGCGACGAGCAGGGCGATGTCGTCGCAGGGGTGGGCGGGCGCGACGGTTTCCAGGACCGCCTGACAGGTCTGCTCCGGTGTGTGCTCGGGGTGGGCCAGGGCGCCGCGCAGCTGCTCGAGGATCACGTCGACGTCGCGGTGCCGGTCCTCGATGAGTCCGTCCGTGTAGAGGAGCAGCCGGCTGCCCTCGGGGAGGTGGATCTCGGCGGCTTCGAAGGGCAGGCCCCCCAGGCCGAGAGGGGGCCCGGCGGGCAGGTCGGGGAACGACACCGTGCCGTCGGGCAGCACCAGCGCGGGCGGAGGGTGGCCGGCCCGGGCCATGGTGCACTGCTGCGAGGTCGGGTCGTAGATGGCGTACAGGCAGGTCGCACCGATGACGCCGGCACCGGCGGCGGGTTCCTCCCGGTCCAGGCGTCCCACGAGGTTGTCGAGGTGGGTGAGGACTTCGTCCGGGGGGAAGTCGAGTTCGGCGAAGCTGCGCGCGGCGGTGCGCAGCTGGCCCATGGTGGCGGCGGACAGCATGCCGTGGCCGACGACGTCTCCGACGAAGAGGCCGATACGGGTGCCGGAGAGAGGGATGACGTCGTACCAGTCTCCGCCCACGTCGGATTCGGCGGGCAGATAGCGATGAGCGATCTCCACGGCGTCCTGGTCGGGCAGAGCGTGCGGCAGCAGGCTGCGCTGGAGGGTGAGGACCATGGTGCGTTCGCGCGTGTAGCGCCGGGCGTTGTCGATGGACAGGGCGGCACGGCTGGCGAGTTCCAGGCCCAGCGAGCGGTCGTCGTCACCGAAGGGGGCGGGGTCCTGCGCACGGTAGAAGCTGGCGATGCCCAGGATCACGCCGCGGGCCACCAGGGGGACCGCGATGAGGGAGTGGACCTGGGTGAGCAGCCGTTCGGTGTGCTCGGGGTCCTGGGCGAGCCAGCCCGCGGCGGCCTTCAGATCCGGTTCCAGCACGGCCTGTCCGCTGGTCAGACAGCGTATCTGCGGCGTGGTCGGGCCGAAGTCGACCTGCTTGCCGACCGGGCTGAAAGGAAGGTCGTCGCGGATCCCGTGGACCACCGTGCGGTGCAGGTCGGTGCGGGGGTCGGCGGACTCCTCGCCACGCAGTACGGCCTCGGGCAGGTCGATGGTGACGAAGTCGGCCAGTCGTGGCACCGCCGTCTCGGCGAGTTCCTGGGCGGTACGGCGCACGTCCAGGGTGGTGCCTATGCGGGCGCTGGCCTCGGACAGCAGCTCCAGGCGGCGGCGCGCGGCCAGGGCGTACGTCCCCACGCGCGGTTCCCCCACCATCACGAGCCCTCGTGCCTGGGTCGGGGCGTCGAGGTGATCGTCCGCCACGCCACCCCTGCCGACGGCGCCGAACGGGCCGTAGGCGATGTCGGGAAGGTGCCTGGACAGCGCGGCGACGGGCAGACGCCCGGGGGCCGCCGCGGCCGGAACGAACCGGGGCGGCCGTACGGCGGTGACCACGGCGAGCCGGCTGGAGAAGCCCGGCGGTACGTCGACCTGGGTCGGGACGGCGAGGGGCTCTCGCGGCGCGGGGCCGGGGAGGACGGCCTCGATGGCAACGCCTTCCACTCCTGAGCCACTTCTCATCGGACGGCTCACCAGCGTGACCCGCCGACCGTCGAACAGGGACACGACGGCGGCGGCCCGCTGCCCGCGCGAGATCAGCTCCGCGGCCTTCTCCGTGAGGACCGCCCGGTCGCGGGGATGCAGTTCGAGGGCCAGTTCGTCCACACCGATGGTGTGGTGAAGGCCGACGGAGGCCGTGGCTCCGGTGTCCAGGTACGCCCGCAACAGAGCGCGCTCACGCGCGGAACTCTGCCCCAGCAGCCGCCGCTCGATGGCCTGGGCCGCCTTGCGTAGCGTCGTCGCGAGCGCGGGGTTTTCGGTGCTGCTCGGATAGCCGAAGCACAGGACGCCCTCGATACGGCCGCTGAGCGGATCGCGGACGGGGAGCGCGCGGCAGGCGCTTCGCTGGGAGCGCTCGGCGAAGTGCTCGGCACCGTGAACCCGGATGAGTTGCCGCTCCGCCAGTGCGAGACCGATGCCGTTGGTACCCGCGACCCGCTCGGCGAACACGAATCCCGGAACGCGCTGAAACGCCGGAAGACTCCTGGCCAGCGACGCCTCTCCGAAACGGCGCAGGAGGACCGTGCCGCTCGCATCGGCTACGGAGATGTTCATCTTGCTGCCGGCGAACCTGGCCTGCAGCCGGTCGAGCACGGGGACGGCCGCACGGATGATCCGGGCTTCCCGGTCGAAATCATCACGGAAGGGCAGGTCGGCCTGGTCCGGCGATAGGCCGAGGGAGCGGCTGCGCTGCCACGAACTCAGGATCGACGTGCGCACGCCCGCCTCGACCGGCTCACCCTGTAGAAACCGCTCACGGGAACGGGCAGGCCCTGTGCCGCCTGTCGCGTGCCCTGTCGGCATCGGTTTCCCGCCGGTCAGAACCACGCTTCGCCTCACTCGCGCCTTCGACAGTCCATTCGTCGAAAATCACCTGCTAAGCATGAGAATACCGAGAATACGGTTATCAGGGATATTGGCCCGGTTTATGGTGACTCGCACGCGGCATGACCGTACGGGGTTGCATCGGAGGCGTGGACGCGATGGTGTCCGTCGTGGACCAGGACACCGAGGATCTGGACGCCGTGTCCTGCAGGCCGGCGGCACCCGAGTGGGCCAGGCACATCACTCGTCTGCTTTTCCATGGGCGCGCGTGCGGCGCGGCCGGGGCAGGCTGACGTACACCCCGCCGTCCTCCGAAGGTGAACAGTCAGCGCGATGAAGGAGGTGCTCCTCGCATGGTGAACACCGTGCAGAAGGTCGCCCTCGTCACCGGCGCGTCGCAGGGCATCGGCGCCGCCCTTGTCACCGCCTACCGCGAGCTCGGCTACGGGGTCGTGGCGATCTCCCGGTCCATCGGCGATTTCAGCGACCCCGAGATACTGGCCGTGCGGGCCGATGTGACCGAGCCGGGCGTCGGCGCTCGCATCGTCGACGCGGCGCTCGGGCGGTTCGGCCGGATCGACACGCTGATCAACAACGCCGGAATCTTCATCGCCAAGCCGTTCACCGAATACACCGACGAGGACTACGACGCCGTGGCCGGGGTGAACCTGCGCGGCTTCTTCGAGGTCTCCCGCAGCGCCGTCGCCGCCATGCTCTCCCGGGCCGGTGGCGGCCACCTGGTGAATGTCTCGACCACCCTGGTCGACCACGCCGACTCGCGGGTGCCCGCAGCGCTCGCGTCGCTGACCAAAGGCGGACTGAACGCGGTCACCAAGGCGCTGGCGATCGAGTACGCGTCCCGCGGCATCCGGGTCAACACCGTCGCGCTCGGCACCGTCCGCACCCCGATGCACCCGACCGCGGAGTACGAGGCTCTCGCCGCGTTGCAGCCGATCGGCCGGGTGGGCGAGATCGACGACGTGGTCGACGCGATCCTGTACCTCGAGAACGCCTCGTTCGTCACCGGAGAGATCCTGCACGTCGACGGGGGTCAGAGCGCGGGGCGCTGAGCGGCGGTGTGCCGGGCCCCTGCCGGCACATGTTCCTGCGACTGCCACTACGTCAACAACCGGTGACGGCCGGTTCACGAAATACTTTCGGAAACATGCCGGTGACACAACGGCGTCGCGTCCCAATACTGTCTCCCACCGGCTCACGCCTCATTGAGTGGAATGTGCATGCGTGAGCAATCGGGGCTGTCGGCCTCACACTCCGTCAATCGGCAGTTCTCGACAGGGACTTCGTGCCGATCCGTCCAGGGGAATTGTATTGATGAAGAAATTGGTACGGAAGGCTCTCGCGTCGGCGACAGCCGTCGGTGTCGGTCTGGCGTTCGTCATCGCCTCCGCGGCGAACGCGTCGGCATATCAGCCGAGTTCGTCGAACTTGTACGTGGCGGACAATCCCGCCGCGTGCAACAAGAACCCCTGCGTTCTGTACCCGAAGTCGGCCCAGCTTCCGAGCGGCCGGATCGTGGCGGCGTTCGAGAACGATCAGACCGCCCCGGTGGGCCAGACGATGCCCGTCTACAAGAGTGACGACGAGGGGACGACGTGGCAGAAGCTGGCCGATGTCAAAGCACCGGCCTACCTGTCGAGTGACGCCAAGTACGCGAAGTACACAAGCAATTGGACGAACCCGTATCTCTATGTACTCCCGCAGAATGTCGGAAACCTGAGCGCCGGCACGCTGCTTCTCGCGAGCGTGGTCTCGGGGGACGACTATTACTACGAGGAGCAGAAGGCCGCCAATTCCAGTTGGACGCCGTCCAGTGACGGCGATCGAAAGGACGTGGCGCTCGCGCTGTACTCCAGCACCGACGACGGCGCGACCTGGAACATCGTCAACATCGTCGCCACCGGCGGCTGGCAGGGCGGCAGCGCGGGAAGCCTCGGACGCGTCTCGACCGCCAACACCCACGCGCAGGTCGACCCGGTCTGGGAGCCGCACCTCGTCGCCCGGAACGGCCAACTCGTCGCCTACTACTCGGACGAGAACGACTACCTCGGCTACGACGCCGGCACCGGCGTGCCGGTCCTCGACCCGGACAACGACACCGCGTCGGACTCGGGCGGCCAGGTCCTCGTACACAGAACCTGGGACGGCAGCAGCACATCCTGGAGCGGACCGGTCGTCGACGTCCCGGGTTCCACCGTGGACCGCGGCAACGGCAAGACGGAGATCGGCGGCGGCCGTCCGGGCATGACGACGATCGCCCCGACCACCGACGGCACATGGCTCCTCACCTACGAGTACTGGGGCGGCGGAACGAACGTCCGATACAAGATCGCGAACGATCCCCTGAAGTTCTACGCAGCCGCCGACGCCCCGATCACCAACCTGCCCGTGCCCACCGGCGGACACACGCTGTCCACGGGCGGCAGCCCGGTGCTCCTCCCGATGCCGGACGGACGGATCGTCTACAACGCGTCGGGCAGCGGAAACGTCTGGGTGAACGAGTCCGGTCTCAGCAACGGGTCCTGGACGGAGTACCAGACACCGATCGCCGCCGGTTACAGCCGCACTCTCCAGTACGTCACGGGCACGGGACGCGTCCTCGTCCTCCAGGCATCCTGGAGCGGCGGAAGCGTCGGGCCCGTGCACTATGCCGAGGTCGACCTCGGCCGGTCCGACGGTAGCTACGACACCCTCGTCAACCGGCTGACCGGTCAGGTCCTCAGCCCCGACACCGGGAAGACGCAGGACGCGAACCTCACCGGAAACGTCCCCGACCTCGTCCTCAAGGCCCGCAGTGCCACGGACGACTCGCAGCGCTGGCATCTCACGGCCAAGGGCGCCAACGTGACCCTGCTCAACAAGACCGGCGGCCGCTCCGTCGCCATCTGGACCGGCAGCGCGACGGCCGGGCAGAAGCTGGCCCAGTGGGTCGACGACGGCACCACCGACAAGCAGTGGACCCTGGTCTCCTCGTCGACCAGCGGGTACTACAAGCTCCGCTCGGTCAAGAACACCAGCCTGTACATGAGCGGAGCGACCGCGGGCGGTTCCGTCACCGTGGCGGCGTCGGCGGACGACGGCTCACAGGACTGGCAGCTGGTCCAGGACCCCCTGCCGACCGACGCGTCCTTCACCCTGAAGGGCGCCAACTCCGGCCGCTGCCTCGATGTCCCGAACGGCCAGACGGGCGTCCAGGTCCAGATCTACGACTGCTCGGGCAACGCCAACCAGGCCATCACCCAGACCGCGGCCGGCGAACTTCGCGTCTCCGGCAAGTGCCTCGCCGCGAACAGCGACGGCACCACCGCGGGTACCAAGCTCATCCTCTGGGCCTGCAACGGGAAGTCCAGTCAGAAGTGGTGGTTCCGTCTGGACGGTTCCGTCGTCAACCGCTCCAACGGTCTCGCCATCGACGTGACCAACTGGGCGACGGCCAACGGGTCGCCCGTGGAACTCTGGACGGCCCTCGGCAACGCCACCCAGAGGTGGAGCCGGGGATAGGCGGTTCGGGCGGGGTGTGTGCAGCACCCCGCCCGAACGGCTGTCAGGGGGACCTGTCCGTGTACCGGGGAACGGACGTCGACGTCCGCAGCACCAGCTCCGTCGCCAGCTCGATCCGCGGGGACACCGGCGGCCGGCCCTCGGCGAGCTGCATGAGGACCCGAGTCGCCTCGTGCCCCAGTTCCTCGAACGGCTGGCGCACCGCGCTCAGGGGCGGACAGGCCATGGCCGCGACCAGGGTGTCGTCGAAGGACATGACGGCCAGATCGCCCGGTACGCCGAATCCCTCCTGGCGGGCGGCCTCCAGCACGCCGAGGGCCTGCGCGTCGCTGGCCGCGAAGACGGCGGTGGGCGGCTCGGCGGAGCGGAGGATCTGGAGACTGGCGGTCAGCGCCTCGTCGTAGTCGAAGTCGGTGGAGCGGACGATCGACGGGTCGTAGCCGATCCCGGCTTCCTCCAGGGCCGCCCGGTAGCCGTGCAGTCGAGCCGCCCCGGCCAGGGAGTGCGAGCGGCCCGCGACCATGCCGATCCGGGTGTGCCCGAGCCCGAGGAGATGCTGCATCGCGTCCCTGGCGCCGTTCCAGTTGGTCACTCCGATGCTCGGGATGTCCAGGGACGGCGCGCTGAGCGGGTCGATCAGCACCACCGGGAGGCGCTGCTCGACGATACGGCGCTGGTCCTCCTCGGCCAGCATCGAGATCACGATGATCAGTCCGGCGGCACCGAGCGCCACGCACTCCTCCAGCCACCGTGAGATGGGCCGCCGACTCGTCGTCCCGGTCACCACGTTGATGCCGAGTTCGCCGGCCGCGTCCACGATTCCGCGGGCGACTTCCAGTGTGTAGGGCCCCGACATGTCCCGGAACACCGCGATGATCTGCCGGGGTCGGGCGGGCTCCGGCTCCCACGGGCGGACGTACCCGTTGCGCGCCAGCAGCTCCTCCACGCGGGCTCGGGTCGCCGCACCGACGTCACGGCGCCGGTGCACGACCTTGGACACGGTGCTGAGAGACACCCCCGCCTCGGCGGCGATGCCCGTCAGCAGCCCGTACTGCGTCTCCAGATGAGCCTTGCCCTGAGCTGCCACCCGACGCCCGCCCCATTGCCGACACCGATGCGCCGAAAACGCATCGAATCCCTGGTCAGAACCTCCGCCGCAAGCTAACGGGACCGTGTGCCCAGGGGCAAGACCGGTGCCGCCGCTGCCGTGCTCGCCCTGCTACGCCCGCTCGACGGTCACCCGCACGGCGTGGTGCCGTACGACCGTCGCGTCCCGTTCCTCGCCGACGAGCCGGACCGTGCCCCGCGCCGGGGTGTCCAGGCTCGACGAACCCGCGTACAGCAGGATCTCGCCGGGCTCGACGACGCGGTGCCCCGCCAGGCCGGTGAAGGCCAGCCGGTCGGTGTGCACGGTGAAGCGGACGGTTGCGCTCTCGCCGGGGACGAGGTCGACCTTGGCGAAGGCCAGGAGCGCGCGTACCGGCCGGGTGACCTGGGCGACCGGGTCGACGGCGTAGAGCTGGACCGTCTCGGCGCCGGGTAGGTCACCTGTGTTCCGTACCTGCGCGGAGACGGTGAACTCCCCATCCGTGGGCACCTGTTCGCGGTCGACGGCCATCCCGTCGATCTCGAAGGTGGTGTACGAAAGGCCGTGCCCGAAGGGGAACGCCGGGGTCGGATCGAGGTTGGACAGCCAGCTCTGCCGGTCGCCCAGCGGCGGGTGGAGGTAGGTGTGGGGCTGACCGCCGGGGGACAGGGGGAGCTGTACCGGCAGCTTTCCGCTGAAGTTCCCCGTGCCGGCTAGGAGTTCGGCGATCGCCCGGCCGCCTTCCTCGCCGGGCAGGAAGACCTGCGCCATGGCGGCGGCGTCAGCGGCGAACCGGCCCACGGCGTAGGGGCGTCCACTGCTGACCACCAGGACGACCGGCCTGTTGGTCGCGAGGACCGCCTCCACCAACTCCTGCTGCACGCCCGGCAGTCGAAGATCCTCGACGTCGCAGCCCTCGCCGGAGGTGCCGACGCCGAACATGCCGGCCTTGTCCCCGACGACCAGGACGGTCACGTCCGCGGTGGAGCAGGCCTCCACGGCGGCCGGAATGCCGGTGCGGTCCTCGTCGCGGATCGGGCAGCCCTGGACGAACTTCCACTCCACACCCGGTAGTTCAGCGGTCAGCGCGGTCCGCAGGGACACCGCCTCCACCCCGTTGCCGAGATCGTCGCGGTCGGCGAGGACGTGGTTGGGGAAGCTGTAGCAGCCGAACATGGTGCGGACGTCGTCGGCGCACGGGCCGATCAGAGCGATCCGGCCGGCCGGGGGGAGGGGCAGGGTTCCGTCGTTCGTCAGCAGCACGGCGCTCGACCGGGCGACCGCGTGGGCAAGTCGACGGTGCTCCGGTTTGTCGAGGTCGAGCGCCCCGGCGCGCAGAGCGGGCGGGCGCGGGTCCCAGTCGGGGTCGAGCAGCCCCAGCTCGAACTTCTGCCGCAGCACCCGGCGTACCGCCCGGTCCACCACGCTCTCGGCCACCTGCCCCTTCTCCACGGCGCTCACCAGCGCCTCGCCGAAGCCGCGCTGGTCGGGCAGTTCGACATCCATCCCGGCCCGCAGGGCGAGCGCCCCGGCCGCGGGCAGGTCGGCCGCCACCCGGTGCGCGGTCACCAGGAACGGCAGCGACCAGTAGTCGGAGACGACGGTGCCCTCGAAGCCCCACTGGTCGCGGAGCACGGACGTCAGCAGCCACTCGCTCGCGGCGGGGGCCTCGCCGTCGATCTCGGCGTAGGAGTTCATGACCGACCCCACACCCGCGGCGACGAGCCGTTCGAAGGGCGGCAGGATGACGTCGAAAAGCTCCCGGCGGCCGAGCTGCGCGGGCGCGTGGTTGCGGCCGCCCATCGAGGCGGAGTACCCCGCGAAGTGCTTGAGGGTGGCGACCACCCCCGCGCTCTGCACGCCCAGGACATACGCTTCGGCCATCTCGCCGACGAGATACGGATCCTCACCGAAGGTCTCCTCGCAGCGGCCCCAGCGGTAGTCGCGGATCACGTCGACGACGGGGGCCAGACCCTGGTGGACACCGGCCTCGGCCATGTCGGAGCCGATGGCCTCGCCGACCTGGCGGACCAGGGCGGGTTCGAAGGTGGCCGCCATGCCCAGGGAGGTCGGATAGATCGTGGCGCCGTAGGCGGTGAAGCCGGTCAGGCACTCGTCGTGCGCCATGGCCGGGATGCCGAACCGGCCCTGGTTCATGACCTGTTGCTGGTGCCCGGCCAGCAGCCGGGCGTGTTCCAGAGCGGGCCGGGGGAGGGTGCCGTAGGGGCGGGTGAGCTGGCCCAGGCCATGCCGGGCGGTCTCGTCGAGGTCCCCGACCCGGCCGAAGTGGTTGCTGCCCGGGGCGACTTCGGGACCGTCGGCCTCGATGTCCTCCCAGGTGCTGCTCAGTTGCGCGACCTTCTCGGGCAGGGTGAGCCGGGCGAGCAGGGCCTCGACGCGCTCGTCGACCGGCAGTGCGGGGTCGGTCCAGGGGCGATCGGGCCCGGCGCTGTCTCCCGGGTGCGGGAGGCCGCCGTGGTCCGGCATGGTGGTCGTCATTCACGACTCCTCGGGGAGGTACGGGGGAACGCGTCGCGGCGGCCGGGCATGCCAACCCGGCCGCCGTCGCGGGACGCGTTGCTGAGACGAAGGTGGTGAGACGGGCGGGGCCCGCTACTTGGAGAATCCGGCGGTGAGGCCGGCGACGAGCTGGCGCCGGGCGAGCACGAACACCACGAACATGGGCAGCGTGGAGAGCACCACCGCGGCCATGGTCGCCGGAACGTCGATGCCGAACTGGCCCCGGTAGAGCGTCAGGGCGAGCGGCAGCACCGCCTTGTCGCCGCTCTGGGTGAGGATCAGCGGGAAGAGGAAGCCGTTCCAGACCTGGAGGCCGTCGTACACGGCGACCGTCACCAGCGCCGGGCGTGCCAGCGGTGCCGCGAGCGAGATCAGCATGCGCCAGTCGCCCGCGCCGTCGACGACCATCGCCTCGAACAGGGAACGGGGCACGTCCCGCAGGAAGCTCACCAGGATCATCACCGTGATGGGCAGCGCGAACGCCACCGACGGCAGCACGATCGCCGCCAGGCTGTCGTACAGCCGCATTCGGATGATCAGCAGGTACACCGGGATGATGACCGCCTGCAACGGGATCGCCAGGCCCAGCAGGAACAGCCGGAACGTCACCCGCGACCAGCGGCTGCCGGAGTTGCGGACGATCGCGAACGCCGCCATCAGGGCCGCGACGACGGTGAACACGACCGTCGCCACGGTCACGACGGCGCTGTTGAGCAGATAGGTCGCGAAGTCGCCGGCCAGGACGGTTCGGTAGTTCGCCAGGGTGGGATGGCCGGGCGGGGCCAGCGGACTCGCGGTGGTGAAGTCCGTACCGCTGCGCAGGCTGGTCACGACGAGCCAGTAGACGGGCACGACGACCAGCGCCGTCCACAGCAGCGCGGCGCCGCCGGTGACGGCACGGCGCAGGGCCGTTGCCGCCCGGTGCGGCCAGGGGGCCCGCCGCGCCGTCGCCGGACGCCCGGCGGCGTCCGCCCCGTCGTCCTTGCCGACGCCTGCGCGCGTCCGTGTCAGGGTGGTGCTCACAGGCCCTCCTGTTGGCTGTCCATCCGGGTGAACCCGGACAGGCGGGTGGTCAGCAGCGACAGACCGAGGCCGAACGCCACCAGCAGAGTGGCGACCGCGCTGGCCCGACCCATGTCGTGTGCCTGGAAACCCGTGATGTACATGGCCAGCGGCAGCACGCGGGTGGCGGTGCCGGGACCGCCGGTGCCGCCGGACAGCACGAAGACCAGGTCGAAGTACGTCAACGAGCCCACCAGCATGAGCGTGCTGGACGTGACCATCGTGTACTTCAGCTGCGGCAGCGTGATGCGCAGGAACCGGGTCGCAGGACCGGCGCCGTCGATCGCGGCGGCCTCGTACAGCGCGGTCGGGATCTGCCGTATGCCGGCCTGGTAGAGCAGTGCGTGGAACGGCACGAACTGCCAGGCGATCACGAAGATCACCGTGTACAGCGCCAGGTCCGGCGAGCCCAGCAACGGCTTTGCCAGCCAGTGCAGTCCGGGCGTGGCACCGATGCCGAACGACGGGTCGAGCAGGGCCTGCCAGGTCAGTCCGATCGCCACGGCGGACAGCAGCAGGGGCAGGAACCAGAGCACCGCGAAGAGAGACCGCAGGCGCCCGTGCGGCGCCTGGAAGACGCCGAGGGCGAGCGCCAGCGGCGTCTGGACCAGCCAGCTGATCATCATCACCTTGACGGTGAGCCACAGCGCCTGCCAGGTGGCGCCGTCCGTCAGGACGGAACTCCAGTTGGCGGCGCCGGACCAGCCGATGGAGCCCAGGCCGTCCCAACGGGCGAAGCCGAGCGCCACCACGCCCACGAGGGGGACCAGACCGAACAGACCGAAGAGGATCAGGGCGGGGGCCGCCATGAGAGCGCCGCTGAAACGGCGCCCGCCACGGCCGGTCGCACGGGTCGTACGGGTCGCAGGGGTCGTACGGGGGGTGCGGAGCGTGGTGGCCACTACGAGCCCGCCTTGCTCATGTTCGCGCCGAACTGCTCGGGATTGATCTGCCGCAGGAACGACTTGTCGACGTTGGTCAGGAGCGGGTCGGCCTGGTCCGAGGGCAGGGCCTGGTCCCAGGAGAGTTGGAAGCTCGGGGCGTTCTGCACCAGGTCGTAGACGAACGTCAGCCACGCCTTGTCGGACGACTTCGTCGCCGCCAGCTTCGACTCCAGACCGTTGACCGGCGGCACGCTGCCCGCCGCGAGGTAGGCGTCGACCTGGGAGTCGTCGAGGACGTAGTCCTTCAGGTAGGTGACGGCAGCTGACTTGTGCCCGCTCGACGCGTTGAGCGACAGGAAGTTCGAGGGGTTGCCGACGATGCTCTTCGCGTTGCCCGCGCCGCCCGTCAGCGCCGGGAAGGCGACATAGCCCAGGTCCTTCTTGGCGAAGTCCGGTGCGGCCTTGACGAGGTTGGCGTACTCCCAGGTGCCCATCACCTCCATGCCCGCCTTGCCGGTGTAGAGCAGAGCCGTGGAGGCGCCCTGGTCGTAGTTCACGGAGGAGGCGTTGTTCCCGAACGCGCCGGCCTTGGCCAGGTCCTGGAGGTACTGGTTGGCCTTGGTGACCGTCGGGTCCGTCCACGCCGTGGCGTCACCGGAAGCGATCTTCGAGAACGCCTGGGCCCCGCCCGTGCGGTCGAGCAGGTACTCCAGGTACATCAGCGTGGGCCACTTGGAGTTCGCCGCGAGGGACAGCGGGATCACTCCGTCGCCCTTCAGCTTCCCCACGGCCGTCATCAGCTCGTCGTACGTCTTCGGCGGCTCCACACCCGCGCTCTTGAGCACCTTCTTGTTGTAGTAGAGGACGACCGGGGCGAGGCCGTTGGCGGGCACGCCGTAGACCTTGCCGCCGAAGGTGGCGCTCTGCATCACGCTCGGCGTGAACCGGTCCGTCTTCACCTGTGCCGCCGTCAGCGCGTCGACCTTGCCCGCCTTGACGTAGTCGTCCAGCGCGCCGCCGCCCCAGCTGAAGAAGATGTCCGGTGCCTGGTTCGCGCCGAAGGCCACCCGCAGCTTCTGCTTGTAGTCGTCGTTCGCGTACAGCCGCAGCGTGATCTTCTCGTCGGGGTGGTCCTTGTTGTAGGCGTCGACGGAGTCCTTGAGGATCGTCTGGTCGTTCAGTGCCCACATCGTCAGGCCCTTGGCCGATGTCGTCGTGGACGGTCCCGAAGTCCCGCACGCGGCAAGGCCGAAGGCCGCCGCGACCGTGACGGCGGACGCGATGACGCGCCGGGCTCTGATGTTCCGGAATCCGCGCATGTTCTGCCTCATCTCTCTGCACGCCGTGGGTGCGTCAGGCAGATCGGAAAGCATTACGAAAGGCTTTCGGATGTCCCGCCGAGGCGGCCTGCCTGCTGGATCGGGAGACTGACATGTCCTTCACACCAGGGACAAGGAGGGGAAATGCCTCGGTTACGAAAGACTTTCGTGAAGCGGACCCCGCCCGTGGACACGGGCGGGGTCCGGCATCGCATGCGCGGATGACCTCCTGCTCGCGCAGCTTGCGCACACGCTCGTGGTCGTGCGCGGCATCTGCCGACAGGCCGTTGGCGGTGCGTGCTAGCTCTTGCAGGCCTTGAGCATGAACAGCCAGATTTCGCTGACGGTGGGGAAGCAGGCGACGGCGTGCCGCAGTCGCTTGAGGGGGATCTCACCCGCGACGGCGACGGTCGCGGAGTGCAGCAGTTCGCTGACGCCGGGGCCGACGAAGGTCACCCCGAGGAGGACCTCACGGTCGAGGTCGACGACCATGCGGGCTTGGCCCTGGTAGCCGTCGGCGTACAGGTTCGCCCCCTGGGCCTGGGCGAAGTCCACGTCCACCACGGAGATGCGGTGCCCGGCTCCGGTGGCCTGTTCGGCGGACAGGCCCACGGCGGCGGCCTCGGGGTCGGAGAAGAAGACCTGCGGCACGGCGTGCTGGTCGGCGGTGGTGGCGTGGTCGCCCCAGGGCCCGTTGTCGAGCGGCAGTCCCTTGGCGCGGGCGCCGATCGCGTCGCCCGCCGTCCGCGCCTGGTACTTGCCCTGGTGGGTGAGCAGGGCGCGGTGGTTGACGTCACCGAGGGCGTAGAGCCAGGTGCCCTCCAATCCTCGGACCAGACAGGTCTCGTCGACATCGAGCCAGGATCCGGGGGCCAGGCCCACGGTCTCCAGGCCGATGTCCTCGGTGCGCGGCGCCCGACCGGTGGCGAACATGACCTCATCGGCCTCCAGCAGGCTCCCGTCGTCGAGGCTCAGGGTGACCGGGCCCGCCGGGTCGGGGCGGCTCAGCCCGGTCACCGAGACGCCGATGCGTACGTCCGCGCCCGCCTCGGTGAGCCCTTGGGTGACCGCGTCGCCGACGAAGGGCTCCATCCGGGGCAGCAGCGCGCGGCGGGCCAGCAGGGTGACCTGGGCGCCGAGGCCCTGCCACAGGGTGGCCATTTCCACGCCCACTCCTCCACCGCCGACGATGGCGAGTCGGCCGGGCACGTGGCTGGAGTCGGTGCCCTCGCGGTTGGTCCACGGACGGGCTTCCTCGATGCCTGGTACGTCGGGCAGTACGGGGCGGCTGCCGGTGGCGACGGCGACCGCGTGGCGGGCGTCGAGAGTGCGCCGGCCGCCGTCGGAGGCGGTGACGGTCACCCGGCGCGGTCCGTCGATCCGGCCCTGCCCGCGGAACAGATCGGCGCCGATGGACTTGACCCAGTTGGCCTGCCCCGAATCGTCCCAGTCGGTGACGTAGTGATCACGCCGCGCGAAGACCTTGGCGGTGTCGAGCCGTCCGGTGACCGCCTGGCGGGCACCGTCGACCCGGCGTGCGTCCGAGACGGCGATGACCGGCCGCAGCAGTGCCTTGCTGGGCACGCAGGCCCAGTACGAGCACTCGCCGCCCACCAGTTCACGCTCGACCACGGCGACGGTCAGCCCGGCCGCGCGGGCGCGGTCGGCGACGTTCTGGCCGACCGGGCCGGCCCCGAGCACGATCACGTCATAGGTGTCTTCCGGGGTGGCTCTCGCGGCGGCTTCTGGAGTGATTTCGGGTGAAGTGTTCATGATTCCATCGTTCCTCGGGACGTGGCGATCCGCTCGGCTCACGGCCGGCGGGGCGTGGCGGATCGCGAGCTCCCCTGTGGGCGGTGACAGCTGCGGCCGATCGGAGGCCGGTCAAAAACCGGGGAAGAGCGTCCGCAGGTCGTCGAGGGAGATCGAGCCGGTGGCGGTCAGGGGGTCCTGGGGGCGATTGCGGCCGTAGACGAGCCGCAGTGTCGACTCCGCGGGGCCGGTCAGGAGAGCGGTGGGGTCGGTAGGAGGGGTCGGGTAGAGGTGGAGTTCGGTGTCGATGTCGAGGAGCAGCGCTTGGCCACGGTCGGTGAGCTCCACTCGTACGCGCCGCGGTGCGAGGCGGGTCAGGGCGTCGGCGTCGCGGAAGCGGGTGACCACCAGGTCGATCCGCTTCCAGAGCAGCGCCACGTCGGGTGCGGCGAGCACCGCCCGCTCGTCCAGCGCCACCATGACGTCCCAGGCGTGTACGGCCTGCTCGGAGAGCCGGTAGCCGGCGTACGACGCCAGATCGAGCAGGCCGGCGAAGTACGGGACGCGCAGGGACGCGCACTGCCCGGGGCCGACCGAGTCCAGGAGCGCCAGATGGCGTTCGTCGGCCTCCCGCCACGCGGCGCGCTGTTCGACGGGGGACATCGCGTCCCACCGCTCCCACACCGGCAGGAGCTCCTCGCGGACCGGGCCCCGCTCGTCCCCCTTGAGGCCCCGTTCCACGAGCGTGGTGGAGATCTCCGCGCCGCTGCCCAGGTGGGACAGCACCTGGCCGATCGTCCAGCCTTCGGCGAACGAGGCCTCGGCGAGACGGTCGGCGGGCAGGTCGGCGACAGCGTGCCCCAGCCGCAGGGACGACTCGTGCAGCGCACCGATCCAGCGGTCGGCGGCGGTCACGCCTCGACCCCGCTTTCGTACGCGAGGTCGGCGGCGGTGAGACCCTCGAGCGCCATGCCCAGTTGGGTGCCTTCGGCCATGCGGCGGCTGATCCGCTGCCGCAGGGTGACGGCCAGATAGCGGGTGAGCAACTGCGGCTTGGCGGCGAGCCGCTCCGCGAGTTCCTGGGCCCGGGGCAGCACCCGCTCCAGCGGCAGCACCTCGGCGACGGCGCCCCACCGTTCGGCCTGGTCGGCGGTGAACGAGCCCTGGGTGAGGGTGAGGTAGCGGGTGCGGGTGACGCCGATGGCCTCTTCCCAGGCGATCTGGATGCCGTCGCCGGGCACGATGCCGAAGGTCAGGTGGGGAAAGTCGGAGAAGACGGTGGTGTCCGCGGCCACGACGATGTCGGCCAGCAGCGCGTACTCGCTGTGTACGGAGGCCGGGCCGTTGACGGCGGCGACGATCGGCAGCTCCAGGTCGACCAGGCGCTGCATCACCCGGCGCCCCTCGGCGACGGTGCGGTCCCACTGGGCGGGCTTGGTGATGTCCCCGAGGCTTGCGCCGTCGATCTCGGTCATGAAGCGGTCCCCGGTGCCGGTCAGCACCAGGACCCGGTTGTCCCGGTCCTCGCCGATCTCGAACAGCGCGCGGGGAAAGTCGGTGTGCAACCGTCCGCTGAAGGTGGCCGGGCCGCCGTCCGTGTGGAAGCGCAGAGTCAGCACCCCGGAGTCGGTGCGGCTCAAGGCGATGTTCTTGAAGGCGGTGAAGTATGCGGGTGTCGCGCCGGTCATGGTCACTCCTGTGGTGGCGTGGCGCCGTCGTGCGCCGCTCCTCCACACAACCACCGGGGCAGGCCGGTTCGTAGCGTGCGCCCAGTCGCTCCGGGACCACCCTCCATCAGGGATGTTTATGGCATCCGGTCGTGCCGCGATCCGGCGATGTGGTGCGATGGGAACCATGGATCTCCGGGACATGCGGGCCTTTGTGGCGGTGGTGGAGGAGGGCGCCCTGTCCGCCGCGGCCCGCCGGCTCCACATGAGCCAGCCCCGGCTCTCCCAGATGGTGCTCGCGCTGGAGCGGGAGTTCGGCGTCGGCCTGTTGGTGCGCAGTTCGACCGGGGTCCAGCCGACCGAGGCCGGCACGACCCTGCTCGCCGAGTCCCGTGCGGTGCTCGCCCGGTACGACCAGGCCGTCGCCGTCGTCGCCCGGCACGCCGCACCGGGTGGCTCCGTCCTGCGGCTCGGAATCCCGCTCGAACTGCCCCCCGGGTTCCTGACCCGCCCGCTGGCCGCACTCGCGGACGCATGTCCCGAGACTCGAGTGGAACCCCGGCACATGTCCACGGCGGACCAGACGGCGGCCCTGCGCACCGGGGAACTCGACATCGGCCTGCTGCGCGAGCGCCCGCCCGGGGGTGACCTGGACGCGATCAGGGTCATGGAGGAGCGGCTGGGCGTGCTGCTCGCGGCCGAGCGGGCCGCCGAACTGTCCGGCCCGGAGGGTGTTCGGCTCGACTCCCTCGCCGGGCTCCACTGGGTCGGCTTCCCCCGCTCCGGAAGCCCCGTCTGGTACGACGAGGTCACCGCCGTACTGCGTGGACACGGCATCGACATCGAGGCCTCCGCTGTGGGAGGGCAGACGCTGCTTGCCGAAGTGAAGCTGGCGGCCGTGAGCGACGGGACGGCCTTCGCCCTGGCCCCGCCGCACTGGTTCCACCCCTTGCCCGAGAACGTCGAGTGGCAGCCCCTGACAGGCAGCCCTCTGGTGCGTCGGACCTGGGCGGTGTGGCAGGCCAGGTCGCACCGACAGGACCTCGGGCGTTTCGTGGTGGCGCTGGGCAACGACACGGACGGCTGACCCGCAGCGCCACCCGGGCCATAAACATTCCTGATGGCCGGGCCTGCGAGGACGAATGGCCGGAGGGCATGGCGCCGACCGTTCCATCGGTTCTACGACATCGCGGTGGTCAACACGCCGCGATGTCACCTGATGTCACCCGATGTCACCGAGGGAAAGGACAGGAACATGGAGTTCCGCGACCGGAAGGCGCTCGTGACCGGGGGCGCAACCGGCATTGGTTTCGCGACGGCACGGTTGCTCGCCCGCGAGGGAGCCGAGGTCGTGATCGCCGGCCGGAGTGAGGAAGCCGGAGCCAAGGCCGCAGCCGTGCTCGGCGGCCGGGCACGTTTCCTCCAGGCCGACCTGCGGGATCCGGAGTCGGTGCGCAGACTCGTCGAGGAGGCGAGTGACGTGGACGTGCTGGTGAACAATGCCGGAGCGTTCCCGTTCGCTCCCACCGCGGAGCAGGGCCTGGACGCGTTCCAGCAGCTCTTCGAGACGAATGTGCAAGGACCGTTCTTCCTCACCGCGGCGCTGGCGCAGAAGATGGCGGCCCGGGGCGGCGGCAGCATCGTCAACGTCACGACGATCGCCGCACAGCGCGGTATGCCCGGCACTGCCGCCTACGGCTCGACGAAGGCCGCGGTCGAGTCCCTGACTCGCACCTGGGCGGTCGAGTTCGGCGGCCTCGGAGTCCGGGTGAATGCCGTCGCGCCCGGTCACACGCGCACCCAGAACGTCTCCGACCTGATCGGCGAGGAGAGCTTCGAGCGCATCGGCGCCGAGGTGCCGCTCGGTCGGCTCGCCGCCCCCGAGGAGATCGCCGAGGCGATCCTCTTCCTGGCCTCTGCGCGGGCCAGTTACATCACCGGAACCGTCCTCACCGTGGACGGCGGAGCAGTGGCCCTCACCTGACCCCCCTCGTCTGCGAAGGCGGGCAACGAATCGACACCCCAGAGGAACAATCATGGGACTTCTGAACGACAAAGTAGTGCTGGTCACTGGTGGAACTTCGGGCATCGGCCGCGTCGCCGCCGTCCTGTTCGCCGAGGAAGGCGCCAAGGTGGCCATCACCGGGCGTCGCGCCGAAGTCGGCGAACAGGTGGTCGACGAGATCTCCCAGGCCGGAGGTGAGGCGCTGTTCATCCGGGCCGACGCAACCGACATCGCCGGCGCCGGGGACGTGGTGCGTCGGACCGTCGAACACTTCGGTCGACTGGATGCGGCGTTCAACAACGCCGGTACCGCCATGGTCGGTCCGCTGACCGAGCTGGACGAGAAGACCTGGGACGTCCTGGTGGACGGCAATCTCAAGAGCACGTTCTTCTACCTCCAGGCGGAAGCGGCGCAGATGAAGCACCAGAAGGAAGGCGGCTCGATCGTGCTGAACGGTTCCGTCTTCGCCGAGTTGGGGATCGAGGGCATCTCGATCTACAGCGCCAGCAAGGGCGGCGTCACCGCACTCGCCCGCGCCGCCGCGGTCGAACTCGGCCCCGACGGCATCCGCGTCAACAGCGTCAACCCGACCGTGATCCGCACCCCTCTCACCGAAAGCGGCATCACCAGGAACGAGGACGGCACCGAGTACCACCCACATGGCGAGAAGATCCCGCTGGGCCGGCTCGGTGAACCCGAGGACGTGGCCAAGGCGACCCTCTTCCTGCTGTCGGACCTCTCCTCCTACATCACCGGTCAGACACTGATGGTCGACGGCGGGCAAAGCGTCAACTGAACCGACCACAGCACTGTTCGAGTCGGCAGAAGCACGACGCATCGATCGGGACGTCCGCGAGTGCGGTGGCCACGGTGAGTTGCTGGGCGATGATGCGGGCTTCCCCCGTCTTGCCGAGCCGCACGAGGCATTCGTGGAAGCCGTGGAGTGCCCAGACGTTTCCCGGATGTTGTGAGGACCTGGGCAGCGTGTCGTCGAGACCGAGGTCGGCCCGGTAGACGGCCTCGGCCTCCTCGACTCGGCCCTGTTCGAGCAGGAGCGCCCCGTAGGCGTGACGGGTCGGCTGCATCCAGCCCCACGGTTCGTCATAGGGCAGGTGGTCGTCGAGTTCGACGGAGCGCCGCAGGGAGGCGAATGCGAGGTCGTACTCGCCCCTGCGGTACTCGAGTTCGCCGTCGAGCATGGCGGCGGCGATGGCCAGGATGTCCCGGCAGGTGTTGTTGAACAGCGTCCGCGTCTCGGGAACCCGTGCGACCGCGCGGCGGAACAGCTCGCGTTCCGCCTCGGCCTCGGCGGTCGCCCCGGTGGCGGAGTACGCCACTCCGCGTGCGTAGTGCAGCATCGCCGTGGTGACGCAGTACAACTGCGGGTCGGAGGGCATCGGCAGCGCGAGGATCTCCTCCCACCGGCCGAACCGGATCAGTACGTGCACCCGCATGGCGGGGAACCCCTCCAGCCAGTCGGCCATGGGCGGGCTCTCCACACGCAGCAGATCCTCGGGGATGGACGCCTCCAGCTGCGCGGCCGTCTCCAGCGCCGTCCTGGACCGGCCGAGGAACATCGCGCCGTAGATCTTGAAGTGATAGTCGTGCGAGCGGTACAGCGTGTAGAAGTTCATCGCGCCGGCCCGTCGCAGGTACTTCTCGTCGGCCTTGATCGCGGCACTGTTGGCCGACACGACCCGTCGGTAGTCGCCGCACAGCACGTCGAGGTGGGAGGGCATGTGCTGAAGGTGCCCCGCGTCCGGTACCAGTCCCGGCAGCCGGTCGGCGACGGTGAGGGCTTCCTCCGGCGTCGGCGACATCTCCATCAGATGGATGTACATGTGCAGGATGCCCGGGTGATCGGCACCGGCCCCGGTCAGCAACGCGCGGTCGAGGACGGCCTTCGCCTCCAGCGTGCGCGCACCGGGGGCGGGCTCGCCGGTGCGCAGGTCCCACAGCTGCCACGGGGTGAGGTTCATCAGCGCGTCCGCGTAGAGCGTGGCGACATCAGGGTCGTCGGGCGCGAGTTCGTACACGGCACGCATGGCCTCGGCGTACGGCTTGTTCCAGACGGAGCAGTCCTCGACGGCGCGCGCGGCGGGATAGCGCTCGCGCAGCGCCTCGATGAGCGCGCGCTCGGTCGGTGTGGCCGTGCCGGACAGAGCGTGGGCCCGTTCGACGGCGGCGTGCGTCCGTTCCACCGTGTGCCGCAGATCGACGTCGTCGAAGAACTCCCAGGGCTTGTTGTAGTTGGGGCCCAGCGCGTATGCGACACCCCAGTACGCCATGGCGCAGTCGGGATCCGCGGCGGCCGCCGATTCGAAGCAGGTGACCGCCTCTTCGTGGTTGAACGCATAACTCCACACCAGACCGCGGTCGAACCAGCACTGTGCTTCCGGCGAACGGGTCGACACGGGCCGGGTCAAGGTCCCGAGGTCGAAGTAGTCCATGAGGATCTCCTGCGGAGGGATGCGGCTCGACGACACCGGCTTCTTCCTGCATACAGCGGACGCAGACAGTCCCCTCGAGTCTATTTCCGCTGGAGACCCCGGAGACGGAACCGCCCGGGATACTCGCGGACTGTTCGGGGTGATCCACAGGTGAAGGGGCGGCGTACAACCGTTGGCGCCCCGTGCGGGTCTTGGTGGTTGCCGTGTGCGTGAGAAGTGCGGTCCACTGCCCTCCATTCCCAGGGTTTTGCCATGTCCTCCCGAAGATTCCCCGTGTCCGCCGCGGCTGTCGCCGCCGCCGTCATGGCCGTGACGGGGCCGGCGACAGCGGTGTCCCACGCCTAAGACGCCCCTGCGGGCGCCCTCGCCGCCGATGCCGCGGCGTCCGTGCGTGCCGACTTCGACGGTGACGGATACACCGACGTCGCGATCGCCGCCCCCCGGCGGCACGGTCAACGGCAAGGCGGGCGCCGGATACTTCGCCGTCGTCTACGGCATGGCCGAGGGCCCCAACGGTGTCAAGCGCCAGGTGATCAGCCAGGACCGCTACGGGATACCCGGCAGGGCCGAGGCGGGTGACCACTTCGGCGGCCCGCTCACGGCCGCCGACCTCGACGGTGACGGTCCACCGACCTGGTGGTCGGAGCCCCGGGCGAGGACATCGGCAGTGCGCGTGACGTCGGGCTGCAGACCGTCGTGTGTCCGGCGCGCGCTTCGGTGCCGCCTTCCACCGCTGAGGCCAGGAGGACGACGAACCGAGCAGGCCAGTAGGACGACGAACCGGGCAGGCTAGAAGGACTCCGAGTCGGGGATCACGTGCATCGCGGCCTCCTCGGCCGATGCGCCCGCCCCGTCGACGCCGACGTCGTAAGCAATCAGGTCCTTTTCGGTGTCCTCGTGAGCACCTTCGTCCGGCGCGATGAGGCGGCCCGCCCGCAGGTCGCCCACCTCGTCGTCGATGAGTTCCCCGTCGCCGTCCCAAAGGTCCCCGATACCGTCGCCGTCCTGGCCGGCGATATCCGGTACCTCCTCGGCAAGCCGCTCGTCCAGGCTCTCCCCTCGTTGCCGCTCCGCCGCCGTGACGCCGGTGTGCTCCACGCCCCAAGGCTTCTCAGGGGGCGAGTAGCCCTCGTCGAGAGCCTCGTCGATGCCGCTGTCGTCGAGGGTGTCCGAGACGTCCAGCAGTCCGGCGTCGTCCTGCACCTCAGAGCCGTCCGGCTGGTAGACGTCATCACCCATCGCCTCGTAGGCCATGCGCGCTCCATTGTTGGGTGCTCCCTGCCAGGGATCTGACGGGAACACGGTTGTCCGGACCGGAGGGAACTCTCCTGGGCGGAGTGGGAACATCAGCCTAGGACCAGAGACCGAGGCACGTCTGACTCTCCGCGCACCGGGTCTGTTCCCCCAACGCACCATGCCCAGAACTCCCATCCGCCACTCCCGGTGCTCGCCGGGAGGGTGCCCGGTCGGCAGGACACCTGGACGCCTCGCACCCGACGCCTCGCACTGGACGATTCGGTACCAGGCCTGCGAGGCAGTCAACGCCCGGCAATTGCCGTGGCGCTGCGGCAGGTTGGCTTGGCAGGATGGGGGAGATGCCCGCTGAGTTCCCCTTCCTCGATTCCTCCGCCTGCCCGTCCTTCGATCACCGCTCCACCGCCCGCGACGCCCTTCGCGGCTCGGCGGTGGGCGACGCCTTCGGCGCCCAGTTCTTCGTACCGGACAATCTCCCCGGCCTGCGGGAGCGGCGATTGCCCGCCGCGGAATGGCCGTGGACGGACGACACGGAGATGGCCTGCTCGGTTTTCGACGTGCTGCGCCGGCGCGGCAGCGTGGACCAGCATGAACTGGCGCACGGCTTCGCCCACAGGCACGACTTCGACCGGGGCTACGGTCCGGCGATGAACCGGCTGCTGCGCCTGGTACGCGAGGGCGGCAGGTGGCAGGAGCTGGCCGCGGAACTGTTCGACGGCCAGGGGTCGTGGGGCAATGGAGCCGCGATGCGGGTGGCGCCTTTGGGTGCTTGGTTCGCCGTGGATCTGGCCGAGGCGGCCGCGCAGGCCGGGCGGTCGGCGCGGGTGACGCACACCCATCCGGACGCGGTGGCCGGGGCGGTCGCCGTGGCGGTGGGAGCCGCGTGCGCCGCCCGCGGGCGCGTTCGGCCGGTGACCGGAGCCCAGTTGCTGGCGGCGGTGGAAGAGCTGACACCGGAGGGACGGATCCGTTCGGGGGTGGCCGAGGCGAGGGAGTTGCTGGGCCAGCCGCACGCCGAGTACGCGGCGCACCGGTTGGGCAACGGGCGGCGGGTGAGCGCGGCGGACACGGTGCCCTTCGCCCTGTGGTGCGCGGCCCGGCATCTGGAGGACTTCGCGGAGGCGTTGTGGGCGTGCGCGTCGGTGGGCGGGGACGTCGACACCACCTGCGCGATCGTCGGCGGAATTGTCGCCGCTCGGGTGGGCACGGCGGGGATACCTGCCGCGTGGCGGGCGGCGTCGGAGGCGCTGCCGGAGTGGGTGCGCGAGGGTGAACCGGGTGAGGACCTCAGCCGCGCCGGGCTGGGTCGCGACGTGACGCCGCTGCGCCGCCCCGAGTCGATTCCCGTACCGGAGTTGGTGTGGACTCCGGGGCAGTGGCAGCGTGTCCGGCACGGTGTGCGGGCGCTGAGCATGGACGAGAAGTGGGACGCGTACCTGGAGGGTGATCAGCTGACGCTGCGTCGCAGTTGGACCGGTCGCGCCATTTTCCGGGTGACCGTGGCCGAGGGCCCGACCGGCCGGCGGCCGGTCGCCGCGCTGGTCGAGTCGGACCCGGAGCTGTACCGCCGCGGCGGCGACGAGACGGAGAGCGCCTTCCTCGAACTCTTCCTGCGTGCCTGGTACATGGACGACTCCCGGCCCGAACTGTGGAATCGCTACCAGGAGTTGCGCCGCGCCGAGGAGGCGGCGGCTGAGGCCGAGAGGACCACCTGAGCGGCGAGCGGGCGCAGTCCCGC
Organism: Streptomyces sp. NPDC111656; assembly: GCF_055656965.1. Classification (NCBI taxonomy): domain Bacteria; kingdom Bacillati; phylum Actinomycetota; class Actinomycetes; order Kitasatosporales; family Streptomycetaceae; genus Streptomyces; species Streptomyces sp. NPDC111656. The sequence goes on from NZ_JBVKCA010000020.1 coordinate 92,247, forward strand.
CGCCGCTTGCGTACGCAGGGTCCCGTGGCCGGCGAGGTAGATGGTCTGCAAGGGATTGTTGGCGAACCCTTGCCGCCCTCTTACTGATCATGTCTCTTTCGCCGCGTACGGTTCCCGTAGCGGGGTGTCCCGTCGAGGATCTTCGAACAAGGGGAACGGATGACACCCAGTCGCCGGGCAGTGCTGGCGGCCATGGCGGGAGGCGCCCTCGCCGGCTGTGCGGGCCCCCAGAGCACGGCCAGCCGCAGCGCCTCCGTCACCGGCTCCCCCTCCACATCCGCGGCGATCGCAACCGGCACTAGTACCCCGGGCTCCAGCCCGTCGGCCACCGCGCCCACCGCCACCGCGCCCAGCGCGTCCCGCGCCGTCACCCGCGCGGACATCGTGGCCCGTTACGGGCACGCGGTGCCGCATACCTGGGGCTTCGACGCACCCGCCGTGGTCCACGCGCTGCCGACCGCCAGACGCGTGATCGCGCTGACCTTCGACGCCTGTGGCGGCCCGGGCGGCAGCGGCTACGACCGTGCGTTGATCGACTTCCTGCGTCGACGGGAGATACCCGCGACCTTGTTCATCAACTCCCGCTGGATCGACGCCAACCCCGCCGTTTTCCGCCGGCTGGCCGCCGAGCCGCTGTTCGAGATCGCCAACCACGGCACCCGTCACCGCCCGCTTTCGGTCACCGGCCGCTCCGCCTACGGCATCCCCGGCACCCGCAGCGCCGCCGAGGTGTACGACGAGATCTCCGGCAACCGAACCAAGCTCACCCGGCTGCTGGGCACGCCGCCACGCTTCTTCCGCTCCGGCACCGCCTACTGCGACGACGTTGCGGCACGGATCGTCACCGCCCTGGGAGAACGCTTCGTCAGCTTCTCGGTCAACGGCGACGGCGGCGCCACCTTCACCCCCGAACAGGTGCGTACGACGGTCGCCGCAGCCCCCGGCGGATCCATCGTCATCTGCCACATGAACCATCCCCGGGGTGGCACTGCCCGAGGCATCACCGCCGCCGTTCCTCAGCTGCTGGCCACCGGCCGCAGCTTCACCCGCCTTTCGGACGCCCTCCACTGACGGTGCGTCCGGGCTGGGGCGGCGACTGTCGGGAGGCCCGGTTCAGACAGCGGTCGACTCGGTCGACGTGACGCGGTCGCCCTGGAGTCAGCGCGGCTCCGGCGTCGGCCACGCACGCGGGTACGGCACGCGCAACGTCTCCGCCTCGACCGGGGTGTGCTCGGCGGCGGCGTGCAGGCGCCCGTCGCGAAGGATGACGGTGCCGCTGCGGAGCATCATGGCGATGAGCTCGGCGGCGAGTGCTTCGGGCGTGAGGCCCAGAAGGCGCGCGGCGTCGGTCAGCCAGGCCCGCGCGTGCAGGTACGGCTCGACCTCGCCGGCGGGGATCCCGCCGCGGATCATGAGGGCGAAGGCGAAGATCCGCCGGGCCCCGTACCAGACGGCTCCGTCGGGATCGTCGACGAGACGCCGCGCGCGGCGCAGCGCGATGACGAAGGCCGCACCGGGGTCGGCGGGGATCGGCCCGTGCGAGGGGAGCAGCACGCGCGGGGCGAGGTCGGCCATCCGCTCCAGGGAGGCGAGAGCGGTGGCGGCCGCGTCGGGCCCGTCGAGGGCGAGGTTCACCCAGCCGACGTCGTAGTCCGACAGCGCGTCCCCGACCACGAGGAGCCCCTCTTCCGGCTGCCACAGTGCGAGGTGGCCGGGTGTGTGCCCGGGGGTGCGGACCACTTCCCAGTCGGCTTCACCGAGGCAGAGGATCTGACCGTCGTCGAGCGCCATGTCGATGGTGTAGGGGCTTACGGGCTGGTCGAGGTATTCCGCAGCGCAGCAGCCCGGGTCCCGGCGGGCGACGGCGTCCGCCTCCGGGGCACCGGCCGCGATGCCGGCGCCGCCCGCCTGCAGGAGGGCGTTGCCACCGACGTGGTCGGAGTGCCAATGGGTGTTCACGACCAGGCCGACGTCTCCGGCGTGGGCGCGGGCCCAGGCGGCCGTGTCCTCGGCGTGGCCGACGAATCCGCTGTCGACCAGGGCTGGTTGGCGTCCGTGGAGCAGAAGAAGGTTGGCATCGGGAAACGGCCTTTGCTGCCAGGTCACCCAGGACGGCCGTGGATGTGGGCTCACCGTTCGGGCCTGTTCACGCGGATCAGCGTCTGCTGGCCGCTGGCGACGAGCGACCGCCGGCCGTCCCGGACGCCGAACACCTCCAACTGGCACACGGTCAGGGTGCGTCCGGACTTCAGGACCGTTCCGACCGCCTCGATGTGGTCGCCGACGGCGGGTGCCAGGAGATTGATCTTGTACTCGACCGTGAGCACGTCGTTGTTCTCCGGGAAGAGCGTGAACGCCGCGTAGCCGCCCGCGGTGTCCGCGATCGCGCTGGTGGCGCCTGCATGGAAGTAGCCACGCTGCTGCGTCACTTCGGGCCGGCTCGGGAGGACGATGTGCACACGGCCCGGCGCGATCCGCGTGATCCGCGCACCGAGGAGGCCCATGAGCCCCTGCCGGTCGAAACTAGTCCGGATGCGCGCCTGTACCTCCGGGCTCGCCTGTTCCCGTTGCGACTGCTCTTCCATGTGCTCTCCTTCGGCGGACATCACGGTGTTGAACGGGGTCGGGCTGGTCCGTCAGCCGGCCAGGCGTTCCACCAGTAGGAACCCTCCGATGACGATCATCATGGCACCGGAGGCGCGGGTGACTGCCCGGGCCGCCGAAGGCCTGGTCTTCAACACGGTGCGGGCCAGCACGCCGACGGCGAGGTAGACGACGGCGCAGGCGGTCATGTGGAGCGTGCCGAGCAGCCCGGTCTGCGCGGCGACCGGCCAGCCCGACCCGGGGTCGATGAACTGTGGGAACAGCGAGAAGTACAGAAGCAGCGCCTTCGGGTTCAGGCCGCTGATCCCGGCTCCCTTGAGCATGATCTGCCGACGAGAGGAGGGCATGGCCTTCGTGGACGCGCCCAGCACCGCCGGCCGCGACAGGACACCCCAGCCCAGCCACATCAGGTAGGCGGCCCCGGCGACGGTCAGCGCGGTGAGAACGGTGGGCGAGTTCGCCACGATCACCACCAGGCCGGACACGGCGAGCATCGTGTATCCCACGTATCCGGCTATCAGTCCGGCGACCGCCGGGACGACCGACCGGTCGCGCAGCCCCGCCGTGATCGCGTAGGCCCAGTCCGCGCCCGGGGTGAACACCAGCAGCAGATCCACCGCCAGGAAAGCCGCCACCGTCGTCGTGTTCATCGATCTTTCCCTCTCACGTTCCTTGCCCTGAGAGGGAAGATAGGCGCAAATCACCCGCAAATGTTTCTGTCTTTTCTCCATGATCGCGCCTGGTGGGGGAGAATCTTTCTCATGGATGCCCTGGACCGGAAGATTCTTACCGAGCTGCAGCTGGATGGCCGTCTCACGGTGACCGAGCTGGCCGCCCGCGTGAAGCTGAGCATCTCGCCCTGCCATCGCCGCCTGCGTGACCTCGAACGCGAGGGCGCGATTCGCGGCTATCGCGCGGTCGTCGACCCGGCCGCCGTCGGTCTCAACTTCGAAGCCCTGGTCTTCGTCACCCTGGGCTGGGAGGACCGTGACACCGTCTCCGCGTTCGAGGAGGCCGTGGCCGCCGTCCCGCACGTAATCCAGGCCCAGCGCCTCTTCGGCGAACCCGACTACCTTCTGCGCGTCGCCACCGCCGACCTGTCCGCCTTCCAGCAGCTGTACGACCAGCGGCTGGCCACCCTGCCAGGGGTTCAGCGCCTGACCTCCACCCTTGTCATGAAGCACGTCGTCGACGACCGCCCACTGCCCGAGTAGGTCATCCAGGGGAGTTGGCTCACTGCTCTCAGGCGCGTTGCCCGCGGGCGCCCACGACCTCGGGTGGCCGCTACCTCCCACCATGGCTTCGCGATCAGGCGCCTACGCCGCCGGGCCACGACGGCCCATCGCCGCCACCGTGCTGTCCGACCCGACCCGACCCCCCGGTATCCGGGGGCTGCGGGCGTCAGAGCGCGGCCGGGCCTTGCAGGACCTGGCGCGGCTCGAGGCCGACCTGCGACTCGGACAGCGTGCCACCGCCCGCGACGTGGCGGGCGGCCAAGTGCGCCTCGGCAACGGCGAGAGCGTCGGCTTCGACGGTCTGATCATCGCTACCGGTGTGCCCCCCGCCACCTTCCCGACAGCGATCTCGCCGGAGTCCACGTCCGGCGCACGCTCGACGACGCTCTCGGCCTACGCGCCGCGCTGCTCACCGGGCCCCGGGTGGTCGTGGTCGGCGCCGGACTCCTCGGCACCGAAGTCGCCGCGGCAGCCCGGACCATGGGCTTGGAGGTGACCGTGGTCGAGCCGGAACCCGTCCCCGTACGGCGCCCGTTCGGCGACCGCATCGGCGAGCTGGTCCGATCTGCACCGCGACCACGGCACGCGCCTGCGCTGCGGGACGGGGTGGAGTGCGACGCGCTGTGTCGGGCCGTACCCGGCATCTACGCCGCCGGAGACGTCGCCTCCTGGCACAACCCGCACTTCGGCACCCGCATGCGACTGGAACACCGCAGGAACGCCACCGAACAGGCCATGGCCGCGGTCGGCACCTGCTCGGCGACGCCAAACCGTTCGCTCCCGTGCCCTACTTCTGGACGGACCAGTACGACACCAGGATCCAGGCGTACGGCGCCTTCCCACCCGACGCGGACGTGCGGATCGTCCACGGAGACCCGTTCGACGGATACTTCGCAGCCGCCTACGTCAGCACGGGAGAGTGGTCGGCGTACTCGGCTGGAACACCCCCCCTCCCAGGTACGCACGCTGCGTCATCTGGTCGTCGAACGCGTGTCGGGGACGGCCTTCACGGTCGTACCCGCGCTCCGCCCGGCAACCGTCAACTGACCTCCAGTCGCACCATGGTGACGTCTGGCTAGCGGTGGGCGAGGCCGTCGATCATCAGGGCGAGGGTGAAGTCGAACCGGTCGTGGCCCGCGCCGGCGGTGAGCTCGGCCGCGTAGCGGGTGGTGTGAGGGAAGGCCTCGGCAGGCAGCGCGGTCAGGCGACGCTGGAGCTCGTCGGTGTCGACGACCCAGTCCGCCTCGTTGTGGACCTTGCGCTGATTCAGGATGGAGATCTCCAGGCAGTAGGCGGCCACGTACAGCAAGAGGGCGTCGATGGCCCAGGCGGCGGCCTGCGGGGCGACGCCGCCGGCGATCAGGATCGCCAGCATTCCTTCACTGACGCGCAGGGTCTCGAGGTCGGTGGGGGCCATGGCGAGCGCGGCGCGGGAGATCCCGGGGTATTTCAGATACTGGTCGCGCATCTGGATGCACACGCTGCGGATCTGCTCCCGCCAGACTGCGGGGTCGGGCTCGGGTGGTACGAGCGCGGCGCACAGCCGCGCGATGAGCAGTTCGTCGAGGTCGGCCTTGTTGACCACGTGGGCGTAGAGCGAGGCGGGTCCGGTGTCGAGCGCGCCGGCCAGCCGGCGCATGGTCAGTGCCTCGTAGCCCTCTGTGGCGATCACCCCGAGCGCGGTGTCGATGACCTGCTCCACGGTGATCGGGGCCTTGCGGCGCCGCTGCCTGGGGGCGGCTTCGACCTCGGGATTCGGCAGGTGGTGGCGCGCCGCGCGTCGTTCTCTCGGGTTCACCCAACCACTATATCTTGACACGAACACTGTTCGTTTGTAGAACACTGTTCGTGAATATCGATGTGAACCAGAATGTGGACGTGACCGTGGTCGGAGCCGGGCCGGTGGGCCTCGTGCTCGCCGCGGAGCTGGCGCTCTCCGGAGCGACGGTGCAGGTGCTCGAGCGACTGGCCGAGCCGGCCGTGGCGATGAAGGCGGGGTCGATCAACGTGCCGACGGCCGAGGCGCTCGACCGCCGCGGCCTGCTGTCTGCCGCCGAAAACGTGCAGCGAGAGGTGCTCGAGCGGGTGGGGTCGTTCGCTCGCATGACCGGCGACCAGCAGCCAGGAGGCGGCCGACGAGCGCGCGAGTCGCGGTTCACCGGGCATTTCGCGGGGATGGTCCTCGACGCCGGCCTCGTGGACTGGTCCGATGCCGACCTCGCCGCGCACGCCGCGGTCGACGGAGCGAGGATGGTGCCGCAGCGTGAGCTGGAGGAACTGCTGGCCGACCATGTCGCGCGACTCGGCGTACCGGTGCATCGCGGGGTGGAGGTCACCGCGCTCGAAGACACCGGCGACGGCGTCCTCGTCGGCACCACGGCCGGCACGATGCGCACCGGGTGGCTGGTCGGGTGCGACGGTGGGCGCAGCACCGTACGCCGCCTCGCGGGCATCGACTTCCCCGGCACCGACCCCGAACTCACCGGACACGTGGCGGTCGCCGACATCGCCGACGCGGAGAAGCTCGCGAACGGATGGGTGTGGTCGACCCGGGGGGCGTACCGCTACGGGCCGCAGCCCGGGCGGTTGGTCACCGTGGAGTTCGGCGCTCCCGCCGACCTCCCCCACGCTCGGCTTCGCTCGCGCGGGGGGACCCCCATGCCGCCGGTCACTCTTGAGGAGTTGCAGACCAGCCTGCGCCGGGTCTCGGGCACGGACGTCACGCTGACCGCGCTGCGCGGCGCCGCGACCCGCTGGACCGACAACGCCCGCCAGGCCGCGACCTACCGGTCGGGACGGGTGCTGCTGGCCGGCGACGCCGCGCACGTGCACTCGCCGTTCGGCGGTCAGGGGCTCAATCTCGGGGTCGGCGACGCGATGAACCTCGGTTGGAAGCTCGGGGCCGTGGTCGCAGGATGGGCACCCGAAGGGCTGCTCGACACCTACGACGCCGAGCGCCGTCCCCTGGGCGCCTGGGTGCTGGACTGGACGCGGGCCCAGATCGGGGTGATGCGCGGGGACGCCAAGTCGGCCGCGCTCCGGGAGGTCGTCGCCGATCTGCTGAGCACCCGGGACGGCACGACCTACGCGGTCAAGAAGATCTCCGGCGTCACGCAGCGCATCGACCTGCCCGGCGACCATGCGCTGGTCGGCCGCTATGTCCCCGACCAGTGGCTGACGGACGGTTCCCGTCTGGCCGACCACGGTCACGGCGGCGGGTTCTTGCTGCTCGACCGCACTCCGGACGGCACCTTCGCCCGCCTCGCCGCGGCCTGGGCCGGGCGAGTGAGCAGCGTGATCGACGACCACGCGACGCCGACCGGGGTGTTGGTACGCCCGGACGGGGTAGTCGCCTGGGCCTCCGACACCACCGACGTCGCCGCCGTCACCGGCCTCGAAACCGCCCTGCGTGGATGGGCCGGCGCGCCGTCGCCCTCACCCGAGCACGCACCGATGCGCTGAACACTCCGCTGGGTGGGGGGTTACGGGTGTGCCGGGTCGGTCGGGTTCTGGCGTGTCGTGATTCCGGTGAGGATGAGGTCGAGGCCGGCGAGGAATTCTGTTCGGTCGTCGTGGTGGCGTAGTTGGTCTGCGACGTTGCGGGTGAAGGGGTACTCGTCGGGGTCGAGGTCGGCCCATGAGGTCGCGGTGGTGTCGAGGAATTCGGCCCGGCTGGTGTGCTGGTGGTGTCCGCGGGCGTTGGCCGCGTTCTGTCCGCCGACTCCGAGGATGTAGTTCAGCAGCGCGGAGGCGGCGGTGAACTGGGCGGGGTGGGGTACGCCGAGCGTTTGGATGTGGCGTCCGAGGTGTTCGAAGACCTGCAGCATGGGTGACTGGGACGGGGCGCGGGCGAGTTGTGTGCCGATCCAGGGGTGGGCGTCGATCGCCTCGAACACGCCGAGTGCGAGGGCGCGGATCGCTTCCTGCGGCGTTGTAGCGGCGGTACCGGCGGTGTCCGTAGTGCCGGCGGTCACGGTGGTGGTGATGACGGCGTCGGTGGCGGCGTTGAGGAGTTCGTCCTTGCCCGTGACGTGCCAGTAGATCGCGCCGGGTCCGGTGGCGAGGCGTTCGGCGAGTGCGCGGAAGGTGAGTGCGCCCTCGCCGGCGGTGTCGAGAAGTGCGATCGCGGCCTCGACGATGCGCTGGCGGGAGAGTGGGTCCTCGCGTCGTTCCGGGCGGCGTGTCCTGGTTGCCATGTGTACATCCTGGCACATGCCTGGAACGGCGTTCCAGCTTGACATCTCTGGAACGCCGTTCCAGTCTAGTGCTGGAACAACGTTCCAGAGACGGCCTGCCGGGTGCCCCGCCCGGCGGGCCGCGACAGGCAATGAACCACCATGAAAAGGAACTTCCATGACCACTGACGTCACGATCATCGGCGCCGGGCTCGGAGGACTGACCCTCGCCCGCGTCCTCCACGTCCACGGCATCCCCGCGACGATCTACGAGGCCGAGACCTCACCGACCGCCCGCACGCAGGGCGGCATGCTCGACATCCACGAGTACAACGGGCAGCTCGCCCTCGACGCGGCCGACCTCCTCGAGGAGTTCCGCGGCCTCATCCACAAGGGTGGTGAGGCGTCGCGGGTGCTCGACCGGGACGGAACCGTGCTCCTCGACGAACCCGACGACGGCACCGGCGGGCGTCCGGAGGTCCACCGCGGCGCCCTACGGCAGCTTCTGCTCGACTCGCTGCCGGCCGACACGATCAAGTGGGGGCACAAGGCCACCGCGATCCGGTCACTCGGGGGCGGCCGGCACGAAGTGACGTTCGCGGACGGGGCGACCGTGGAGACCGGTCTCCTGGTCGGCGCGGACGGGGCGTGGTCGCGGATCCGGCCGCTGCTGTCCGACGCCACGCCCGAGTATGTCGGCATATCCTTCATCGAGACGTACCTGTTCGACGGCGACACCCGCCACCCGGCCAGCGCACAGGCGGTCGGCGGCGGCGCGCTCTTCGCACTCGCCCCCGGGAAGGGGATCCTCGCCCACCGGGAGCCCGGCGGCGTTCTGCACACCTACGTGGCGCTCAACAAGCCCCAGGAGTGGATCGCCGCCATCGACTTCACCCACGCGGGCGCGGCCACGGCCCGGGTCGCGGAGGAGTTCGACGGCTGGGCCCCGGAACTCACCGCGTTGATCACCGACGGCGAGACCGCACCGGTTCCGCGGGCCATCAACGCCCTGCCGATCGCACACCGGTGGGACCGTGTGCCCGGTGTAACCCTGCTCGGCGACGCCGCCCACCTGATGTCACCTTTCGCCGGCGAGGGCGCGAACCTCGCCATGCTCGACGGCGCCGAACTCGGCAAGGCCATCGCCGCGCACCCGGACGACATCGAGGCCGCGCTCACCACGTACGAGGAAGCCCTCTTCCCACGGAGCGCCGCTGCTGCCACCGAGGCTGCCCGAAACCACGAGCTGTGCTTCGACGACAACGCCCCACACAGCCTCATCGGCCTCTTCACCAACCACGAACACGCCGAGTGAACTTCGGCCGCTCCGGCGATCCTGCGGCAGGCGGGGGTCGGGATGCAGTGACTGCCGGTCGGGGGCGTCCCAAGCCGAAGGGTCCGTTCAGCCGGACGATCATCCGATGACGAGCGGGAGTTGCGCGGCCAGGTCGTCCAGTTCGGCCTGCTCCGCGTCGGTCGGGGCGCGTCGTCCGGTGCCGACCAGTAGCGCGTCCTTGTCGGACAACGACGCGGGGAACGTGGCCCGGGCGATCTTCTCCAGCATCTCGCGTGACCGGGCAAGTCCCTTCGCGGGCGGTCCCGTCATGTCCGGGAGGTGCGCGACCAGGTCGAGGTGGTGCAGCGTCCACTCCAGGACGTACGCGGAGCGGTAGTCGCCCACAGTGAGGACCTCTCCGCGCGTGCTGACCCGGAGGCCCGGGTCGGCGAGTTCGGCGGCGCGACCGGCGGCGGAGCCGACGTCGTCCAAGTGGAACTTGAGCAGCCGTGGCTCCTCGTACGCGGCGGCCAGGCGGACGGTCAGTGCGTCGAGCGGGTCGTCACCGGTCGGCGGCGTTTCGGCGACGTCCCAGTACGTCACCGCGTCGCGCGTAGGTTCCGTTTCGGCGGGGGTCACGAGGGTGATCAGGACGTCCTGTGCGTCGATGATCAGGTGGCACACCAGGTCCCGTACGAGCCAGCCGGTACAGCCGGACGGCCGGGTGAAATCCTCGTCCGGGAGCTCGGCCACCGCCGTGCGCAACGCTGTCCACGAGAGTGAGAAGAGATCCACACCGGCAAGGTAGTGCGGTGCCGGAATGGCGGACAAGCACATTTGGGCGACCCGTGAGCGGCTCGGTTGTCGGCCCTCGTGGGGGACGGTCGCGAGCAGGTGGTGGGTGTACGGGTGCTCCGGCGACGTCAGTACGAAGGCGCGGGCAGTGGCCACTCGCTGGCGCCGGCCACCGGACAGCGCACCCGACTTCGAGCGGCCCGTCCGGGCGTCCAGGCCCACCCGGTCGAGCAGTTCGACGGCACGGCCACGGCTGCACCTCCGGACGGTGCGCGGCTGACGCTGACGATCGTTCGAAGGGGGCGGCCTCCGCCCCCGGCCTCGCACCGGCGCCTGCGCGGCGGCGGCTCGGCCGGGGAGCGGTGGCTCGTCGAAGCGGTGCTGTTGACGTTTTCCGCTCGGGGCACCGCGGGGAGGCGTGGGTCAGCCCAGTTGCGTGTCCAGCCACGCCAGGACCTCGGGGGCCACGGGGTCGGTGATGTCGGCGAACTCGTCGTGCTTCTTCAGGAACTTCGCGACGTAGGGGCACACGGGCACTATCCGCATACCGAGTTCGCGCACGTCGGTGAGCGCGTACTCGACCAACCGCGCGGCCAGGCCCTGCCCGGCGAAGGCGTCGTCGACTTCCGTGTGGAAGAAGACGCGCTGTTCACCGCGGTCGCGGTAGGCGGTGAGGCCGGCGCGCTTGCCGTCGACGAGGATTTCGTAGCGATGCCTGGCGTCGTTCCGCTCGACGGTCGGAGCGGCGGGAGACGACTCGGTCATGGGGTGCCTTTCGGATGCGGGTCGGCGACGCGGCGGGTTGCCGCGTGGCGAGATGGTGGCATGCGGAAGAACGGGAGCGGGAAGACGGTCCCCCGGGTATCCCTCGACGGTGCCGAAGCGATCGGAGGCGTTCGCCCAGTCCTCCCGGGCACGGACGATGTCCTCATGGCTACGGCCGATGAAGTTCCACCACATGACGATCTCCTCCTCGAACGGGGTTCCGCCGAGCAGTACCGTGCGAGCCGGGTCGTCCGACTCGTTCACCAACGTCAGAGCTGTGGTCCCGGCCCGGGCGTAGCCCAGCTCCGCCGGACGCAGCAAGGTGTCGGCCATGCGGACGTCTCCGTGGTCGACGAGCAGCCCGTGCTCGAAGCCGGGGTCCACGGCGAATGTGACCGTCGCGCGCGGCTCGAGGACGATCTCCGCGCCGAGCAGGGGTGTAAAGGTGGGCACCGGGGCCTCCTGACCGGCGAGGGAGCCCAGGAAGACCCTGATCTCGGCTCCGTCGATCCGCAGGGGCTCGGGGACGTAGTGCTGGAAGTCCCGCTCGGCGTGCCGATGTTCCGCGGGCAGCGCCACCCACAGCTGGACGCCGTGCAGGACCGTGGTGCCCGGGGTGGACACCTCCGAGTGGCTGATGCCGTGCCCGCCCGTCATGAGGTTCAGCTCGCCGGGCCGTACGTACGCGTGGCTGCCGAGGCTGTCGCGGTGCTCGATCTCCCCGCTGAACAGCCAGCTCACCGTCTGTAGTCCGGTGTGCGGATGCGGGGCGACGTCCATGCCGCCCGTCTCGGCGATGTCGTCGGGACCGTAGTGGTCGGCGAAGCACCATGCTCCGATCAGGGTCCGCGCGCGCTGCGGCAGCGTGCGCCGCACGGTCATCGCGCGCGGGCCGCCCAGGGGTACGTCACGTGGGGAGAGAACGTCGACATCGCTCACCGGGGACCGCCTTCCGTCACCATGATAGTTTCAGATTCAACAATGATACTCGCAGCATAGTAGGACGGAGTCCGGGGTTGAGCAGCCACGCGACAGGAACCGCGACGCAGCGGATCTTCATCGACAAGCAGAGCCCGAAGGCCTACCACGCACTGGTCCAGACGTCGGAAGCGGTGCGCGCGACTGCCGCCGACGCCGGGCTCGACCGGACCGTGGTGGAGTTGATCAACCTCCGCGTGTCGCAGATCAACGGCTGCGCCTACTGCCTCAACGTGCACACCCGGGCCGCCCTGCGTGCGGGCGAGACGGCGCAGCGGCTCGGAGTGCTGGCCGCCTGGCGGGACACCGAACTGTTCACTCCCGCGGAACACGCGGCCCTCGCGCTGGCGGAGGCGACGACCGAGCCGACCGACGCCGCCGCGCAGGAAACCGCCTGGGCGGGCGCCCGTGACGTCCTCACCGACGACCAGATCTCCGCGGTGATCTGGGTGGCGATCACCATCAACGCGTTCAACCGGGTCTCGATCATGAGCAAGCACCCGGTGCGTACGGAGCGCTGATCCCGCCAGGGGAGCGGGGCGGCCGTCTGGGCGCTCCTCGACACCGCCGATGTCTACAACGACGGCGCGAGCGAACGAATCGTCGGCCGCCTCGTGGCGGCCGAACGCGACGCGGTCGTCCTGGGTACGAAGTTCACCCTGCCGACCGACAGGAACGACCCGAACTCCGGCGGCAGCCACCGCAAGAGCCTGCGCCGCAGCGTCGAGGAAAGCCCGCGCCGACTGGCCACCGACCACGTCGACCTGTTGTGGGTGCACGCCTGGGACGAGTGCACCGCCGCCGAGGAGACCCTGCGGGCCCTCGACGACCTCATACGCTCCGGGAAGGTGTCGGCCGTCGGCGTGAGCAACACCCCGGCCTGGGCGATCGCCCGCTCCCAGGCCATCGCCGAACTCCGCGGCTGGAGTGCCTACTGCGGCCTGCAGATCGAGTACTCCCTCGCCGCGCGGTCGCCGGACCGCGAACTCCTGCCCATGGCACGGGCGCTCGGACTCACCGTGACCGCGTGGAGCCCCCTCGCGCGGGGTCTGCTCGCCGGCAAGCGCCCCCTTCCCGGCTCCCCGCCCCCCGCCGACAGGCCCTGGACGCCGTCACGGAGATCGCGGCCGAGACCGGTCTGACGCCCGCGTGGGTCGCCCTCGCCTGGGTGCTGCGCCAAGGGCTCCTGCCGCTGCTCGGGACCCGCACCCTCGCCCAGTTGCACGACGACCTCGGCGCACTCGCCGTACGGCTCGGCGGCAAGCAGCTCGAACGGCTCGACGCCGCCACCCGGGTCCGCCGCGAGTACCCGTACGACTTCCTGTACGACCGCCGCGCCGCGCTCGCGCCCCCGGAACCGGAGCCTGGGGATCACGATCGCTGAACACCGATGGCGGTTATGGAACGCCGAGTTCGAACAGGACGTACCCCGCGTATGAGCCGGAGGCGAGCGCGGCGATTCCGAGGACGGTGCACAGCACCGGCGTGCTGAGCCGGCGCATGGCGACGGCGCACGGGATGAACAGGGGGAAGGCCGGGAGAAGGTAGCGGGAGATGTTGCCGAAGATCTGCTGGCTTCCCAGGACGAGCACGATCGTCAGGACGGTGTGGACGACGAGGACCGCAGGGGGGCGGAGCCGGAGCAGCAGCGGCAGGACGATCAGGGCCAGCAGGACCGTGCCTACGCCGATGAGGTCTTCGTAGGGGTAGGCGAAGAGGTAGTCGAAGTGGCCCACCGGGAGGGACGTGAACACGTCGAGGGTTTGCTTGCCGTAGTCGAACGTGTGGGCCCAGGCGCCTTCCTGGAGCTTGAAGTACCCGCTGTAGTCGCCCATCCGGTATCCCACCCAGCCGAGGTAGCCGAACAGGCCGAGGGGGGCGATCGCCACGGCGATCAGCGGGCGCAGAAATGTGACCCGACGCCTCTTCCCGTCCGGGCCGGGGGCGTCTCCCCAGCGGCGGACCTCCCGCCGTTGCCGGTGTACGGCCAGCAGCGCCGCGACGGCGAGCGCCGCGATGAGCGCGGTGGCCGTCGGACGAGTGAGACCCGTGGCGCAGGTCAGGACGCCGGCGGTGATCCAGTGGTGGCGCATGACGGCGTAGCAGGCCCAGGCTGCGAGGGCGACGTAGAGGGACTCCGAGTAGCCCGACCACTCCATGCCGGATCCGGGCCACACGGCCCAGAGGCCGGCTGCGGCGAGCCCGGCCCGCCGTCCGCCGATCCGTGCGGTGACGGCGTGGATCGCGAGGGCGGCGACGAACGAGGCGGCCACCGAGACCAGCAGGCCGGCGCCGAACAGACCCAGGCCGGTGGAGGAGGAGACCAGCCGCATCAGGGCGGGGTACAGCGGGAAGAACGCCGCGGAGTTGCCCTCGATGGTGATCAGGCCGCTCGCCCCGGGTACCGGGACGAGCGCGGGGTGGTAGCCGTGCGCGGCGATCTGCTGGTACCACCAGCCGTCCCAGGTGGCCAGGACGTCCCAGACGTGGGCGCCGCCGCCGAAGCGGGGGTCCTTCTTGCGGAAGTCCCCGGAGGAGTCCAGCAGGTACATGAAGACGCAGAAGCCGATGAGCTTCAGCGCACCGTACAGCGCGAGCACCGGACCGTGGTGCTCGGCCGCCCGGCACAGTCGCGCCCACCGCTGCCGGGCGGTGGAGGTGAGAGAGGCGAGAGAGATAGGGGAGGGAGATGGGGCAGGCGGCAGGCTGGAGTTGTACGGCGGTTCCGTGGCGGGCGAACGGTTCTCGGCATGGAGCCTGTTGCCTTCGTACGACGGAGCGTTCGCGAGGCTCGGGTCGTTCATCGGGGCTCGGCTCCATTTCCGTTGCTGCGGGGGGCGGCGGTGAACACCCAGGCCCGCAGGAGCAGGAAGCGCAGCAGTGTCGCGACCAGGTTGGCGATGACGAGCACCGCGACTTCCGTGGGCCGTGCTGGCCCCGGCGCCCAGCGGTGCAGCGCGGCGAGCGAGCCGCTGGTGAGCGCCAGACCGAGGCCGAAGACCACCAGGCCCTTGGCCTGCTGCCGCAGCGCTCCGCTCCGCTCGCGCAGCCCGAAGGTGAGCCGCCGGTTCGCGGCGGTGTTCGCGACGGCGCAGACCAGCAGCGCCCAGGCGTTGGCGCCCTGCGGCCCCGCCACCGGGCGCAGGGCCGAGTAGAGGAGGACGTACCCGACCGTGCTCACCACGCCTATGGCGCCGAAGCGCAGCAACTGGGCGGCCAGTTGGCCCGGCGGAGCACCTCCGGTGGCGCGCCGCAGCCCCGCCGTCGGGAGCGTGCCACGGGCGAGCGCCCTGCCGATCCTGACGATGCCGCGCAGGTCGGCCATGGCCGTCGGGACCAGATCGACGCGGCTGTCGGGGTCGTCCACCCAGTCGACGGGCACCTCGTGGATGCGTAGCCCGGCCCGCTCGGCGATCACCAGCAGTTCGGTGTCGAAGAACCACTCCGAGTCCTCCACCAGGGGCAGCAGCCGCTCGGCGACGTCGCGCCGGACCGCTTTGAAGCCGCACTGCGCGTCGGAGAAGCCGACGGCGAGAGTGGAACGCAGCAGCACGTTGTAGCAGCGGGAGATGATCTCGCGCTTGGGACCGCGTATCACTCGGGAGCCACGGGCCAGGCGGGTGCCGATGGCAATGTCGGAGTGGCCGGAGATCAGCGGGGCGACCAGCGGGAGCAGCGCGTTCAGTTCGGTGGACAGGTCCACGTCCAGGTAGGCCAGCACCGGGGCCCGCGAGCGTGACCAGGCGACGCGCAGGGCACGGCCGCGCCCCTTCTCGGCCAGCCGTATCCACTCGGCCTCCGGCAGTTCGGCGGCCAGCCGGGCCGCGATCCGCGGGGTGTCGTCGGTGCTGGCGTTGTCGGCGACGGTGATGCGGAACGGGTACGGGAACGTCTCACGCAGGTGCGCGTGCAGCCGCCGCACGCTCGGCTCCAGATCCGTCTCCTCGTTGAACACGGGGACGACCACGTCCAGTACGGGTTCCGGGTGGTCCGCCGGCAGCGGCAGGCGGAGCGGCAGTCGGTCCATGGGCAGTCCCGTCGCGAGGTTCATCGGGGCGGACCGTGCGGTCTCGGTCATGGTTCATCCAGGTTTCTGTGCTGTCGCAGGGCATGCCGAAGGCGCTCACGGCGCAGCTGCGATCAGGGAGTACGGCCAGGGGTGGAGCAGGGACAAGGGGCGGTGCGGAAATTCAGTGGGGGAGCGGCCGGGACGGCGGTGCGCTCGGTGGCTACTCGGCGCCGGTCGCGCTGACGAACGACGAGGGCTCGACTGTCGTCGGCGGCGGGGACGACGGCGTGATGCTTCCGCTCTGCGTGGCCGGGACGGTGGCCGGCGGACGGGCAGTCTCGGTCCCGGAAGGACCGGTGCCGACCGAGCTCGAACTCTCTGGCGCACTCTCTGTCGTGATCGGTGCCGTGGGCGTGGTGGGGGCCGACCCGGTAGGGCTGGTGCTGGGGGGCAGGGTCGGGGACGGCGTGGTGGTCGGGGAGGAGAATCCGGTCGTGGGCCGCGGCACGGGGGCCTGGGGTTGGTCGCGGTCCGGCGCGTGTGGCAGCAGGACCAGGCCTACGCCGAGTCCGGCGGCCACCAGTACGGAGCCCACGGCCTTCTGCGCCGCGCGGACCCGGCGGCGGACGAGCACTCCCGTCCTGAGCCGGTTCTGTTGTGCGGGCTCAAAAGGGGTGTACTCCTGGGCGTCGCGCATCATCCGCGCCAACTCCCGCTCGAAGTGATCCATGCTTCCCTTCACCCCACCGGCTCGATGACATCGGCCAGGATCTGACGCAGTCGCGCCACACCGCGTGACGCGTGGGACCGGGCGGTGCCCAGCGGGCATCCCAGAACCTCCGCGACCTGCTTTTCGGGCAGGTCCTGGTAGTAACGCAGCACCACGGCGGCCCGCTGCCGGGGCGGCAGCTGGGCGAGGGCCGCCTCCAGCCGCGTCCGCTCCACCACGGCGGCGGACTCGTCCCCGGTCTGTGCCAGGTCGGGCAGCTGCTCCACCGGCCGCTCGCCCCACCACCGTCGGCGGGCGGAACGGGCGGCTGCGCGTGCCAGGACCTTGCGTACGTACGCCTCGGGCGCCTCGTCCGCGACCTTCGGCCAGACGAACCAGAGCTTGACCAGGGCTTCCTGGAGCAGATCCTCGGCACGGTGCCGGTCACCTCCACAGAGCAGACGGGCGAGGTGGAACAACGCCGACCAACGGGCCGCAACGAACCCGTCGTAGCTCTCGGCCTGAGCCTGTTCCATCCGCACCGTCCCCGCACTTGCCAGCTTCGTACACCTGGAGAAAGACGTTGGTGAGCACCTCGCTATGCACTTCCGGCGCGTGATGCGGGTCACGTTCGGCGAGGAGGCCCCGGGGCGGGCCGCCCCGGCGTCCCGGTGCTCCGGCCAACAGGGCAGGTATGCGGCGCGGTTGCCCATCGCTCGGTTGGCCTTCGGCGCTCATCTGCTCCACGGGGGAGTCAGAACAACCGTCTCAGCCAGGAGTCGATCGCCGCATAGTCGTGATCGGTCAGACCACGGCGGGGGTCGACCCGGTGGAGCAGGGCGTTCGCTGGATGGTGAGCGGCGACCCAGGCCCGATCGGTGTCGGTGATCTCGTCGTCGACCCAGACGAACGGGCGTCCCGCCGCCCATTCGACAAGGGCGCGGGTCTTCCAGTGCAGTCCGTTCCGCTCGTCCTGATCATCGATGTCGGACGGTTCCGGCCAGGCCACCACAGGCAGCTGCGGCAGACCAATGCGCGGGGCGATGCACTCGTTCGCGTCAGCCATCCATGTCGTGGCCCAGACCACCTCGCACGGGAGCGCCGCCAGCCGAGGCCCGTGCTCGGGATCGAGTCGGGCCAAGAGCGGATTCGCGTCGGCATCGAGCGGTTCGAGGCCGGTGGCATGGGCCGCATACTGCTCGGGCGCCGCACCGAACGGGATGAGCGGTCCGTCGACATCGAGAAACAGCAGCGGACGCTGCGGAGAGCCAGTCACGCCGGCACGATAGCGGCGGATCACAACGGGGACCGGACCGTCTCGACCACGTCAGCCCTGCGGCCGACCACCGAACATTCACGGCGATCCGCTCGAGGTCTGCCGAGTACCGCACGAGAGCGGAAACGATCCTGGCTCCGCAGACGCTGGTCGCGGGTGCGGACAGCGGTACCTCGATCGTCGCCAGCACCGTCACGGGGCACCGTCAGCGGCAACGACTGCCGAGAACCAGATCCGGACTGCGGCCCGGATCTCTTCAGCGACGGCCGACACGAAGGCGGAGCTCGACGGGCCGCGTATCAAGCGGACAATCGGGGCGCCGGTACGTACCTTCGAGTGGTGCGGCTTCACTGCCACGGCGACCGTGCAGCCGTAGAACCGCGGTCGTCCGGGTCTCGCGAGCTCGGGTGGTGCTGAGTTGTTCGCAGGGTGTCGGATGGCTTGTCGGGATACTCGAGGGCGTGGCGGGATAGAGGCTCTGTGTCGTTCAAGCTTCGGAGGCTGTGATGATCGTCCCGTTCGGGGTCCGTGATTTTCTGGACCGTGCCGTCACTGTGTATGCCGACCGGGTGGGTGTGGTGGACGAGCCGGACCAACCGGCTGAGGTCTGGGAGGGGCTGACGTACGGGCGGGTGGGGGAGTTGGCGCGGGCGCAGGCTGCCGGGCTGGATGCCCTGGGTGTGCCGCTGGGCGCTCGCGTGGCGGTGGTCTCGCCGAACAGCGCGCGGCTTCTGACGTCGTTCTTCGGTGTCACCGGTTACGGGCGGGTGCTGGTCCCGGTCAACTTCCGCCTGACGGCGGACGAGGTGAGCTACATCGTCGGTCACTCGGGGGCCGATGTGCTCCTTGTCGACCCGGAGTTGACGGAGCGTCTGGCCGATGTCAAGTGCAGGCACCGTTTCACGCTCGGCGCCGCAGCCGACGCCGAGCTGTACCGCTTCGGCACCGCCCCGCAGGCCTGGGAGCCGGACGAGAACGCCACCGCGACCATCAACTACACCAGTGGTACGACGGCCCGGCCCAAGGGGGTGCAGATCACCCATCGCAACATCTGGGTGAACGCGGTCACCTTCGCGTTGCACGCCGGGGTGACGGACCGGGACGTGTATCTGCACACGTTGCCGATGTTCCATGCCAACGGCTGGGGCATGCCGTTCGCGATGTCGGCCCTGGGCGTGCCACAGATCGTGCTGCGCAAGGTGGACGGGGCCGAGATCCTGCGCCGGGTGGCCGAGCACGGTGTGACGGTGATGTGCGCGGCGCCCGCGGTCGTGGGGGCGGTGCTGGCGGCCGCCGAGACCTGGGAGGGGGAGATCCCCGGCCGTGATCGGGTGCGGATCATCGTCGCGGGCGCACCGCCGCCGACGCAGACGGTCGCGCGCGTGGAGTCGGAGCTGGGGTGGGAGTTCATTCAGATCTACGGCCTGACCGAGACCTCGCCGCTGCTGACCGTCAACCGTGCCCGCGCCGAGTGGGACGGCCTCGGCGCTGCGGAGCGGGCGGAGAAGCTGGTGCGGGCCGGTGCCCCCGCGCTGGGCGTGACGCTCAGGACGGACGCCGAGGGTGAGGTACTCGCGCGCTCGAACGTGGTTCTGGAGGGGTACTGGGAGCAGCCAGAGGAGAGTGCGCGGGCGTTGTCCGGGGGCTGGTTCCACACGGGGGACGGGGGGTCGATCGGCGAGTACGGCCATCTGACGATCAGTGATCGCAAGAAGGACGTGATCATCACGGGCGGGGAGAACGTGTCGTCGATCGAGGTGGAGGACGTCCTCTTCAGCCATCCGGCGGTTGCCGAGGTCGCGGTGATCGGGGTGCCCGACGAGAAGTGGGGCGAGACCGTGAAGGCGCTGGTGGTTCTTGCTCCCGGCGCGCGGGTGACGCAGGACGAGCTGATCCGGTTCTGCAAGGAGCGTCTTGCCGGCTTCAAGGCGCCCACTTCGGTGGAGTTCCGGGAGGAGTTGGCGCGTACGACGACAGGCAAACTCCAGAAGTACAAGTTGCGGGAGCCGTATTGGGAGGGCCGCGAGCGGGAAGTCGGCTGAGGTGTCCGCAGGGTGGGTGCCGATGCTGAAGTGGTGAGCGTGGCCTCCACCTCCTGCCGGGCTCACCATCACGCTGGGAACCGGTCGATCGTTCCTGGAAGTGAGGAGCCCGGCCAGCAGGTTGACGTGGGGTCAGGTGAGCGAGAGAAGGATTTTGCCCCGGCCACCAGTCGCCGCGGCCAACCGCTCCGCGAAGCCTTCACGCAGAAACACTCCGTCGTAGCCCAACTCGGCGGCATACGGGATCTTCTCCACCGAGCCGACCGTGCCGTACACCCGGCCGGCCCCCAGCTCCCGGGCCAGCTGCGCAGCCGCAGAGCCTACACCCCCCGCCGCGGAGTGGATCAGTACGTCCTCCCCCTCCCTCAGCCGTCCGGCGTCCTTGAACACACCAAAGGCCGTCGGAAAGACGCACGGCAGCCCCGCTGCCTCGGCCAGGTCGGCCTCTCCCGCCCCGGTGCGCAGTGACCTGACGAACCGCGTGTCCGCGGTCACCACCTCGGCGTAGCCGCCGAAAGCCGGTAGGTACGCCGCAGTCGGCTCGCCGACCTCAAGCCCGCTCACCCCCGCACCGAGCGCGACAACAGTTCCAGCCACCTCCAGGCCGGGAACGTCCACTCCACCAGGGCCGTCCGGGGTGCCGAACTCGCCCCGGCGGTGCTGGATTTCGGCGAAATTGACGCCCGCGAAGGCGACCCGCACAGTGACCTGGCCGGCAGTCGGCACGGGCTCGGGCAGATCCAGCTCCTCCAGTACCTCGACGCCACCGTTGACTCGGAACCCGACCGCCCGCATACGATGCTCCCCTCATCGTCACGGCCCTTCCGGTGTGGGCCGTACGGGAGCGGCAAGCCGGGTGATGATCTTCGTGTTCCCGAGCGGCCCAAGCCTGCGTCCACGACGGCCGTCCCATGGCCGACGCCAGATCAAGCACAGCATCCCCGCATTTCACGGCACCGTCGCCGTCATGGCGATCCGGCTCTGGCCCCGGGCGTGATGGTTCCGGTGATCGTCAGACGTGCACTGGTGCCCGCTCGTCCAAGAGGCCTTCGCTCCGCAGATCGTCCCAGACCTGAGCCGGGATCTCCGCGCCGAACGCCGCCAGGTTGCGGCGTACTTCGTCGGCCGTACGCATGCCGACCACGATGCCCGAGACGGCCGGGTGGCGGAGCGGAAAGGCCATGGCCAGCTCCGGGAGCGTCACACCGTGTGTCTCGCAGACGTCGGCGATGCGATGCGCGCGCTCCAGTGTCCCCGGCGCGGCGGGCGCGTAGTCGAAGGTGGCACCCTCGGCAGGTCGGGCCGTGGCGAGCAGCCCGGAGTTGAAGACCGATGCCGCGAGTACCGAGACCTCCCGGTCCGTGCAGGCGGGCAGCAGTTCGTCGAGGGCGCTCTGGTCCAGAAGCGTGTAGCGGCCGGAGAGCATGACTACATCGACGTCCGACTCCTCGACCAGCCTGGTCAGTTTGCCGGGGTGGTACATACCCGCGCCGATCGCGCCCACCACTCCCTGGCCGCGCAGTTCGGCGAGCGCCGGGTAGCCCTCGCGCAACGCATCCTCGAAATGCTGCTCCGCGTCGTGCAGGAACAGCACGTCGATACGGTCGACGCCGATCCGCTCGAGCGAGTCCTCCACGCTGCGCAGAATGCCGTCCCGCGTGAAGTCCCACACCCGACGGTGTGTGGCGGGCACCATGAAGCTCTCGTCCATGCGGCCCGCCGGGTCCTGCGGGACCAGCAGTCGGCCGACCTTCGTCGACAGCGTCACCTCCTCACGCGGCTTGCCGCGCAACAGACCACCGGTGCGGCGCTCGGAGTGTCCGATGCCGTAGTGCGGAGAGGTGTCGAAGTAGCGAATCCCGCTGTCCCAGGCTGCCTCAAGGGCTCCCGCGGCGGTCTCGTCGTCCAGCGGCGCGAAGAGGCCCCCGAGTGGTCCGCCACCGAAGCCCAGTTCCGTGACCTGCACCTTGCTCTTGCCAAGCTGGTTTCGCCTCATCCACCGTTCCCCTCGTATGGCTGGTGACGCGACCATCCTGCCTTGGCCCGTGCAGTGTTCCCAAGGGAATTTCAAGCTGGCGGTCCGCTACGCGGCAACCATGCTGGTCGCGGCCGTCAACGGGTGGATATGACTGGCCCCGCCACGCGCCCGGTCGCTAACCTCGGCCGTCATGAACCAGCGGCAGCAGAAGAAGCTCTCCCGTCGTCTCTTCGAAGCGATTCTGATACGTGACACTGCCCGCGTGAAGGCGGTTCTGAGGGCTGGGGCCGACCCGGAACGAGCCGACAGCGAGGGCACCACCCCTCTCTACGAGGCATCCGTGAACGGGGAAGCAGAGATCGCCCGCCTGCTTCTGTCGGCCGGGGCCTGCCCTGACATCGAGAGCAGCGGACTCGGCGCGGACGGCACACCCCTGTGCGCGGCCGCATGCTGGGGGCACACCGAGACAGTGCGCGAACTGCTGGCGCACGGCGCCGATCCGAATCTACGAGAGGATCACGGCACAGGCTGGTCCCCACTGGAGTGGGCACTCAAGGGCCCTCATCCCGAAACTGCCGATCTCCTCACCACGGCGGGCGCGACGCTCCGCGGGAGAACTATGTAGCACCACCGTTTGCCATCGCGGACTCCATCAGCACGATGGACCTCAGGACGGGCTCAGGCACAGGTCCTGAGGAATTCGATGAGCGCCGCGCTCACCTCGTCCGGGCGTTCCTGCTGAGTCCAGTGTCCACAGCCGGCCAGTTTGAGGGGCTCGCGCCAGAGGTTGGGCATGAGGTCGGGGAGGCGCTCGATGAGTTCGGGAGTGCCGGGGAACGCCGGGACCAAGTCGCGGTCGCCGTAGATGTACAGGGCGGGCCGGGTGACGACGGCGCCTTGCCAGGGAGCGGTCAGTTCCCAGTTGCGGTCGAGGTTGCGGTACCAGTTGAGGGCCCCGGTGAAGCCCTTGGAAAAACTCTCGGTGAGTGCGTCGAGATCCTCCTCGGTGAACCAGTCCGGCAGCACCTCGGGGTCCGGCATGGCCGCGAGCCAGCCCCGCTCGGGGTCGACCAGCGGCTGCATGCCCTCACGGGCGCCTGAAGCGTCGCCGGAGGCCGAATAGAAGAACTTCCGCAACGCGGTGCGGGTGTCCTTGGCGAACTCGGCGTCGGCGACACCGGGGCGGTTGAAATAGTTCCAGTAGAAGCGGCCTTCGAACCTCTTCTCCATGGCGGACAGCGGAGGCTCCGTCCCCCGGAACGGGGGCGGCACGCTCAGGCCCGCCACCCCGAGCACCATGTCCGGTCGTAGCAGCGCGGTGTGCCAGGCGACCGGCGCGCCCCAGTCGTGCCCGACGACGTACGCCTTCTCCTCGCCCAGGGCGTGGATCAGTCCGACGACGTCGCCGACCAGGTGGAGGATGGTGTACGCGTCGACGTCGTCGGGATGGTCGCTGCGTCCGTATCCGCGCTGGTCGGGAGCGACCACTCGGAAGCCCGCATCGGCCAGAGGGCCGAACTGGTGGTGCCAGGAGTGCCACGACTCGGGGAAGCCGTGCAGGAGGACTACCAGGGGGCCGTCACCTTGCTCGGCGATGTGCAGCCGAACGCCGTTCACGTCAACCATGCGATGCTCAACCATGTGCATCAGGGTACGTGCCGTGATCTTCGCGCTGGGCTCACCGGTAGCCCGCCCCACTCGTGTCGCGGCGAGCCGGCGAAGCGACTGGCTCGCGGACCTGACGCTCCTCACCGAGACCCGTAACCCGTAACCCGTAACCCGTGACCCGTGACCCGTGGCGGACAGGACTACCGGCCGTGCGGATGTCACCGTTGTGGGAGCACCCTCGATCTTCTGTGCGTTCGGGGTGTTCGTCCGGGCGGAGCCTGTCGGCGGCAGACGCCAGGTGGCAGGCGGCTTGGGCGCCGGTCCCGGGTCTGCCACAATGCACGAAAATGGAACCTCGCTCCGTGGCCGATACGAGGCACTGTTCCGTTTCGCAAGTCTCACGGAAGGATCGCCGCGGTGAACGACAGCGGTCAGGGCGCGGGAAGCGCAGCGGGATCCCAGCGCAAGGATGCCCGGCGTAATCGACAGACCTTGCTGGATGCGGCCGCCGCAGTCTTCGTCACCTCGGGCGTGGAGGCGCCGGTACGCGACATCGCGGCCAAGGCCGGTGTCGGGATGGGCACGATCTACCGGCACTTCCCGACACGGGCGGATCTCATCATCGCGGTCTACCGTCACCAGGTCGACGCCTGCGCCGAGGCCGGTCCGGCGCTGCTGGCGAGCTGCGCCACTCCCTACGCCGCGTTGGGGCAGTGGATCGACCTCTTCGTCGACTTCCTGGTCACCAAGCACGGACTCGCTGCCGTGCTGCAGCCTGACAACGCCGGTTTCGACACGCTGCACGCCTACTTCCTCGAACGGCTCGTGCCCGTGTGCAACCAACTGCTCGATGCCGCGGCCGGTCGTGGCGAGATCCGCTCCGGCCTTGAGGGCCTTGAGCTGATGCGAGGCGTGGGCAACCTCTGCATCGGTGCGGACAGCGATCCGCGCTACGACGCACGCCGGCTGGTCGGCCTCCTCATCGCCGGACTGCGCCAGCCGCAGTGACGATGGGCAGGGCATCTGACGCAGCATGAAGACATCGCGCAGGGCGCTGACCGACTCCCCGTCGGCGAAAGACTCGCCGATCCCCAAGTGGCTGCCTTGACCGAGGAGTGCGACGGCGACCCCGTCGATCCGCGCCCACTGCTCGTGGGTGAGGTCGGGAACGAATCCCGAGTGCCGGGACGCCTCACAGGTCGATAGCCCGCTCATGGCGGGGCTCGTACAGGCCCACCTCGCCGCCACCCGGCAGACGGAACCTGGTCAGCCGCCCCCAGCGCGCGTCGGTGACGGGCTGCGTGAACTCCACTCCCTGCGCGGTCAGGCTCCTCACGGTTGCGTCAACGTCGTCGCACATCAGATAGAGCTCCTGTGTGCCCGGGCCGTCCGTGGGATGCACGGCGATCTCGGTCGGCGGAAGCTTGAAGATCAGCCAGCCACCTCCCGCGTCGACGTGCGGATACTCCAGAACATCCCTGAAGAAGACCCGGTCCGCTTCCGCATCGCGGCTGTAGACGATGATGTGCCCACCATTGATCATGCGTCCAGGGTAGGTCCTGACACGGACAGCGCGGCGCTGCGTCGTCACACAGGGTGTTGCGGTTCATTGCCGGTCAGCCGCCTGCTCAGAGCCACTGGCGGGAGGTGCCCGCCCCGCCAGCGGTTCGGCCGCCCAGGGCGCCATTGGCAAGTGGTCCTTTGTGCCCGCCGCGGAGATGGGGTACGGCCGACCGTGGCGGGATCACCGGCAGGTGGTCAACGGCGTGGCAAGGCGGCCGCGGGCCGGTGCACACCGGACCCTGAACAGCCGTCAGTTCACCTTCACGTACCCGGTGCTGAGACGCCCGTACCGGTCTGACCACAAGGCGCCTTCCACGTAACCAGGACCGACCCAAGTCGGCCAGGTGTGGTAGTACGTGTGCCCAGCAGTCATGGAGATGTCCGGCGACACGAAATCGTCTCCGCCCGGAACCTGCCAGGCCAGATGTCCGTAGATCGGCGCTCCTCCTGTCTTCTCGTAGATCACCTGTATGGCTCCCTGAGCATTGACGGGTGTAATGGCCACGCACAGCCTCCCGTTGCCAAGGTTCACGCACTTGTCCGCTGCTTGTGCCGGACTGGCGCATAGGGCGAGCACTCCTCCCAGAGCACTCAGCAGAACGAGGGCACGCCGCATCAGTGCCGATCGCGCAACTTTCACAAGCTTCTCCTTGTACGAGCCGGCTGCGACCCTGCACTGGGATCTCCACGCTCAACTCGGACGAGCCCAAGGCTCGATGAGCTGGTGACGAGCCCGTTTGCCAACGCAGGTAAGCCGTGGCTTCATTGGCCCTCCAGTCTGGCGGCCGACGGAATGGATTACGGGTCGGTTCCACGAGGTTCGAAGCGTCTGCCGATCGGCAGAGTCGACACGCAGTCGATGCCGCGGCCACCGGCCTGCCCGACCGCGGACGCCCGGCAAGACGCTCTCGGCTGTGCCCCTGGTGCCGCCCAAGGGCTGTCCCACCACTCTGCCCTGGACAACCTGTGCGCTGAACAGTCTCTCCGTGCCGCGTGGGGCTTGCCTCGGGCCCGGATCCACGGCCTCTCTGCCCGAACCAGCATCGCGATAGGGCGAGTAGAGAGGCTTTCGGACGACTACTACGTCTACCCGGCGCCACCGACCGTGCGCTGCGGCGGTATGTACATGGCGCCGAAGCGAAGGCCAACTGGTCATTGGGGTGGACCTGACGAAGAGCCGGACGGATGTGGGCTCAGGTGAGGTCGCCTACGTGATCATTCAGGCCGTCCGGTTTCCTTCGTGCCCTGTTGAGCTGTCCGCGGGACATCGTCCGGGAATGCCGGGCGCAGGCCGAGGCGGCGGCGAAAGTGTCGGCCGTATGTTCCACGGCAGTTGGGCCTGCCGTGCCAGGGTCAGACCCCAGGGATTGGCCGGCTCCTCTGTTCCCTGAATCCAGGAGAGCACATGACCCATGCCTTGAAAGCCGCACGGAGAGCCTGCGCCGTGGCGCTCGCGCTCGTTTCCGTTCTGCTCCTGTCGACGTCATCCGCCCAGCCGCCACTGACCAGGAACTGAGGAACGCCGGAACCTTGAAGTGTCTGGCCATGCCATCCGTACCGGCGTGGCATGGGTTGCAGTGCCGGACGGCTTTCCTCGGAACGGGCGCATGGCTGGAATCCTCGCGCTTCTCCGACAAACGCGGTGGTGAGATCCTGGCGTGATGTCCCGCTCTCTCAATTCGTCGCTCCAGTTCGTGATGGTGGGGAGTCCCGGTACGCGGACTGCCCTCGGAGGCTGAACGCGGCCGCGATGTGCCGACTGGGAGGCTGCAAAAAGCAGTTCTGTAACTGACAGCCGGGTCTACGCTGGGTCTGCCACCTTGGTAGCGATCTTGTGGAGGCTGAGACTGCGCCTATGGACGTATCCCTGCGTGAACTTCAGGACAGCGATCTGCTTTTCTTCTGGGAGCAGTTGACGGACCCCGTGTTGCAGCAGATGGCGGCTGTGACCAGGAAGTACCACTACGACCGTGGCCACTTCGACCAGCACTGGGCAAAGGTGCGCTCGGACGCTTCGGTGCTCGTGCGAACCGTTCTCGCCGACGGTGTCGTCGCAGGGCACGCCGCCGTCTTCGGGCCGCCGTCGGAGCGTGAGGTCACGTACGTCGTCGGACGGGCTCATTGGGGTCAGGGTATTGCCACCGCGGCGCTTGCCGAACTGATCAAGCTGGAGCCCGCCCGGCCGCTGTACGCCGACGCCGCTGCCGACAATTCCGGGTCCATCCGCGTGCTGGAGAAGTGCGGTTTCGTCGGCACGGGGAGCAGTCGGTGCTTCGCGCGGGCTCGAGGCGAGGAGATCGACCTGATGCGCTTGACGCTGATCTGAGCCCGGCGCCGCAACGTTGCCCCGCCATAGCAGGACGTTGTGGCGCCGTTCCCAATACAGCCCGTAGATCCCGGCGGACAGCCGGTCCGGCAGAAGAGCCAGCGGCCAGAAGGCAAACCACGGCTCCCACACCAGGGCGGCGACCAGGGTGGGCACGACAAGAAGGGAAAGGAAGCCCCCAGTCGAAGCTGCGGCGCAGAGACTCGCCTTGCGTCGGCAGCACTGGGCCGGGGTTCGTGAGAGAAGCCGCGTTCTCGAAGTCCTGCTTCTTGCCGCCGAGCCAACTCGACCGGGTGCAGACGATCGCTCCGAACACAGCGCTGACCGCGATCAGGGTGCCGACGAACAACCAGGCGGCATCGACCTTGGGAACGCCGCGCACGATCAGCACGACGATCCCGTTGACGGCCAGGGCGCACAGCGCCTCGGCGACTGTCATCAACTCATGGTGGACGTATCTGTACACGCCTCTCCCCTCCGCACCCGCCTCCCACCCCGCGGCCGGGTGCCACCCCAACTATCCACGCGGGTCCCACGCCGACAAGGGCGCGCAGGCAGCACCACGCTCGACGGGCACGGCGTACGGCTGGCCCAGCTCGAGTACCGCGACGAACTCGACTGCCAGGCCCGCCGCGTTTCCGCCAGGCGCTCAACCCTGGGTCACTCCTGTGGCGGCCGTCTTCTTGGTCTTGGCGCGCGTCGGTGCGCCGAGTGCCCAGAAGATCACGCCCGTGACGATGAAGACGGCCAGCGGCACCGCCTCCGTCAGTAGATAGGTCCAGCGCTCGCTGTAGCTCCAGCCGTCCGGCCGGAAGTCCGAGCTGAACCAGTCGAAGGGCGCGCCCGGGACCAGCAACTGCACCGAGGCGAACAGGATCAGCAGCGTCAGCACGATCGTGATCGGCCAGGCAGCGGGGGCCCGGTAGGCACGCTCCACCTGCGGGTACTTGCGGCGGAGCACCGGCAGCGCCGGGAAGATGCCGAGGTAGCTGATGAGCGTCGTGGAGACGGCGAGCCCGAGCACGGCGCCGAAGAGCTTGCCCGCGTCACCACCGGTGAGCTGGTGGGCGAGGATCAGTACGCCGGTGGAGAGCACTCCGCTCAGCAGGTTGACCCTGACCGGCGTGCCGAACCGTTCGGAGATCACACCGAGGCCGCGCGGCGCGGCGCCGTCGTACCCGGAGACCGCCAGCGCACGGTCCGATCCCATGATCCAGGTGACGCCCGAGGAGAGCACAGTCAGGATGAACATCACTGCGGCCAGATCGCCCAGCACGGTCCCGGCCCCGCTGAGGGTGACTGTGCCGTCGGAGGCGACGTGGCCGCCGTAGACGGTGAAGACCTGGCGGATGGCGTCGAGGAAGCCGCCGAGACCGGTGATGGCCTTGACCGGAAGGACCAGCAGGATGCCGAGAATGGGCAGGCCGTACAGCAGCACGCCGAGCCCGGCGGCGCGGAAGATGCCGTAGGGGACGTCCTTCTGCGCGTCGGTCATCTCGTCGCCCGCGGTGTTGGGCAATTCGAAGCCGACGTAGTTGAACATGAGGACCGGGACCAGACCGACGAAGCCGGCATACGTGGGGGAGAAGTCGCCGAAGCCGAAACCGTGCAGGCCGTGCTTGAAGGCGTAGATGACCACGGTGAGCGTGAACAGGCCGAGCAGCACGAAACGGGACCACGCCCCGGCGGTGGGGATCCACTTGCCGACATCGAAGGAGAGAATCGCCGCGAGCACGCCCACCCAGATGAAGAGCAGGGTGAAGACGTAGAAGGCGGGGGTGCTCAGATCCTTGCCGTCATTGAAGAAGGTGGTGAACGCGGCGACCGCCGAGACGGAGAGAGTGCCGCCGAGCCAGACCGGATTGGTCACCCAATAGAGGAAGTTGTTGACCGCTCCGGCCAGCCGCCCGAAGGCCCGGCTGGTCCAGATGTACGGGCCGCCCTCCTCGGCGAAAGCCGTGCCCAGTTCCGCGGTGAGCAGTGCTGACGGGACGAAGAAGATGACGGCCAGCACGATCAGCCAGGTGAACGCCTCCGCTCCGGAGGCGGCCACCGTACCGATGGTGTCGAGGCCGACGAGGGTGCAGACCAGGAAGAACAGGATGTCGAAGCGGCCGAAGTGTTTGCGGAGTTTGTTCCGCTCGGACTCCGCTGCGAGAGTGGTGGTCTCCACCTCGATTTTGGACAGACCAGCGGACACCCGGGCCTCCTGCTGATGAGCGTCGTTATGTTCGGCACATGGTGTGTCGGTGATCCGACGGGCGACAAGGGTTGAATCCCATTCTTGACCAAATCCCAAGTTCGGTGCACCGCCGGAAACACCGTCGAAATGTACTCGGTACGTTGCGGGGAAAGTCAGTGACGGTGTGGAGCGACCGCCCGAATCGTTCCAACGACGTCCGAGTGTGAACCCAGCCCAAAACCCCGCGCTTGGGCGGAAGGGGCGCACGGTTGCGTTTTGACCCACTCATGCTGACGGCCCCAGACGTGATCCGACTGTCGACTTCGCCTCGGTCGAGGCGCTGCGCACCTGGATCTCCGCGAAATTCCGCCTGGACGGCATCCGCGTGGAGCCGGCAGCCGCCGGTGACGCCGAAGCGGCGGTGTGCTGCGAATGCCGTCACTGTTCTGTGCGAACACCGACCACGAGGCGACGCCTCCGTCCACGAAGTGACACCTCCGTCGCCGCTGCGGCGACGGAGGCGTGATCGACGTCCTGACCAACAGCGTCGGCGTGCACGGGCCGCACGGCGATCCCAGTGACCCCGCTTGACCGGCCCGGACCCTCTCGGCGTCTTCGATGTCAACTTCTTCGGTGGGGTCCGGACGACCGAGACCATCGAGGCGTCGGCGGCACCATCCGTGCCCCTTTCAGGCGATGGTGTCGTCGTATGCCAGGTTGCCGCCCAGTTCGCGGGATGCCTGGGCCTGGGCGAGGAGTTCCCTGGCCTTGGCCTCGACGCCTTCGATGGCGTCCGCGCCGGCGACGAAACGCAGCAGCGGCTCGTCCTGGTCGGCGATGGCGAGCAGGGCGCGGGCGAGCTTGGCGGGGTCGCCGGTCTGCCGGCCGTTCATGTTCTTCCAGGCCGCGACGGTGGCGATGGTGCGTTCGGCATAGTCGTCGATGGTCGGCTCGGGCCACGTGGTGGAGGCGTCCACGAGCAGCTCGGTACGGAAGAAGCCGGGCTCCACCACCGTGGTGCGGATGCCGTAGGGCTCGACGTCGTAGCGCAGCGACTCCATCCAGCCCTCTACGCCGAACTTGGAGGCGGCATACGCGACGCAGAACTCCTGGCCGATGAGACCGGCGGAGGAGGAGAGCGTGATGATGTGGCCGGCACGCTGCTTCCGCAGAACGGGCAGGACGGCGCGGGTGACGTTCATCGGGCCGAAGAGGTTGGTCTCGATCTGCCGGCGCATCTGCGCGGGCGTGATCTCCTCGAAGTAGCCGGCGAAGAAATTGCCGGCGTTGTTGACCAGGACGTCTATGCGGCCGAAGCGGTCGACGGCGGCCTGGGCGGCGGCCTCGGCGTCCTCCAGGCTGGTGACGTCCAGCCTGGTGACCAGCAGGTTGTCCTGCGGTCCGCCCAAGCTCTTCTCGACTTCTTCGGGGCGGCGGCCGGTGGCGACGACCTGGTGGCCGGCGGCGAGGGCTTCGCGGACGATGTCCGTGCCCAGACCGCGTGCGGCGCCGGTGACGAGAATGACCTTGCTCATGAGGGGTTCCTTTCAGGTGCCGGGGTGCGGCACCCGGTGTCGTGCGGTGATGACGCGTGGTGTCCGTGCCAGCGGTCGGCCGGACGGTGGATGGCCGGTGTGTGGGGGAGGGGAGGGCAGCGGAGGGGGCGGGCGACGCGGCCGTACGCGGTCAGGCTTGGTCGGTGGGCATGATCCACAGCTCGCCGATGGAGGCGTGGCGAGGCCGGGTGACCATGTAGGCGACGCCGTCGGCGATGTCGTCGGGGGTGAGGACCTCGGTCGTCTCGTAGAAGGGGTTGATCATCGCGCCCTGGATCTCGGGCTTGTTGTGCGAGCCCAGTTCGGTGTCCACGCCGCCCGGCTCCAGAACGCCGACGCGGACGTGCCGCTGGGTGACCTCCTGGCGCAGGGACTCGGTGAAGCCGTTCACGCCGAACTTGGTGAGGTTGTAGACGCCGTAGCCGTTCCAGGCGACGCGGCCGGCGATCGAGCTGATGTTGACGATGTCGGCGACCTTGCGGGAGCCGTCCTCGGCAGCCTTGAGCAGGTGTGGGAGGGCGGCGTGGGTGGTGTGGAGCAGGCCCTGGACGTTGACGGCGAGCATGCGCTCCCATTCGTCGACGTCCGCACCGACGACGGGCCCCAGGAGCATCAGGCCGGCGTTGTTGACCAGGATGTCGAGGCGTCCGAAGTGCTCGACAGCCTGCTGTACGGCGTCCTCGGCCTGGGTGCGGTCGGTGATGTCGGCTTCCACCACCAGGGCGGTGCCGCCCGCCTTCTCGATCTCGGCGGCGAGTTCGTCCAGACGACCTTTGCGGCGAGCCACCAGGGCGACGGAGGCGCCGTCCTCGGCGAGTCGGCGGGCGGTGGCCGCGCCGATGCCGCTGCTCGCGCCGGTGACGAGCGTGACGGTGCCGGTCAGGGTGGATGGCATGGGGGTGTCCTGTTCTCTTTCCTTGGATCACTGGATGTGCGGTGCGAGGTGCTGGGGCGGTGGGGGGCGGACTCGTCCGTGCGGAGGGCGAGGCGAGCGCCGGTCACCGCATGGGCGTGGCGGCGGGTGCGGCGGGGAGGGGGAGCGGGCGCAGGGGATGCCGGGTGAAGCGGGGCGTTGCTACGCGGCCGGTATGGCGCCCATCTGCTGGAGGATGCTCAGCATGTCGAGCTGGGCGCGCTCCTCGACGATCTTGCCGCGGGCCAGGCGGTAGAACGCCATGCTCTCCGCGCGGATGGCCCTGCCCGTTGCCTCGACGTCGGCGAACGGTCCCTTGTGGGTGCCCGTCATGGTGTAGCGGATGGCCACGGCGTCGCCCTCGGCGCGCATGTCCTCCACCGTCCACTTGAGGTCGGGGAATGCCTTCATGTTCGCGGCGACGACGCCGAGATACGTGTCTCGACCCTGCTGCGTCCGGCCGCCGAAGTGCATGACGATGTCCGGGCTGATGAACTTCCTCGCCAGTGCCGGGTCACCGGTCGGCAGGAACTCACTGGTGAAGCGCTCCATGATGCGCTTGTTCGCCCGGGCGGTCCCGTGGTTCCACGAGGACGATTCCGCGGCGGCACGCGACGTCGACCCGGAGTCGGTGGTGCCGTCCGCCGTGCCGGCCGCGTCCGCAGCACCCGCTCCGAAGGCCGAGAGGGTGAGCGCTGCCAGCGTCGTGAGTACGACGGCCGGCTTGGTGTGTCGACGCATTGTTCGTCCTTCTGATTCTGTTCCGGAGGATCGTGTCGCTGTTGCGGAGAATCGCGGCGCGGACGGCTCCGCAGAGAGGCCGCCGACGGGCGGCGGACGTGCCGCCGCATCCGGGCGATTCACACCACCGTGGGCGGTGCACCATCTACGGAACCGGTTGTCACGGGACGGCGGGAGACCCTGCTGAGAGGGGGTACTGAGAGGGACCCCCAGCAATGCGGGAGCGCTCGTAGAGTGGAGCCCATGGCAGGCAGAAACGTCCCTTACGACACCAACCGCGATATCCGCGGTTATTTCCGCGGTGATTTCCGCGCGGAGATCCGGGAATTCCTGGGCACGCGACGGGCCAGGGTCACCCCGGAGCAGGTCGGACTGCCCGTGTACGGAGACCGCCGACGGGTCACCGGGCTGCGCCGCGAGGAAGTCGCCCTCCTCGCGGGCATCTCGAGCGAGTACTACACCCGCCTGGAGCGCGGCAACGCCACCGGCGTCTCCGAGAGCGTCATCGATGGCATCGCGCGAGTGCTGCAGCTCGACGAGGCCGAGCGAACCCACCTGCTCGACCTCCTGCGCGGTGCCAACACGACCCGTCCGCCGCGCCGCCGCCCGGCCCAGCAGCGCGTCCGCCCCACGGTGCAGCGTGTCCTCGACTCGATGCTGGGCACGCCCGCGTTCGTACTCAGCGGACGCCTGGACATCCTGGCCGCCAACCAACTCGGCCGCGCGCTGTTCTCACCGGTCTACGCCGACCCGGTGCGCCCGCCCAACAACGCCAGGTTCGTCTTCCTCGACCCCGGCGCGACCGAGTTCTTCCGCGACTGGGACAAGGTCGCAGGTGACACGGTCGCCATGCTGCGCGCCGAGGTGGGCCGCGATCCCTACGACCGGCGACTGTCGGACCTGATCGGGGAGCTGTCCACCCGCAGCGAGGAGTTCCGTCGCCGCTGGGCCGCCCACAACGTCCGGATCCACACCTCGGGGATGAAGCTCCTCCATCACCCGGTCGTCGGGGACCTCGACCTGCCCTTCGAGGCCTTCCCACTGGGAGCCGACGCCGGCCAGAGCCTTCTCACGTACACCGCCGAGCCCGGGTCACCTTCGCAAGAGGCACTGAACCTGTTGGCCAGCTGGACCGCGGCCGACGACGACATCGAGCGGTCCGCACCGACCAACGACTCCGAGCCGACCCAGCCGACCGAGTCGGCCGAGACACCCAAGTCTGCCGAGACACCCGACTGATCGACGGACCGGGCGGGTCGTTCCGCGGGAGCCGTCAACGCCTTTGGCCGCTCGCGTAGCCTGGATGGACCGAGCGGCCCGACACCAAGAGGAATCTCCTTGCGTCCGCGTCTTGTGGCCTCAGCCCGGCCGCTCACAGGTGCGGTCAGTCGTCCGCGCGATACTGTCGGTCACATGCGGAACGCGCCTGCCAAGGCCCTTGGTGACTTCCTGCGCGCCGGCTGTGCCCGCCTGGAACCGTCCGACGTCGGGCTGCCCGTCGGCGGGGCGGTACCCGCCGTGTGAAGGGCCTGCGCCGGGAGAGATCGCCGTGCTGGCGGGCGTGAGCGCCGACTACTACGTCCGTCTGGAACAGGGCCGCGAAACCAGCCCTTTACCCCAGGTCGTCGACGCCCTCGGCAGGGCACTGCGCCTGGGCGCAGGCAGGCGGCTTCCGCGACCGAGTACACCCCGACCTGCTGCGGCTGATCGAATCCGGTCCCACTCCGCGACGCGCAGGGCTTCCAGCGGCGCCGGCGGCATCACTCCCGCGTTCGCTCAGCTCTTCGGTCAGCAGTGCGAGGCGGTCGGTGCGGCGGGCCCTATGAGGGAGAGCCGGTAAGGCAAAAGTGGGCGGGGACAATGGTGGCCGGTCGAAGCAGGTCGGGTGTGTAGCGGCGCCTTCGGATACTCCTGCAGCCTCTCCTTGGCTTCCCCGTCGACAGCGCGTCGTGCAGTTGGTCTCGACCGCCTCCGTATGTGGAGGCGACTGCTCTGACCACGGGGCCGCGCCAAGTGCTGCGGGCGAAGCCGAAGGAGACCGTCAGTGACGCCCGCGGGCGTTGAGCCGGGCGGCCTGGCGTGTCAGGTGGTCGCGTTCGGCGAGGTTGGGTGCCTTTTGGGCCGCCTCGGTGTACAGCTGTGCCGCCGTGGTCAGGTCGCCGTCGCGCTCGTGGAGGTAGGCCGCCACCGCGGTGTGGCGGGGCAGTGCGTCGTCCAGTGCCGCGAGCGCGGCCAGGCCGGCGCGCGGTCCGTCGGCCTCGCCGACGGCCACCGCGCGGTTGAGCCGGACGACCGGGCTGTCGGTCAGGCGCGCGAGCTCGTCGTACCACTCGACGATCTGCACCCAGTCAGTCTCTTGGGCGGTGCGTGCGTCGGCGTGGAGTGCCGCGATGGCGGCCTGGGCCTGGAACTCGCCCAGCCGGTCGCGGGCGAGGGCCGCCTGCAGGATCTCGACGCCCTCGGCGATCGACTCGGTGTCCCACCGGACGCGGTCCTGCTCGGCGAGCGGCACCAGGCTGCCGTCGGCCGCGGTCCGGGCGGCGCGTCGGGCGTGGTGGAGCAGCATGAGGGCGAGCAGCCCCGCCACCTCGGGGTGGTCGATCGCGGCCGCGAGCTGCCGGGTGAGCCGGATGGCCTCGGCGGCGAGGTCGACGTCGCCGGAGTAGCCCTCGTTGAAGACCAAGTAGAGGACGCGCAGCACGGTGGCGACGTCGCCGGGCTGCTCGAACCGCACGCCGGCGACGGTGCGCTTGGCCCGGCTGATGCGCTGCGCCATGGTCGCCTCGGGCACAAGGTAGGCCTGGGCGATCTGGCGGGTGGTCAGCCCGCCGACGGCTCGCAGCGTGAGCGCGACCGCGGACGACGGCGTCAGCGAGGGGTGGGCGCACAGGAAGTAGAGCTGGAGCGTGTCGTCCACCGCGGGCGCGGGCCCGGGCGCCGGCTCCTCGTCGACGCGGTCCTCGCGCCGGCGGCGGGCGACGTCCGCCCGGGTCGCGTCGAGGAACCGGCGCCAGGCCACGGTGACCAGCCAGCCCTTCGGGTCCCGCGGCGGGTCGGCCGGCCAGACGCGGACCGCCTCGACCAGCGCGTCCTGCACGGCGTCCTCGGCCGCCGCGAAGTCGGCTCCGCGGCGGACGAGGATCCCGAGCACGCTCGGCGTGAGGCTCCGGAGCCGGGCCTCGTTCATCTCAGTGGCACTCCGTGATGGTGGGCGACGCGGCCAGGAACGGGCGCAGCTCGAGCCACTCGTGGATCGGCTTCCCGCCCGCCCCGGGGGCGGCCGACAGTTCCCCGGCCAGCTCGACGGCGCGCTCGTAGCTGTCGACGTCGATCACCATCCAGCCCGCGATGACGTCCTTGGTCTCGGCGAACGGGCCGTCGGTGACCGGCGGGCGCCCCTCGCCGTCGTACCGGACCCACGTCCCCTCGGGCGCGAGCGCCTGACCGTCGACGAACTCGCCGGTCTTCTCGAGCCGGGCCGCGAAGTCGTTCATGTACTGCACGTGCGCCGAGATCTCCTCCGGCGTCCACTGGTCCATCGGCACGTCGTTGACCGCCGCCGGGGCGCCGCGGTAGTGCTTGAGCAGCAAGTACTTGGCCATCGTGCTTCTCCTCGATGCTGGTGCGACCCATTGTGGTCGCGTTCACTGCAGGGACGGAGCCGGTCACGGGTTCTCGACATCGCCGCCCGATTCTTTTTTGGCTCTCGTAGATGAGCCTGGGGGAGTCGCCTCGCGATGTCCGGGTCCATCGCGACGGTTCGCCGAACGGGGCTGGTGTCCTGAGTCGGAGATTCGTCAGCAGTAGGCGGCGACTTTGTCGAGGATGTCGTCGGCGGTCTTCGTCCAGACGAACGGTCGTGGATGGTCGTTCCAGTCGGCGAGCCAGGCCCGGATGCCGCGTTCGAGGGTCTGGACCGAGTGGTGGACGCCACGGCGGAGCCTTCGCGCGGTGACAGCGGTGCAGTGAGCCGATGACCTTGCCGGTCGCGGTGTCCAGGGCTGCGAAGAGGGTCGTGGTGCCCGCGCGCACGTAGTCGTGGCTGCGGCGCTCAGGCACCCCCCCGGCGCCGCCAGATCCGCGAGACCGCCGACTGTGACATCCCGGTCGCCGCGGCCATCGACCTCGTCGACCAGTCAGCGGCGTCCTTCGGGGTCTCCTCCAGCGCCTTCACGATGACCCGTACGACGTCGGCGTCGGTGATCTCTCGTGGGACACCGGGCCGCGGCTCGTCGCACAGGCCGTCGAGCCGACGCTCCAGGAAGCGCCGGCGCCAGAGACGAACGGTGTCCGTGGTGATGCCAAGCCGCCGGGCGACCTCCGCGATCGCCTGCTCGTCCGCACTCTCCAGGACGATCCGCGACCTCAGCGCATCAGACAGCGCCATCGGCGGGATCTTCGGTCCAGGACAGACTCACACCAGACCAACGACGAATCTCCGACTCAGGACATTGGCAGCCCTTCAGGAGATCGCGGACGACGCCGGTGTCATACCGGCCCTGGTCCCGGGCGCGCCGACACCGGCCGACGCGCTGGATCAGACGCTGGTTCTGGTGCGGTCCATCGACCTGGATGATGGGCTTCTTCTCGGCCGCGAGCTGGAAGGGCCGTGGCAGTTGACGCGGCGGAGATCGTCGGCGGACAGTCGCGTGTGCGCCCACGGACGAGGGCGAGCACGATTGTGCTCTCGCTGAGCTGAACTGAGTCTGGAGAGCCTCGGGACGTCGACGGGTCGGCGGGTCGGGGGGACGAGTAGGTCAAGTAAGTACGGTGCTCAGGCTCGGAGGTCGAAGCGCAGAGCCGCGCTAGGCATGCCACCAGTCAAGGATTGGCCCTCGCTCCGGAACGGCCCGCCAGCGAAACTGCAGATCTGTTGCCGTGCTTGAAGGAGTTGTGATGCAGGTAGCCGTGGTCACCTTCGACGGGTTCAACGAGCTCGACAGCTTCATCGCTTCCGCGCTGATCAACCGGTGCCGTAAGGACGGCTTGGAAGCCTTCATCACGACGCCGACGCCGGTGGTCACGTCAATGAATGGCGTCGAGGTGACCGGGCAGCGCCCGATGGAGTTCGTGACCGAAGCCGACGTCGTGCTGATCGGCAGCGGAGTGAAGACGCGAGACGTGGTCGCCGACGACCGGCTGATCTCCAGGCTGCCGCTCGACCCTTCGCGACAGCTGATCGGTTCACAGTGCTCCGGCGCACTGGTCCTTGCGCGGCTCGGTCTGCTGGGTGGCATGCCGGCTTGCACGGACATGACGAGCCGGCCCTTTGTCGAAGCCTGCGACGTCACCGTGCTGGACGCGCCGTTCCACGCCGAGGGGAACATCGCTACAGCGGGCGGCTGTCTTGCGTCCCAGTATCTCGCCACGTGGGTGATCACCCGGATGCTCGGGGAGGACGCCGCGCGCGACGTCATCGGGTACGTGGCTCCGGTCGGCGAAAACCAGGAGACTGTCGCGCGCGCCATGCGTGCCGTCCACGCGGGAGAGGCCGTACTGGGCTGATGCCCCGCGAGCAGTCCTGCGGGGCCGCCTGCGGTCATGGCGACGACTCCGGACCGCATTGAGTGCGTGGCATTGTCAGAGGCACGCGCGACATGCCGCAGTACTCTCGTCTCGCGCCGCCCCAGGACTGTTCGCGCACGCCAAGACCTACGACAGCAGCCGCCGCCGATCCCAGCGGTGGATCATGGTGGAACACGCCATCGCCGAGCCGAGACAGCGTCGGTCGCTGCAAGGCCGGCTCGGCCGTCAGGAATCCCTGCGACCCTGAGCCGCGATTGCACCGTCTTACGAGAATGAGCAAGCTCGTGCACAGGTCTGACGAGGCCATGCTCCGGTGGGTACTCGCCCCGCGGGCCGAATGGCTCGTCCTCGTGGCCTTCGCGCCCTGGCGCCCACCGCGGTGATCGAGCAACTCGAAGCGCTGACAGCTGAGTTCGGTATGACGACTCCGGGGGCCGCCGCGGTGTTAGGCGAGGGGCTGCTCGGGCCACGATGCTCGAACAGGTGGCTACCCGGAGTGGCGAAGCGGGCCCGCCACAGGTCGCGGAGCAACGCGATCTCGGCCATGTGATGGATGAATTCGAGGTTGGCTCCCGACAGCACGGCAATGTATGGGTCGTCGGGGTCGGAGCCGTATGGGTACTGCGAGAAGCTGGGGCGTTCCCCGAAGGTCCAGTCCCATCCCCCCGCGAAGTGGAAGATCTGCTCGACCCGCTCGGCACTCACACTCCAGTCATCGGCGATCTTGGGCAGATGCCCCAGCCGCCATGCGATGGTCGCGACCGGCGCCGCGTCGGGCTCCGGCGCACCGGTGTGGGCGAGCCTCGCCTAAGTCGAGCACCCACCCGCCCAGCCCGAACACCCTGGGCGCCGCCCCCTAGCCCCGACGCCGGATCGACCAGCAACCAGGCACCGGCTCCCACAGGTCTTCCTCGTCGCCAAGACATAGGTTCCCAGCGTTGGCGGTTCGAGCGGTCCGAGCGGTTTGAGGGGTTGGATGAGCGGTGACGTCCGTTCCGACCCTGGAGGCCGGCGAGATGCTCACCGGCCGCCTGGGATGCCATGCTCCGACCGCGAGCCCCAAGGCGTGGTCGCCAGGGCCCCCGGACTCTTCGCTGGCGAATGGTCCGAGAAGCGGGACTGGTTGCAGCGGTCCGGTGATGTGCTGTGCAGGGTTGGTCCGGCCCCGGTGTGACGTGGATCACCGCAGCGCGGTCCGCGCAGAGGACAGGGAGGAGTGTGGAGATTTCACTGCGGGCCCGCGTGCGGGCCGGGGATCCGGATGCGTTCGGGCAACTCTTCGACGAGCACGCCTCGGTGGTCCACCGGCATGCCGTCCGGATGACCGGCAACTGGGTCATGGCCGATGACATCGTGTCGCTGACTTTCCTGGAAGCGTGGCGGCTGCGTGAGCGGGTGTTTCCGGGTGACGACAGTCTGCGCCCGTGGCTGCTGGGGATCGCTACGAACGTCACGCGCAACACCGCGCGGGCGGCGCGAAGACACCAGGCCGCACTCACCAGAGTCCTACCCCCCGATCCCGTGCCGGACCTCGCCGACGAGGTGACACAACGCCTGGCCGACACCGAGGAACTGGCCGCCGCGCAGAAGGCGTTGAGCAAGATGCGCCGCGGGGAGCGCGAGGTGTTCACGCTCTGTGTGTGGGAGGGCCTGGACGCCGCCACGGCTGCCGAGGCTCTCGGCGTGGCCGTCGGCACCGTACGGGCCCGGCTCTCGCGCGCGAGAAAGCGCCTGCGCAAGCTCACCGAGCTCGAACTCGACGGCGGCACGGGTGGCACAGGCGGCACGGGCAGCATGAACGGCGGCGGCAGCCGCGGCACGCAAGGCGGCATCGGGCCGAGCGGAGTGCAACGCCCCGCCGCGGTCGGACAGTCACTGGGTAGCCGCCATCAGGCGGCTCGGTCCACGCAGGAGAAGAAGCGATGAACACCAACCCGCGACGACGCGATCAGCCGGTCGACTACCAGGATCTGGCCGAGTTGCTGCCCGCGCCGGGCCGTCCGGTGCTCGCGCAGGACCGCCACCGCGTACTGAGGGAACACCTGATGGAGCACATCACCCACGAGGCCACCCGTGAGCAGTCGGGTGCGACGAACACCTCACCGAACACCTCCCCGAGCGCCTCACCTGAGACCCCCGCACGTCGGCGCCCCGGCCGGCGTCTCGTTCTCGTCGCGGCGCCGCTGGCACTGGCCACTGTCGTGGGCCTGGGCGTGGTGGCGGTCGACAGCGCACATGACGGCAAGCGTGACACCGCCGCCGCAGATGTCACCGCGGACGACCACCGGAAGGCCACACAGTTGCTGGACCGGATCGCCCTGGCGGCGGCCGACCGCCCGGCGGTCACGGTACGCGACGACCAGTACATCTACACCAAGTCCCAAGGATCGGCGGGCGAGTTGGGCATCGATTTCAGCAGTCCCGAAGAGCACGCGAAGCGCAAGGGGACCTTCAAGGCGGAGGAGTACAAGGGGACCGTCCGACAAGAGCAATGGGATTCGGTGGACGGCAAGCGGGACGGTTTGAGGAAGGGCGTCGCGCTCACCGACCCTTCCAAGAAGCTGGTCATGGACATGATCGGTACTGGATACCTGACCTTCCGGCAGCTTCAGGCTCTGCCCACCGATCCCGAAGCGCTGCTGAAGAAGCTCTCCGGCGACGCCAAGAATGTGGAAGCGAGCCGCGTCACGGAAGTGGTCGTCGAGAACCTCGGAGCCATACTCGATGACGCCACCCTGCTGCCCGACCTCAGTGCCGCGCTCTACCGTGCCACCGCCAAGCTCCCAGGTGTGCGCGTTGTGGACCGCGTCAAGGACGCCGCAGGGCGGCAGGGTATCGGCCTTACGTTCGACGGCGCCCCGAAAGGCTACGCCTGGGTCTTCGACTCGTCGAGTCTTGTCTACCTCGGAACAACCAAGAGCGCGCTCCTGGGAATTGGCGTCGCGGACAAGACGGGTGAGGTGCCGGTCAGCTCATCCTGAGTCGGCCTCGGCGCCACCGCGCAGCCAAAGAGCGTCCGCTCCGGCGGACGCCCTTCCCGCGTGGTACGGCTGACAGCTCTTCAGTTCGCTGATGGACGCCGTGCAAATGCGGGCGTCGAAGGTGAGGGAAGCCGCGCCACGAGCCGTTCGGGCGGCCTTCGGACAGACCCCGCGACAGCCCGGAAGCGGTGATGCACGCTGTGCCGGCAGCGGCGTACCGTCTGGCGGTCCGGTTGCAGGCGGCAGCCGAGCTGGTCTCACGGTCAGACAGGGCGTTCAGTGACGGCCGCGATCGCTCCCCAAGATCTATGCCAGAACCGACTTTTGACAGCACTGGGCGTTCATGCCACATGCCCGAACTCCGGTTCGCTGACGACGCTGG
Source organism: Streptomyces sp. NPDC111656 (assembly GCF_055656965.1). NCBI lineage: Bacteria > Bacillati > Actinomycetota > Actinomycetes > Kitasatosporales > Streptomycetaceae > Streptomyces > Streptomyces sp. NPDC111656. The sequence goes on from NZ_JBVKCA010000020.1 coordinate 133,867, forward strand.
GGTGGGGTTCACCCCCGCTTGGGTGGGCCGGTCAGCCGGATACCGGGTCAGGACCTTGTCGAGAATCATGATTCTCGTAGCTGACCAGGCGGACATGAAGGAGCGAGCGTGCCCAGCAGGAACTTACCGGTCAAAGAAGCCAGAGGGCTCAGGGGGCGAACGAGGAACAGGGGCACCGCGGCCGTTGTCCTACTGGCCCTGGTAGCCGGCACGGAGCTGGCTGTGGGCCCCGTCGCTGCCGCGCCGCACGCAGCCGACCGCATCGATGGAGTGTGGCGCGTGGACGGCTATGGCACCGTGCTTTCCCTTGAGGACGGGCGGCTGCAGGAATACCAGGCGACCGCCGTCAGCTGTCTGCGAGGCGCCACGGCCCGGCGCACCGGCCAGGGTGGCAGCGGCTCGGTGACCTATACCGGCGACGACGCGACCGTCTACCGGATACGCCCCGCAGCGGGCGGAGCCGGCGCGATCTTGCACTTCGACGGCTCGGTCGGCGACCGTAGGCTGCTGCGCCTTCCAGCACTGCCTGCCAGCTGCGCCAAGGCCGCACCGACGGGAGCGTCGGCGACCTTCGACGTCTTCTGGCAGACCTTCGAGGAAAACTATCCCTTCTTCGCAGCCAAGAAGATCGACTGGCAGGCAGTCAGGGACCGATACCGCCCAGGGGTCTACGACGGTATGCCCGACACCGAACTTTTCGCCCTCCTGCGGGAGATGGTGCTGCCGCTGTACGACGCGCACGTGGGAATCGACGCCGGTGACACCGGGGGCTTCGGGCAGAGCCGCCCTGGCACCATGATCCCCGGCCCCGGACTTGACCAGCAGGCCCAGGCGTTCGTCGAGCAGCACGACCTCGTCGGCACGCGACTGCGGACCTTCGCGAACGGGCGCATCGGATACGCCCGGTTGCCGGACGGAACCGGCTACCTGCGGATCTCCGGCTTCGGTGGATACGACGACAACAGCCCTACCTACGCGCGCAACAGCGCCATCCTGGATCAGACGCTGAGCCAGGTGATCAGGCCAGGGCTCCGTGGTCTGGTGCTGGATCTACGGATCAACGGGGGCGGTTCCGATGCGCTGGCGCTGCAGGTCGCCGAGCGCCTCACCGACCGCGCGTACGTGGCCTACGCCAAGCGGGCACGCAACGACCCGACCGACCCAGGTCGCCACACCCGCCCACAGCCGGTACACGTCCAGCCGACACCCGACCGGTTCCGGTACACCGGCCCTGTCGCAGTGCTCACCGGCGGTGAGACCTACAGCGCCGGCGAGACCCTCACCCAGGCCCTCATACAGCGCCCGGCGAGGACCGTACGGATTGGACAGAACACGCAGGGCGTCTTCTCGGACGTTCTGGAGCGCATCCTCCCGAACGGCTGGACCTTCGGCCTGCCGAACGAGGAATACCTCACGCCGTCCGACGGCAAGACCTTCGACGGTGAGGGCATCCCGCCTGACATCCACGCAGGCAACTTCGTTCAGGAGATCGCCAAGGGCACCCACGACTCCGCGTTCGCACAGGCTCTCGCAGTAATACGGTGCAAGGCCGAGTAATGCCGCTCTGCCTCCTGCCCGACAGCAGTGCCGGCGCTCGACTTCTGTGCCGAGTGACGCTCCGTCAAGGCTGGACATCGAAGAGAGCGAAGGAAGGTGGCGGCGGGGCGAGTACTGCGCGAAGGCGGGTGAGCATCGCCCGCCATTGCAGGGTGAGGGCGGCCAGGCTTTCACTTTCGGATCACTCTCACTGGCGTGCGATAGGTTGCCCGCCATGACTGGACTCGGACCTGTGGCCTGGCCACCTGCCTCGATCAGAACAGAACGGCTCGTGCTCCGTGTGCCCGAGGCCCGAGATCGTGCGGCGTTCATCGAGCTGCTCGCCTCACCGGAGGTGCATACCTACCTCGGTGGCCCTCGACCGCGTGATGAGCTCGAGCGCGCGGTGCCCGAGACATCCGGACGGCGGCCTGGCCTTTTCGTGATCGATCTCGACGGAGCGATGATCGGCATGGTCAAGCTCGATCGGCACGACGCGGAGAGTCCGGGGCACGTCCGTCCGGATGTCGGGGAGGCCGAGCTCGGCTACCTGTTCCTGCCGGAGGCATGGGGACGCGGGTACGGCGCCGAGGCGTGCGCAGCGGCACTCGACTGGTTCGCCGACGCGCTTCCCGGCAAGCCGGTGGTGCTGCGCACCCAGACCGCCAACGAGCGCTCGATGCGCCTCGCGGCAAAGCTGGGGTTCACCGAGGTGGAGCGGTTCGAGGACTACGGCGCCGAGCAGTGGTTCGGCGTGTGGTCCTCGGTCACGCCGTCCGGTTGAGCCGGGCAGTTCTGTTTGGATCAGCGGGCTGATCAGAGCGACTTTTTCGAAGGCGCCTGAAGGTGCCCAGCCGTCCTCACCGTGGCCACTGCTCGGAGGCTGAGCTGGAACCGGATCTCCAGGACGGAAGCACTTTGCCGAAGCGGCCCGACGGTACTGTGAATCTTGCCCAGCGCATCAGAAGGGCAGGCCCCGCAGGTCCACGCTGATGGTCGGACGGGGTAGGCCGGCGAGGTCGTAGATCATGGTGGTCAGTGGCGAGGTCCGAGCGCCGTCGGGCTGCTGGAAGGTGACGGGTACGGAGAGTCGGCTCCATCCCAGCTGTGCGTAGAGCGGGACCAGGTCCGGGCGGCAGAGCAGAATCATCGTCTCGGCGCCGGCCGCTCGTGCGTGTTCGACCGCCACGCTGATCAGCGTCCGGGCGATGCCCTGGCCTCGATGGGCGGGGTGCACCAGCACACCGCCCAACCCCGCCGTACGGCGCGGCGATCCGTCGAAGGCCATGTCCCGCAGCAGCCATCCCGCGGAAGCCACCGGCCGACCTTCGGAGACAGCGGTGAGGGTGTACTGCTTGTCGTCCCACACCAGAGCGAGCCCGTTCACCCCGAAAGGGTCGGGCAGGCCATCGCGGAGTGCGGCTCCATCAGTCGGAGAACCGGGGCCCAGCACATGGATCAATGGGAGGTCCGCGCCACCGTCGTCCACCACCACATGCTCCGCGGCGGCCGTGCCGGCGGGGTCAAACCGGAAGCGCAGACAATGTAGGCCACTGGACTGGACAGGCCCGTCCGCCTGGGCACCCAGGCGGCGTAGTACCGCGATCGAGGCCGTGTTGTCGGGCAGGACGAACGCGAAGACGGCAGGGAGCGAGAGGCGGCGAAACGCCAGGTCCAGGCACGCACGGCCCGCCTCGCCGGCGATCCCACGGCCTTGGGCCAGTGGCTGCACGGCGAAGCCGAGGTCAACTCCGTGCCGGGCCCGATTGCGCAGTCCCACCCGGCCCAGAAACGCGTGCGTTGCAGCATCCCTGACCGCGAAGTCGCCGTAGCCGTGTCTGGTCCAGTGGGCGACGTGGTCGTCGCACATGGCCCTGGCCGCAGACCGGCTGTCCGCCCGGCCGGTCGCCAGCCATCGCATGACGCCGTCCTGACTGACCACAGCCTCAAAGAGATCGTCGCTGTCCCCGCGGCGGATCGGCTCCATCACAAGCCTCTGGGTGCGCAGAACGGGGCTACTCAACCGGGCCACTCAGCAACTCCCCTCGACCGAGGACTGAAAGGAGCGTACCCGGCGACTCTTTGAAGCGATCGGGAGGCAACCGGTGAACCCATCCGGTCATGGCACCACGCCACGTCGACGCCTGGCCCGATGGCATGGCCGCCGCGACGTGCGCGACGAGGAATAGCTCTTCAGCAGTCCGAGACGAGACACGTCCTGGCCTGGGCGTTGACGTCCAGGTGCCCCGCGTGCCGGACGGTCTCCTCCAGCACGTGGATCACGGTCCGGCGCCGCAGGTGGTTGAGGTCGTGTCAGCACGGAGAGCGGCGGGTTCCGCGCCGGCCGGGACCGCACTGCTGTCGGCCGCTGGGTCGCTGCAGTCGCTGTTCTGAGTCTTGTGCCATGGCGCTGCAGCGCGGGTCCTTTGAGCAGGGTCATCGCGCATCGTAGGGGCCCCGCACGCTCTGCGAACCTCGGCCAGCATCCTCGCCCCCCGTCGTTGAGCCCGGGACCAGGGCTCGTACGAGGAGTGGACGAGGATGCTGCTGTCCTTGCCGGATCGTGCTGCTGACACCTGTGCGTGGCACGGACAGCCTGGACGCCGTCACCGTGCCTCCTTACCTGAAGGGCTCGCATCGGCTGAGCGAGCCGATGCACCAGCGAGCCCATCAGGTCCGGCGCGCTTCAGGCGTTCCTACCAAGCCACCGGCAGCTCCAGCGGAAAGCGCCGGATCGTGTCCGTGTCCCACCGCACTTCCTCCGGCGGTACCGCAAGCCGCAGCCCGGGGAAGCGCTTCAAGAGACGCCCGATCGCCACTTCCATCTCCGCCATGGCCAAGGGCACCGCGATGCATCGGTGTCCGCCCCAGCCGAACGTCATGTGCGGCTGGTACGGCCGGTCGGGGTCGAGGACGTGCGAGTCCGGGAAGCGCTTCGGGTCACGGTTGGCCGTCAGGTACGACACGTGGACGAATTCGCCCGCCCGGATCTGTACGCCGTCCAGCTCAAGGTCCTCAAGGGCCACCCGGGGGATACCGACCCCCTTGCGGAACGGGATGTGGCGGAGCATCTCCTGCAGGACGTCAGTCAGGGAATCCGGCCGACGCCTGAGGTGTTCCATCAGCTCGGGACGCGTCAGGAGCAGGTATGCGATGTCGCTGATCTGGCACGTTGCCGTGTCCTGGCCGCTGAGCGTCAGCGTCAGTGCCATGACCGCCAGTTCCCTGTCGTCGAGCTGATCCTTGCCATCTCGCGCTGCGGCCATCGCGCTGATGAGGTCCTTGCCGGGTGAGCTCCGGCGCTGCTCGACGAGTTTGGCGAAGTAGGAGGTCAGATCGGCCTTGGCGCTCGCCGCGGCCTCCTTGTTGCCCGCGCCGACGACGAGCAACTGGCGCACGGATTCCTGCATCTGGGGCCAGTCCTCCTGGTCGACGCCGAGGAGGTCCAGGATGGTGTGCTGGGGAAGCGGGTCGGAGAGGTACTGAACCAGGTCGGCCGGCGAGCCGTCCTCCTCCATCCTGTCCAGCAGGACGTCCGCGAGCCAGATGATCCGGCTCCGCATTCCGTCGACCTGCTGCTGGGTGAAGGCCTGCGACGCCAGTTGGCGGACACGGCTGCTCTGCGGCGGGTCCATCACGTTGATCGATTCGGGCGAGACGATGGGCTCCGGGGTCAGCCGGGGGTAGTCGTGGCCGATGATGGCGGCCCGGCTGAGCCGGTGATCGGTGGTCACCTGCTTGACGGCGTCGAATCCGGTGATCAGCCAGGCGTCCGCATCGCCGTAGGGAAGCCGGATGCGAGTGGGGGTATCGCGGTCCATCAGGTCCGCGAGCTCAGGGTCGAACTCCAGGGCTTCGCTGAAGTCGAACGGGCAGATGTTTGTCTCGTTGTCCGCGGTCATCAGGCGGCTCCTCCGGGCATGGGTACGACGTTGGTGGTGTCCACGGCCCGGCGAATGGCCTTGGCGAGGCCGACGGCATCGCCGACGGCCCAGTAGTGGACGAAGAACAGGTGTGGATCGTCGGTGAGGTTGTGGTGGCGCGCCTCGCCGAGTGTGGCGCCACCGCGCGGCAGGGCCACGAGGACGGGTTGGACTTCCTTGGCGATCACGACCAGGTCACCGCTGAGGGCGGCCTTTCAGCCGCCGAGCGGCTGGAAGTTGACGGAGGTGGTGGCGACCGGTCTCGGGGGCAGGATCGCAGGGCCGTCGGCGACGGTCTCGCGGCGGACATCTGAAAATCTGCAGTTCGCGCTCGGTGACCACGGCGTCGCCCAGCAGGAGCGTGCAGCGGTCTGGGTGACGGACGTAGGACACGCGCGTGCCCAGAACGAGCGCGCGGTTGATCCGGATACCGCGAGACAAGGCCGTGAGGTCCCGGCGCGGCAAGCCCGTGTGGAACATGAACCGCCTCAGGTCACCGGTCGGCCCGAGAGCGTCGCCCACGCCTGCTGAGTCCGCTGGCTTGGTCATTACCGGCTCGGCCGGGGAGCGGTCCTCCGGTCCGGCGGACAGTGCGCGGGCCCTGGCAGGCACACCGGTGAGTGCGGGCGCAAGGGCGGCCGCGGTCGGCACACGGCGCCGGGACAGGGTGAGCCGAGAATGGGTGTCCTGTTGTCGCTTGTCAGCCATGTCATATGCCTCCTGGCGCGATGGAAGCACAGGAGACCTCGCGGAACGCTGATCGGCACAGCCACATCCCGCCAGGTGGGCTAACTGGCTGCCGCCTATGGCCCGCGCCTGCACAGCAGCTCGCCGCGCGAGCCATCGAAGTCATCCCAGCCGGCGTCTGCCGGACATGCCGTGGCGGCCGAAGGGTGACGCGGCGCCGAGTGGTGTGGTGATGCGGGCAGCGCGGCTCCGCTCAGGATCGTGGCGGACGGCGCCTGTCTGCCCCCGTCCAGGCTGTCCGTGCTACCCGCCACGACTCGACTACGAGGTCGCCCCGGGCGGTCGTGTAGGTGTCGCCGGCCTACTTCGGCGACGTGCGTCACCCGTATGGCCTATGTGTGCGGGCCTGTCGCTGCCGCGCTTCAGTGAGAAGTGGCGCAGCAGAGCCGTCCAACCCGCCCCAGCCGTACACACCCGCCGCCTGGCGAAGGTGCTCCAGGCCGTCCGACCGGAAGACGTAGTCCAGGCCACGGAGTCCTGGATCGCGCGCGCCTGACGGTCACGCCGGCATGGCCTGCTCGCCGCTTTCGGTCCCTTCCGCGCAGGCGGCGGCCAGGTCGTCCAGGGACAGGTTCAGGGCGTGGGCCAGGGCTGCCACGGTGAAGAAGGCCGGGGTTGGGGCTCGGCCGGTCTCGATCTTGCGGAGCGTTTCGGCGGACACCCCTGCGGCCGCTGCGACGTCGACCATGCTGCGGTCCCCGCGGGCCCGGCGGAGCAGGATCCCGAAGCGCTCTCCGCGTTGCCGCTCTTGCGGACTCAAAGGAACTCTCACCATGCCCGTGATACTAATACCGGTATAAGTATTGGTTAGCGTCGCATCGCATCGCAGGGGAGTCACGACACATGGTGGAGATCAAGACCGACACGGCACTGGAGGCGATGCGAGAAGCCGGGCGCGTCGTGGCCCATGCACTCGCAGCCGCCCGCGCGGCGGCAGCTGTGGGAGTTCGCCTGCGCGAGCTCGACGAAGCCGCCCGCGCCGTTCTCACCAAGGCCGGAGCACGTTCTCCGTTCCTGGGCTACCAGCCCTCCTTCGCCCCGACTCCCTTCCCCGCCGTGATCTGCGCCTCCGTCAACGACGCCGTCTCGCACGGCATCCCCGACGACTACCGCCTGCGCGACGGCGACCTGGTCAGCATCGACTGCGGAGCCGAACTCGACGGCTGGACCGGCGACGCCGCGATCAGCTTCACCGTCGGCACCCCTCGCCCCGCCGACCTCGAACTCATCGCCGCCACCCAGCAGGCCCTGGACGCCGGCATCGCCGCCGCCACGGTCGGCCACCGGATCGGCGACATCTCCCATGCCATCAGCACGGTCGCCCGCAAGGCCGACTGCGGCATGCCGGCCGACTTCGGTGGCCACGGCATCGGCCGCCAGATGCACGAAGACCCGCACGTGCCCAACCACGGACGACCCGGCCGCGGCTTCCCCCTGCGCCACGGCCTCGCCCTCGCCATCGAACCCATGCTCATGGCCGGAGGACGCAACGACTACCACACCGACCCCGATGGATGGACCCTGCGGACCATCGACGGCAGCCGAGCCGCACACATCGAACACACCATCGCCATCACCGAGGACGGCCCTCGTATCCTCACCCTGCCCTGACCTCGAATCCGCTCCAACCCGGCAGCCAGACACACCGGCCACGCTCGGCCATGCACCGACGCACTGACACCGTGTCCACATGCAGCCGGGTCTGCGCGGATTTCCGGGCATTGGAGCCCGACGAGCTGCCAGCAGCACGATGGCTGCGCGCTGCCGGGCCTGATGCGGGGTCTTGTGGCCAGAGGCCATTTCCTTGAGCCGGTGTTGCTCGGAGGTGGTCAGGGTCAGCGAGACAGCTCGGGTCGCAGGCGTGGAAGGGACACGGCCGATCTCGGGGTGAATGGTTCGGGGCGGTCAACCGCCCTGCGCCGACGCGCACCTGGCGGGGCAGGTTGGCCACCGGCGGCCTGCCCCGCCCTCGCCGACCGCAAGCGGTCCGGTCGGTGGTCGGCCGGTCCATCGCCGGGTCGATCTCCCCTTCCACCGTGCGGTGCTGGCTCAAGCAGGACGCCCTCAAGCCTGGCAGTATCAGTCCTGGATCTTTGTACGCGACCCCGCATTTCGGCCCAAGGCCGCGCGGGTGCTGGACCTGTACACCCGCACCTTCGACGGCACCGCGCTGGGCGAGGACGGTACGTGATCTCTGCGGACGAGAAGACTTCCATCCAGGCGCGATGCCGCCGCGAACCCATAACAGGCATCGTGCCTTTCATGAACCTGTTCACCCAGGCCATGACCACCGAGCTCTACGCCAGTGCCGGACGAGTCTTCTGGAACGTCGACAATGGATCCTCTCGCCGGGGGACGAAGGCCACCAGAGCGAGACCGTCTTCTCGATCGTCCAGCGCAAGGTCGTCTCGCCGACGACTTCACGGACCTCAGCGAGGTTCGGCATCGGCTCCGGGCATTCGGAGACCGCCACAACGCCGCCGCACAGCCTTTCCATCGGAGGTTCACCACCTCCGCCTCGGATGAACTGCCGGCCCGGCTCGACGTCGCGTCTGCATCTCCTGACGCTGCCACCGCGCCCAGGGCGTCCCCGGCCCCCGTTCCCCGCCAACCAAGCGGCGGGGGTTAGCCCTACCTGGAGGTGGGCGGGTACCACGATCGTCCCGCGTGGTCGCTTCCGAGATGCTGAGCCCATCAGCCGGTGGTTACCCAATGATTCCATGGGAGTTGGCTCGTGCGTGAGCAGGCATGGCAGAGGTTTCGTCCGTCCGGGCGGCGGAGTGGTCGGCGCAGAGCCGCGTCGGCCGCGGCCGCGGTGGCCGTCGGCGTCATGACGATGGGCGCCCTGGCCCCGCCCGCGGCGTCTGCCGCCACCAGGCCGCACACCGTCCAAAGGGGCCTGAACGCGCTGGTGTACACCGACGGCGTGCCCGCCGCGCTGGCGAGCGTCAAAGACCGTGGCGGCCCCACCCGCACCTACACCGCAGGGGTCGGTGACCTGGCCACCGGAGCGAAGGTGCCCCGGGACGGTCAGGTGCGCATGGGCAGCAACACCAAGACGTTCACGGCGGTGGTCGTGCTGCAACTGGTCGGTGAAGGCAAGATCGGCCTTGACGCCCCGGTCGACGCCTATCTGCACGGTCTCGTCCGCGGGGACGGGATCGACGGACGTCACATCACCGTCCGCCAACTGCTCCAGCACACCAGCGGACTTCCCAACTACAGCAAGTACCTTAGCGACGACATCCGCTACTACGACCCCCGCGAACTCCTCGACCTCGCGCTCCAGCACAAGGCCGACTTCGCCCCCGGCACGAACTGGGCCTACAGCAACACGAACTACCTGGTGGCCGGCCTGATCGTACAGAAGGTCACCGGCCGTCCCCTCGCCGAGGAGATCGACCAGCGAGTCATCAAACGCATCGGATTGCGCCACACCTACTTCCCCGCCCCAGGAGAGGAGATGATCCGGGAGCGCCATCCCAGGGGTTACTACCAGGAATCGGCAGGCGCGCCTCTGGTCGACGCCACGGAATGGGACCCTTCCTGGGCTTGGGCTGCGGGCCAGATGGTGTCCACCGACTCCGACCTGAACCGGTTCTTCTCCGCGCTGTTGGCCGGCCACCTTCTCCCGAAGGCTCAGCTCGGCCAGATGCGCACCACCGTCCCGGCCAGTTACCCCTTTCCCGCCGGTGCCCGCTACGGGCTGGGACTCGTGAGCACGCCACTGTCGTGCGGCGGGGTGTACTGGGGCCACGGCGGCAGCATGACGGGGTACGAGACCCGAGGCGGCGTCACCGAGGACGGCCGCGCGGCCAACGTCGCCGTGACCATGCAGCCGAGCCAGGCAGTCAAGGAGCGCATGGACGGTGTCGTGGACACGGCCCTGTGCCGCTGAACCGCGCCACTTGGAGATCATCTTCATGGGCGATCTCGCTGACCTGTATGTGTGTTTATGGTCGATCGCCCGGTCCCCGACGGGCCGTGGGGAGTGTGTCAGCGGGTGGTGCCGGAGGCGCCGACCAGGCCGCGAGGCGGCGGTCGCCGCCGGTACGGAGACCGTGAAGTGCCGGCGCCGCACTCGGCGGTGTGGCCGCGGGCGGTGCGCTCACCCAGGTTCTGGCTGTGAACCACTACCCACTGTCAACCCACACCTACGACGAGGGCCCGGCTCAGCACTGCTGCTCGTACCGGAGGCCGACATACTCTGCGGCGGCGATGTCCTCCCGTGTCCCCACGATCAGGTTCATGGTGAAAACGTCGTAGTCGATCGCCTGCCCGGCCATCTGCGCGAAGAGCACGAGATCGCCCTGGTCCGGTGCCATGTCCCACGGGTCGGAGAACCCGCCGATCTGCACGCCGACACCGGGGCGATGTCCGCCGAAGGCCGCGTCGAGGATGGCTTCCTCGAAACTGTCCAGCGTGTCCTCGTCACCGTCGCCGTCCAAGAACGCGCGGGTCTGCGGGCCCCCTTGCCAGTCGCTGTCGAGGGTCAGTCCGGGCACGGGATACAAAGTGCGTGGCTCGTAGACCTTGATCTGCACGGCCTCACCGTTGAATTCATACGTTGCGGCGCGCTCCGAGGTGCGTGCTCCGGCAGAGACGTGGAACACCACGGACGACTCTGGCGGGTACTCGATCTCGGTGAAGAACAACAGGTGTCCATCGACGGGCAGTTCGATGTCCAGTACGTCGTGGGGCAGGGCCGCGCAGTCGACGCTCAGCACGAGCGGCGCTCTCCCTTCGGGCCAGTCCACCCCGTCCGGCAGTGCGGGTAGCCCGCCCGTTCGTGCGGCGGAGCGGACGTTTTCCCGCCGGGGCGGAGGCACTTCCTTGTGCGGCACCAGATAGAGGCATGGCCGGAACCGGGCCATGAACTCCTGCGCGACAGGTCCGGGAACGCCGTACTCGGCGGCTGTCTCGTGAACGAGCCGCTCGTCGATCGATGCCATGCGCGCGATCGTGCCATGGGCCACTGACATGTCGCGGATCGTCGCATACGACGAACGCGGCCACGGTCTTCGCCGTCGGCCAGCGCCCACCCGACAGCGCCGTACGGAAAGCGACCTTGGACGCACCTGGCTGCCCCATTGCATCGGCATCTCCGGCGCGAACCTTCATGGCAACCAGGCTCTGCAGCCACTGGTGCGGGGATCCCGTCCATCCGCTCGCGCCGCGGATCGCCTCGGCGAAGGCCGGCAAGGCTCCACATTGACAAGGGCTACGACTGCGACCACCTGCGCCGATGCCTACGGCAGCCAGGTACCGCATCGCCCGCAAAGGTGTGCGGGCAGGTGCCACCACGGAACGCCGAGCTGGTACGCAGCGCCGACAGCCAAACGGATCCTTCGAGCTCAGCCACTACGAACGACGCGGACACAGCCCGCAAAATTGCCCTGCACTCAGAACAAGCACCGTGGCAGTGTCGGCGGCGTCGATGAGTTCTCACTCCGCATCGGGCCGTGGTGAAACGATGCCCGACCCGGCCGCCGACCCTACGGTGATGGCATGACGGTGCTCAACGGTTGGAGGCGGCGAGGGCGAGCCCCGAGCCGCACGCTCGACGTCTTGGGCGTGGCTGTGCTGTGCGTGCTGTCGGTGGTGGCTGCCTCGGTCGACCCGCACGAGCACGAGTTCGTGCTGCGCTGGTCCGCCGTGGTGCTGGCTGCCGTCGGCTGCTCCGCGTTGCTCTGGCGTCGTCGTCACCCGTTCGGAGTACTGGCGGTCACCATTGGCTGCGGGGTGCTCTTTCAGATGCTCGGCTTTCGGGAGAGCCCGCTGGTGACAAGCCCGGTTCTGGCGTCCGTCTACAACGTGGCGCTGCGGACCGACCGGCGTACCGCCTGGACCGCGGCAGCCGTCTCGGCTGCCATCCTGGTGGGCGCCGACGCGATATGGACCTCGAATTCGTGGCTGGACCCGGACAAAGCCGCGATGGTGGCCTGGACGGCCCTGCCGGCCGCCGTCGGGGACGGGCTGCGCTCACGGCGCGCCTACGTGGCGGCCGTGGAGGAAAGAGCGGAGCACGCCGAGCGCACCCGCGAGCAAGAAGCACAGCAGCGAGTGGCGGCCGAACGCGTTCGGATCGCACGCGAGCTGCACGACATCGTCGCGCACCACATCGCCTTGATCAACGCTCAGGCAGGCGTCGCCGTCCACCTGGTGGACCAGCGCCCGGAACAAATCCTGACGGCTCTGGAGAACATCCGGGACACCAGCCGCTCCGCGCTGGACGAATTGCGGGTGACCGTAGGCCTGCTGCGGCAGTCCGACGAGCCGGTGGCGCTCCGCGACCCGATGCCGGGCCTCGCGCAAGTACCAGCACTTCTCGCGTCGTTCGAACGCGCCGGGCTGGCCGTGAGCGACACGTGGCGGGGCATCACCGAACCGCTGGAACCGGCGGTCGACCTGGCCGCGTACCGCATCGTGCAGGAGTCCTTGACCAATGTGCGCAAGCACGCCGGGGCCGACCATGCCCGGCTGTTCCTCCACTACCACGGCGAACGGCTGACGATCACCGTCGAGGACGACGGGTGCGCCGGACCGCACGATCCTCACCCGGGGGCCGGTCATGGGCTGATCGGGATGCGTGAGCGGGCCACCACGATAGGGGGCACGCTGTATGCGGGACCGCGCCCCGAAGGCGGGTTCACCGTGACCGCGGAACTACCGTTGCGCCCCGGTCCGGCAGGGAATCGGAGACATGAGCATGACGATTCGCGTACTGCTTGCCGATGACCAGGCTCTGCTGCGGGGCACCTTCCGCATGCTGTTCGACGCCACGGATGACATGGAGACCGTGGCCGAGGCGTCCAATGGCCGTGAGGCGGTCGAGCTGGCCGGCTCACAGCGCCCGGACGTGGTCCTGATGGACATCCGCATGCCAGAGATGGACGGCCTCGAGGCGACACGCCTCATCACCGAGTCCGAGGATCTCGCAAGTGTGAAGGTGCTCATCCTGACCACCTTCGAGGACGACGAACACGTCGCCGACGCGCTGCGTGCGGGTGCGAGTGGTTTTCTCGGCAAGGGCGCGCGACCCGAGGAACTTCTCGATGCCGTCCGAACGGTCGCAGACGGCGAGGCGCTGCTGTCCCCCTCAGCGACGCGAGCATTGATCACGCGGTTTCTGGCCCAGCCGGATCCATGCCCGGCGGCCGTACACGAGCGGCTGGAGAGCTTGACACCGCGGGAACGCGACGTCACGAGCCTCGCCGCGCTGGGCCTGTCCAACGACGAGATCGCCGAGCGCCTGTTCGTCAGCCCCCTGACCGCCAAGACCCACATCAACCGAGCCATGACCAAGCTGGCAGCTCGTGACCGCGCCCAGCTCGTCGTCATCGCCTACCAGTGCGGGCTGGTCAGTCCGGCTACGGAACCAGATCAATCCCAGCAACCCGCATAGCCGCCGACACAGTGCGTCCACCTTCTGTCCCAGCGGCAGACCGACGTGTCGCGTACTGCAGCCGTGGTAGCCGGAAGTCGCTGCGCGAGGACGACGCGCTGAGGGCCGCTCCTGAGCCAAGGTGAAACCCTGAACGGAGGTTTCACCATGACCGCAACCCAGTGCCTGACGAAGCCCGACGAGAAGACGGCCCTCGAGGAATGCCGCTCGATCCGTGAGCTTCTGGCCGGAAGCGAACGCAAGACCCTCGCCCCCGACGAGACAGGCGCGGTGCGGGCTCACCTGGCGACCTGCCACACATGCCGGGGCGAGTACGACCGCCTCGTGGCCGTGCCCGCTCACCTCTCTCTTCTGCGTGACGCGCTGGCCTGCGGCAAAGGCCGAAGCACGCGGACGCACGCGGCCACCCGGCCCGATCGCGGCCACGCGTCGCCCCGTCACCGCAGGCCACACCGAGCGAACCTGACCATGCAGCTCACGCTGTCCCAATGGGTCAGCAGGACCACGTCGCACATCCGGTGAGCAGACCTCGCGGAAGCGACGACGTGCCTGGGGCGGAACGGCAAGGGGACCCTTCTGCGGCGTCTCACCTGCGACCGGCGAAGAGCACTCGTACGGTTGATGCAGAGACGGACGGCGGAGGGGTCCACCGCCCCACGATCGTTGGAGTTGGACGACACAGGGTGCAGCCCGAAGCTGCTTGCGTGCCACGGAACGCCAGCCCGGACTCCCACTGTTACGAGCTGCGGAACGCCTCGTTCGGCGATGGCCGGACCGACGGTCGGGAGAGGGATGCCGGCCACAGACCTCCGGTCGGCCGATCGTCCCCGGCTCGATACTCCTTGCGCAGGCGCGGCATTGGCTACATGCCAGGCGTCTGTCTTTCCAGGCGGACCAGTCCCGGCGCGGTAGAGAACGAGGGCCTCGCATGTCACGCAGCGCGCGGCCACCGCGCGGCCCTGTGCCACGGCCCGTACCCGTACGGATACGGTGCCCACGAGCACGTCGAAGTCCGGGAGCCCGGAGCCCGTGACAACGCGTTGGCACGCCACAGCTGGGGGTCTGAGCGCCGGCCGGATCATGCTCCAGAACTTCCTCGTCAACTCCTGGGCCGGTGGCGTGGCACGCTGCTGGCTCGGAAGGTCAGGTCAGGATCACTCTGACCTGGATTTTCGTACGGCGTGGCCTGCCGCGCGGGTGAGTTTCGGGCGGCTCAGGACGTCGGTGCTGTCGAGGAACTGGTCCACGGAGCCGACGGGCAGCAGATCGCGAAGTGTCGGGTCCGTGATGCGGGCCGTGAGGGCCTTGGAGAAACGGTCGGCGCGCAGGACCTGGAAGGGTCGGGAGTGGTAGGGGCGAGTGGCGGGGTCGACGCGGTCGGTCAGGCCCAGTTGGTTGTGCAGGTCCGCGACCGTCTCGTAGGCGTGTGCCAGATGCTGCTCGCGGTCGCGCCAGTCGGTGGCGGCGAGGGCGGCGGTGAGGTCGGGGGTGAGGCGAGGGCCCATGGGGGTGCGAGCGAACGCGCTGCCGAGCCACTTGTTGTAGGGCGGATAGTGGCGGTCCATCAGGAGGCACAGGCGCATCAGGTCGCGCACGAGGCGGGCGGCGACCACGGCGGATCCGAGCTCGTCGCCGACCTCGCCGCAGCGGCCGACGAAGGCTTCCTCCTGGGATATGCGTTGCCACTGGCAGGACAGGACATGGAGCCAGAGGTCGTGCGGGTACCAACGGAGGGCCGTTCGTAAGGGAGCGAGTTCACCGAGGCCGTCGTGGAAGACGGCTCCGCCGGTGACTTCGGCGAGGAGCTGGGTGGGGGTGGCGAGCCAGTCCCGCGGGGTGATGCCGGAGGAGGGGTCGAAGCCGAGTGCGTCGGTGAACCATGCTGAGAGGTGGGTGACTTCGACGCGGTGGTGGACGGGGCCGTCGGCGGCCCGCATGACGCGGATGCCGCGGTCGCCGGTGGGGGCGAAGTGGGTGGGGTAGCCGTGGAAGGTCTTCGGGAGGTGCTCGGCGAGTACGTGTCTGATGCGTCCCGCGTGCCGGGAGACGTCCTGGCGGCGGAGGAAGAGCTGGAGACGGGGGCCCCATTCGTGGTCGGCGGAGCGTGGGGTGTCGAAGCCGAGCACCTCTGAGCCGCTGCCCAGGCGTGCTGCGGAGTGAGGGATCGCGGGGGAGGCTTCCTCCAGCAGGGGGCGTACTGCTTCGGTGTACAAGCGGCGGGAGAGTTCCAGGCCGGGAATGAAAGCTGGCATATTCGTGACGCTCATGCCAGCAAGCCGTGCCCATTTTATGGCGGGGCATGCGTGGCGCCTTCACGCCGTCTTCCACTCGTGAGGAAGCCATGGGCATGAGGAGTGGCGGGCCAACTCTTGCAAGGCGGCGTCGAGTTCCTCGACGTCACTTCGGGCCATGCTTCGGTGTCCCCGGCGTCAAGATCCTTCGCGGTCTCCCCAACGATCGCGGACCAGGGGGCAACCGGTGCGCGGAGCGCGTGGCTTCGCACCCGAAGTCCGGGTGGTGGTCGAGACCTTGAGCGAGGCTGCCGCTCGGTACCGTATCGGCAGGAAATCGAGTGGCAGCTGCGGCAGGTGCGTCTGGTCGCCAGGTCGCCAGGTCCGCAGTAGGCAGGTCAGCAATGGCTGGTCGCGTCGTCTGTGCGAGCGATCGGACGGCCGCACATGCCGCTATGCGGGCGTTCCGCGCCTGGGCCTCAGCCCCCTCCGGCAGGTGGCGGTCGAGAGCCGTCGGCTCGCGTACCGGTCGAGCGTGCCGGGAACCTTGGGCCACGTGGCACTCGCGAGGGCGTGGCCGAGCACGGCCGCGTCCCGAATCGCCTGCGCCGCGCCCTGGGCTTGGAACGGCACCATCGCGTTGCGTGTTGTCGCCCAGCAGGGTCACCCGCCCGATGTTCCATCGCGCAAGCGGGGTAGGCAGCGGTTCCCGAGGCCGGTGCCGGGAACCGGCTTGTGCCCAACGCCACGCGCGTGCTGCGAAGACTGGGCCGGCTCGACGCGGTCGCCGCGCAGGCCACCAGCCCTCCCACTTGAGCTTCCGCGCCTGGTCACCGTGGCCGCGAGAATGGACCAGGACAACGAGTCCGCCTGCGTGATGACGGCGCGCGTGGAGTGTTTGCGGGCGGACCTGGTCGTCGCCGCAGGCCGGGGGCGGTCCGCGGAGGGCCCCCGGCCTGCGGTCGATCCGACGGCAGCACATGAGCGTGCTCGCGGGTCACACCCAGGCGACGAGGTCGTACCGCTCGTCGTTCGCCGTCTCGTTCCACAGGAGCGTCGTGTGATTCCGTGCGGCGACACACGGCACGGGAACCGTGCGACTGGTGCCCACTCCTCCAGGGGTGACGGGCCCGGGCCGGACGTTCCAGTGGTCGCCACGCAAGGTGAGGGAGACCGCGGACAGGGGTGGCACATCGAAATGCCAGAAGGCTGTTGGTGGTGCGGACAGAGCATGGACGAGCGCGGCCCGGATGATCGCCGGCTCGGTGATGGCCAGTGCGTCACCCGTGCCAGGCGGCACTCTGCTGAGCCAGCCGGCGGTTCTGCGACAGAGCTGGCGTACCGACTCGCCTCCGTGTGGCGCGGCATCCGGGTCTGTAAGCCAGGCGCCGTACCCGTAGGGGTCGTGCGCGGTGACTTCGCCGACTGTGCGCCCACGCCACGTGCCGTAGTCGAAGTCGCGCAGCGTGGGTTCGAGCGTGGCGTTCAGGCCGAGAGCGTCGGCGATCTGCCCGCAGCGGGTCGACGGTGCCCGGATGGCCAGCGAGTACGGGGGGAGTGCGGCTCCGACGGCGCGAGCCTCGCGCAGGCCGTGCTCGCTGAGGAGACCGTCACCGAAGACTGCGTTCCTGCTGGTGTCCCCGGCTGTCGCGCACATGAATGTCAGGCGGACCGACATCGGCTTACCTCTTTCCTGGCCCGGCGTGACGCCGGATGGTGTGAGACCTTCGGAAACCGTGGGCGCCGCGGAATCGGCGATGGAGTTTGTGTCCTGGCAGGGGCTTCGACCAAGTCGGCTAGTTGATCAGGCGAGCGGGTGCGGTGGCGGCGTGCAGCATGTACTCCAGTGGTCCTCGTCGGAACGCCCGGGTCCAGGCGACGGCCAGCAGCATGCTGGCCGCGGCCAAGCAGGCCAGGGCCGGCAGGGCGGCGGACGTCGGCAGGTCGTCGATACCCAGGGCCTTGATGGCGATGATGTGGCCGGCGTAGGCGGTCAGGGAGACCGAGCCGACCGCGATGACGGGCGCGGCAAGCCGCCGTAGGCGGGCCGACCGTTCCATGGCGAAGAGACAGGCGGCGATGATCACGAGGCCGACGCCGGTGTTGCCCAGGATCGACCATGTCGTCTGGCTGTGCGGCGCGGCCACCAGCAGCCAGTCCGGGGTAATGGTGGTGGGGTCGCCCACGGTGTCGGACCACCAGGCCGATGCGGCCGCCCCGCCGTCCGTCGTCGCGCTCACGGCTGCCTGCGCGCCGGGGACCAGGTTCAGGGCCAGCCAAGAGCCGCCGTAGCCGAGCAGGGCCAGTCCGCTGCCGAGGAGAGTGATCGTGGCGCGTACGCCGGGCTTGGCGAGGTCGAGTCGGCCCACTGCCATTCCGGCGATGACGAAGGGCAGCCAGGTCAGTACCGGGTACGCGCCGGTGATGAACAATTCAACGATCCCGTCCGAATCGGTGATCCGGGCCAGCGGGTCGTGGGCGATGACGGCGTCGGCCCAGCTTCCGCCCTCGACCGCGGCCCGAAGCACATAGAGGACTTGGGGCAGTACGAGCGCGGTCGCCGCGGCGATGACGGCCAGGGTGTCGGCTCGCAGCCGGTACAGCGGAAGGGCGAGGAGGAAGACCATTCCGTAAGCGGCGAGGATCACGTCGACCGAGGTGTCCAGGCAGGTCAGGGCATATCCCAGGGCAACCAGGACGGCGGAGCGGGTCAGTACCCTGCCCATGGCCTGCCGCCCGGCTCGCCCCGTCCGTGGCTGTGGCCGACCAGTGAGAAGGACCAGGGTGAACCCGGCAAGCAGGGCGAACAGGGCAGAGGACCGGCCGCGTGCCACTTCCATCACCCAGCCCAGCGGGCCGCCCACCGACGGGTCGGGGCCGACGTGAGCCGCGTACATGCCGAACACCGCCAGGCCGCGGGCCAGGTCGAGTCCGATCAGCCGTCCTGTTGACGCCGTAAGGGAGGGTGCGGGATCCGCCCCCACAGCGGATGCCGCCCCGGACGGTGCGACCTCTGATACGACGTGCAACATGTGATCCAGGGTCCTGGACGGTGTGCGTCACAACCATCCGGCAGGTGTCCGGAACCGCCCCCGCCGACTGGCCGACGCAGCCCCCGCCGACTGGCTGGATTCGATGCTGTGAACCAGCCGGGAGTGTCACGACATGGTACGAATCGGACAGTGGTCCCATGGTGAGTGGAGCACCCGTGATCCGAGTAATGGTGGTCGACGACGAGGCCCTGATCCGCAAGGGTTTTCAGTACATCCTCGACGCGGCGCAGGACATCGAGGTCGCGGCGGCGGTTCCCGGCAGCCAGGCGCTTCAGGTGGCGCAGGAGATATGTCCTGACGTCGTGCTTCTGGACATCCGGATGCCGGACGTCGACGGCCTCACCGTCCTGGCCGGCCTCCGCCGGTTGCCCCACCCTCCGGTGGTGGCCATGCTCGCGACAATCGGCTTGGACGAACACGTCGCAACGGCACTTCGCTCGGGCGCCGCGGGCTTCCTGCTCAAGGACACCGACCCCGAGCAGCTTCCGTTCCTGGTGCGGACCCTGGCCGCCGGCGGCACCGTACTCTCGTCCAAGGTCACCCGGACGGTCGTGGACGTCTGTCCGAACGCCGGCCCCCAGGAACCCGCTGCCCGCAGCCTCGCCCGACTCACTGACCGCGAGCGCGCCGTACTCGTCCTCATCGGCAAGGGACTGTCCAACAGCGACATCGCCACACGCATGCAGCTGAGCACGAGCACGGTCAAGGACGACGTGAGCGCCATCCTCACGGAACTCAAGGTGGGCGGCCGCATCCAGGCCTCCCGGCTCGCCGAATGGGCTTGCCTTCTCAAACCGCCGCGGGACCAGGAGGGGGGATGACCCCTCGCCGCCCGCCCGCCCTGCTGTTGGACGCCATCCTCGTCGGAGCCTCGCTGCTCGATGTCTGGGTCAAGGTCCACATCGACGAGTCGCTGCGCCTGGGATGCGCCCTGGTCGCCGCCTTCTCTCTTCTCTTGCGCCGTCGCCGGCCGCTGCTTACGTTCCTGCTCACGCTGCCCGCCGTCCTGGTCTCCGACGCGGTCTTCGCCGCGCTGGCCGCGCTGTACACTCTCGCCTCATTCAGCCGACACCGCGCCCTGCTGGCCGTCTGCGTGGCGACATTCACGATCTGCGACATGACCTCATGGCCGTCACTGCACTGGAACCTCGCGGCCACCTCGACCCTCGTCACTCTGGGCTACACCGCGGCGACGGCGGCCGCTCCTGTCTTCCTGGGCCAACTCGTCCAGACCCGGCGCGATCTGTCGCAGCGGCTTGCCGAGATCTCCGAGGCGCGCGACCACAAGCGGCTGCTGACCGCCCAGGCCGTGCTGGCCAGGGAACGTGCGCAGCTCGCCCGGGAGATGCATGACGTGGTCTCCCATCAGGTCAGTCTGATCGCGGTGCGGGCCGGAGCCCTTCAGGTCGGCGCCCGGGACGCCGAAGTCAAGGAAGCCGCCGCCACGATCCGGCGGCTGAGCGTGCAGACCCTGGACGAACTACGGCACATGGTCAGCGTCCTGCGTGCCTCCGGGGGCCGCCCCACGGAGCTGACACCGCAGCCGTCCCTGGCCGACCTTGAGCGGCTGGTCGACAACAGCGGCATCCAGGTCGAGCTGCAGACCGACGTGTCCGACGACCTTCCGCCCACCGTTCAGCGCGCCATCTACCGCACCGTCCAAGAAGCGCTGACCAACGTACGCAAGCACGCACCCGGGACGAGTGCGACGGTTCGTATCCGCAACGAGGGCGGCGCCATCCGTGCCACGATCACCAATACCCCACCGACCCGGCCTCCTCTCCCTCTGCCCAGTGCGCACCATGGTCTGGTC
Organism: Streptomyces sp. NPDC111656; assembly: GCF_055656965.1. Lineage (NCBI taxonomy): Bacteria > Bacillati > Actinomycetota > Actinomycetes > Kitasatosporales > Streptomycetaceae > Streptomyces > Streptomyces sp. NPDC111656. The sequence continues at coordinate 154,575 of NZ_JBVKCA010000020.1, forward strand.
GGACTGGGGCAGCGCGCCGCACTCCTTGGAGGCACCGTCACCTCCGGTCCAACGGCCGACGGGGGCTACGAACTGGACCTCGAGCTTCCAGCCGAGGGCGAGTCGTGACGGACCAATGTGCTGGAGCATGGCGAATGAGACCTCTGCCTTTGCTGCGGCGTTCGCCGACTCGATGGCGTTGATTCGCTTCGATCCGCAGTGCAACCGGCTCAGGACGTGACCGCCTTCGCCAGTCGGCGGTATCCGATCAGACATGCGGCGAGTCCGACGAGTCCGACGAGTCCGACGAGTCCGACGAAGCCGACGAAGCCGAGGAAGCCGAGGAAGCCGAGGAAGCGTTCCGTTTTGCGTTCGTAGCGTCGGTGGAGGCGACCGGCAGCTCGCCAGCAAGGAGGCGGTTCGCCCGACTACCCACCGGCGGCAGCCCAGGCGGCCGGAGGGGTCGATAGCGCGGATGCTCACCGAGCCGATCGCACACCGGCATCAGCTCAGCCCTCCACGGCTGACGAGCGCATCCAGGATCACGTGGTGGAGCGGCAGTACACGGTCCGCCAGCACGGCCTGAATCCCGTCGGCAACTGTCGCCAGGTGCGGCCCGACGTGGCCACGGAACCACCCGCCTGAGCAGGTCCCCCTGTTCATCGCTTGTGCTGGGTCGGCGAGCGTGGGGTCAGAACCAGTGCAGGCAGTGCGGGGAGCGCTCGGCGCGGAAGAGGGCGTCAGCGAGGGCGGCTGCGCCCGGGCGGTGGGCCCGGATGTGTCCGGCACGCACGAGCGTGCTCGGGACGGTACCGCCGAGGTAGATCGAGCCCAGGTCGCTCACGTCCAGGGACAGGTCGGGCTCCCGGTCCGTCGGGACGCAGTCGGCCTTGCTGTCCCGGACGGTCAGCAGGTAGCGGCCGTGCTCGCCCAGGAACGGGTCGTCGATGTCGAGGACGAGCTCGCCGTCCATGAACCAGCCGCGCGCTGTCAGCGCACGCGGGACGTCCAGCAGCCGTACCCAGAGCCAGTCGGTGTCATGGCTCACCTGGCCGGCGCGGAAGTCCGCGAGCTGCCAGCGCAGTGGGTGTTCGGGCGGGAAGTGCTTGAACACGACCTGAGTGACCAGGTCGTGTCCGAGCACGAACCGGGCCAGGGCCGTGAAGACGGCGTCGTCGGCGGCGATGGTCTCGTCCACCGTCAAGGTGCTGGGCTCGCCGGTCGAGTAGCTGGCGTACCCGTCCGGGACGCCGTCGGCGTCCCGGTGGACGGCGACGTAGCGCGGCGCCGAAGCGACCGGGGGCTGCCCCGCGCCCAAGGCCCACCAGCGATGCGGCCGGGACAGCGCGCCGGGCTGTGCGCGGCGGTAGCGGTCGTAGACCTCTTCCAGGATCTCGCCGCACTCGGCACGCCGCAGCACCTCGACCGAGCCGGTCTCTGGGGCCTCGGCTGTTCCGCGCGCCCGGGGGAGGGCGAGGGCGGCCTGGTGGCGCGGCACCGTCAGCCGCTGTGTGTAGGTCGCGGGTCCGTAGCCGAACCTGCGGTAGATCAGGGCCTCGGAGGCCAGCAGCACGGAGAGGAACTCCCCTCGGGCCCGCAGCTCAGTGAGTTGATGCCGCATCATCGCGCTGAGCACGCCCTGGCGTCGGTGCGAGGGCAGGACGCCGACGGCGGTCACCCCGGCGGCCGGGACGAGGATCTCACCGGGCAGGGTGAGCTCGAAGGCGTACGCACCGGCGGTGCCGACGGGCCGCCCGTCCGCCGTCAGGGCGAGCAGGTTGCGGTCCATTTCGAGCGCCGACCACCAGACCCCGCTGCCCTCGGTCGGGGTTTCAGGGAAGCGCCCGAACGCGGCATGGAGTGTGTCGACGAAGACGTCGAGGTCCTGTTCGGTCGTGGGACGAATCTTCATCGCTGCCGCTGCCTCCCTGGGGTACGGCACCACGACTCGTGGTGTCCCGCCACAGTGCAGCGTCGACCCGTGGCCAGGTCAAGCGGATTACGGCCGATCACAGCAAGGCCCGGTCCCAGCCCTGCCGCGGGGGGTGAGTTGCGGTGGTCGGGCTCGGCGAGGTCCGGCCACTGAGGCAGACGCCTTCGATGCGGCGGATGCGACAGGGGCATCGCTGGTTGGCCCGTTTCCGTCAGTTCGTTCCCGCCTGATCGCAAGGCGCCCCCGCTTGACCTTACTTGTGCGTATCCCCGTGACCTCTCCGATGCATGCCGGCGACTGACCGGGCTTACGCTCACCACCTGGCGGGCCGAGCTGAGAGGCAACGTCCTGGACATCGGCCGCCCGCCCGAACACGACGTGTGCCGCATCATGGACGCCGTTCTCTCCGTCGCCCGCACCGGCCTTCCTCGGCGATACCTGCCACATGACTTTGCATCGTGCTGGGAGCGCAGAGCGAGGAGACCTCCGCGAACGTGCCCGCGGCCGACCGGGGCATCGGTGCCGGCACGAAAGTCGCGGGCCGCAAGTGCCACAGCATGTGATGTCCCGCTTCACCCCGAACTGGCGCGACACCTGAACCTCGAAGCCAACAACCTCACCGGGGTGAAACGGTCCTTTGGGGGACGGGTGTGTGGGTGGTGAGTTGGGCGGTGAAGACGGTGGTGTTGTTTTGGTGTGCGGTGATGTGGGTGGTGGGGGTGGGGTCGCTGTCGGTGTTGTTGTTCCGGGTGGTGTGGGTGGTGATGTAGGTGGGGGTGTGGTGTTCGGTGTAGTGGTGGAAGGTGGCGTGGAGGGTGGTGGGGTGGTTGGGGTGGGTGGGGTGGGTGTGGGCGGTGGCGGCTTGGTGGGCGGCTTCGAGGAGGACCATGCCGGGGATGTGGTCGGTGGTGTGGTCGAAGAGGATGGGGTGGTGGGGGTTGGGGGTGAGTTGCCAGGTGTGGGGGTGGGGGGTGGGGGTGAGGACGATGTCGTGGGGGAGGGTGCGTCCGTAGTGGGTGGGTGGGGGGTTGGGGGGTTGGTGTTGGGTGGCGGCGGTGCTGGTGTTGGTGGTGGTGTCTGCTGTGGGGGTGGTGGTGTGGGGGTGGCGGAGGCGTTGGTAGGTGGTGGGGGTGAGGCAGGTGAAGCGGCCGGTGCCGGTGGCGGTGGGGTGGCCGTTGCGGGTGATGGTGATGTGCATGGTGAAGTCGGTGGGGCGTTTGGTGTGGGGGTGGTGGGGGGTGTAGGTGGCGGTGAGGGTGAGGTCGGTGGGGGTGGGGCCGATGGTGAGGTGTTGGGGGTGGGTGGTGAGGTGGAGGTTGCGCATGAGGAAGTGGTGGCCGAGGGGGATGCCGAGTTCGGCGTGGGCGAGGTAGAGGCCGGTTTGGCGGATGGTTTCTGCGGCTTGGAGGGGGTGGTGGTGGGTGCCGTCGGGGGTGGTGAAGAAGGTGTGGGCGCGGGGCCATTGGGCGGTGAGGGTGTAGTGGGTGTCGCCGGTTTGTTCGCAGCCGGTGAGGAAGACCTCGGCGAGGGTGGAGCGGTGGACGTATTCGCGGGGGACGGTGGTGGTGAGGCGGGGCATGGGGGTGG